>JBCBFT010000074.1:0-35334 GCA_038527485.1 Bacteroidota bacterium
GACACAAGATACGACCTCCTCAAAACCAGGATTGGGCACGAGGTTTTCTTGAGCTTCTACCCATGTATAGCTCCATAGAAAACAAGAGATGAGGAAATAGGTCTGAATCTTCATAGAGAGAAAGGTCTCTTACGTTCTATTCATATTTAATTATCGCTAAGCAAAAATCGCTTTTCCGTCTTTTATCCATCTATCCCTCAAAAAGGAGATTGTCTAGGAGGATGTTTGAATCTTATTTTTCGATTTAATGGATGCTAGAACGAAGCCTAGGGCTTTTCATTTTCTTATCTCAAGAGTAAAATAGTTCCCTTTGCCTGATCCATTACATTTGTCACAGGTCGTAGGAAGGAAAGCCGATAATAGTAGACGCCTTCGGGTAGATTTTCTCCATTGTGCCTTCCATCCCACGCTCGCCCTTCCTGAGCTGTCTGGAACACCTTTCTTCCCCATCTATCAAAAACCTCAAGCCTTTGAAACTGGATATTTTCATACTGTCCTGTCCAGGTGTCATTTCGATTGTCTCCATTGGGGGTGAAGACATTGGGAAATTCGATGATAAAATCGAGTCTGGGAGGGCAGGGGAATAGTTGTATGCTGTCGCTACGGTCAGGACAGTAAATATAATCTGCTTTAACGGTATATGTTCTAGGTGCTGTTGCGATGATTTGTGAGGTGGTATCACCCGTGGACCAGATATAGCGTGCTTGATCTGGACCCGCATCTATTATGGTCGCTACAAATTGATCTGATTCACAGCTCAAGCGATCGGAGCCCAAATCGATGGGGGGAGCAAGTGTTTCGATTTCTACAACAAAGGTATCGGTGAGGGAGCCACAGCCATAGTCATAGGTGAGTGTGTAGATACCAGGTGTCCATACCTCCAGTATGGCTGAGGTATCACCTGTAGACCAGTGATAGTGCAAGAAATCAGGTCTTCCTTTCAGTCTCAAGGGGAGATCGGTTTCGCAGCCTGCATATCGTTGGACTTTGGACTGGCTTCCCCCAGGGATCTTGTAGATAGAGACATCGTCGACGTAATACCAGATCAATTCTCCTCTTCCTCCTGTAAACTCCAGGATAAGATCATTGTACTCGACGGTACTTCCGATGACGAGAAAGTGCTCTTTTCCCGTAGCTCTGAGGGTATCGCAGATCTGCATCCAGCCAGTCTTATCCTTAAGGATACGATCGCGAGGATTTTGGATCATACTGACTCCTTGTGGAGGGAAGGAGGGAAAGAAGATACTGTCGGGATGGAGATCCTCAAAAAAGAAGGCATCTATGCAATTGCTACAGGCAATATCAGCAGAGTCCCCATAGTTTACGTAGTAGGAGACCACATAGAGAGAGTCTTGTACTAGAGGGCGTATGAGTTCTACACATGTATACCGCGAGTCAGTATAATTACCGCTAGCTGCTCCCACTACTTCACCAGCCATACCGACTCCTGATCTGGGGGCCTGAGGACCAAGATCCTCAATTTGTTCATCTGCTCCTGCCTGTCCCAAGCATTCATGAAAAAGAAATGCAGGACTGTTGAGCCAGAACCAGTATTGGGCTTTGTCGATGAAGGCAAACTCATTTTCGACACAAGATACGACCTCCTCAAAACCAGGATTGGGCACGAGGTTTTCTTGAGCTTCTACCCATGTATAGCTCCATAGAAAACAAGAGATGAGGAAATAGGTCTGAATCTTCATAGAGAGAAAGGTCTCTTACGTTCTATTCATATTTAATTATCGCTAAGCAAAAATCGCTTTTCCGTCTTTTATCCATCTATCCCTCAAAAAGGAGATTGTCTAGGAGGATGTTTGAATCTTATTTTTCGATTTAATGGATGCTAGAACGAAGCCTAGGGCTTTTCATTTTCTTATCTCAAGAGTAAAATAGTTCCCTTTGCCTGATCCATTACATTTGTCACAGGTCGTAGGAAGGAAAGCCGATAATAGTAGACGCCTTCGGGTAGATTTTCTCCATTGTGCCTTCCATCCCACGCTCGCCCTTCCTGAGCTGTCTGGAACACCTTTCTTCCCCATCTATCAAAAACCTCAAGCCTTTGAAACTGGATATTTTCATACTGTCCTGTCCAGGTGTCATTTCGATTGTCTCCATTGGGGGTGAAGACATTGGGAAATTCGATGATAAAATCGAGTCTGGGAGGGCAGGGGAATAGTTGTATGCTGTCGCTACGGTCAGGACAGTAAATATAATCTGCTTTAACGGTATATGTTCTAGGTGCTGTTGCGATGATTTGTGAGGTGGTATCACCCGTGGACCAGATATAGCGTGCTTGATCTGGACCCGCATCTATTATGGTCGCTACAAATTGATCTGATTCACAGCTCAAGCGATCGGAGCCCAAATCGATGGGGGGAGCAAGTGTTTCGATTTCTACAACAAAGGTATCGGTGAGGGAGCCACAGCCATAGTCATAGGTGAGTGTGTAGATACCAGGTGTCCATACCTCCAGTATGGCTGAGGTATCACCTGTAGACCAGTGATAGTGCAAGAAATCAGGTCTTCCTTTCAGTCTCAAGGGGAGATCGGTTTCGCAGCCTGCATATCGTTGGACTTTGGACTGGCTTCCCCCAGGGATCTTGTAGATAGAGACATCGTCGACGTAATACCAGATCAATTCTCCTCTTCCTCCTGTAAACTCCAGGATAAGATCATTGTACTCGACGGTACTTCCGATGACGAGAAAGTGCTCTTTTCCCGTAGCTCTGAGGGTATCGCAGATCTGCATCCAGCCAGTCTTATCCTTAAGGATACGATCGCGAGGATTTTGGATCATACTGACTCCTTGTGGAGGGAAGGAGGGAAAGAAGATACTGTCGGGATGGAGATCCTCAAAAAAGAAGGCATCTATGCAATTGCTACAGGCAATATCAGCAGAGTCCCCATAGTTTACGTAGTAGGAGACCACATAGAGAGAGTCTTGTACTAGAGGGCGTATGAGTTCTACACATGTATACCGCGAGTCAGTATAATTACCGCTAGCTGCTCCCACTACTTCACCAGCCATACCGACTCCTGATCTGGGGGCCTGAGGACCAAGATCCTCAATTTGTTCATCTGCTCCTGCCTGTCCCAAGCATTCATGAAAAAGAAATGCAGGACTGTTGAGCCAGAACCAGGGCTGGGCTTTATCGATGAAGGCAAACTCATTTTCGACACAAGCTACGACCTCCTCAAAACCAGGATTGGGCACGAGGTTTTCTTGAGCTTCTACCCATGTATAGCTCCATATCAAGCAAGGGATGAGGAAATAGGTCGGTATCTTCATAGAGAGAAAGGGCTCTTACGTTCTATTCATATTTAATTGCTCCGAGGCAAATGTCGCTTTTCCGTCTTTTATCCATCTATATATCAAAAAGGAGATTGTCTAGCATTATATTTACTTATTCTCGAAACTTATACCATATGAAATACCTCTTGCTTCTATTGTTAGGTCTGCTGCTTTTTGCCTGTGAGACAAACTCGAATACGCCTTCCACACAGCTTTCACGCGTAGCAGACGAGTACATCCAACACGCCTTTGCTCAGGATTATGAGCGACTGGCGGCCTTGTTAGCAGAAGACATTCAATTTGTAGGTCCCAAAGTCGCCGATACGCTCGATAAGCCAGCCGTGATCGCATCCTGGCGTGCTTTCCATACGACCTATGATACAGCCTACTATGAACAGCAAGAAAACTACCTTATACAAACAGCCGCTGGCCCTGAAGTTCTTTATTATTATCAAGGACGATTTTACAATCGCGACTTAGGGGTATGGGTGACATTCCCTGTGCATGTACGGTTTCAAATTCAGGAGAAGCAGATCCATCGCCTACAGATTTTCGTCAATCAGGCAGACATTCAAAGCCAATTAGGATTGGGCTATCGCCTGAAAATCGAGCCGCATCCCGCTACGGACAGCCCTCCGTCCGACGCGTATCCGCAAGGTGAATGATCTTCCAATTTTCCTCGCCTTCCCGGATGAAGAGAAAAGCATCCACTCCACAGTGGTGAAAGTCTTCATTGACATAAAAAGAATAATCCACCCAAGCATGGGCCAGATTGTCATCCACTTCGACGTGAAGGGCGTCTATCGTTTCATTCCAAACGGCTTCGTGTGGCGTCCCGACAGCTTTTAGGAATCGGTCGAGGCTCCCCACTTGAAGCTTGGCTTCGCCTTCTTTGTTGATGTAGGATGTGAGCATCCGTACCTCAGGATGCATCGTCGCATGCACCATGGCAGAATCTCCTTTTCGCATTCCATCGAATAGTTGTGTAACGACCGCATGGATAGCGACGGAGTCTTGAGCGAAAGTATCCTGCGCTTGCAGTTTCACAAAGGATAATCCGATGAGAAGGAAGAGTAGGCTGAAGAATCGATACATAATGAGTGTGTTAGGTATTGAAGTGCTTAAGATAGGGAGAAGTCTAGGACTCACCTCGGCACTGGAAGAGGGAAGTAAAAGCTTGGTCGATCCCTCTCACCTGAGGAGGAACAATTCTACAGATCACAGGTAAATCTGGAAAGAAAAAATATCTACATTTGTAACCATGCAGAAGATCAGAGGAATATACAAGCTCTTGGGCTTTACGGTTATCCTGGCTTTTCACGTTACACGTGTGATCATCAAAAGTATATGGGCAGGGCGAGATCCTAACTTCGCCTGGGGGATCGTCAAAGACTGTGGACGTGATGAGGCACGATGGCTGGGAATCGACATTGAGTGGCAAGGAAGAATCCCTGAAGAAGGTGCCTTGATACTGCCCAATCACCGTTCCTATCTGGATATCATTCACTTTGTCTCCATTATTCCTGTGTGTTTTGTCGCCAAAATCGAAGTCAGTAAATGGCCCTTGATCAGCAAAGCTGCACGGATTGCCCGAACGATCTTTGTGGATAGAAAGGATAAGAATAGCCGCCAGCAGACGCGCAAGCAAGTAAAGGAAAGACTCAAAGAAGGTGTCTCTGTTTTGGTATTTCCTGAAGGGACAACCCATATGTCTCCCGAGGTCGGAGAGCTGCACAAAGGGATTTTTTATGTAGCAGCAGGGACCGATGTGCCTGTGATTCCCGCTGCGGTTGAGTACCAAGATCCTGAGGAAGCATGGGTAGGAGACGATGGGTTTGTGGAGCATTTTGTGCGTCGATTCTCCGTTCCAGGAAGAAAGGCCGTCAAAATCCGTTTTGGAGAGCCTATCAAAGAAGAAGATGGCGAAGTATTTAGGCAAAGGGTAGGAGCGTGGATTCAGGAGAATACACGTGAGCTTCAAGAAGAGTTTGGATTGGCCTTTGATTCGAAATTAGACCATGTGTTGAACAATGAAGATCTAGCCCCAAAGCCGTGATTTTAGCTTCTGGTGAAAGCTATTTTGTGAGATTTAGTGGGGCTAAATCAATCAAAATAGATGAAGTCATGGTTCTGGAAGCACAAATTTTTCGCAGATTTGAAGTTCCAAACATGGTCTGAGGGAAATCAGAAAAATAAAGTTTCAGGTAAACGTTTGAGAATAGATTGCGTTTAGCGAGTAAAATACACTCACTATGCGTCTTTGTCTTCGAATGGTCTTTTTGACCAGTGCACTCATTCTAGCCTCCTCTTCTCTTTGGTCTCAGTCCCGTCATTTCCTATATCAAGACTACGAGAAGAAGATCTATAAGGAGTATTCGGTTGAGTCGCAATACGTGAAAGTGACAGACGGTACATCCCTTGCGGTAGATGTGATCCTTCCCACCAAAGGTCCTTCGAGAGAGGCTTTTCCGACGATTTTTATTTACACGCCCTACGGCCGGGGATTTATTGTGCCACATATGGGGCTTGCGAAGCATATAGGTTCTACCGCCTTGGGATTTGGTTGGGGGCCCACCTATAGCATGGTAGACCTTGTCAAAAGCTTGAAAATGATGGTTGCCCATGGATATGCCATTGTGATCGCGGATATGCGTGGGACAGGAGCATCCTATGGACATCAAGTAGCCCTCATGCCTCAGCTAGGAAAAGATGGCAAGGATCTCATCGATTGGATGGCCCAACAGTCTTGGTGCGATGGCCATGTCGGCATGTGGGGACAGTCCTACTTGGGATGGGCACAGTACATGACGGCTGCCCAGCAACCCGCCGCCCTCAAATGTATCATTCCTGAGGTGATGGGTTTTGATCTCTACACCACAGGCTTCCGTCCTGGAGGAATTTTGGCGACGCGCTGGATGGAAGGCTTCAGCGGTAGGCTACAAGGCGGAAACCTCAATGTAATGGAGAAAAAACCAATTGCCATGCCTACAGCTCCCGTAATTGACGAGGATGGAGATGGAAAATTGGTTGACGAGTGGCCCGAATTCGAGCGCAAGTCCATGCTGCAAGGCGCATTTGTCCCACGCTATCGCGACAAAGCCTCACGTGATTCCCAATATTACTATCAAGCGACACTGGATCATCTCGACAATGTGTGGGTGGAGACCTTTTTGGATTATACTTATCAGTTTATTGATGTGACGGGAGGAGAGGAACTCGGAAATATTAATTTTTACAAAGTAGGACCTGGATACAATGCCAAGAAGATTGCGGATACAGAGATTCCGATATTTCATATTGGCGGATGGTTTGATGGATTTCTGCGTGGCACGGCCATGTGGTATGCGACTTTGGCTCCCCATAATCCTTCTTATCTTCATTTGGGCCCTAGATTTCACACCTCCTTTCCCAAGGCTTACCAAAAGTACCTTGAGTATGATTTCAAGGATACCTATGGTGAGCAAATGGCCAAAGAGCGCCTACGATTTTATGATCATTATCTCAAAGGCATAGACAATGGATTCGACAAGGATGCTCCCATTCATCTTTATGTCATGCATGAAGGTTGGCGCGAAGAGGCTACTTGGCCTTTGGAGCGGGAGGTGATGACGCCTTTCTTCTTGGGAGAATCTGGGCTCACGAAGGAACCTCAAAAAGGATCAGCTCTTACATATGAAGTAGACTTTACTGCTTATGGAGGCTACGACAAGGATTCATCAGCACGCATGATCATGTATCGTGGCGCACCCTCCAATGTGATGAAACGTACGACTCTAGACGAAAGGTGTTTGGTACTAGAGTCAGAGGTCTTGACAGAGGATGTAGAGGTGACGGGGCATCCCTTGGCACATATCTGGTTGTCTGCCAACCAAGCGGATGCAGACGTCTATGTCTACCTGAGTGATGTAGACGAAAAAGGAGAAGCTTACTATGTCACAGATGGACAGCTCCGTGCAGGCTGGGCCAAGATGTACGACAACAATGTGCTTGCGCAAAACCAACTAGACGTCAAGCCTGAGCTTCCTTGGCATGGCTACGAACAAGCGCAATGGCAGGAGGCAATTTTGGCCTCAGGTGAACCTGTCGAACTTACCTTTGATTTACTCCCAACAAGCTGGAAGTTTAAAAAAGGTCACAAGATCCGCCTTTCGATTGCAGGAGCTGATGCTGCGACTTTCGAGCTAAATCCCACGATTTGTCCTGATGGGACACTGGGCTCCTGTGCAGAGACGACTTACACCATACATACCGATGCAGCCCATCCCTCTAGGGTAGAGTTGCCGATCATTCCTTCTGGGGCACCAGAGCAGGCTTCTCGTTAATTCCTGTAAGATGAATTTATTTTTCAAGTGAAATTTCCCTTCAATCCAACTATGGTTGAGAGGGAGCGATATTTTCATTTCACTATTATTTCAACGATTTGTACCGTAATACGCTAAAGAATCCCGCTTTTTTTTACGTTTCCTTAGGAAAAGTTCTCACCAAATGAATTTTATCCTTACCTTTAGTTTTGGTTTTAGTTTAAGTACTCGAACATATATAATTTTTACTTCTTTTAGAATTTATGCGCCTGGTAGATTCGTCCAAAGCATTCAAGGTTGTATACGCTACTTATCATCATGAGTATTTGGGGTACCTTGTATCTGCCCATTACGTGGAGACGCTAAAGGATGGATCGCTAAGTCTTGTCCATCAGCATGCCTATCCAGACAATATGGAGCAGTTTGCAAGTGGGATGGATGATACCGATGAGGAGTTGATCAAGCTTTGTGGAGAAATCGTACCCAAAGAGATTGTGCGTAGATTCGGAGGGAATCCTAGGAAAGAAGTAGAATTTTGGATGAAAAAATTTGATGGGGAGGTCAAAAAATTGGCGCACAACTTCATCCAACGAAAGATAGGCCAGATTCTTCCGCACCTGATAGGGAAGCCTGTGTTTGGGATGGGGAATGATAGCTACCCTGCGCAGGAGCCGATAAAAGTGCTAGCAGAAAAAGCGACGGTCCTTTTCCATTTCCGCCGCAGGGAGGACCACACCATGTATTTCCCCACGATCAAATTGAAAGGAGAAAAGATTGACTTTCAGTTCAAAGGTGCTGTCCTTCTCTGCATGACGCCTGCCTGGATGCTCCTCAATGGAGAGCTATTTACCTTTGAGCGAGCCGTAGATGGAAATAAATTGAAGGCCTTTCTCAATAAGCGGAATATTTCTATCCCCAAAGAAAAGGAGAAAGTCTACTACCAAAAATTCGTTTCACAAATTGTAGAAAAATATGAAATATCAGCAAAAGGATTTTTCATACGAGATGTGAAGGAAGAACCGCAATTTTCCCTTCGTGTGACAGAGAATGGAGGAGACAGCTTTTCTTTTATGCGTGAGGTGAGCTATGGGAATTTTACTTTGTCACTAGAAGACGAGTCGAAAGTAAAGGCAGAAATGGAAATGCAGGGAGATGACATCATCTTCCACCGTATCATACGAGCAGAAGCAGAAGAGCAAAAAATAAAGAATCTTTCGGGACGATTGACGCCCAATCCCAATAGTTTGACCCCTTGGCAATACATCGATAAAGAAGTCGGCCTCAAATGGCTTTCGACACATGCGGATTCGATGAAGGAGGCCAATATCCAGATCGTACAAAAGGACCAGCATTATCATCTCAATCTGATGCGTCCTCAGATAGAGCTAGAGACAGTAGAGGTAGGCGATTGGTTTGACATCAAGGCTGTAGTACGGATCGGACAGTTTAGCATCCCATTTGTAAAGTTTCGCGCGTACATTTTAAAAAATAAGCGAGAGTATCCGCTTCCAGATGGATCGATCGCCATTCTGCCAGAGGAGTGGTTCTCTGACTACCGCCATTTAATGGAGGTTTCCGAGCAACGAAATGGAGAGGAGACCCTCAGTATCAAAAAATATCAAGCCCCGCTCTTGAACTTTCCCTCGCATGGCCCTAGTGCAGCCGAATGGGTGGATACATTCAAGAAGCTAGACGCAATTCCACAAGTGGAGGCACCCGCCAATTTAAAAGCGACCCTGCGCAACTACCAGAAGGAAGGCTATAACTGGCTACACTTCATGAAGAATAATCGCATGGGAGGGATTCTGGCTGATGATATGGGATTGGGAAAAACCATTCAGACGCTTGCCCTGCTGCAAAAGGAAAAAGAAGAAGGAACAGATTCTCCCTCGCTTATTGTCTTACCTACTTCTCTCATTCAAAACTGGTGCAACGAAGCACGGAAGTTTACGCCCGAGCTGAAGGTATTGATACACACAGGTGTGGGGCGCCAACGCCGGCTAGATCATTTTTCAAAGTTTGACCTCATCCTGACGACCTACGGTATCGTCAGACAAGATATAGATCAACTCAAAGACTTTCCCTTCCACTATGTGATTCTCGATGAAAGTCAGATGATCAAGAATCCAGAATCCAAGACCGCCAAAGCGATTCGAAAACTAGTTTCTTCTTATCGCCTTTCCCTCACAGGGACACCCGTTGAGAACACTGTCATGGATATATGGTCGCAAATGGCCTTTCTCAATCCTGGCCTTCTGGGCAATGAGACTTTCTTTAAGCGCTTTTATGTGCAACCCATCGAGAAGAGTCGTGACCAAAAGCGGTCGGCTAAGCTGCGTAGGATTATCTATCCTTTCATCCTGAGGCGAAAGAAAAATCAGGTAGAAAAAGACCTTCCCGAAAGAATTGAAAAGCTTCAATATTGCGAGATGATTGAACCTCAGCGTAAGTACTATGAGGACATCAAAAATACCTATCGCAATTATCTGATGGAGCTGATCAGTAATAATGCCTGGAAGAAGAACAAGCTCAACATCCTGACGGGCCTTCAAAAGCTCAGACAGATTGCGATTCATCCGCGTATGATAGAGGAGGAGAAATTTACGCTGGAGCAGTCGGGAAAGTACAAGGAAGTCAAGCGTCTGCTCAAACAAGTGATTGCTAAGGACGATTCTAAGGTGTTGATCTTTAGTCAGTTTGTGAAGATGTTACATCTCCTGCGTGACGATCTGATCAATGAAGGTATCAAGTTTAACTACCTCGATGGAAGTACCCGCGACCGTCAGGGACAGGTTGATACATTTCAGAAAGATGACAAGATCAAAGTTTTCCTGATCAGCCTGAAGGCAGGTGGGGTGGGGCTGAACCTCACCGCAGCAGACTATGTCTTCATCCTAGACCCCTGGTGGAATCCAGCCGTTGAGAACCAAGCGATCGACCGCTCACACCGCATCGGACAGAAGCGCACAGTATTCTTCTACAAATTCATCACACAGGATACGATAGAAGAAAAAATACTGGGCCTCCAGCGAAAGAAGGCCCAGCTATCAGATGATATCATTTCGGTCGAAGAAGACATTTATAAGTCCCTAGATGCAGTAGATCTAGAAGATCTCTTGAATTGATCCCGTAGGCGCACCGCCACAACGTGCGCATGTATCGCATCGCCATGTCGTGCACATGTACTGTCATCATACGCATGTACTGTCACAGCGTGCGCATGCACCTACACGCGTACCGTCATCATACAGATGCACCTAAAATTTATCTTCCCAGCCCTACAGAAAACTTAATCTCAGCACTCAGTCCTACAAATGGCTGAAGTTGTATACGGTCCAGCTGCAAGCCTGAGCCTCCGTTATTGAGTTCTTCTAAGGCGACGGCCCCTGCATTCAATCGGATGAATCGGAAAATATTGTATCCAATTCCGACGAAGTAAGGTCTCCCGAAGATCGGTCCTGTGAAAGTGTTTTTCTCCGAGTCCTCTAGGTTTTGGGTGAAGGCACCGAGTGAAAGCGAGGCATTGCGAAGCAAAGCAGGACTGTAGGCGCGGTTGCTGAGGGGGAGAGACAGACCGATGTAGGGAGCTGCTCCGTAGGAGAAATTCTCTGGATCTGTGTTGAAAATCACACCACCATATCCCACGTTTACAGCTAGTTTTCCTCCCAGTTTTTCTGTGGGATAATCATTGACTTTGCGTGCGTCATAGATCTTCCACCAGTTGCCTTCCAACAGATGTTTGGTTTCTCTAGCAAGTAAGTCTACCAACTCATCCGCAGATCCTACTGTGGTATCTTTTTCGAGGCTTTCGAGATAAAGTTGGACAAGATCCGAGTAAGCCGTTGCCTCCATCGCAACAGCGGGTCGATAGTCCTGAAGGCCTTGCTGCAAGATCTGGTCTAAATCATCTTTGAGTTTCTTCGCAGATTTTTCGAGCCTCAGTTTGCCTTTTTGTATTTTGATGAACTGTGTTTGGTAAAACTCCAGATTTTTCAGAATACGGCGGTTGATTTCTGCTTTGTCGGGACGGTCTACGAGTTCATAGTAGGTGATGGCTACATCATAGCTTGCATTGGCCTGTAGGCGATAGTTGAAGGGAAGCTGAAAGTTTTCCCCGCGATTGCCTTCTGCTCTTTGCCAGAGTGCGGCATAGAGGGCTTTTTTTCCGTTGGGTTTGAGGGCTTTTACTTCTATGGCGACAACAGATTCTGAAACTTCTCCTGAAAATAAAAGTCTCTCCTCTGCCGGAAGAGGTTGGCCATTGTTGAAATAGCCCATCTCATAGTTGAAGACTACTGATCCATATTGTGCGGAAGCCCAGTAGAAAGAGAAAAGTAGGATAAAGCTTAGCGAATATCTCATGTTTGATCATTTGAGTGTTGGGGACGTATGCTTTTGGAAACTGAGACGCCAAGCTTTTTCAAATAGTCACAAGATATCTACTTCTTCTGTAATGAGTTTTTTGGAAGGAATGATTCGTTTGCCTTCCTCCGTCTTGATAACGACAGATAAACTGGTGATTTCGATGATTTCTCCCTCTGCTTCCCCCACACGGATTTTCTGTCCGATGGTATACATGCTTTTGCTGTAATAAGATGAAATGATGTTGGGAAAGATTTCTTTGGCAGCTAATCCATATCCAATGGCAAAAGCGAGTGCTACTCCCCCAAGCAAGATCATGACGTTGGAGGTAAGTAAGTCGATATTGAATTGTAATTGTTCGAGCGAGGTGAGTGAGACGAAGATCATCAGCAGATAGAACAAGAGATTGCTAATGACTTTCCCCGAGGTCAGGCCATACGCGCTGAGTGTGCTCAATAAGAAGTTGCGAATCCCGTTGGCGAGGTAGAGGCCCATCACTAAGATGAAAAGGGCCACCAAAATATTGGGGATGTAGGCGACCAAGGCATTGATTTTGGATGAGAGCGCACTCAGTCCCCACTGATCTGCCACCAGCACCAAGATGATCATCATCAAAGACCAGTAAGCGATGCGTCCCACGATTCCCGAAGGTTTTTGGGAGATATTGACTTTGCGTAGGTAATCTCCGATCTCTAGGCGGTCCATTAGCACATCAAACTTGATGGTACTCAGCGCCCTGGAGATGACGCGCGAAACAACCTTGGCAAATATGCGACCTATGAGGAGGAAAAGCAGGCCCAACAAAATACGTGGTCCCCAGAGGGTGAGCCATTCTATCCCTTGATTGAGGAACTTCTCTATGATTTCGATCCAGTTCATGTTAGATTTTATTCGGATGGTTCAGGTGCGTCATCCATGCTTGTGAGCTTGGATTGAAGAGAAATACTTTCTCGAAGGGTCACTCCGAATACGGTGGTGAACAATTCGAGTACATTTACTAGCAGGGAGCGCGTACGCAGACTTCCCATCACTTCTTTGCCTATCAGGTCTTGCTTATCTTCTTCTTCGGGTAGAAGTTCTTGAAAAGGATTTTGCATAAGCTACATTTCTTGCTTCGCCTTAGACGATAGAAAAAAGAAAAAGTCACATGAGAATCGAAAAAATAGGGAATTATATTAGAAAAAATTTTAACTAATTGATTAAGAGGTGCTTATTTGGTCTTTTTTCTGGATTTTTCTTCCATTTCATCAAATAATTTCTTCACTTTAGCCTTGCTGCGTTTGATCCGCATTTTCACAGCACTGAGACTAATTCCCATGTGATCTGCGATTTCCTCCATCTTCCACTCGTGGGCGTACATCATGATAAGTACAGCTTTTTCGTCTGGATGGATTTGGTCAAGAATCCTACCTAGCCTTTCTGTTTGGATGCTAAGAAGCTCATTATCTGAGACCTCTGGAATAGATTCTGCCAGGTGGTCATCCCACTCTTGGCGGGGCATACGACCTTTTTTGCGGAGATAATCTAGGGTAGAGTTTCTCGCGAAGCTAAAAAGCCAGGTAGAGAAAGAGGACTTTCCCTCGAATCTACCTAGCTTTTCATATAGTTTGACAAATATATCATGCATCAAATCCTGTGCTTCCTCAGGATCTTTGAGGTAGGAAATAATCTGATAATAAACCTTTTGAGCATATCGCTGATAGATAATATCGAAGTAAAGGGTGTTCCCTGTTTGTACGATGGCTTTCACCAACGATTCGTCTGAACGGTCCTTTATAGATTCAGAAGACATCTTCAGGGTTTCAGTTCAATACAGCAGTTAGCTTCATCAAGCAACAGGATTCATCGTCAAAGAAAAAATGACGTAAGCATCTTTCTCACGGCCATGAAAAAACTTATCCAATACTTCGTACATATTTTTGGCGCGGAAGTAAGAGGTATGTAGATCTGCCTCTCCGCGTTGGGTCCACTGAACCGTATAAGTATTGACTTTCCGATGGGTGCGCTCTACGTACTCCAACATGAGTTCTAGTACCTCTACTTTGTCTTTGCCACTTGCGGTATGGTAGAGAAAGGATTGCTCGTGTTTGGGGTTGAGGGTGATAAGATTAAGAATGACTTCCTGATTTTCTTCTCCATAGTCAAAAATCAGTTTATCAAGTGATAGGTCTAGTCGTCTGCTGATCTCCTTCTGGAGGCGCGCTACTTCAATATTAGGATCCTTGAATTTCATGTAAAAGCGATAGGATATAGAATGAGTAAGGATAAATGTATAGAAGATATGAGAGCTTATGAAGCTAAGTAAGTAGATGAAAGATTTTGAGACCCGAGAATAGGGACTTAAAATATCAGCAACACTTTAAGACTCACTCTCTTTATCTGCTTGTCTACTTAATCTAGAGTCAATAGTCTCCTTAAAAATACCTCTTATCTGTTTTGCTGTTGGGTACTTTCTAGTTCGCTATGAAGAATTTTCGATGTCCATACACTAGACTTTTTGTTCTCTAGTCTTGTCCAAATGGGCCATATTTTTCCGTCATAGGCAGCAATATTGGTATAATCCCCGAAGAAAACATTTTTATTGGGAAGAAAAGGGGTTTCGCTGATTTTTATGTTGGTGAAGTGGGTGCCTCCGTCGGTAGAGTAAGCGAGGTATACATCTGTTCGATTGTCTTTATACGCCCGTCTGTCGTAAAACACGCAGTAGACATAGCCTGTTATGGGGTCCACCGTCATCCATGTCAAAAATTGGTGTTTGCCTTCTCCGTCATCATTCACTCTGAGCGGGGGAGACCATGTTTCGCCGCTATCGGTAGACTTAGCGAGCCATATATCGGTGTCTTTGTTGCCGTGTCGTTGGTCGCTCCAGTTGACGTAGATGGTGCCTCTGTGTGGGCCTTGGCTGATGTCGCAGGCAGTCACGGGCAATCCATTGCAGCGCATGATGCCTGGCATGTTGTATTCCCAGCCTCCAGGCTGATCGGCAATCAGAATGTCATTCTGTAGCCACGTTTGGCCCTGATCCAGACTTTTATCGAAGTATATTTTCTCATCATAGGACCACGCAACATATATTTCACCTTCAGGACCGATGGTAGGTACGGCTCCCTCGGTAGTTTGATCTCCATCAATACAATTTCCTTCCTTCTCACTTAAGCTGACAGGCTCGCTCCAGGTTTTTCCACTATCCACAGAAGTCGAGAACAAGATACGGCTATGGTCTTCTTCTTTTTTACTGGAATAAGCATCAAACTCTGTCCATGTAGCATATAGCTGACCGGTATGGGGATCTGCTACAGCCCATTCTTTATCCTGATCCTTAGGGTTGCGATGTCCCATGAATCCTTCATCTGTCCAGTTTACACCGCCATCTGAAGAGTGCTGACATACGATTCGATCTAACCATCCGCCCTGACTGGGAGTATTGGAAAGGTGGAGATAATAGATATTACCCTGAAAGTCAGATATAAGGCAAGGATCACCGTAGACGCCATAGTCTGACTTTAGTCGTTGGGTAAGCCATTTTTCTCCTCCATCTAAGGTAATATAGACTTTGTCTAAGATGGCTCCTCCGACGACATTGTCTGGATTTTGAAAGTTGATGCAGATACTGGGTTCACAGGGATTATAAACGGTAATGCTGTCATCTAGAAGAATATTGTTAAATTGACCTTGGACAGTCGAGGCATACATGAGCACACCAAAGAGAATGGTGGATAAGTAGAGGTGTCGGTTCATAATGATAAACTTTCGTAGGACCTGTACGTTCAATGACTATGATACGAAAAATACTTTCTGCTTTGATGATTGGGTTGGTTCGTTTCTATCAAGGAGCGATTTCGCCCCTGACCCAGGCTTCTTGTCGGTATACACCTACCTGCTCGGCCTATGCAGTTGAAGCCATCCAAAAGCATGGCCCCTTTCGCGGAGGATGGTTGGCCATTAAGCGTATCTCGAGTTGCCATCCTTGGGGAGGTCATGGATATGATCCTGTCCCAGAGGTGGAACCCAAAGGGGGGAACAAAGAATCAGACGCCAAAAGCTAGGCCTCATTTCTCTATTCCCTTAAATCTTACTCTTTGGACGCCTGTGTCCACACCTTGAATCCTTCGACCTCTTGTACGGTCTGATCCCAGTCCCCTCGAAACCCAATGGCACGATCGTCGATAAAAATATCTGCCATGGGCTTGCCAAACGTCCAGATCTTGTCAAAGGGAATCCCGTGCTCCTCTAGCCATGTTTTCATCGCTTTGTTGTGATCGACAGGATCATTTTTGCGAAAGATCTTATTGCTACGTGTACTGAAAATGTAAAGTGTGTGTCCTTGGGCCTTGAGCTTTTGCATGGCTTCCTTCGCACCAGGCACAGGAGGATCATAAATTTCGCCCCCGTTCCAGCCCTTGGAGTAGAGGTGTAAGACCCCGTCAAAATCGATTGCTATTTTCATTTGTCTACAACTTGTTTGAAGTAATTGTATCTCTTTGCTTCTGAAATTCTTCTAGGAAAATCTGGTACAAGGTGTCCGCTTTTGGATTCCTATATCGTTGTTCGATTTCCTTCAGTCGAGCCAGTTGTTCCTTTTGCAACGTCAGAATTTCTGCTCCTTTCATATCTTCCATGAGTGAAAGTCCATGATCTATCGCTCGATACAGGGAATCTTGTGGAAACTGGTCCTCATAGCCTGGTACACTCGCAAATGTTTCTTCCCAGGCATGAAATATACTGTCATTGACCTGCCCAACCTTCATTTTTCCCCAATCTGATTCGATTATGTACAGATATTGAAAAGGCTTTATCTCTTGATATTTCACAAGGGTTTCCTGGTGAATGGTAAATGCCACTTCTAGTAAAGCCTCACGGTTTGCTTCTTTTTTCTTTGCCTGGCAGCTCCAGATTCCCAGCATCATGCTTAACAAAAGAGGTCCATATATCAGATATCTACTCATCAGAAGGAACTTCTACTGCTTCTGCCTCTTTGATTTCCTTTGATAGATGGTCTTTGTAAAGAATGCCGTTGAGATGATCGATCTCATGCTGAAAGATGACCGCTGTAAATCCTTCGACCATCTCGATTTTATAGTCGCCTGTTCGGGTTTGATACCCAATGAGAATCGCGTATGCACGATCGACAGAGTCTCGCTCGTCGGGAATGGATAAGCAGCCCTCGGGCCCTGCCTGGCCCAGCTTGGTATACTGGCGAATGCTGGGGTTGAGGTAAGCTTCGAAAGGAAAGCCTTCTTTGTCAAATCGCTGTACCCAAATGATCTGACGAAGCAGTCCTACTTGCGGTGCCGCAATGCCCACGCCCATACTCGCAGAGTCAGTCACTGTCGCGTACAACCGGTCGATGAACAGTTGCAGGGTAGAATCTGAGGGGTCAGCTACCACAGGACGACTCTGAGATCTGAGCAATAAAGAATCTTCATATTCTGTAATGATGTATACCCGTAGTGGATCTTCCGCCCTTGCACTGTCGCCATGAATCAGCATATTTTCAGCTTCCGTGAATAGATTCAGATCTTGCTGGGCAAAAAGTCCGAAAGTAAGACTCAGAAGTATGATGAGTGAAATGAAGTTTTTCATCTAATGGATTTCTTTGGTTTCAATATAAAGTCTTTTTCATCTAGCCCCAACCATTCGAGGGCAGACTTAAAGTAGACGTTTTCTTTGTCCGAAGGGGGCAGTCCCATATCTTCTATGAAGGCACCGATTTCGAGATCTCCCAAAGGAAAGGGATAGTCTGATCCGATCACGACGCGATTGGAACCCACGGTATTGAGGACATAGCGGAGCATGTGGGCATCATGGGTGATACAGTCTACCCAAAAGTGTCCCAGATAGTCTCGAGGATTGACAGGGTTGTCGATCGCGACGAGGTCAGGGCGGCAGTTGTATCCATGCTCAATACGACCGATGGTCGGAAGGAAGGCGCCACCTGCGTGGGCAAAGTTGACGCGGAGTCTGGGAAATTTTTCAAAAATACCTCCAAATATCATCGAGCAGATGGCACGAGAGGTCTCTGCGGGCATGCCTACTAGCCAGGGTAGCCAATACTTTTCCATCTGTCTCCATCCCATCATATCCCAGGGATGCACGAGTACACACAAGTTTAACTGCTCACAGGCTTCCCAAATAGGATAAAACTGGGGCTCGGAGAGATTGATCTTATTGATATTGGAGCCGATCTGAATGCCGACCAAAGACGTTTCTTCTGCGATTCGTTGAAGTTCTTGGACTGCAAGATCGGTGTCTTGCATAGGGACAGTTCCCAGGCCTACATAGTGTTTGCTGTGGTCTTGTACTACTTGAGAGAGGTCATCATTGAGAAATTGGGATAGCTCTAATGTGTCTTTAGGCTTGGCCCAGTAGCTAAACATCACGGGGATGGTACATACCACTTGGACTTGGGTCTCGAAAGTAGCGTATTCATCCATGCGGACCTGGGGCTCCCAGCAGTTTTCTTGGATCTCTCGAAAGAAAACGTCGCCTTTCATCATATTGGCGTAGCCTGGACGGTGATGATCTAGGTAGATGAAATCTCCATAGCCAAATTTTTCGGTGAATTTGGGGAGATGCTTGGGGATGATGTGAGAGTGGGTGTCAATTTTGAGCATGTAGACCTTAGCTAAAATTTGGGCAGTTCCGCAAAGTAGAACGGAGCTAGACGAAAATCAAGCATCGGGAAAACAATGAGAAAACATATGTAAATATGAAGGAGAAATTTTCCATAAAAAAAGGGAACCTCTAAGGCCCCCTCTATCATATTTTTATTTCAATCTTCGATTATCCTTACAGATTAGGAAGCTTCAATTCTTGTCCTGGGTGAATGACGTTAGGATCTTTCAAAACATCCGTGTTCGCATCGAAAATCGCCGTGTATTTCATAGGATCTCCATAGTATTCCTTGGCAATCTTGGATAGAGAATCACCAGATACGACTGTGTGGATGTGGTAGTAATCTGTCGTTTCTACCGTGATGTCCGCTACGATGTCTGTAGGGCTATCACCACCTGCTTTTTTGATTTTGTCCCAGATCTGATCTTTTTCGTACTGAGTCTTCGCCATTCCACCGATTTTGAGGACTCCTTCTTCTTCGTTTACATACCCGTCTTTGATTCCGAGTTCTTCTCCAAGTCTGAGTGCGTCGTTGTATTTCTGCTGAAGCATGTTGAGTTGTAATTTAGGTTGTAAAATTAGGCCACTGGCTTGTATGCAAATTGTCTAATCCTATCCAAACAAGCAATTTTTTGGCTTCAGAACTATAGACTTTTTTATATTCTAGAGGTCACAACCTTTTTTGAATTCTCTCAACTTTTTTCCGCTACGATCTCCTCTTTCATGGTGTAAAGCGTAGGATTTTCTTTGTCAACCTCCTGCAATTGAGATTTGTAGATCTCCATTTGCTCCATAAAACGATCTAGATGTAGGCTGTCAATGGGCTCAGTAGGGACGGGTTCTACTTTGAGCGGATCAATGGGGACGCCGTTTTTGTAGAAGCGGAAGTCGAGGTGAGGCCCCGTAGACAATCCTGTACTTCCCACATAGCCAATGACTTGGCCTTGTGTAACTTTCACACCTGGTTTGATGCCTTTGGCGTATTTATAGAGGTGTAGGTAAGCTGTTTCGTAGTTGCTGTTGTGCTTAACTTTGATCATGCGTCCTGCACCTCCGCTGTAAGCCGCTTTGGTCACCACGCCATCACCGACCGAAAGAACGGGCGTCCCACGAGGCGCGGCATAATCAACCCCAAGGTGTGGACGTCGAATTTTCAATATCGGATGAAGCCTGCTGTAGGAGAAACGAGAACTGATGCGTGTGTAGTTCAAAGGCGCTTTGAGGAAATTCTTGCGGAGGCTGTTGCCCACTTCATCATAGTAGGCCAGCCCATTTCCTTGATCAAAGGTAAAGGCGTACAGGGGATCATCCATATGATAAAACTCCGAAGCAATGATTCGCCCAAAACCTGCTTCTGCACCGTTTACCTCTAGTGTCGTGTAGATCACTTTGAAGCAATCGCCTCCCTGAAGTCCAAAGAAATCGATCACCCAAGCATAGATATCTGCGATCTCACTGACGAGTTGGGGTGTTCCTCCTGCTTCCAGCACAGATACATAAAGGGAGGAATTGATGGTCCCAGAAAGGGTATGAACGACCGTATCTACTTTGTGCTGCCCATGAACCACCTCTAGACTGTCACCAAATTTCAGGGCTACATAATCGATGGGATTGGGATGGTAGATAAAGCAGGAAGCGGTAGAGTCTTTTTCGTGAAAGACGGTGTAGGGCTTATTGACTTGTAGGCGGCGAGAATCGAAGGTCTCACGCGGAAGTGTAGCTACCTGATGAATCGTCGCGGCAGATACGTGGAACCGATTGAGGATCTCCCCCAAATTTTCCCTTGGTTGGATGGTTGCTTCCATTACTTCGAGCGTATCGGACAAGAAGCTGTAAAGCGGATTTGAAGAATGGATATTTTTATCCGAAATTTGTTCTGTTATCTGGTCTGTCTGCTGTGTTTCAGTCTGACATGCTACCAACAGGAGCATGAGGCAAAGTGAAAGGAAAAGAGAGGGGCGAAGATCCATTGGGTACGGCTAGATTTGTATTTGGTGAGCAATAATTATAAAAAGTCTGAATAATTGCAATGAATGAGGGTTAGATTGTCTGGAAAATTCTATACACCGACAAACTACTGTGGTTAAACAACGTAGGACTCTTGTACAATATTCAGACCGAAGTTAAATAAAAAGCGAACGAAGGATATGCCGCTTCACAATAAAATCAATCGAGACGAACTGAAGCGAAAGGTAGCAGAGGCCAAAGTCCCTCGTAATACCATTTCATTTTACAAATACCATCAGCTAGAGGATCCACAAGCTTTTCGTGATGATCTATACCGGAAGTTTAGCGGAGTGGAGGTGTTTGGACGAATCTATGTAGCGAAAGAAGGGATCAATGCCCAGCTTTCTGTGCCTATGGCGAGGATGGAAGATTTTATGAATGCTTTGGAATCTTATGCGTGGCTCCGTGGCATTCGTTTGAATCTGGCAGTAGAAGAAGACTACAAATCTTTCTACAAACTCAAGATCAAGGTTCGTCCCAAGATCCTGGCTGACGGACTCAGTGATGAGACGTTCGATCCTTCAGATACAGGAACCCATATCGACGCCAAGACCTTCAATGAGTTGACGGATCGAGACGATACGATCCTCATCGACATGCGCAATCACTACGAGACGGAGGTGGGACACTTTCAAGGTGCCATCACACCTGATGTAGACACTTTCAGGGAGTCTTTGCCGATCATCGAAGATATGCTGGAGGAGCATCGGGAGAAGCACATCGTCATGTATTGTACAGGAGGTATTCGCTGCGAGAAGGCTTCGGCTTATTTCAAGCACAAAGGATTTGAGAAGGTATACCAGCTCGAAGGAGGGATCATCAAGTATGCACACGATGCAGAGAAGCAGGAACTTTCGAATAAATTTCGTGGAAAGAACTTCGTGTTTGATGAGCGTCTGGGAGAGCGGATCAGTGATGAAATCATCTCCCACTGCCACCAGTGTGGGAAGCCTTGTGACACGCACACCAACTGTCGAAATGTAACCTGTAACTTGCTCTTCATTCAGTGTGACGAATGTGCAGCCAAATATGATGGATGCTGCGGTACAGAATGTCAGAGCTTTATTCATCTCCCTAAAGGAGAACAACTCAAACTGAGAAAAGGAAGTGATTCGGGTATCCGTATTTTCTCCAAAGGCCGATTCAATAAAAACAAACGCCTCCTGGAAGAGGTAGACTTTGAAAATTGCTGATATGCAGGACATACTGCCCACTTATTTTGCTCCAGATGAGCTAGATCGCCTCCGTAAGATGGAAGGCATGAAACTGGTTCGAGTCACCTACACCGTTTGGCGCAACGTAGCCAAAAAAGACGATGTCTATGAAGCCTTGGACTGGATCGAATTGTATATGGACAAGGCCAAGCTTTCGCTGGGAGTCAATGAATCACAGACAGGTCTGGTCGTCAAGGACTTTAACTTTGCACTAGAACAGACAAGGATCATCCAGCAGTTTCGCGGACAGGTCGAAATAGAGCAGGTAGACATGAGCGAGAGCAGTGTCTGGAAGCACCTCATTGGGCAAGAAGTGCTTTCCATGGGCCTGATATCTCCCTACAGAGACCTCTATCAAAACCATGTGATCCAGTTGCTTTTTTCTGCTGATACGATTGAGATTACGCTAGGTGAGGAGGGGCTGATTGCTTATATATTACCTTCTAATCCCTCCTAATCGCTTTTTTATGATTTTATTGACTGATTTGATGAGTTGCTTTGAAGGGACGGAGATTTATTTTCCACTAGGTGTAGAGCATATACTGGATTTAGAAGGCTATGACCACATGCTATTTGTGGTCGCGCTCTGTGCTTTATTTTTGGTCAAACAGTGGAGGGAAATTCTGGTATTGGTTACGGCATTTACCATCGGTCATTCGATCACGCTTGCCCTGTCAGTTCTGGATATCGTGCGTTTTCCCTCTGATATCATCGAGTTCCTCATTCCCACCACCATTTTTCTCACCGCGCTCAACAATCTCCTGCGTGGAGATAAATCAGAAGTTAGCCAAGTCAAGCGCTTGAATTATCTCCTGGCACTGGTCTTCGGTTTCGTACATGGCATGGGATTCTCAAACTTCTTGAGGGGGATGTTGGGAGAAAGCGATTGCCTGACAGGCCCATTGCTATTATTTAACCTAGGGATAGAGGCAGGTCAGTTGGTGATTGTCGCTGTGGCGATGCTGGTCAATGGGCTGATTTATCTGGCACTCGTAGAGGGATTGAAGAAACCCTATCGCTGGTGGCAACTTTTGCTTTCTGGTGCTGTGGCGTTGTTTTCTTTGTATATGATGTGGGAGACGGGCAAAGGCTTGTAAAGCTAGTTTACAGGCTTGGCACCGATCAGTCTGTAACAAAGCCCAAATTGATCTTCGTTGAGTTCGAAAATTCCCTCCATCTGCACAATTTCATCTACTTCATAACGACGATCATAGGTTTCAAGATCGAGCTCTACCACAGACTCTTTCCCTGCTCCTCCGCAAAAAAAGCAGGCACTGTTGGGGTAAGCGGAGACGACGTATTCGTAGCCTTCTGTATCCAATGGAATCATATATCCCGTGATTTGCACCCGTTTGCCATTTATTTCTTCTACTTTCTCGCTAAAAATCGGCTTCATGTAAGCATAACCTGATTCATCATCTTTGGCAGTGGTAAATGAGATTTTTCCCAAGTCATCCCAACCCAATACAACTTGGCCATAACTTTGCGAGTTGATAATCAGAGCGATAAGTATAAATATGAAGAAAATTCTGTGCATAGCTTCTTTCATTTACAGGCACAAAAGCATAACCCTGTGCGAAAATATTTAACTTTTTTACCCAAAATCTTAAACAAAAGAGGAATCTTCCTGTTCTTTATAGAAATCTCTTGAATATCTTTTGTATATTCAGGTAACGAAAACGAAATGTGTGTGTTCCTTTTTTATAGATGGCCCGCCAATATCGGCGGGTTAATTTTTTTCTCCAAAAAATGAAAGGGTCCTTGAAGACCCTTTTTTGCATTTTATGAACGAAACTTTTACGCTTACTGGTAAAAAGGATTCGGCACCTTCACTGTATACAAAGTCGCCTGCCACGTCTCACTTTTGATCTTTTCATCCTCTTCCTCATCCCACGTGAGCCCCTTTCCTGTGAGTGCACTTCGATCGGGCCAGGGAAACACAGGTTTTTCCAATCCATCCAAGGTAAATTCAAATGTCGTAAAGGCCTCGGTACTTACGATGACCTTAAAATAGAATTGATCTTCCTTGTAGTTGAATTGACGAAGCGGGAGTTCCCATGGAAGGGTGATTGTCTTCCCACTCCTCGCAAATACACTTTCTCCAGGATTTAAGCGCACGACATCAGGTCTCATGAGTCTGGGAGTCGTAGAAAAATCCGTATCCATGTAAAGACAAGCCACGTACAAGGGCTGTTCGGTCGTATTGGTCAGTTTGACCTTCACTTTGGTAAAAGGGAAATCAAACTTCCAGGTTTCATTGTATTTTTTGTCGTCATACTCCACTTTAATGACACGATCAACAATAGGCACCGCCTGTTCTTGCTGCAAAAATTCAAGCTTGATGTCCTCATGGGTCAGCGCCTCCTCGTCGGGATTGTGTAGCTTTTTAATGAATTGCCAAGTGACGATACTTTGCAGGTCGCGGACAATCTCTCTAGCAGCAGGCATTGAAAAGCCCATTTTCTGTACGGTCAGTGGACGATGGTCTCCTGGAAGCGAGAGGATAAAATAGCGCCTGATATGACCATCCTTCTCATCTTTCAATTCTACGGCCTGCGCTTCATAATCGGCTTCTTCACGCTTGTCCACCAAAAATATGTTGTGCTTTTCTCGTTCTATCTTCTGCTCTTCGAAAATGGCATGAAGGACCTTTTTCCCATCTTCGACCCCTGCGATAAAGACATTCAGCGGCGCACTCATCAAGCCTGCCACATGTCCCTTGTAGACCATGCCCTCATCTATTGCTTCTCCCTCCTCAAACTCCACGACGCTGTAGGCAGGTTTCACATCTTTGACAAAAGCATACATGGACTTCTTGCCTTTTACAGGCACGATGACCAACGTTTCCGAGTTGTCTTGTTGAGATGCATGGACACCATGGATGCCCCCCTTATCATAGATCCACTGTTTGTTAGTGCCGTTGTATACAATGTTGCCTGAAAGAGAATCCTGATGAATGGCAGAACCCAAAAATACTTTGAAAATATCTTTGTGATGCTCAGGGGTAGCGTAGACACGAGGGGTTTGGTTGATGCCACCTGCTGCGCCTTTGATCTTGAATTTTACTTGACTCTGCAGATCATAGTAGGTGATTTTTCCTTCTTTTTCTTTCAGCAGTTGCAACATGGTATTGGTAAAGATCCCGCCTTCTGAGTTCTCATAGGCAAACTCCATGTCTTCGCATGCGGCTATCTGAACATGACGACCTTCGGGTACCTTATCTGCCCAGCGTTGATGTTGGACATCTTCCTCTGACACGCGATCGGCAAAGATAAATTCTTCCCACTTTCGGGTCGGCAAAACGGCTGCTACACGACGTTTGGGGGCATCGGCCATATTGCGTGTATTATCTCCTGCATGACAGCTATCAAAGAAGGTTAAAATCTCTGCACCCGTCTTGGACAGTTCGTGGATCAGAAACCGTAATTCTTTATCTGCAAGTAGGGGCACGCCTTTGCCTATACCTGTATCATGGCATACGATACCTTCCAGCTTTCCGTCGGGTTCTTCGATGGACCATGCGTCGGCTGCGTCTTCCTGTGCCCCATGTCCTGAGTAATAGAGAAGGGCTACATCACCCGATTGGGCTTGGGCTGTCAAATGTGAGCGAAAGGCTTCAACGATATTTGCTTTGGTCGCTTCCTTGTTAAAAAGTGTCTTAGGATGGAAGGTCATTTTACCTTCAGTAAAAGACTCCAGAAAGCTGTGCACTTTGCGGATATCTTTTTCGCAACCTCCAAGAGGGCTGATGTATTGGTAATCGTCGATGCCTATAAGTAAGGCGTATAAATTGGGCATGGTTAAGAGGATTCTGTTGGTGAAAGAGGAAAATGGTAGTTTTCGAAGTGAAATCAAAATGTGCAAGGGACAAGCGGAGAAAATGTGTAGATCAATGACAAGGATTGACTTTGAGACAAAAAATCGACCAATTAAAACTTCCTTTCTGTCATCAAGAGGCAAATTCTAGATAAGATTTGATACATTGAATGAGTAATTGAAAACCATAAAACTGAAGGATAACGTTTAAGCAACCTCTCAGTCAAAAATATAATATTATAACGTGCGGGCAGCTCTACTTCTTATTCAGGGATTCTTTTGGATTCTCACATTCTGGTTAATTTCTCCATGGTTAGGAGGTAGGTTTGAACTGGATAATTTCAATGATACAGATACAGGAATATTTGTCGCATATAGTACGGTGCTGAACATTGTGCTTATTTACGGTTATGCCCATTTGGTTTTGCCGAGATTTCTCAAAAGGAACCATCCTCGGGAGTTGGTATTTGTGAATGTGCTGATCTTTGTGTGTTGGACATTGGGGGAAGGCTTCATTGATTATCTATTCATGGATTATGCATATGCCCAGAATCCCACCTACAACCCTGCGCTTAAGAATGATTATTTCAAGTGGATTCAAGCGGACTTTGTTTTTAATATTCTAGCCCTTGTTGCTGCCAATATTCATGGTTTTGCTTATGAATGGTTTGCAGAAAAACGATTGCGGCGCGAACTCGAACAAGAAAAGCTGATTGCAGAACTATCGGCTCTCAAGCATCAGATCAATCCTCATTTTCTCTTCAACATACTCAACAGCCTGTATGGGCTCGCACTCAAAAACGATGATGATGAAACGGCAGAAGGCATCACACAGCTCTCGCAGATGATGCGCTACATGCTTTATGAATCCAATGAAGACAGGGTCGCACTCTCTAAAGAGATCTCTTATCTGGAAAACTACATCGACTTGCAGCGATTGCGGATCAACCAGCAGACGCAGATTCATTTTTCCTTAGATGGAACATCCGATCCCTACGTCATTGCGCCTATGATCCTTATGCCCTTTGTAGAGAATGCCTTCAAGCATGGCATCAGCGTCGTCAATCCTTCGGAGATTTTTATTGTCTTACAGGTGGCCGATCACATGTTGCACTTCATGGTCCGCAATCCCATCCACCCCCATCCTGCCAAAAGTAAGCATGATGTGGGAGGCATCGGCCTGAAAAATGTCATCAAAAGACTTGATCTCCTCTATGGTAAACGCCACGAGTGGAAGATCAATACTTCAGAAGGATTCTATGAAGTTAATCTGCACATTCCGCTGGGAAGTTTGCGAACAGAAAAATCAGCAAACATATCCTCAGCATCAAAAATTGTTTAACTTTCAGTTTTAAGCACTAAATGAAAGAAGAAATGACCCTTCGAGCGGTAGCGATAGACGACGAACCTTTGGCATTGGCCGTAATCGAGCGATTTGCAGGTAAGATTCCCGAAGTAAACTTATTGGCCACTTTTCAAAATCCCATCGAGGCAGTCAGCTATCTCCAGGCTGAAGATGTAGATTTGATCTTTTTGGATATTCAGATGCCAGATTTGACGGGCCTGCAGTTTATCCAGAGCTTATCAGAGGCCCCGAT
This sequence comes from Bacteroidota bacterium, assembly GCA_038527485.1. Lineage (GTDB taxonomy): Bacteria > Bacteroidota > Bacteroidia > J057 > J057 > JALEFZ01. The sequence goes on from JBCBFT010000074.1 coordinate 27,203, forward strand.
GGTCATCTTCACGACGGCTCACCCTGAGTATGCGGCGGAGAGCTACGAGGTAGATGCCTTGGACTACTTGTTGAAGCCTATTCCTTTTGATCGTTTTTATAAGTCCATCAACAAAGCCTTAGAGCAGAAGAAATCCCGCCTGGTGCTTGAAGGTCAGACAGAAGTGGGGGAGGGCAACGAGAGGGACTTCCTATTTGTCAAGTCCGATACACGCTTCTTTAAGGTACACTATAAGGATATTTTGTTTGTGGAGGGCATGAGAGACTATGTCGCTTTGCACACTCCGCAGCAGAGGATCTTGACGCTCATGAGTATGACCAAGATGCTCGAAAAACTGCCCAAGGACGATTTTATGCGCGTACATAAGTCCTACATCATTGGTCTCAAGCACATTCATCTCATTCAGCACAATCGAGTCTTTATTGGGGAGAAGGAAATTCCTGTGAGTAATTCTTACAAGGAGGATTTGCTGAAATATATTGAGTCGGCGAATATGTGAGGTGTCCCGTAGGCTATCTGTACTTCTTAGAACCACCTTTACTGTGTGGCGATTTACTATATAGATCAAAATAGCACGAAAACGCGATAATATTTTTCAGTACGTTTTTTCGTACAAAAAAATGAAATATATAGTTCCGCGCCTAAAATTATTATATGCATATCCAAGAGATGAGATCAAACATTTAGATGGCATACGATGTGAAATCAAAGCTGAAGATAGCACAAATAGACATCAATCTTTCCTTCTTATAATTACCTTTTACTTATCCTTTTGTAAGCGATTGATTTTGAAGATTTTAGTCACTAAGTGTTGCAGGTCTTGTTATATATTGTTCTATATATATAAGGTCGGTATTGTTGTAGGAGAACTTATTTAATAGGTATATTATACGATAAGAGTAAATATTAATTCTGTCAGATAGATGTTGCAACAAGGGTTTAAATGGTTGATAGCTAATATTTTTACTACAAGTTTTTCCCGAAAATTTTTTAAGTATTCAATAAAGAAATGTTTGACTTTTAGGTAGAAATGAACGTATGTTGTGACTATCATATATCAATGGTAAGAGGAAATCGTTCCAGATTGTTGTTGTTTATTTCTTAGTCTATGTAAGAAAGCACGTAGAATACCTGTGACATGTAGCATATAGGGATAGATGTTCCTATTGGCTAAATAATACCTGAATATGGATACTCTTAGTCTTAGATCTTGGGTGTAGTCCCATCTTCTATGGCAGCAGTACCTATGTGTTATGGATTCCCAGTAATTGTGCTTTTAGATGACCATTAGTAGGCCCTTGAACTTCCTAGGGTCGGTGATAGCTATGCCAAGAGATTATCAACCATTTAAACCAGCATAATGATGGAAAATAATTGTTATTTCGTATGCTTGCTTCTCTATGCTTTATGGGGGGGTAAGGGGTTAATAGCCCAACAAGGTCCTATCCAATTTGAGGAGCCTCAATTTCCTAGTCCCAACGCGGCTGCTTTAGGAGAATATGGGGATTTCCCTGTGAGTTATCACACAGGTGTCCCCAACATTTCCATTCCGATTTATACCGTCACGGAGGGAAGTTTACAGGTCCCCATTTCTCTGTCTTATCATAGTTCGGGTATACAGGTCGACGAGGTAGCCTCTTGGGTGGGTCTCGGCTGGAGCCTAAACGCAGGGGGTGTCATCACCCGCATGATCAATGGCACACCTGACGAGGGCGGTTTTTTGAATGAATTGCCCTATCCCAGGGTGGCAGTCGAGAGTCAAAGTGGCTGGATGAATACCTATGGACTTCATCCTTCTATGTGGGAGTGTGGCAGTAGGCCCCAATCTGTATCGGATTACAAGCGAGGCTATGTAGCAGACAATCACTATAACTCATTTGATCAATGGAATATTCGGGATATTCCTACTTGCGTAGAGTGGATGTTTGACGCCAATGAAGGATATATCGATACACAGCCCGATATGTTCAACTTCAACTTTAATGGCTACAGTGGAAAATTTATCTTTCATCAGGGCAAGCCCATGATCATAGGAGAAAGTGATGTGCGGATTGAACCTGCTGCCGATCTTTCTTCTTGGGTGATTACCACCACAGATGGGACTAAGTATTATTTTGGAGGAGGAGATGCGACAGAACATACACACAGCTATTCTGCTGCTTATGGCATTGTACCTCAGAATCGTAGATCGACGTCTTACTATCTCACAAAAATCGAGTCCGTCAATGGAACCCATTTTATCGAGTTTTCCTATGAGTCAGAAAACTTTCTTACGAGTGGCGTCACAGGTCATATGCGTTCTGTCAACTGTGCAGGTGCTCAGTCAATGGACAAACTTCTTCCAACTGGTAATATAAAAAGAGGAGATCTCGTTTCTGGAAGTGCTTACGCGGGCGTCTCCATGCACAGTCAGGCCACGGTAGGGAAGCGCTTGTCTCGCATTACCACGAGTTCAGGGAAGTTAGAGGTACAATTTATTGCGAATCACGTGCGCCAGGATCTGCTGAAAGTAGGGACAGCAGGCGAAGCAAATGTGGAAGCCAAAGCGTTGGACGAAATTAGAATTTCAGAAGGAAGAGCCGAACGCTCCTTTATGGTGAACCATGGATATTTTGATTGTAAGGTTTATGGTCCAGGCTTTGGGAGAGCAGATGAGCAACGTAAGCTTAAACTTGTTTCTGTCGAGCAAAAAGTGGGAAACGAAACTTTAAGTCCCTACATTTTTGAGTATGACGAATCTGAGTTGATCCCTCAGAAAAACTCACTGGGAAGAGATCATTGGGGGTACTACAACGGAAACGACCATGCACTGGGTTTGATACCTGAAAATGCTATTTGTCCTTGTGGGGATAGTAGTGTGACGCTTTATGCGGCTGATACCTCATATGTAAATGTACAGGTGGGGACCACAGGAGTCACCCGTGATCCAGACTCTGTCAAGATGCAGGTAGGAATTCTGAAACGGATCATATTTCCAACGAAAGGCTATACAGATTTTGTCTACAGTCCCCATATGTTTGAGGGTAAAGTAGTAGGAGGACTGAGAATCCGAAAAATCATTTCAAATCCTAACGATGGAAACCCTGCATTAGAAAAGAACTTCATCTATGAGGACGCGAAGCTTTTTGCTGGCTATCCCAATGGAAACTCCTACATATATACAAGCAACAGCCACTTTGGCTATAATCCGCCTACCCCTCACAACGAGATTCCTGCAACCGACTATATCGCCATGGGAAATCCACGTAGCGCGATGAGGACGGCTCAAGGATACCATATTGGATATGGAAAAGTATCGGTTCGTACGGTAGGAAATGGAAGCCATGTATACTATTATCACAATCCTGATATTCAGGCAGATGGAGCTTCTGGCGGATATGGAAACTTCCCTTCGATTCCTGCTGAGAATGATTTACTTGGAGGAACTTTGGTGAAGGAAGAAATACGGGATGAGACTGGGATGTTATTGGTGAAAAAGGAGCTGGAATATGAGATCGTAGATTTAGGCTTAGTGTATGGTTATGTTCCTTTCACCTATGATGCGGGTTTCCAGGTTAATGGCATTGCTGGCGCGCCTGATATTCCATTGACTAAACCTAATTATCGGAAGTACACTTGGAAAGCGGGAATTGTCCGACTGAAGCAAGAGCGCGCGTTTCAGGATGGAGTGGAGACCGTAAGAACGATCGAGTACACCAGTCCCAAAAATCACAATGCGCCTATCTCCGAGACGGTTGTCAACAGTGATCAATCGGTGATGAAAACGGAGTATCAATACTTTTCAGATGCTGGAGTAGATTTTTCTTCTCTCCCGGATATCTCTGATAACTGTTTGCAGATATATTATCAACAAGTAGGCATTCTCCGAAATGAATATCAGACCCAGCAGATTGGGAAAGCCCAGTTTACATATTCAATGGACTTTTACGTCAACGAGTACATCTCCTGCTTAGGATTGGAATGGACAAATTATGATGCTGCAAAGAACGCCGTGATCAATTCAGTTGTAGGAACTGACCCTGCAATTGCCGAGATGGTGAGGCGTAATATTATCGTGCCATTGGAGGTCCGTCAATTGAAGGATGGGGCACTGGTTGGAGCAAGCAAGCAAAAATATATCCTCCAAAACTTCCCTTCGGGAACCCACATTCTCCCCGCTGAATACTACGTCGCTGATGTCTCTACTCCTGGAAACTTCTCGTGGAGAAGAACGCATCAGGTTTCGTTTGATGAACTCGATCATATTCAGGAGGTAGAAGCAGAGAATAGTCAAAAGGTCACCTATTTGTGGTTTACGCCCGCTACTTCTATCAGTACACAGACACTGGGACTACCTCTGGCCAAAGTAATCAATGCTAGTAATGATCAAGTCGCCTACACCAGTTTTGAGGCGCCTAAAGATGGAAGTGTGAGTGGAACAGACATCCTCGAAGATGGTGCATGGGAAATCGTACGTACAGCTGCTGCAGGATGGGTAAGTCATGATCCTACACTCATACAATCAGGTATCAATGGATTCCATTTGGCCAATAAAGGAGCTGGGAATGAACGATATGTGAGGAAGCGTAATCTTCCAGCAGGAAAATATAAAGTCAGTTTTTGGCATAAAGGAGACCCAGTGAATGTAAGTGCTACAGGTCAAAGTCCAAAGTATACTTCCGCTCATAATGGGCTAGAAATGCAATACCAGGAGTTTGAAGTGCAGATAGCGGCAGGAGGAACAGTAGAAGTCTCCTGTTCTCAAAATGCCTACATAGACGAACTCCGCCTATATCCCATGGGTGCGCAGATGACCACCTATTGCTACGACGAAGCCCTAAGGTATCATACGGTTACCGATCCCAACAATCGCTCTGCCTACTACAAGTATGATGCTTTTGGACGACTCCTCTATGTGCAGGATCAAGACAGGAATTACGTCCAGAGTTATGAATACCACTATCAAAATTAGCCGTCCTACAACACAACCAATTTTTGCAAATCATGAAAAATTACATCATATATTTATGGGTTCTCACCCTTTGTGTACCCCTATTATACGCACAGTCACCTGATCAGCATCAGAACTATATCCGAAGCACAACGGCCCGAAAGGCCATAGACAACGAAGCCGATTTTCTCCAATTGAAATCTAGTAGCATCAAAGAAGACAAAGTGGAAATGATCCAGTATTTTGATGGTTTGGGCCGCGCGGTTCAGCGCATCGACTGGAAAGGTGCGCCTAATGGAGAAGACATCATCGCCATCCAGCAGTACAACAAGCTGGGGCAGCAAACACGGCAGTATTTGCCCTACACGGCAAATAAAAACGGAGATTTTACTGATTTCTCCACGGCTAAGAATGAGCAGATTGCCTTTTATAGTGATCCTCAGGCTACGCATGCGTGGACGACTTATGCACGGAGTGTGACACAGTTTGAGGCTTCGCCACTTTATCGGGCAGTCGAACAAGGAGCAGCAGGAACTGCTTGGCAACCCGAGTTCAGTAGCCCAGGCACACAATCGGCCCAGGAGCATACGATGGTGACATCCTACGGGACGAACACGACGCCTATGCTGGCATTGAAGGTATTGAACGATGGAACCATCATGCCCCATACCTATGGAGTAGGGGAGTTGTCCAAGAGCCAGATGATAGATGAAAATGGAGTCAAATTGATCACCTACACAGACAAGTTGGGGCAGAAACTCCTGACCATGCAAGAAGTAGAAAAAGGAAGTGGTGTATTTGCTACGACAGCTTATGGCTACGACCCTTCAGGACGATTGAAATGTGTGATCCAGCCAGAGGGCTGGGAGATCGTCAAGAAGACGGGTTTCATTGTGACTGTGGACGACGACTTTGTCTTTTGGTACAACTACGACGAACGGGGACGCATCATCGAGAAGATTGTCCCTGGGGCGGATTCGGTCTACATGGTCTATGACCTGCGGGATCGTCTGGTGTTGACGCAGGATGGCAACCAGCGAGCGAATGATGAGTGGTCTTTCACGATCTATGATGAATTGGATCGCCCGATCATCACAGGCATCTATGAAAATGGAGCTTCAAGAACGGATTTAGCTACAGTATTTTCCGTACCCAATATTTCGCTTTATGAGACTCGTTCTCCTTCATTTTGGGCGGATCATACAGGAGAAATGATTAAAGGCTACACGAATACGAGCTATCTCCTGAGTGGAAATGCGCCTGCGACCATACACTCTGTTACCTACTATGACGACTACAACTTTGACTTTGATCCCGCTAAAAATATGGACATACATCCTGTAGCGGTTCCTGAGATCCCTCATCTGGTACAGGATGTCAACCATCGTACGATCGGCATGGTCACAGGGGTCAAAGTGCGGGTGCTCAATCCCGATCCAGACATGCTCACATGGATCGAGACCACGACCTTTTATGACAAATATGGGCGTGAGTTGCAGACTTTGACAAACAATCACTTACGTGCTAGTGGCAACCAAGGATGGGACCGCGTGAGTTATCAGTACAATTTTGTGGGAGAACTCCTAAAGACTGTGCGAACGCATCATGATGGAGAAGAATCTACCCACATCGTAGAATCCTTCGAATACGACCATCGGGGGCGTCCGCTCAAGCAGCTTCACAAAGTGGATGAGCAGCCAGAGGTCTTGATGGCCCAGAATACCTACAATGCTTTGGGACAGATCGTGAAAGAAGAGATCCATTCTCAAAATGAGGGTGCTACCTTCTTACAAGCGGTTGATCGCAAGTACAACATCCGAGGATGGATGACAGACATCAACACGGTCGATCCGAACTGCGCGCCTGAGGGAAATGCGATCTCTATATTGAATGTAGCAGTCCATACGTTGACCATTGACTTTGACATCAGTCGCAGGGGCAATCGCGGGTTCAAAGTAGAGAGAATCAACCTAGGGGGTAGTCCTGCATTGGGAGGAGCAGGTGCGCCTGATGATCCTGTAGGAGACTTGGCCTTTACCATCACAGACCAGAAGAACGTCACTTACTACGACAATCGGACCTTGCAATCCTATCAGGAATCACCCGTTTACACCTCCAACCAAAATGTGGACTTTGCAGGGACGCCCACTGTCAGCGAATGGAACCTACCCGATCCGCTGGTCGTCAGCTTTGCTACGCCGCAGGTATTGGGCGCCAATGGCTGGGCGAGCTTCGAGCAAGCCTTGGAGACAGCGATTTTGAATCAACTTGCAGGTTCTAGCATAGGGCAGACCGAAAAGGAGGTCTTGGTTCAGCGGATTGTCAAAGCCTATCAAGCGGAGCTTGAGCCGATGCTAGACAACTACACGCCGATGGATCTTTTCCGTATGCGTCTGCACTATGAGGACGGCTTCACCAAGCTTCACGGCAGTGCCTCCGCCCAGTACAATGGCAACATTTCGGGTATGGAATGGCAGATTCCAGGATCTTGCGATATCATGGGCTATGGTTACAGCTACGATGGATTGAATCGTTTGAAGCAAGCAGAGCATGGGACACAAGATGCTAGCAAGCATTGGACGCACGACAGCAAATACAGCAGCAGCTACACCTACGACCTGAACGGAAACATCTTGACCCTCCAGCGGGAGGGCTTGACCGTCGGCGGAGCGAGCCCCAACTATGGCACCATTGATGACTTGACGTACAGCTATGCGGGGAACCAACTGATGGGCGTAAGTGATGCCATCACTGCCAGTTTTCCAGACATTGACCACTTCCAGGATGGACATGCAGGCATCGACTACAGCTACGACGCGAATGGCAACATGATTCAGGATCTGAATCGTAGCCTCAGCGTCCTTTACAACCACCTCAACAAACCGACCTATGTGCAAAAAGGTGCTAACGAAGCCATCGTGTATATCTACAGTGCAGATGGGACCAAGTTAAGGCAGAAGGTCCTCGACCTCACACAAACAGGAGGCATGCAGGCACAGGCGCGAGGACAAGTCATCTTGGTGCCGAGCGGTTCGGGTTCACCCGTCACCAAAATCACAGACTACGTATCGGGTTTCCAGTATGAAGACGCGGATGGATCAGGCACACAGGCCAGCAAGCAGCTCGTGCATCTTCAGCATGCCAGGGGGCGTTGTGTCTGGGAGCAGGGGCAGTTTCACTACCAGTACAATCTCACAGATCA
>JBCBFT010000075.1:0-19832 GCA_038527485.1 Bacteroidota bacterium
ATCGTCATTGCCACCATTGACAAGCGTTTCCTCCAATATTTTCCCTGCCACTTCTGTGCGCTCTACTGTGTGGAAGCGAGGCGTACTCAGCGTGACACCGAATGTTTCTGAGGCACTTACAAACGCTTGTGTATTGGGTTCACGGCGCTTGAAAAAGACCTCTACTACGGTCCCTGCACTTGCACCGATAAAAGAGTAGATGGCACCAGGCTCACGGGAGGTAAATGCGATAGGATCTGTCGTGATATAAAATCCTTTGAGGAGTTGCTGGAACGCTACAGGATTATTGAGCACGGCTGTATCGGCAAACAAGAGTCGCTCGCCTATCTCGTCATCTAGCCGAATATTGAATTCACCTTGTCCGGTCTCATTGAGGCTGATCTCGGTATTTTGGGCGAGATTCCTTGAGTCGTCAAAGGGAATCTGCGTCCGCGAGTTTGTCAGCGTTGAATCGGGAATGGTATCTGTAAGCTCGTAGATTTGAATCTGCTGTAGCTCTTGAGGTCTACCGTAGGTGGTCGCTATTTGCATGCGAAATACGACTGAATCTAAGAACAAATCTCCAGGATCTCCAAGAAAGAGATTATCGAGATTTCGGACAGAAATATACGTGGCAGCTTGGAGACGTCCCATCTGTGGGTCTACCATACTCCCGAAGAGTTGATTGGGCGACCTGTAGGTATTCACCGTATCGACGACCACGGTTTCATATTCGATTTGGAATGTATCGACGAAGAAAGTGTTGATGAGATCTGAAGGAGGAAGTACGTCTCTTCCTACGCCATCAATTTCTTCGGTACAGCCTGTCCACAAAAAAATGCTTGCTACTGAAATTACAGCAGCAAGCAAAAGCGCAATATTTTTCTTCAAAATAAAATTAGTTTGAAATGTTCGCGTAAAGCTGGTGGTAGCCTTCAACGTACTGGTCCGCGTCAGAAGTATCGAAATAGATCTTCTCAGATTGAGTTTGCTCGATATATTCTTCCAGCTTTTCATCAATTACGGGGTGTCCTTTGGTTACCACATCAGAGAGTGCCATTCCTCCCTTCACTACACCGACGTAATTTGGCCCGTCATAGTTGTCTAGGTTTTCATCTTCTATGCCATCTACCCGAACTTTATCCAGATAGTTTTGAGCCAACTCACTGTCAAACCCGTTGTTATAAACGGTGAAGACCGTTTTCGTTTTGCTAAACATAGGGTCTTCCTTATAATGCGTGCGCAAATATAGAGGAATAAATGAAGTCATCCAGTCATGACAGTGAATAATGTCAGGCGGCCATCCCAATTTCTTGACGGTTTCTATAACTCCCTTACAGAAGAAAATGGAACGTTCGTCATTGTCCACGTGGAACTTATCAGAAGCAGGGTCGGTGAGGACAGATTTGCGCTTGAAATAGTCTTCATTGTCCAGGAAATATACCTGGAGCTTAGCATTCGGAATGGAGGCGACCTTAATGGTCAATGGTTTCTCTTCTCCAGCCACTCTAATATTGATCCCTGACAGGCGCACGACTTCGTGCAGGCGGTTGCGGCGCTCATTGATCACACCAAATTTTGGCATGAAAATGCGGATCTCATGTCCTTTCTCCTGCAACTTTTGTGGGAGAAGGCGAATCAGATCTGCCGCAGAACTCATTTTCAAGAAAGGATCAATCTCAGACGTGACGTAGAGAATGCGCAGTTTTTTGCTCATGTTGTACGACAATTATGGGAGTGAATGTCAACAACCCTCAGAGGGTCAGTACAATCTGTTCGTAAATATGGGTGCAAAAATACTTAAAATAATTTGCATTAACAATTACACTCCCTATATTGGCCAGAATTTCCTCCAATATCCTTAGAGGGAGGCTATGCATATATTCACTAAAATATCTGAATACAAGGCTTGGCGCCGATCGATTTCTTCTTCCCATTCTGTTGGATTTGTTCCCACTATGGGAGCCCTACACGAAGGGCACGGAAGCTTGATACAACGATCTGTCGAAGAAAATGATTACACTGTTCTCAGCATTTTCGTCAATCCTACCCAGTTTGCTCCCACAGACGATCTAGATGCTTACCCCCGCACCTTCGATGCCGATCGCGCGCTGGCAGAAAAGCTAGGTGCAGCCGCCATCTTTTTCCCTCAGGCTCAAGAGATTTACCCCCAAAAGCAGACGTTCATCCGCTTTGAAATAGATGTCCTCGATCAAGTGATGGAAACCGCCAGTCGACCTGGGCATATGAACGGAGTTCTTCAGGTAGTCTCTATACTATTTCACATTATCCAGCCCGATCGCGCTTATTTTGGATTGAAAGATTTTCAGCAACAATTGATTGTCAAAAAAATGGTGGAAGAACTATGTTTTCCATTGGAAATTGTTGCTTGTCCAATTGTACGGGAAATCGACGGACTGGCGATGAGTTCCCGAAATACTTATTTAAATAATTTAGAAAGAAAACAGGCAGTTTCTCTATTCGAAGCTATCCAAATCGTACGAAAAAACTGGCCTTCATATACTCATTCCCATGAAGCTGTAGAAGCCGCCATAGCTCATATTTCCCAGCAATCAGAGGCAAAAATCGATTATGTGGAGATTCGCGAAGCGGAATCTTTAGCCTCTATTGAACGAATAGCAGAGGCCCAACGTCCCCATATATTTTTAGCAGTCTATGTCGGTACGACTCGGTTGATTGATAATATGACCTTACCTATTTGAAAACCAGTGGTCGCCTAATTATTCTTTGTCTATACACGCATGAATTCAGGTTGGATTCATTCTCTGTGTAGAAATATGATACGCATTCTTTCGTGATCATCATTATTCAAAGCAGATTTTGCCACCACTTCTTATTCTTAGGTTTTTTCTTTGTAACAGTTGAGATTTTCCTGGCATCGGTTTTCCAACTCCCCATACTGTCCTGATCAAAGGCATGGACGAGAGAAGATGATGATACTTGACGAGGTATTTTCTCTTCTACTCCCTCTTCTTTTGTTGTAGCAATAGCCTGAGGCTGATACAAATAAAATTTTCCCACCTCCAATGATTGCACCGTACGCTCCCCATGACTCGCCAAAAAATAACCGTAAGGCATCATCGTCAAGGTAATCATGCCGCGTAAAAATTGAATGGCTGAACGATCGGTTGCATCCCCCAATGGAATAAAAGCAGGGAGATGCGGCAAATGTGCAGGGAGGGGAGGAGCAGGCATAAACTCCTGCTCCCACCTGTTGGATATGGGCAAAGGCGAGGTGGAAGGAAGTTGTATAAGTGAATGAAGGGCATGGTGAATCGTAGGCGCAGATAGCACCCCATTTTTCGTGACGAGACTTATCGCTTGATAACCATCTCGACGATATGCATCCAAAGTATAGCGATACAAGGAAAAGCATCTATACTGATCGTCTTGATGTTGGATCAAAGAGAATCCCCAAATGGCTGCTTCCTCAAATATCCGAAGATGCTCTAATCGAAGTTGTAATGCTTGAACCAGCGATTGTTGCGCCTCTTCTCCCTGAAATTTCAGAAGATTTCCTTGAAGTTGTTTGATTTCAAAGCCATCAAACTTACCGAATCGAGCGAGTCCTATATTATCGGAGAACATGAAAGGTGGATTTGTTGAGTAAAAGATAGTCCAAAAGGTGACAGTGGGAACCCTCCCTAACAGGTTCACCACTGTCGTTAGGTATCAACCTTAAAAATTAAGAAGACCACGCATTTTACCTATGAAACCTTTTTTGGGCTGCGAATGATCGGCTACGGGTGCTTGCTGGAGCCCTGGCAAAGAAAGGGTCGTATGCAACCAGTTGACGATAGGATCGCAGTCCAGCAATTGGATTTCACCAATCTCATCTTTCTTGTGGTCTTCGGAAAGGATCTCTCCGATGCTGAAAGGAAACACACGGGGCTGAGAAATGTCTCCTGAAGTCAACCACTTGTCCACCTGCGGAAGGTAGTTTTGAATGACTTCCTCTACATTCATGTCTGTACGCCCACGATCAAACTTGCTAAGGACTACTCCTACGCGAGACATGTCGATTCCTTCATTGTAGAGGTAACTCAAAAACTGAAGAATCAGCTTGTCTTCCTTTCTTGCAACTACACGGTCAAAATCTGCTACGATCAAGAAGGAAATCGTAATCCCTGGACAGGTCAGGTAAGCTTTGATCGCATCAGAAAAGCCCTCTTCTCCCGTATCTACATCCACGCGCTTTAGGTCCTCTCCTGCCATCTCCAAAAAGGTCAGATTCACGTCTGTACCATTCATCAAAAAGGCTGTATCATACTCCGTTATTTGCCCCATAGAAGTAGGCTGCGGGAAGTATCCTTCCTCGATGTCGCGCATCATCTGATGCATCAATCGGATTCCATCCTGATTCTCCGCCTGATTCAGGATCACGCGATAATGCTGGCGCATGTACATGTTGATGGCAGTCAAGGCCGTGGATTTACCTGATCCAGTGTACCCAAAGACGAAAATGTAATTGGTGTTTTTGGCTAGGATCTCCTCATGGGTTGGAATCTTTCCTTGGAGAGAAATCACAGAAGGAGCGGGAGCGACTTGTGGCTGAACTGCGGGCATAGGGCTAGGTGTATCGGGTGTTTGTGTTTGAGAAGATGGGGTTTGGGCCTGCTCAGGTGTAGAGGTAGATGAATCAGAAGGAATTGGAGCCTCCGTTGTGGTTTCTTGCTCCGAATGAGTGAATGCAAAAGCTTTTTCCTGGAGTTTTTCTTCTGTTGCACGAGATTGAGCTGTCACATGCTGTTGAAGTTCTATGGTTTCTTCGATGATCTGAGACAGTTCAGGATCATGCTGAGGAAGGTGTACGGGAGGATTTGCCGTGGTATATTTCATGTTTTTTGGGCTAAAGGATGTATGGAAGAGAGATTTCGGTACGTTCAAGAATTGAGATACGCTTTAGTTTTCGTTTTTCTGGATCAGTTCGGGTTCGGGAGTATCTTCATCTGATAAGTCAATCGTGAAAAGATCAAAAGCCAAAGGATCTTTTTCTACTGAGGTATCTACGGTATCCTCAACAACCTCTGGTTCTTCTGCAGGCACGATCCATTCGATGGGTGATGCTTCATCTTCTAGGTACTGCCACTCAGGCATGAGGTGTGCTTGGTCATCTTGAGCAGATTCTATCACCTCTTCCTTCTCCAACCTAGCTTCTACTGGCTCAACTTCGACAAGGATTGCTTCTGCCTGTACGACAGGAGAGACATCTGCTGAAATGACTTGAGACGTCGTCGCTTCTACGCTTTGAGGAAGCTCATCTATCACGGGAGCCTGAATGGGCGTCGTAGGAAGGACAGGTTCACGGCTTTCCTGACGAATGGCATAAGGTCTTTGCGACTGCGAATCCTCTGTGGATCTTTCTCTACGATAGGCATAAATCGAATTACCCTGAGCAGATTGACCGTTTGTCGTGGTGGTAGAAGCCTTACGAAAGCCAGTAGGATTCGTCTCTTCTACGACTTCCTCTACTTCCTTTTCCTCTTTCTCAGGCTTATTGACGAGTACCAATACGAAGAGCACGATAAAGTCAATCAGGAGCGCCAAGACCAAAGAGACAATGACAGCTGAAGCTTGCTTTCCATCGAGCTCAGAAACTTCTCCTAATGTCCATAATGAATGATTCAAGTTTCCGACGTCGCGGTGTTTGAAGACCAGATCTTCAAAGTAGAAGTTTTCCTCTCCCAACTGATTCTGCGTCATTTCTCCTACTTGCGTGTAGGCATCCACACTTTGATCTACGGCTTCGCGGTACTGGCTGATGTTGTGACTGGCAAGTGCTTCGTCGATTGTCACTTGTGCACTTGCTACGAGTTTCTCGATCTCTTGTACGGTCGGGTCATATTTTGCCTGGATCAGTTGGAGCTCTGCTTCTAGTGGGATGATGCTCTCTTGATTGATGCGGCGGGCATTTTTTCCATAACCAGGGTCTACGCGGTTAGATGTTTCTTCTTCGAGTAGACTTTTGGCTTGTTGGAGTTTGCCTCTTGTTTCATTGGCACCATAAAAATCATCCAATGCTTCTCCTGCACGTACTTGAATCGCAGTCAGAAGGGATTTATTTTCTTTCAGCTCTTCATACAGCAATTTCTCTGAGGAAAACATCCCATAGATTGCATTGAAGTTGAGCAGGACACTGAAGAGGGCCACAAAGATATATCCCATGATCAGTTTGACCTGATTGCCTTCGCGATAGGCTTGGGGTATACGGAGGGCGATGGCGACCATGAAAACACTCAGGGCGATAGCGGTTGCATAAGAGAGAATCCAGTTGTTGAGCATCGGGTAGATCCCCGTTGCGGTCGTGTAGCAACTGACAATTCCCATGATGAAAACGGCTACAGGGAATAGGTCTATTTTCTTAAGCGCTTCTCCTCTTTCCATCAAACTAGGCTGAGGTGTAGGCTGTTGAGGTCTCGTGTGTGTGGATTTGCGAAATGCTGACATAAAACTTTGGGTTAAAGGATTCAGACGTACCAGAAAGACCAAAGCGTATACCGATTGCGTAAAAAATCATTAACTCACTCAAAAAGAACAGCTTAAAAATCAATTCAAATTGAGAAATAGTGTCATTATGGGATTATTTTCTCAAAATGGAAGAGATTACTCCTAAAGTAACTTGTTAACCTTGGCCTACTTTCCCCATTACCTATAGAAACATTCACCTTCATACGCTCATGAATATGAAACTGTCCCGCCTCACATTATGCTTACTTATCCTCTTTTCTTGTCTGACATTAGCTTCTCAGGGCTTACTTCCAAGGGCCGAGGTCCAGCTCGACCAAGCCTTACAACAGTATCCCCTCACAGGAGAAGGTACCCTCATCGTCATTCTGGATCGAGGCATTGATTATCGGCATCCCGATTTTTTGGATGCGCAAGGAAAAACTCGTATCACCTACATCTATGATATGATCGATCCCAGCGGTGCCCAAGCGCCCCATAATCCCTATGGGATCGGTACGATCTTCGACAGCACACAGATCAATCAGGCCCTCAGCCAGCAGTCGCCTCCACTGACTACTGATAGAGGGGGACACGGCACAGCGACAGCAAGTATCGCAGGAGGCAATGGAGGAGCTGTACCTGGAAATGATTTCCAAGGTGTCGCACCAGAAGCTAAATTTCTGATTGTCAAAATCACACATGATCCTTTTCCTGCCTTTGGGACCCAGGCAGGGCAAGCAGGCTTCTTCAATCCCGACTATCTCCCTGTCGCACTCGACTTTGCACATGACAAAATCACTGAGTTGGGCCTTCCGTCGGTAACATTGATGAATATTGGATCGATTGGAGGTCCGACAGACGGGACGAGTAAGATCAGCCGCGCCATCAATGATTATGTAGGGCAAGGACATCCTTTTGTCTGTGGATCAGGAGACGACGGCGGGGCCGATAACCATGCCTCGGGAGATATCCCAGCGAATCAGGCCATCGAACTTGTCATAGAAAAAGCGGAAGCAGGCTTTTTAAGGATGGATCTCTGGTATCCTGAAAGCGGACGATTGGATCTTCAGATCGAGCGCCCCAATGGGATGACATTAGGTCCCTACTCAGCACCCACTGGCCCCTCAGCAGTAGCAGATCAAAATCTAGGCGATATTTTTATCGGTCATAGAGGGAAGGATGTCGAATTTTTTGAAGCCACCTCTGACCGAAGAGAACTTCTGATCGATTTTTCGGGCGTGGCAGGTACCTATACGTTGACCTTGACTAATACAACCAATGAGAGCATTCCCTTTCACGCTACCCTCAATCCCTCCACTTTTGGCAATACCAACCGCTTCGGTAGCTTCGTCGTAGCAGGGCATTCCATCAACGATTATACAAGTGCAGAAGAAGCCATCACGCCCACGGACTATGTCGTAAAGAATGAATGGACAGATCTTAATGGCAACTTTCGGGACATTACAGAGCAAGGAGAGGACGGAGAGCTATGGTTGGGATCAAGTGCAGGTCCCACACATGATGGAAGAAGAGGGGTAGACTTTGCAACACCAGGAGAAGTATGCTTCGCGGCTTATCAGCCTGACACTTGGTACCACAATGCCAGCGCAAATCTGGTTCAGGGCGGGAATGGTTTGTATGGGATTCAAAATGCTGTCAGCGCTGCTGCTCCACTTTCGACAGGGATCATCGCGCTGATGCTGGAGGCCAACCCTACACTTACTCCTACTCAGATTAAAGACATCCTACAGCAGTCTTCAGAAGGAGATGGATTTACAGGTACAGTACCTAATCCTGTCTGGGGCTATGGAAAGTTAAATGCGTTGAAGGCACTGGAACGCGCCGCTCAGCCTTTGAGTATTGTAGAAACTGCACATCTTCCTTTGTCCGTCTCTCCCAACCCATTTCGAGATATGCTCCATCTTTCCTTCGACCCATCTCAACTCCAGATCCAAGAGATTGTGGTCTGGGATATTCAAGGACGTAGATGCCATGAACACAGATCTCCTCAAACACATCATATTATGCTTACTCACCTCAAGCCTGGATTTTATTGGTTGGAGATACGTACGGATCAGGGAAAGTGGATAGAGAAGATGGTAAAAATCCCTTAGCAGCTACTGCGTTTCTAACACTTCAGACGCAATGAAGACTTTCTGAGGGTTCATAGGGAGAGAAAAGGAAAATACACTTCCTATTCCAACGGTACTCTGCGCCCACATAGTGCCGCCATTTTGCTCAATAAATTCTTTGGATATGGGAAGGCCCAACCCTGTCCCCCTCTCATCGGCGGTTCCCGGTGTAGAAACATTCTGTTTGAGATCGAAGATGGTCGCAAGTTTTTTATTCTCTATTCCCAATCCGTGATCTGTCACATGGAGGATGACCTTAGTACCTTCAATCACGTGAGAGATGGATACTTCTCCTTTGGGACGGGAGAATTTGATTGCATTAGAAAGCAGGTTGCGGATGACTGTGTGGATCATTTCTCTATCAGCAAACACATACAGTTGAGGCGGAAACTCGCACTTCAGTTCAATTTCTTTCTGGGATGCTTGTTGAGAAAAGGCCTCCGCGCTCTCCCTTACAAGGGAGACGATGTCAAAAGAGCTGGCCTCTGTCTGATTTTTCAATAATTGGTTGCGAGACCATCGCAAGAGATTATCGAAAATATCCGAGGTTTCTCTGACCTGTTTTTTCACTTTACCTGCGATCATCTGTCGCTGCTCCTCCTCCAGTGCTTGGACCAAGAGGATATCCATCA
This sequence comes from Bacteroidota bacterium, assembly GCA_038527485.1. Classification (GTDB taxonomy): domain Bacteria; phylum Bacteroidota; class Bacteroidia; order J057; family J057; genus JALEFZ01. Next base: position 9,212 of record JBCBFT010000075.1, read on the forward strand.
AGCCCTTGATGTTATTGAGTGGGGCGCGGATATCGTGTGAAATGATCGAGAAGACGCGATCTTTGATATGGTTGAGTTCGGTCAGTTGCTGGTGCTGCGTCTGGATCTTGGTGTTGTGTTCTTCTAGTTGAATATTGGCCTTTCGCAGCCTATACCATGTATAGCCCAATCCCATGAGGAGGCTTGTCACAATAAGAAATGCAATGAAAAGCTTCTGAATGCGATCCTGTTCCTTCTCTGCCTTGGCTTTCTGTTGGGCGAGTTGAAAATCTTTTTGGGCAATGGTATTGGAAATCGTGATTTGCTGTATACGTTGATTTTCTTGCAAGGCTAGGATAGAATCATTGATGGCGTTGTACTCCTGCAGATACTTATAGGCGGAGTCATACATATCTATCGCATAATAGGCCTGATGCAAAGATCTAAGAGACTTCTTGGCTTGCTCAAACTTAGAGGCAGACTTAGCTACTTGATACCCCTTGGTTGCGTAAGCGATGGACTGAGGATAGTCTTCTATTTTGAGGCTTACTTCGGCTAAGCTTCCCAAAGAGGCTGTCTCGATCAAGGGAAGGTTATGCTCTCTGGATAATGTCAGAGCTTCATTGAGATAAATAAAGCTGGTGTCGATGATATTCCATTTGAAGTATACCCAGCCAATATTGTGAGAGAGGGTTCCCCAATTATTGAGATTTTGAAGACCGACGGCAAACTCCCGTGCTTCTTTGTACCGGGTCATAGCGGTATTCAAGTCTCCCTTCTGTTGGTGGTAGGAGCCTAGATTGTTGAGGGCGACGGCGATGATATGGGTATCCTTCAATTGAATCCCAATCTCCCACGCTTCCTGAAAGAGTCTCGCTGCATTTTCGAGTTCTCTCAGGCTAAAAAGTGTAGCTCCAGTGTTCATGACTCCACGCGCCAGCCCCTCCGTAATGCCTTGGTTGCGTTCGTACTTTAATACGACTTCGAAGGATTCTATGGCTTCATCGAGGTTGCCTAGGTCACGTTGTATCAAACCTAGATTATTGTAGGCCAAGGTAATCAACAATGAGTCCGAAATATTCTCTGCAATTTCTAGACAATGCATTGCATGATCAAAAGCTACAGGAAGATCTCCCGCTCTGTAAGCGATGATGGTATAGTTTTCAAAGACAAATCCTAATCCACGCTGGTGAGAGATTAGGTTCGCAATTTTTTCTGCCTCATATGTATAATTGTAGGCTGTCTCTTTATCAAACTCTCGATAAAATCGGGCGAGGTCATTGTAGGCATGTACACGAGCTGTGTCGGACTGGGCCATTTCCAGCCTATTTTCTAGGGCAAGGGCTTTGTCGCTTTGCGCATGCATCGTTACGCACAAAACAATCAAGAATAAACTTGTAATAACCTGCTTTCCCTTTCGCATATAAAGAAATGTGTTATTCTCTTAGTCAGTTACTTAGGGGGTATTTCTGTTCTTACGAACCATCAAATTTCATAGATCAAAAGCCACTATCGGACAAAAAAGAAAGACAAAATATTACCACACATAAAGAGTCGGTTTCGGTCGATTAATAGGTACGCTTGAGCAGGTATTCGAAACGCTATCTAAAGATTTCATGGTATTTTTCCATTTCAAAATCGCCTTTTCATCTTGTCCGCACTTATTTTGATTCTTTTCGTTCTGCTAGATTATTTAAAATAAACTACAAGAGAAATGCAAAACCTAGTCTTTAGTTTACAAACACAACGTGAAAATTGTCCTGAATAGACGGGCCCCAATTTTTCCTTTTATTGTGTATCTGTTTATTTATTTGCCTAAATATATAAATATCAATGGGTTTGACAAAGTACAACCTCTGATTTTAAGTCTATCACAAATCACTCAAAACCAGACAATTACAGTTGAAGTATTTTTTCAAATAAAGAGCGTTACATTTATATCCTTTCACAGAAAATTATTCCTTAATCAAAAAAAATACGCACCTATTCTCATCTACACTCTTTTAACATTCTAGTCCATCATTCCCCTCCCTACTCATTTGAACAAAGGGCTGTTCCCATACATTTCCCAAATATTCATTTCTCCTAATGGCTTACCTATATCTGATACGTCACGTTGAAGATTTACACAAATTTTTCCGCTGTACATCAGCTCATTAGAGATCGTTCTATAGTGGTAATATGAATGAAAAGGTGCTCCCCTTCCCCAACTCACTCCTTACTGCAATTTCTCCGCCATGCTGCTCGATAAACTCTTTCACCAAAGGTAAGCCTAAACCTGTCCCTTTTTCATCTTCTGTCCCCCGAGTAGACTGATTTTTATCTAGTTCAAAGAGTGTTTTTTGTTTTTCTAGACTGATCCCCTGTCCCGTGTCTATCACATGAACGGCAACTTCGTGTTCATAAATCTGACTTCTTACGCGAATGGTCCCTCCTGGAGAGGTAAATTTAATCGCATTGGTCAAGAGGTTGCGTACAACAGCTTCAATCATTCCTGGTTCTATCTTTACCCTAGTAGATTTTCGTAATTCCGATATTAAGCTAATCCCCTTTTCTTGGGCGATACTCTGATATTGAAACATGACATTCTGCACAAGGGATTGAAGCTCCATTTCTTTCCAGGCTGTCTGAACACTTTGTGTATTTACAGGAGACCACTTGAGCAGGTTATCAAAAATATGAATGGCTCCATTAATTTGTTTCTGAATTTTGGCTCCTAATTCCTTGCCTTCATGATGATCGATATGGCCTGCCAAGATGATCTCTATCAAACCCAATACATTGTTCAGTGGAGTACGGATATCATGTGCAATGATAGAGAAGGTGCGATCTTTATTTTCGTTGAGCTCAATTAGTTCTTCGCGCTGGGTCTTCAGTCTACTACCTACCCGTTTCATCTCCGTTTGCGTCTGCTTGAGCCGTAGACCGATTAGGATCAATCCTACCAAAAGACCTAACGCGAGAATCAAGGATACCATGACACGTGTCCGAATGACTCGGTTTTTCTCAATCAATTTTTGCTGCTCCGCCACCTGCATATCTTTAAAGGTAACTTCATGGTTCATGCTGAGCCTTTTGATTTTGAGCTCATTGATTTTAAGCTGGATATCATACTGGTTTTGTAGATCCTTTTGAAGGTAGTTGTAAGCTGAATCTATCTTGCCTGCTCTTTCGAAGCTCTTGACCATAAGGTGTATTCCCTGTCGCTGGAGATCGAGTATTTGGTTTTGCTGACTGACCTCAAGCGACTTTCTGATCTGAAGACGGGCGTTGAGGGGCTGATTGCGCCTGAGGATCAACTCTCCCAGGTAGAGGTATGCTTTTGCGATGGTTCGTGGTATCTTGTATTGCTTACCCAAACGAAGGGCCTCTCTCAATAAGTGCTCAGCTTCCCAAAAGCTTCCTTTCTCAGCTAAGATTCTCCCTAGATCACAGGTAAAATTTCCCCTTAGGATACTTTTTTTCCCTTTGAGTAAGTCCAATGATTGGGAAGCGTAAAAAGCCGCACTGTCCGCTTCTCCTATTTTGGAAAAGACTGTCGCGAGGCGATTACTGGCACTCGCATGTACAAGGGTATCTGTTTCTTTTTTACTGAGAAAATATCCCTGACGAAAATAATCTAGGGCCTCTTCATACTCCTGAAACAACCAAAATACTTGTCCGATATTCAGAAGGGAAATCGCAATACGCTGTTGGTCTCGGCGAGAAGTCTCGATATCTAACACGCGTAGATAGCGTTCCAAGGCTTCTTCGTACAATTCCTGTCTTGTTGCGATATTGGCCAACTGGGTTTCTGCTACGCTTATAAGCAGGCTTGAGTCTAGTCTGCGTGCATAGAGCAGGAGTTGCTCAGCGTGACGTCTGCTTTTATCTAGTTCATCTCTATAGAAAGTGATGTAAGTCTGTACCTGCTTGGCATGTACCATACCCGATAAATACTGGTACTGCTCAGAAAGCAAAAAGGCCTTCTCAGCAAACCACAAAGCTGAATCATTGAGGTCTGTCTGATGGTATTTGGCTTTCTCGTTTAGTTGTGCTACCGTTTCCTGCCAGGGGACAGTCGCCATAGAATCATAAGAATTTCGGACGACTTGCTGCGACTGGGCGTGTATAGGCAACATGTGTGAAAAGCCCATCATTATGAACAGATACCAATATATCACACGCATTCTCCTATCAAGACTCATATCAGATCCTTTGCTGAAAGGCGTGTGTATACACTAATCCATATCACACATTATCCTAATACAAAAATATACATTAAACAGAAATTATTAGTTTATTTTCAACTAAATGCTAACAAAAAGACCAGGTAAAAACCTGGCCTCTCCTTCATGTTATGTATCTATACGTGCTATATATCAAACTTAATCCCTTGTGCAAGGGGAAGATCATCTGACCAGTTGATGGTATTGGTCTGGCGACGCATGTAAGCTTTCCATGCATCCGAGCCTGATTCGCGTCCACCACCAGTTTCTTTTTCTCCTCCAAATGCACCGCCAATTTCAGCACCCGAAGTACCAATATTTACATTGGCAATCCCGCAGTCAGATCCTAGATGGCTAAGAAAATACTCAGCCTCTTTCATATTCTCGGTAAAGATTGCAGATGAAAGGCCTTGAGGAACGGCATTGTGCAGGCTCACGGCTTCTTCCATGCTGCTGTATTTCATGAGATACAAGATGGGAGCAAAGGTCTCTCTTTGCACAGTGGTCATATCATTTTCTGCTTCTACCAGTGCGGGCATCACATATGTCCCTGTGGTGTAGGCCTCTCCTTCTAGGACATCACCTCCCATCAAGACTTTTCCTCCTTCAGATTGTATCATCTTAAGGGACTCTTGCATATTGGCGACGGCGTCTTTGTCGATCAAGGGTCCGATCAGCGTCGACTCATCTAGCGGATGTCCGATTTTATTCTGTAGAGAATTGTAAGCTCCTTTGAGTTTTTCTACAAAACTGTCATAGATTTCTTCATCGATTAGCAAGCGACGGGTAGACGTACAGCGCTGCCCACAGGTGCCCACTGCACCAAACACAATGGCGGGGATCGCCAATTGCATATTGGCATGGCGAGAAACCAAGATGGCGTTATTCCCTCCCAGTTCCAGAATTGTCTTACCCAGACGCTTGGAGACGGTCTCCGATACAGCTTTCCCCATACGCGTAGAGCCGGTAGCAGAGATCAAAGGCAATCGAGCATCCTCTGACATCATCTGCCCTACTTCTTTGTCTCCTATGATGAGGTTAAAGATTCCTTCGGGCAAGTCATTTGCCTTCATCACTTCAGAGGTGATATTCATACAAGCCAAAGCTGTAAGTGGGGTCTTTTCACTAGGCTTCCAGATCGTCACATTGCCACAGATGGCAGCGATCATCGCGTTCCAAGACCAGACAGCCACGGGAAAATTGAAAGCGGAGATGATTCCGACGATCCCTAGCGGATGCCACTGCTCATACATGCGGTGGTGCTTACGCTCTGACTGCATCGTGAGTCCATAAAGCTGGCGCGATAAGCCGACAGCGAAATCGCATATGTCGATCATCTCTTGCACCTCGCCCAAGCCTTCTTGGTAGATTTTGCCCATCTCAAGAGAGACAAGTTTGCCGAGGGGCTCTTTGTACTTACGGAGGGCTTCACCGATCTGACGTACGATCTCGCCTCGCTGCGGTGCAGGCATGTCTCGCCAGACTTGGAAGGCATCCTGTGCAGTCTCGACGACCATCTCGTACTTATTTACCGATGCGTATTGTACCGCTCCCAGCAGCTGACCATCAGCCGCAGAATGAATCTGGTGAAAGGGCTCATTGGCTCCGTACCATGTCTCGGTACCAGTGTGGATCACAGGCGATTTTTCCTTGATCCCCAAAACTTGGAGGATATCCTGAATCGTATCTTGTGTTGCAGTAGACATATTATATATAGACTTAATAGAGTGGAAAGCCGAGAGGTGAGACATCCTGCTAGGGGCATCTCATATCTCGGCTCTAACCTCTTTGTTCTGACAGATTTATTTTCCTTCTTGGTCTTTGATGATGACACCCGTAGCTTCAAACGCAAGCTGCGCTTGAGGCTCTGTATACTTTTTGGCAGCCTCTTCGGGGTCCATCCCTCCATCTTCTGCCTTGTGGCGGATGTCCTCTACAGAAACGGTGTCTGCATAGAGGCGCCCTTCAACAATGGCAATCTTTCCACTCGCATCGGTGGGTACAAAGAAGCCGTAATCCTTGAATCTCACGTGGACTTGCTTTCCTTCGACGAGGCTCATGTCCATCCAGCAGCCACGCATTTGGCAAACTTGGTCTACATTTCCAGAAACCTTAATTCCTGCAAGCTCTCCTTTCTCCTCCAGCATAGCCAAAGCCTCCTCAGAGGAAATGACTCCTTCCCCATCAATGCGAAATCCATGGAAACTCATGCTGCTGTCTGCTGCGACACTGTCGGCGGGATAGGCAGATTTTTCTTCTGTCACTTCTTCTGTTTTCTCTTCAGGCGCTTCTTCCGTTTTCTGCTCTGAAGGTTGGCAAGCCCACGCAGCAAAGGCAAGGCTCAAGACCAATAGATAAGCGTATACTTTCATAGGTAGACGGTGTGTTTTTAAAAGATTTCGTTTTTGTGAGTACGTGTACGATCCCTAGCATATGGCTAGACAGTCGCACCCTTTTGTTTGAGACGAAATTACAATTATTCCCCGAACTTCTCCTTATTAAAGGCTTCTGACTTCCCCTTGGGAATAGAAAGACTTTGCCAATCCACTCCCACAAAATATTTGGATAAAAATACAATCTGACCCACATGGTAGGCATAATGCCCCAACTGACGGTTCAGTGCCTGTATGATGGTATGAGGTTCGGTGCGGATAAATACCTTGCGATCTAACTCCTCTGGCCGTAGATCATCTACTGCCTGAAATACTATGTTCCAGCCTTCTTCCCAAATCTCCAGTGCTTTGGTCCGACTCAAAATCACACGATCAAACTCCCGCTCACGATTGCGCCAGGGTTTCTCTCCATCTGTAGTCAGGAAATCCGTAAATCTGGACTTCATATTTCCCACCATATGTCTGACAATCATCGCTACAGAGTTGTCATCTTCTCCCAGACGCGTATTCAACTGTTCATCCGAGAGTTGCATCATCGCCCTTTCTCCGAGGGATTTGTACGTGCGGTACTGTTGCTTGATATTGGCCAGATAGACACGGGCAGTGGGATGGAGCATGGAAGTAAAGATTTAGAGGGTGATAGACTAGTACATATAAATATTTCAGATTCCTTATTTCCCTTGAAACTGTGCTTCTCGTTTCTCTAGAAAGGCATTGACGCCCTCTTTGTAGTCCTCTGTACTCCCTGCAATCTCCTGACTTTGGCGCTCGACTTCTAGCATCTGATCTAGGGAGGATTCGAAGGAACGGTTGAGCATCCGCTTCATCAGAGCCAGGGCACGAGGCGCAGAAGCAGCATATTTCCCTGCGATTTCTTCTACACGGGCGTCCAGATCTTCGGGGGCTACCACTTCATTGACAAGGCCCATCTCCAAAGCTTGAGCAGCGGTAATTTTTTCTCCCAAAGTAGCCAGTTCAAAAGCTTTTCGATGGCCCACCAATCTGGGTAGAAACCAAGAAGAACCGCTGTCGAGTACAAGCCCAATGTTGACGAAGGCCCAAACCATTTTCACTTTTTCGGAGGCTACAACATAATCGCATGCCAGTGCCAAGGAAGCGCCTGCACCTGCTGCTACGCCATTCAAGCGACACACAAAAGGCTTCTCAATTCCACGCACCAAGCGAATCATGGGATTGTATCTTTTGTCTACAGACTCACCAAGGGACCGCTTTTTGCCTTGGGCATCTTTGAGATCCTGACCCGAGCAGAAGGCCTTTCCCTCCCCCGTCAAGACGATCACGCGTACGCCTTTGTCTTTACGACAAGCCTTGAGCGCATGAAGAAACTCCTTGCTCATCTCTTCATTGAACGCATTGTAAGTATCTGGACGGTTGAGGGTGATGGTAGCGATGTGCTTATTGACTTCAAATTTGAGCGTTTGGTACATAGTAGTCGAGGAAATAATGGTGCAGAGTTTCGAGAGGATCAGGAGTCACGGCCTAAACAGTGCCTCCTTGATTTCAGGCGAAATCTCTGGCCTAATAGTTCTGATTAATTAATGGGAACAAGATGCAATTTTAAACTTTATGATACGAAGCAATCAGCCTCCTATTTTGGTATACTATATCACGAATGCATGGAAAACATGCTTAAAAAGTACAAAAATCTGTGGTAAGCCTATATGTCTTACCACAGATTATAGGAAGGATATAGATTATGGAAATCTATATAAAATCATGTATGTACCTCCTCATACGCACTATTCTTTTTAGGGGCAATTGGCTCTTCTTTTTTCTCCGATAACGACCTCCCCTCTCGCACAATATGCAGAGGGAGGATTGTTGGGATCTCGAAAAGTCAGTGTGAACTGGTTGCCCCCTGGCCCTGGACATTCTTTCGGGCCAGTTCCAGAGTCTACCATATTGGCAAAGCCTCGTTTGTAGGTGCAGCGTTGGATAAACCGAGGGGACACAAGCCCAGTTACAATTACACCGTCCCCAGCGTCGAGGGTTATTAAAGGTATGCTGTTGCCTTGACGATAGCTCAGGTAGACATAACCCCATGCGCCAGAGTTCTCCATAGAAGTCATGCCGATATAATTTTCATCGCATTCGTAGCATCGCTCAGTGACTGGTTGTCCCAGTTTATCCGCCTCAATAGCAGTCAAAAATACTTCATCATTCAGCATAGATTCTACCTTTTCAGCGGTAAAACCTTCTGCCAAGAAATAAGTGCGTACATCTTCTAAACTATTGACTTCGTAAAAATCCAAATCTACTGTATCCGTAGGGATTTGCTGCTCAACAAAGGAATCTGCCTGAAGTACCTCTTTTTCTTCATCCTGGATAGCACAACTACTTGTAGCTATGAGGATCAAAAAAGACAATAAATAGAAAGGATGAAAATGGAGTTTCATAAGTGAAAAGTTAGGTTGATTGATTTTATTCAATTAACGAAACAAATCACGAAAAGATTGGATTTATTCTTCAAAAAATAACAATTGATTACTTTATCGTAATCCTACTCTCTGTAAGGTATTTTGCTCGCATGTGGATCTTCATCTGCAAAGGCGAGTTTGAGTTGCAGTTCTTTCTCGATCTCAGGTGTGATGATATGCTCGATGGCCTCCGCATCTTCGTGTACATGGTCAGCAGGAAGGTTGAGATAAGTGGTCAGATATAGCTCCCAGAGACGGTGAATTCGTACAATCCGAGCTCCTTCCGTCTGGCCACGAGAAGTGAGTGTGTATTGCTGATCCTGTTTTTCAATCCAGCCTTTGCGGATAAGCTGTTTAAGACCTGCATGGAGCGAGTGTTCTGGGATGAATCTTCGCGCCTGTAATTCTGTCACGCTTCGTTTGGCATACATGTCTCCATCTGCTTCCCCCAGTTGCCACATGCACTTCAGGATATTTTCTCTACGCATTTTTTGCAAATGGTAGCGTTGTCTACGGCTGTTGGCCAATATCCCTTTCTTTCTCCCCAAAATCACAGAGCCTATCGCAAAAAGAGAGAGAAAACTGACGATCCAGGGACCGAGTGGCATATTGGGATAGGTCGCCGAAACATAGACGCCTAATATCCCTGATACGATGGCAAATAAAACAGACAGGAGGAGCATCCCACGCAAGTCATGTGTCCAGTATCTCGCTGCCGCCGCAGGTGCAATCAGCAGGGCTGCCATGAGTACCACGCCTACAGCTTGAATGCCTAGCGCGATGGCACTTACTGTAAGAATCGAAAGTAAGAGTTCCAGCTTACGAACGGGTAAACCCTGACTTTGGGCAAAATCTCGGTCGAAAGTGATCAACTTAAAAGGCCGGAATAGCCACACGACAATCCCAATCAAGACCAAACCAAAAACAGCAAATGTAATCGCATCGCTTTGCATGAGCGCAGCTGCTTTGCCAAAGAGAAATTTGTCTAGCCCTGCTTGTGCGGCATTACCAGAGCTCTGGATGGAGGTAAGCAGCAAGATCCCTAGCCCATAGAAGACCGACAATACAATCGCTAAGGAGGCATCACTCTTTAACTTGGTTTTATCGGTGAGATAATTGATGGCAAGTAGCCCCAGAAAACCGCTGGCCGTGGCCCCTAGCATCAGTACCAACGGATACTTGGTCTGTGTGATCATGAACGCCAGACAGATCCCTGGCAAAATCGCATGAGAAACCGCATCACCAATCAGGGCTTGCTTCCGCAGAAGCGTAAAAGTCCCCATGATAGCAGATGCCGCCGTCATGCACACAATCGCCGCTAAGGCCCACAATATGGTTGGATTCAATAGATCCATTTTTCATTTTTCATTTTTCATTTTTCATTTTTCATTTTTCATTTTTCATTTTTCATTTTTCAAGTCGTACCCAATTCACCAGCATAAGTTTCATGGACAATGAAAAATGTTACTTGAAATATGTTTCTGGTTTCATGGACAATGAAAAATGTTACTTGAAATATGTTTCTGGTTTCATGGACAATGAAAAATGTTACTTGAAATATGTTTCTGGTTTCATGGACAATGAAAAATGTTACTTGAAATAT
>JBCBFT010000075.1:19931-35159 GCA_038527485.1 Bacteroidota bacterium
TGTTTCATGGACAATGAAAAATGTTACTTGAAATATGTTTCTGGTTTCATGGACAATGAAAAATGTTACTTGAAATATATCTCTGTTTTCATGAAACATGAAGAATGCTCCCTGACGAATGACGCTATTCTCTCATAGGATGTTCTTCTTTCGCGATGAGATCTGCCACGCGCGAAAGGATGTTGAGCTGACCTCCGTAGGTCTTTTGTAAAAGCTCTTGGGTAAAGATCTCTTCTGTAGGCCCTGTAGCAATCAGGCGTGTATTCATCAGGATGAGCCAATCAAAATACTCCTGCACCGACTGTAAATCGTGATGGACCACGACAATCGTCTTTCCTTCCTCTTTCATTTGTTTCAGGAGGGCCATGATGGCATTTTCTGTTGCGGCATCTACCCCCGCAAAGGGTTCGTCTAGCAAGTAAAGATCTGCCTGCTGCGCCAAAGCGCGCGCAATGAATACACGCTGCTGCTGCCCTCCTGAGAGCTGGGAGATCTGACGATGCATGAAGGGTTCCAACTGCACCTTTCGGATCGCCTCCAACGCAATCTCCTTGTCTTTCTTCGTCGTGCGACGCAAAATATTCTTGGGATTGTATCGCCCCATCAGCACGGTGTCAAATACGCTGACAGGAAAGTCCCAATCGACAGAGCTTCGCTGGGGCACATAGGCAATCCGCTGCCGCACCTCCTCTAGTTCCTGCCCAAAGACCTTGGCGTAGCCACTGCTAGCTTTGACTAGCCCCATGATGGCTTTGAGCATCGTAGACTTTCCTGAACCATTGGGGCCCACGATGCCAATCAGCTGCTCGGCTGGGATCTCATAATCCACATTCCAAATGGCAGGCTTACTCTCATAGACTACCGTCAGGTTGTGCAACTCTAATACAGGATCTTGGACTTCCATCTAAATTTTTATGCGTCTAAATAATTCTTACTACAAAGCTAAACAATTTCTTTGATTCTACTCATTTGTAGGGTTTGAGGTTACCTGAATTTTTATCCCTGTAGGAAATCTCTTTAATTCGTCTCTATGAGAAGAAGGCTCCTATGGACGCTAGGGGGAATCACCCTACTCAGTATTGCTACACTGGGATTGATCCTGCTGACACATTTCTACTTCCTTTTTCCTTCTGGCAGTCACCTATTGTTCAAGTGGCAACACCGATGGGTGGACCATATGGAGATGCATACAGATGCCTGGGCTTATCAGGCAGGTGATTCTATCCACGTTTTTGTTTCTAATGGGAGGGGAGAGGAAGTAGATGTATCCCTGTTTGATCTCATGGGGAGAGATACGCTTTATAAAGGAAGGCATCCAGCTCTTTTCCAGGAAGTAAGGGATTCTGTTGCGATCTATGGCACCGATTGGGAGGCTAGTTTTTCTATTCCTCTTCCTTCCCACATTTCTACTGGTTGGTACATACTCCAGCTTTCGCGCAAGGCATTTTCTGCTTCCACTACTCTGATGGTCATTCCCCCTAAAAATCCTACTAAGCCCATCGCATGGTGCTTGTCTACCAACACATGGAATGCTTACAACCACTGGGGAGGATTTTCTATTTACACGCCCAATCACACACCTAGTGTATCTTTTCGTCGGCCCCAACTACTAGCCGATCCTTTTATACAAAATACGTATGCCAACCATCAGCTTTTTTATCAAGCTGCCAATAAGGATGTATATCTCGCCACTCTGTTGGATAGCCTGAATCTGGATTACGATGCCTATCCGATGGAGGCTTTGCATGAAGGCTGGCCTCAATTATCGGAGTATCAAACAATCATGATCAGTACCCATAGCGAATACTGGTCAAGAGAAATGTTGAATCATCTGAATTCCTACCTAGACTCAGGTGCCAGTTTTGTCAACCTTGCAGGAAATGTCGCTGCTTATCGGACATTCTTGGATACAAAAACCCAACAAATGCACGTCTATCGGAAAGTATCCGAACTCTGGGAAGAACAAGATACGACAAGCATCAGGCCTTTTGGGACGCAGGCACGTTTCTTAGGATTTCATACCTATGCACCTTATCAAGTCATGGTCGATACTTCTTGGGTATGGGAAGGAACAAATCTATCAGCAGGAGATGTATTTGGAGAAAAGAGTGAGACATACGACTACACGTATATGTATGCTTCTGTTTGGGAAAATATCTTGGGCCTACGTAACAAGGGAAAGATGGGGGCAGCTTCAGGCCTGGAGATTGACAAAGTATACGAAGGGACTGCCTCGAACTGGATCACCCTAGCTTCGGGACTCAATCCCTATGTAGAAGGGCATGGAGAGGTCTATCCAGAAAAGCTACCCAAGTCTTGGACGGCAGGCCATGGAGCAGATTTGGGTTATTACATCCATCCTGGCGGAGGGCTTATTTTTTCTGTGGGTTCGATGGCTTTTACAGGGGCAATTCCCCATGATCCTCCAATACAAAAGATCATAGAAAACGTCCTAAAAAAGACGCTCGAAGTAGGGGAAAATTAGGATTATATTTGGGATGTCTCATTTGTTTTCACTCCATTGTATCACTACATAAAAATGAAAACAGCATCATCTTAGATGGAGTTACAGGCAAAATACTTCTTTTCTAATAGCGATCTATTAAAGATATTAAGGAGTACTACCTAAACTTTGCGTAGCTTAGATTTTCTCCTCTCGAACATCAGAACACACGTTATGATCGTACCTGCCTGGCTCAATTTAGCAGAATATCCCTTCAAGTCGCATTATCTTGAGGTAGAGGGTCATCAGATGCATTATATAGATGAAGGGGAGGGGCAAACCATCCTTTTCCTCCACGACTTGCCGTTGTGGTCCTTCCAGTATCGCCAAATCATCAAGGGATTGATGGACCAGTATCGATGTATCGCTTTTGATTTCTTTGGGTTTGGCCTGTCAGAAAAGCCAGCGGGGGCCGTGTACAGTCTGACGCTGGCACGCGAGCAGATCAAAGCTCTGATGATCCACCTTAACATCGAAAAGACGACCGTAGTCGCACATGGATGGGCCGTACAAGTTGCACAGTGCCTGGATAACTGGAACCATACCCCAACCTACCTATTTCTTCCTCCTCCAGACGATGAACACCCATTTGCCAGAGGCAAGAAGTTTCAAGCGTATTTGGGCATCATGAAAATGGGGCTTCTGCGCGGATTGGTCAAAGATCTGTTCGAAGACAAACAAAAGGCCAAACCCTGGCTGCTCGATCAGTATACCCTCCCCTTCCGGCGCAAGCAGGATCGCATGGCACTCGCTACTTTTATCAAGAGAGGACGGGACATGCCGATCATGATGTTTGGAGATGCCGAAGGGGCGGTCCCTGATCCCTATTTACTAAGTGAGGAAAATCCTGAAGTCCTGATTGCACAAATTCAAAAACTTATGCAGCAGCACAATATAGAGGTGTAGTTCCAACTTTACTTCTTAAGGACCAAACCTGATTCGAGCATCTGATTCAATTGATCCACTAATGTTTCCTTGATCGGCCGATAGCTTACCCCCAAGGATTGGCTTTTACTATTGTCAATTTTCAGCGAGACCCCAATATTCCTTTTTGCATTTTCCCTAGACATCCCAAAAACGGGTGCCATGAGTGTGAATAACCACTTGGGTAATTGCCGTGTGGGGAGGGGATATCGAGCGAAATCTTCTTTGAGCATGCGGCCCATTTCGGGTAGTGTCATTACTTCGCCTGCTGTCAAATGCCTTCCTTCTGCCTCTGGCTTAAAAGCCGCTAATAAATGCGCATAAGAGACATCGCGCACATCCACTGTAGCGAAGAAAAACTCGGGCGCTCCCATGCTCAGCGTTCCATCCGCTAGCTGTTTCATGAATTGCATGGTAGCACCATCCATACGTGTAGACAGCGAAGGACCCAAAACAAATCCAGGATTGATTACCACCAAGTCCCATCTATCTTGTGCTTCCACCATCTTCCAGGCTTCTTTTTCTGCCACGGTTTTGGAGTAAGAATAGGGTTGATAGTCCAAAGAACCATTCCTGTTCCAAGCTGTTTCATCAAAAATCTCCTGCGCATAGTGCGACTTCTCAGTATTGTCTATCCACATCGCCACCACCGATGAGGTCAATACTACACGCTGGACACTCGGTGTTTCATTTACAGCGTTCAACACATTACGGGTACCTTCAAGAGCGGGTTTGATCAACTGGTTTTCACCATCCTTGATCCCTTGCAGTAGAAAAGGCGAGGCTGTATGGATTACATGCGTACAACCTGCGACCGCATCTTGAAATGAGCCTTCTTTGAGAAGATCCGCTTCAAAGAGTTTGAGGCGGTCGGAATAAGAAGTGGCCATTTCTGTCAAATGCTTGACTTTGTCTGCACGTCCTTTATCTCGAACAGTACCGTGTACGGTATGCCCTGCCTCTAACAGATGCTTGACGACCCAACTAGCCAGATAGCCAGCAGCTCCTGTTACACAAACGGTTGTAAGATTATGATTCATAAATGTAAGAATGGATATTTTTTGAGTATTCGTTATACATCTCCAAGGTAGTATGCGCTTGATAAGACGTAAGAGCGGGACGTTTATTGGGAGAATAACACATCTATTGAAAAAATATTCTCTACCTGAGAGGGATCAGTAAATGCTAGGATACGCTCATCCTGTAGAATGGCGATCGAGAAATAAGGCTTGGAGATTTTGTAGCCTCATACCCGACTTAGGATCATGAGAAGGGAGAAAAACCAGCGGTCTTTCCTGTGCGTATGCTTTGATTTGTTTGTGAGAATGGCGGGAAGCTTTCTTGTCTACATTGATTCCTGCGACCTTCCCTGCTAGTAATTGCTGCTGAGAAAAAGCGACATCTCCTGCGAATAAAACATCTGTCTTCTCTCCCCTCAAAAGCAGCGACTGATGCCCATACGTATGACCAGGTGTAGGGACTATCCAGAGATCTTCTTGCTGGGTCAAAGGAAAAGCACCAGAAAAATGAGGCAACTTCCCTCTCGAATGTGTGATGAGTTCAGGCTTGAACCATGAGGGCAATAGACAGGGAACATTTCCAAAAGGGCGTTCATGCTCGGAGCGGGAAAGGAAAATCTGCGAATCAGGAAAATATTGCAACCCATCCACATGGTCGATGTGGAGATGTGTCAAGACCAAAAATCGAATGTCTTTAGGCTGAATATCGAGGAGGTTCAATTGGTATTGAATCTCAGCTTCTTTTTCTACTTGGAATCCCAATATCGATTTATTCACCCACCCATTGATAGGATCACAAGCAAAATAATCTTTGTCATTCACACGGGCATTTTCTCCTGTGTCTACCAGTACAATCCCTTCGGGGTGACGTATCACCCACGTCCAGATAGGCAACCAAGGCGTCCAAAAAGGATCAATCATAATCTGAGGTATCCCCATACTAGAATTGCGATGCGAGCGCTTCACCTTGACAGATCCTGTCTGTATACCATAAATATCTAGCTCCTGCCCGAAGTGTGGGAGGGAAATATGGGCGATAGATGGGGGTAAGGCAGATTGCATATGATACGTATAAGTGGAGATCGCTCCGCCTGAAAGCGTGAGTCCCGCGGTTGCCCACAAAGTATTTCGAATAAATTTACGTCGTTTCATGTAGACAAAGATCTTTTTCGCAGGATAAAAACTACTTACCAAATGGTAAGAAGCAGCATGCCTTTATCCATATCTCCTGCTTCATACCTCTTTCCTGATCCTACTCAAAGACTCAGGTGTGATGCCCAAGAAGGAAGCCAGATATTTTAATGGCACACGTCGGACCATCTCAGGCTGCTGATCTAGGATGATGAGATATCGCTCCTTGGCCGTACGGCTTTGAAAATCGCGGAGCAGGGTCTCTGTCGCAACTTGAACTTCTGCACGGATTTCAAACGCGAACTGTGACCATGCAGGACTTTGCTGGCGGACTCTCGTCAGGTCTTTTTCATGGATACGGAGAAGAACAGAAGATTCGATGGCTTGTATATTGACATTTGAGGGTCGACGAAGAAAAAAGCTCTCCTGCTGCGTGAAAAAATAATCCTCAAAGGTCAAATACTGGGTCTTTTCTTCTCCGTCTTCCCACCGAAAAAAACGTACCAAGCCTTCATGGAGGTAGTAGAGGTATTCACAATGCTGCCCTTCCTCTAGTAAGAAAGTATTTTTCGCTACCTCTACCTTATCAAAACTTGCACGAATCAGCTCCCATTCTGCATTCGTTAGCTTATATCTTTCCTCTAAAAATGCTTTTAAGCCATTGTAGGCATTTCTCATGATACATCGTTCTGTCCTTCTCATAACTAAAGAGGACTTGGATGAGGTTGGTTCTATATGAGAAAATGTATGTAACCGCATCGTATCAATACATTGCACGTACCAAATCACATCTTAGTAACTAAACAGATGGATCGTTCGCTCAACAAAAAACCACCCCATTCCTGAGGTGGTTCTTCGAGTAACTCAAAAGTTATAATCGTATTCTATCGCTTTCAGTGTTCTATATTATATTTTCACAAACTTCTCCACCACAGCTGCTTCTCCTGCTACCTGTACCTTCACTATATA
Organism: Bacteroidota bacterium; assembly: GCA_038527485.1. Lineage (GTDB taxonomy): Bacteria > Bacteroidota > Bacteroidia > J057 > J057 > JALEFZ01. The sequence continues at coordinate 26,478 of JBCBFT010000075.1, forward strand.
TACACCGCTGGCCAACTTGCTGATGTCGAGCTGCTGCCATCCTGGCTCAAAGCTACGAGTAGATAGGGCCCTGCCATTTACGTCTGTAATGATGACCTGTACTTGATCGGCCACAGGGGGTAATTCAAGGTTCAGTTGGTCATTTGCAGGATTGGGATAGAGGTTAAAGGTCCATTCTCCTTCATTTGCCACGATCGGTGTCACCTGCTGCTGCCCCACAAAACTACTAAGTGATCCGCAGCTTCCTTCGTATACCTTGACATTGCGGAAGTATCCGTTGGAAGTTTGCGGCGAAGCATCCTTATCACAGACAAAGAAAAGTCGATTGAAACTGCCTGTATAGTAAGAACCTACAGGAATGGTATACGTCACCCAACTTGATCCGCTGTAGTTGTCATAGTTGGTGATGCCCCAGTTTTGTGTACCGTGCACCTTAAACGTAAGGTTGGATGACAGGCTGGCATCTGAGTCGAAGCCGATGCCATGAATCTCACCCTGCGTCGTACTGCGGAATTCAAATTCCAGCACGGTGCTAGAGGTAACCGTATAGTTATATGAAATGGACTTCCATGCATTGTTTTGAAGCAAAATAGTCGTACCTCCGTTTTGTACAGTAACTGTACCTGCATCCTGATTCGGATCATATACGCCTGGGAAGTTGCTGCTAAAGTCAATCGCAGGGCAAGTCGGTGTCGGCACACCTTCATCCAAATTCAGATTGTCTACACACATATCCCCTGTATAGCTACTCCCTGTCGTACCATAAAAACGCAGCGTCACATCTGCATTGCCTGCATAGGCTGTCAGGTCTACGCTCGTTCCCTGCCATGAATTTCCTTGATTCCCTGAGAGTGACCAGACAGTGGTCCATGAACTGCCACCGTTGGTACTGGCTTGCAGACGCAGTGTCCCAATGGTTGCACCATACATATGATAGTCAAAGGATAAGCTCGGATTGGCGAGCGAACTCAGATCAAAGCAAGGCGAAACAAAATAAGCATCTCTGGAAGGATAATTGGGAGAAGAGGCTTCTGTATACATGTAGTAAGAGCCAGAAGCTGCACCTGAAGGTCCTGTGTTGCTGGAAGGTGTACCACCTGCACGACGTGACCAGTCAAAATCATCTCCCCCCGCTTGGGACCAACCTTCCCCTGATTCGAAACCTTCGGTATAAGGGAAACTGCTGACGCAACTAGTCGGCCCCCCGCTTCCACCTGATACGCTGATCGCATCCACACACATGTCGCCAGACCATGAGCTGCCCGATGTCCCATAGAATCGGAGTCTAAGCTCGGTAGCATTCGTGTAGGCAGAAAGATCTACTGTGGCATCTAACCATGCTGTTCCTTGGTCGCCAGACTCAGACCAGATCGTGGTCCAACTCGCGCCATCCTCGCTGGCTTGCAGCCTGAGCGTCCCGACCGCTGTACCCGTCATATGATACTTGAAGTCAATTTGAGGTGAAGACAGACTTGTCAGATTGAAACAAGGCGAATTGAACTTGGCGTCCTTAGAAGGATAGTTGGGAGAAGAGGTCTCCATGTACATGTAGTAAGTCCCTACACCTGCACCTGAAGGACCTGTGCCATTGGAAGGTGTCCCACCAGATCTTCTCGTCCAATCAAAGTCGTCATCAGAATCTTGAGACCAGCTTCCCAGTCCCGACTCGAAGCCTTCTCCATATGGAAAAGAACTGACGGTGGTATTACAAGCGACAGGCTGTGGAGGTCCGTAAGGCGCACCTACACCCACCGCGTACCAAGCGTCTGTTACCGCAATTTCTTCGGGTGAACCTGCACCATAAAGGTCAATCGCAGATTGGATAGCACCTGCTCGGGCATCCGAATATTGAGAGTTGACACTTAGATAAACAGATAAATTGCGATAGGCAATGGCAGCCGCGGCATCCATCCCGATACTGGGGACGCTGTAGGCATTGCCCAAATCATTGGTTCCCGTCTCTCCTACTACCAGGATGTAGAACCACTTATTCTGCACCCCTGAGTTGATGTGTACTCCTCCATTGTCACCAGAACCTGTATACCAGTTGGTGCCTCCATAAGTATCAGGATCACCATAGAGATTGGGGCTATCCATTGCACGAATCGCTCCACTCCCTCCGATGCCCATGTCAGTTCCCATGCGCCAGTCGTTGGATCCTATAGCAAAGTTTTCGATCGCCTCACCAAATATATCCGAGAAGGACTCATTCAATGCGCCCGATTCGTAAGAGTATACCAAGTCAGCCGAGAAGTCCGTCACACCATGTGCGATCTCATGTCCCACAATGTCCAAAGATACCAGCGGTCCATAGTTGACCCCGTCACCATCACCATAGGTCATGACCGAGCCATTCCAGAAGGCGTTGACGTAGTTGTTGGAGTAGCTGACATAGGAACGAATGATGCCTCCTGTCCCGTTGAAAGAGTTGCGATTGTGCTTCTGTAGGAAGTACTTGTGTGTCTGCTCTGCTCCATAATGAGCCTGTACACCTGTACGCAGACTGGAAGCGGTGAAAGAAGAGGAGCCATTTGTAAAGTCAGAGGCATTGTTGTAGTTGGTTCCGTTATTCATATCAAACGTCTGGATTCCCCCACCATCAGCCGTCTGGCGTAATCGATACAAAGAACCTGTATAATCTGCAGTAAAGTTGACCGTTCCGTTGTAAAGAGAAGTACCCGAAGCAGCTACATTTGCATGATGGATACGGCTATCCTCAAAGATGACTTTCCCTGTATGCGCATCTACATATACCCATGCACGATACAAAGGCTCTGTCGCATACACATCGAACTTATAAGCCAAATTGATGTCATCTTCCGTATAGGGACTACTCAAGATGACGAGCTCACCTTGGGGAAGTTTAGGACGGCCCATACCAAACATGCCTGGACCATCCCAGACGTACTTCGTGGCATCTACATGACGCAGAGCGAAGTTGAGGGCTTGTCCCTCATCGATGGAAGGTACCGTCGAAAGATCTTGAATGTCCACCATGTAGCCACTCATGTGTTGGATCAAGCCATTTTGGGTATGCAAGGTATAGGTTCCTCCTTCTACTTTGAGGCCTTGGTACACTTGCTGATGCTTCTCATGGACAAATCCTGCCTCATCTTGGAAGGTCTTGACGAGTTCTAGGCGGTTTTCCGTCGTGATGGGAAGGGTTTTCTCAAGGAGGGCGATCCGTTCACTGACGGGGATTGGCGCTTCCAGTTTTTGGATACCAGGGAGTTTTTGAGCCCTTTCTTGAGCCCACAGGGATCCGAGCATAAGGCATGCCAGACCCGTGAAAAGTAGCGTTCTTTTCATAAGGGTTTTGTTTTAGTCGTGTGAATAAAGATCCCCCATTACATATGGAGAATCTTTCATATAATTTAAAAAATAAATGGAAGAAGTATAATATTTATTTCATTTTGTGTATATAATATTTACTCGAAAAAATATACTTCCCTTACAATTCATTGATAGCCAGCGTATTGTTTAATCACTTAAATAATTATCCAAACACATATACATTAAATACTATTCTCTTTTGTTGAATATCTAAAGATATCATTACCCCAAATGAGGATGTAGACTTTCTGACAGGAAAATTTTCACCTTCTTCCTTAAACCTTTCTGCCTCCCCATAGTCCAAAAACAGCAATCGGGCGCCACCTTATGATAAGGGCTCCCGACCTACTGTAAAAATATTCCTTTTCTTATGCTGTTAGCGCAGGTGGGCATTTCAGGGGTTAGCTCACCTGCTATTTTTTATCTCTGTGCTATACTCCACCTCAGTCCCAAGTATAATTCACGCCCTTGTAAAGGAGCAAAAGCATAAGCTGTATCAAAATAAGGACTAAACCCAGGAGCCGCATTGGGATCATTAAATCCTGCAAGAGGAGAGATCGGCTGAGTAAAATTTGCCAAGTTGGATACGCCTCCATACACTTGCAAAGAGGCCTTGGTCAGCGTCTTTGTCAACTGAATCTGATGCTGCGCAAAAGCAGTCGATCGCGTAGGCCGCGCCTCATCCAAGGGAAGGCCCCCAGCGTCCAAGTCAAACACCTCGGGCAAGGTCATCGGCCCAGTCCCTGTCATTGTGTAAGCAAATTGTAGCCCTGCCTTTTTCCATTCATAATTGACCGTCAAGGTGCTGGTCCAATCTGGCGCAAACTCAATCGGATCGCGCAGAGGACGATCTCCGTCCATCGTCAGCTCAAATGCTTGTTGCATATTGAGAGAAGCTACAAAACTCAGGGGAAACGAAAACTGATGATTGAGACTTACACTCATTCCCCTTGTAATGGCATTTCCCTCCACATTCGCATAGATAATCTGTCCAGGGGTATCGTAGTCAGGAAGAATTTTATTGGTAAAATAGGTGTAGTAGATATCTACATCCAGCATACCTTGACTTTCTCCCAATAAGAAGAGATGGTTGAAATTAAAGGCCACATTGTACGAGGTTTCAGGCAACAATTCTTCCTGAATGATGACCTCGCGCTGTCCCGATAGGAAGGCGTGATCTTCCGTAAAGAGATTCACAATCTTAAAGCCTGTCCCTGCATTTAGTCGGAAGGTCGTCCAATCACCAGGCTTATACTTGACGTTCAATCGGGGGGAAGGAATCCAGCGGTCTCCAACATAGTGATCCAGGCGAAGCCCTCCAAGCAAGGTCAGCTTGGGACTAGGCAACCATTCTTCCTGAACGAAGACACCAGGTACCCACTGTATGTCAGGCGCATTTTCCTGGAACTGCTCTGTCGCTACCGTATTGTCGTCGTAGAAGTTGTAGCGCGCCGTCGCTCCCATGAGCAGACGGTGGTGAGCCCATTGCTTGTCCCAAATCAGATTTGCAAAGGCAATATCCTGGACGGCCTGATACCCATCAGATCCGTAAAAACTATCTTGGTCGTGATGACTGAGGGAGTAGTCTATGCGAATATTTTCCTTTGTATTAAAAGTATAGCTACCAAACACCTCGGCTCTTTGGGTAAATATGCTTTCTCCATAAATTTGATCATTTCCTCTCAACTCTCTATAAGCACGGTCCGCTAAATAATCCTGCAAGCCATTGCGGCGATCCTCATAATACAGCTTGGCTGCAATAGAAAATGGCTTCTCACTTTTGCGATCCAGCGTCCATTTCGTGAAAAGAGACACACGATCCGTATTGAGGATGTCCCCAAACTGATCCCCATTATCGTCGACAAAGGAATTCATGTAAGCGATATTCGCTCCGACATAGCCTCTCCACTTTCCCGCCTTGATGCTGCTGGCTACATTAGCAAATACTTCCCCGTGCGTAGTCGCCTGTAAATCTACAGAGAGTGTAGGTTGGGTCGCAGGATCTTTGGTGATGATATTCAAGACTCCTGCCATTGCCTCTGAACCATAGAGCGTAGAGTTGGGCCCCTTGATCACCTCGATACGATCAATAATATTGGTAGGAATGCTGTTGAGGCCGTAGACGGAGGCAAGGTTGCCATAGATGGGTGCGCCATCCAGCAAAACGGCTGTGTAAGCTCCTGGAAGCCCATTGATGCTGATATTATTGGTGAAACAAACCCCACAGGCGACCACTTCCTGCACGCCATTGATCAAGTTGAGTCCCTCCATAAGGTTGGTCGGACTGGTAGTCTGAAGCATATATTCGGACTGGACCACTTGAATTTTGACAGGAGACATCCCGACAGAGGTCGGTCGCATAGATCCTGTCAGTACTACTTCTTCCAGCCCCATGACATCTTCTCGCATGATGAGATCACCTAGGGCCATTTCTTCCGCATCACCTACTGTGATTGTCTGCGAAAAAGTGACATACCCCAAGTAGGTTACTGCTATTTCATATGTCCCTTTGGGTACATTTTCTAACTCAAAATAGCCCTCTGCGTTGGAAAGCGCCCCTATGCTTACATCGGCTATTTTGACTGTCGCTCGGTCCAAGGGCTGTCTATCTTCTACTGTTATTATTCTTCCTGTAACCAGGCTTTGCCCCTGTAAACCTACCCAAGTGGCCAAGAAGGCTGTTATTAAAACAAGTATATATTTCATTTTCATTGGTATCTACTATTTGCTTGAGGCAAATATAATTACTTTTTAGTCTTGTCTAAATATTTTTTTACCCTAGATGAAAAATTTGGTGATTTTTGAGTGTGTCGTTAGATACGACAGATTGAGCTATGCGTAGATCGGAGTCTACGCATAGCTGCAAAACGGTTGTTTTGAACTGAAGGGGGTAAGTGGGCGTAGATCGGAGTCTACACACAGCCGCAAAACAGGTGTTTTACCTATTTCGGGCATAATCAGCAGCACATTTTACCCCTTTTGGCAGTGAGAATTCTTTTATCTTCGAATGAAATTCATTCTGCATTGAAGTATCGTGAAAAGATGAGACGCCTTCCCCCTATTATCCTATTATCATTCTGTATCCTGCATATTTCCTCTATGCGAGGCCAGACAGCCCAAGAGATAGAAGAAAGTGCCTGCAAAATCATCGAAGCAGAACAAATGGCTTATACGCGGGCACTGCAAGCACAAACCTTGACAAGTGACTCGACACAAGATTATGACCTTCGATATCATCGACTCGAATGGACCATCAATCCAGCGGTGAAAGCGATCTCAGGAAAAGTGACCACGCACTTCGTTTCTTTAGATACGATGGATCGCATCTTCTTTGACCTATCGGATGCCCTGACGGTGGACTCTGTCTTCCATCGTGGACAAAGGATATCCTTTACGCGTTCAGGCAACGATCAGCTTCGTATTCCCTTACTTCTTCAGCTAGATCCAGGCAATCTCGATTCCGTCAGCATCTACTATCATGGCTTTCCTGAAAGCTCTGGCTTTGGTTCTTTCGAACAGTCTTACCATGAGGGCATCCCCATCATTTGGACGCTTTCCGAACCCTACGGTGCGCGGGATTGGTGGCCCTGTAAGCAAGTTCTGGGGGATAAAATAGATTCTGTGGATATCATAGTGACGACTTTGCCTGGTTATAAAGTAGCGTCCAATGGGATTTTAGTAAAGGAAAAGGACCTCGGAGGGATCGTGAAGTTTCACTGGAAGCATCGCTATCCTATCACCACCTACCTGATTGCAATTGCAGTCACAGACTATCGCATTCACCAGACGGAGGTCGTCCTGGATGGAGACAGTCTAAACTTGGTCAACTATCTCTTCCCTCAAGACTTTGCCTTTAAGGTGGATCGCCTGCGGAAAACCGAGCAGTTGATGATGCTATTTGACTCGACGCTGGGCGACTATCCCTTCATGGCGGAGCAATATGGCCATGCGGAGTTTGACTGGCCTGGGGGGATGGAGCATCAGACGATGAGTTTTATGGGATTTTGGGATCAGGGGTTGATCGCTCACGAACTGGTTCACCAGTGGTTTGGCAACAAGGTGACTTGTGGAAGCTGGCAGGACATATGGCTCAATGAAGGATTTGCAACCTATATGACAGGCCTCGCCTATCTGTATCTTTCTCCGCCAGAGGCTTGGAATTTCTGGATACAACGCACCCAGCTGAATGCTACGCGACAGCCCGACGGCTCGGTATATGTGACGGATACCACCGAGCTTGCTCGCATCTTCAATAGTACCCTGACTTACAACAAAAGTGCTTTTGTACTACATATGCTGCGCTGGGAGCTGGGGCACGAGACCTTCTTTGAAGGTGTACGCAGCTACCTCAATGATCCTGCCTTGCAGTTTGGCTACGCCCGCACGCCCGACCTTCAGTTTCACTTGGAACAAGCAAGCAATAGAGATCTGAACGAGTTTTTTGCAGATTGGATATACGGTCAGGGTTATCCGACCTATGATCTCAACTGGAAAAAGGAAAATGATACCGTATTCGTCACGCTGTATCAGACGCAATCCCATCCTTCAGTAGACTTCTTTGAGATGGATGTCCCCCTACAGATCGTAGGATGGAATGGTGAATCTCAGATCGAACGCGTCTATCATGCAAATTCGGGACAAACCTTTGCCATTCCTATAGACTATGCGGTCCAGGAAGTGATCTTTGATCCTGACAAATGGATTCTCTCGCGTGACAATACAGTGACGAATCTAGCGGCAGATGTGGAGGCATCAGATTTTGAGTTTCGCGTAAAGGGAAGTGTATGGGAGGCGAGTTGGGGAGTTGCTAGGCCTGGAGGGAGTGAAATACTATTTTATGATTTGCAAGGGAGGTTATGGAATAAGATTGATATTCAGCCATATGCAAAGCAAGTAAGTGGTATGCTCCCCATGAATATCCCAGGTGTATATGTGATTGTATGGTTTGATGGACAACGGAGAATTTCCAAAAAAATTCAAATCGCAAAATGAAGATGGATATGGACCAGACCAATAGAGGGGAGAGCCGAAACTCAAGGACAAATAAAAATGTAAAACATCGCCTCCTCCAGATTATACCTGGTGCATTTATTTAACTTCAGCTACAAACCGAAGGGAGCATGTTTTATGCTTAACAGAGTTGGTGCCCTATTTTCTATGTAGAGACGCCTATTTATCGCGTCTCTACATAGAAGTCGCGTCTCTGCATAGAAAATGAATCCTGTCTGAATTCATTCGTGATAATCATCCATAGTGTCCTCCTTTTTTATACTAGTCGGTCCTGAAGAATCATCTTACACTGTTGATTTAGAGCAATCTAAGTGTGGAAAAGTTGATATTTTGTATGGC
>JBCBFT010000076.1:0-247 GCA_038527485.1 Bacteroidota bacterium
TTGATCATGACTTTGGCGTCTTCGAGTCTGTATCGACTTCCCGCACTCGTGGTCGTGAATCGAGGGATGACACTTTTTATCAGACGTTTGAGCCTTTTAAAATCGCCAGAAAAATCTTCCATAAAAGTACTAGGTATTTGCTATTAAGGGTAATCTAGACATGCGGAGCACTACTTGCGCAGTCGTCACTACATCTTTCTCACAGTAGATCTTGATACGCTCTAGATCTTTTTCTTCCCAGAATACA
>JBCBFT010000076.1:254-34634 GCA_038527485.1 Bacteroidota bacterium
TCGTGTAGGACTTATAATCTCCAAACTTCCACAACTCCATGGTATCTACGAAAGGTGTTTCCCATGGTTTTTTGCCTTGGACCTGTAAGACATAGGGAATCTTGAGCCCACGGACAACATATCTTCTTCCAAGAAAGGGAAAGTCAAATTCTTTTCCATTATGTGCACAAACCCTCCGCTCTTTTTTTGCTCTGGTGAATTTTTCCAGCATGTCTCCAAACTCTTGTAGCACCTTTTCCTCTCGCTCATCACAATAAGACTTCATGGATATTTCAGGTGCACCGTGTTCATTGAATCGGACATACCCACAGGAAATGCATACAACTTGTGCAAACTCTGCATGGATGCCTGCCTTTTGCAGGAAAGCTTCTTCGGGGGTGAGCGTCTCGTCTTGTCGGATATATTTTTTGGATTTGGAGATCCATAAATCCTGCATGCGAGGGGACAGTTGATCGAATTGGGGGGCTAAAGGAGCCGTTTCAATATCTAGAAACAGGAGGTTTTCAATTTCGCCAGTAGAAAACATAGGAGTAGATTAACAAAATGTAGGACAATACAGCGTGTTCCTCAATCTCAAGTTGAATGGATAAGGAAGGACTTTCAGGGCTTGACGGTGAAAGCACCCCATGATTCAGCCCTTCTCACAATATAGGAAATATGTATATATGTTTTTCTATCATCTTTGGGAGACTATTCGGATTGGATATTGAGCTTCTTTTAGAGGACTATGTGATGGTATAAGGGAGGCGAGGAGTTTTCTCCTCTTTTTACCAAAAAATGTGTCACCCCTCATCAGGAATGACACACTTTGATTGCTATCTTTTTCTTCCTCAAACAAGGAGTGGGTCCTTCTCTTTCTCTGATGACCGCGCCTGCTGGGAGGGGTTGATGATGATCCTGACTCCTTTATCGTAGGTGAAATAGCTCCAGACCCAGTTGATGAAGACGACAGCCTTATTTCTGAATCCTACCAGATAAAGAATGTGAATAAACATCCATCCCATCCAGGCAATGAGTCCTTTGAGGTGGAGTTTTCCCATATCTAGTACCGCTTTATTTCGGCCGATGGTTGCCATTGATCCTTTGTCAAAGTACTGGAAAGCTTTGAGTGGGGCGCCTTTTTCGATTTTGGGAAGATTTTGTGCGAGGGTAGTACCCATCTGCATGGCGACCTGTGCGACGCCAGGATGTCCCTTGGGATAGTCCTCGGTCTCCATATAGGCTACATCACCGATCGCGAAGAGGTTATTGTATCCTTTTACACGACTGAACGCATCTACTGCCACGCGATTGCCGCGTACGATATGTTCTTCTGGTATCCCTTCGACGATGGCGCCTTTCACACCAGCTGCCCAGATCACAGTGGAGGCTTTGATTTCTTCTCCGCTTTTGACCGTCACTGTCTCCCCATCAAATTTGGTCACAAGTGTATCCAGCGATACATGGACGCCCATCTTTTCAAGAGATTCTTGTGCGCCTTGTCCAGATTTATCTGACATGCCGTTAAGGAGTCTGGGCGAAGCTTCAATGAGGTGGATATCCATCAAGGAAAAATCCAGTTCAGGATAATCATTGGGGAGAATATGTCGCTTGAGTTCAGCAAGCGCACCGGCGGTTTCTACACCTGTCGGTCCACCTCCTACTACTACAAACCCCATCAGGGTATCCTGAATATCTGTTTCTGTATAGTCGTGTGCGTGTTCGAAATTTTGTAAAATAAGGCTTCGTAGATCCATCGCCTCAGGAATAGACTTCATCCCTAGTGCATGTGCTTCAATCTCTTTGTTGCCAAAGAAGTTGGTCTGGCTTCCCGTAGCCACTACCAGATAATCATAATCAATCTCTCCAAGAGAGGTTTCGATTAGGTTATTTTCGGGATATACTTTATGGACTTCTGCCATTCGAAAGATGAAGTTTTTTTGCTTGGCAAACATCTTTCGGAGGGGAAAGGCGATGGAGTCAGGTTCTAGTCCACCTGATGCGACTTGATATAGAAGCGGTTGAAAAGTATGATAGTTGTTTCGGTCGATCATGACCACCTGAAAGGGACTATTTTTTAGCCCTTTTGCTAGGAGAATCCCACCGAATCCACCTCCAATGATGACGACACGAGGGAGATCTGACAGGGGAATGTTAGCTTTCATAAATTTCAATTATTTTTGGAAGTATGTATTCATATGTACGAAAAATCATGCCTGATGTTGGTTTTTACATGTCTTTTGCGTGAGAAATCTCACTGTTTAAGAAGCCTTTCCAACAATTGGGGTTCCAAAATACTTTAGTATTTTCGACCCTCAATAAACTAACTACTAGGCATGAGCATTCGTTTTCATTCCCTTGCTATTGACGAAATTTTTGATGAAACATCCGACGCATACTCGGTCTTTTTTCAGAAGCCTGATTTAGAGGAATTTCACTACAAACCAGGGCAATATCTGACGCTAAAGGTTCCCTATCAGGGAGAACTGCTTCGACGCGCGTTTTCTCTTTCTTCTTCTCCTTGCTCCGACGATCGCCTCAGCGTCACGATCAAGCGTGTAGAAGGAGGGCGTATTTCTAACCATATCCGCGATGTCCTCAAAGCGGGAGATCAAGTAGAGCTATTGCCTCCCATGGGCAACTTCTATGTGGAGACAGATCCTACACACGCTATTCACTACATACTGATTGGAGCAGGAAGTGGAATTACGCCGCTCATGTCGATCCTCAAGACCGTCATGGAGGAGGAACCGCTGAGTAAGGTAAGTCTGTGGTATGGCAATAGGACAGAAGATACAATCATTTTCTTTGATCAACTCCAGGCGCTGCAAGCTCAGTATAAAGGCCGACTTGAAGTATATCATACACTTTCTCGTCCCTCCGAAGGATGGGAAGGAGGAAAAGGGAGACTAGATCAAACCCGTATCTATCAGATGGTATCGGATCTCTTCATGACAGATGAATACCGTAAGAAGTACTACATCTGTGGACCTGATGGCCTGATGCAAGCCGCACAAACGGCACTTGAGAAGCATGCGGTCAACCCAGGAGATGTCCACCGTGAGTATTACTCTGCACCCCTGCCCAAGGCAGAAGAGTTGGAGGCCCAAGCGCAAGAAGCAGAGGTAGCAGATGGAAAGGTGTTTCGTGATGGAGATAAGGTCTACACGGTAGAAGCGCAGGACATCACGATTACGCTGAACGGAGAGGAGACCCAAGTCCCTGTTAGTCCAGATCATTATATTTTGGATGCTGCATTGGATGCGAAGCTCGATCCTCCCTTTGCTTGTCAAGCGGGAATATGCACGACATGTAGAGCCTATCTACATGCGGGAGAAGTCGCAATGGACGAATCAGAAGGACTCAGCGAAACCGAGATCAACGAAGGCTTTATCTTGACTTGTCGATCACACCCCTTGACACCTGGTGTCGAGATTGAGTTTAAGTAAAGCATTTGCCTATAGGATCTACGGTTCTTGTTTGACTTCCTACTGAAACGTATAATCTAGTGTCAGTGCGATCCTGACGATGCCGTCATTGCTCAACTGGCGGACAGAGTTGGGATCGGTGCTGAAGGCATCTTTCCATTGTTGCCCATCTAGGAGATCGCTCCCTACGAATGTATATCGAGCTTCCATTCCGATTGCGAGATCATTGGCAAGTCGGTAGCGTCCTCCCAGTCCCATGATAAACTGGGTGTTGAATACATATTTTCCTACGAAAGTCGAGTTGATGAAATCTCGCTCGGCCAGTGTCTCATAGTTTCCATCTACCAATAATTTCAGGGATTCTCGGGCTCTCTGTAGATCATCTGTGGGGACAGTAGAGTAGTCGTATATAACGCCTGCTTGATCATCATAGATATCCATCCTTGTCAGCGACAATAAGATTCCCATACCTGCTAATACATAGGCATCCCAGTTGTCTCCACTATTGGTCAGGAACACACGGTTGAGGTTGAGCTTGAACTCCAGGGCTACATCCATGGCCGTCATCTGATAGTTCTGAAAGATCGCCATGGTGCTATCGAACTGTGATGTGGTATCTGTCGGACTATTGAAGATGGGATTAAAACGAAGACCATCTGTAGGGCTAAGATCCTGCCCTGAGGCTTGGCCCCAGTTGAAGGAAAATCGTATATCGAATGGGCGTTGAATAGATTTCTGTGCATAGACTCCCAATTGGTATCCAGGGACTTGTGGCTGGATATCTCCTTGTACCCAAAGGGTTCCTAGGTTGAGGCCGAGGGCCCATCGATCATACGATGTAGAATTGATGGCCCCAAAGTATGGCTGCCCCATGAGGAGAGAGGGAAGGAGAAAGCATCCGAGAGTACAGCACAACAGGCTAACTTGCTTCATGTGCGCGCATATTTTATGAGGGAAGATAATGTTTCCTATCTCAAAGTAAAGGGTAAAACGAAATTTCTTACAAAGAGTAATCCTTTGAGACCTAACGTAAATATATGCGACATTAATCTGTAGAAAGAGGTAAAAAAGGGCTTCTAAACGCTAAAAAAGCAAAAAAGCCACCCTAAGGCAGCTTTTATTTACATATCTCTTACTTGCAATGATACTGGGAAAGAGAATTAATTACCTCCAGCAGCAGCGTCTTCACTAGGAAGCTTAATTCCCAGACGTGTAGCAAGTTTCATTGTCAAATTGTCGGATTCAGGTCCTTTTAGGATGATAGATACACCAGAACCGTCGATTGTATTAAAGATATAGGTATATCCTTCTTCTGCCGCCAATGCGTCAATCTCTTTCTGGATCTTAGCGACGATGGGCTCCATGAGGTCTTGACGACGGGTCATCAGCTTTTGCTGGGCTTCTCCCTGCTTTTGTTGGAGCGTGGCGTACAGCTTATTGATTTCGTCCCTTTTGGGCTGCAACTCCGCCTCTGGCTTTCCTTGCTCCATCATTTCTTGCAGCTCTGCAGCTAGTGTTTGCAAGTACTGCTCACGGCTCTGAAGATCTTCAGCAAGTTTTTTCTCTATACTCGCCAAAGTCTGATTCATGGTTTGAGTTTCAGGCATATAGGCAAGGATCACATTGATGTTGGCGTATCCCAACTTCAGGTTTCCTTGAGCCGATACACCCGCAAGCATACCTGCAAAAAGGAAGATAGTAAGTACAAAAGACTTTAAGTTCATAGTTTTGGTTTTACACTAATAGTTACGCAAGATAGGCGAAGCAAATGTACAAAGAATATACGTTTGAGAAAGCTTCTTCATATGTTCGAAGAAGGGTTTAACTCGACTTTAACATTTGTTATGCCAGCCTTCTTTTCACTTGTCGATTCTGAAAATCGTACAAAATGATGAGAAATGCTTGCAGGTTCAATAGTTATAATAGACGGGGAAAAAGACAGATTCTCACATTTAGGAACGCATAAAAATAACTTTTGCTTCAGATGGATTTTTTTCATCAAGAAAAACTGGACAATCGTTCTTCTTTTTTTGGGCAAAAACCCTTCAAGAAGGATTTAGGCTATTTTCCTCGCGTTCCTTTAAATGTAAAAAGTTTCTACTTTTCTAAAAGTGATGCTGTCTTTTTTTACCCAACCTTACCCATATCTGCGTAAATGGTCATTAGTTTCCGCTAGTTCCATCGACTTCAATGTCCAGTTCTTCCAATACAGTAGGGGTCAGATCATAGATCGCGTTGGTATACAACCACGTGACTTCTCCTGCCTTGTCAAACACAAAGTCGTATCGCTTACGTTTCGCTACTTGCTCTATCGCTTTGAATACTTTGTCTTGGATAGGATTCATGCGCGTCTCCTGCTGCTGGAATAGCTCTCCTTCGTATCCAAACTTCTTTTCTCGGTACTCCTTCGCTTCACGCTCTGCGGCAAAGATCGCTTCCTGTCGCTCTTGACGTACGTCTTCAGGAAGAAGTACTTCTTGGGCAACAAAGTCTGTATACATTTTTTCGATGGCAGCGTATTTCTTCTCAAGCTCGGCTTCCCATTGCTGAGAGATGCGCTCAATCTCCTGTTGTGCATTCTGATATTCAGGAATTTTGCTCAGAATAGACTCTGTATTCACGTAGGCAACTTTTTGAGAGAATGCACTCAGACTCAAAAATAAAATAGCAGTAAAAAATAGACTGATTCTTTTCATAGATGTCATGGTTTTATCCTTAGATAATTGATGATAATGAGGTTGTTGTATGTCCATATCCAGCAAAAATATTCACGCTGTATAGGCATGCAATGCGAACACAATTTAAAGTTCTATATACGCAAAGTCTAGGATATCTTTTTTCACATGGAAAATTCATACTACACGAAAAGAAACTAAGTATACACAGCGTCATCTTTTCCATATAAAAAAACGACTCTCACCTTTCATGAGAGTCGTTTCAATGGACTAAGTCACTTGTCTAGAATTGCTGCCCGATGATGAAGTGGAACTGATTCCCACTGATGCCAGGTGCGAGATCAATATCATTTGCCTCATCAAATCCATAGGCCCAGTCAAGTCCCAACAGTCCCACCATAGGAAGCATGGCTCTCAAACCGAAACCACCTGCACGGCGAATTTTGAAAGGACTGTACTCTCTAAATGTTGCATATCCATTTCCTCCTTCTAGGAAGGCTTGTACCCAGATAGGCGTAGACTGGCTTAGAGAGATTGGATAACGGAACTCCAAGATCATACGGTTGTAAATTGGATATCCCTGACCGCGTGGGTTCCCTGGACTACCGTTTACGAGCGTCTGGTTGTCGTATCCACGCAATGGAATGATCTCACGACCATCGAAGTTGTTGAATCCGAGAGCGCCAATACCTGCACCTCCTAGGAAGAAGCGTTCGAAAGGCGGAATCCCAATGTCTTGGTTATACGATCCTAAGAAACCCGCTTCGACTTTTGCGCTCAGGACAAAGTTACCCGTGATGCGTAGGAACCAGTTGGCGTTGAAGCGCCATTTATGATATTCGAGGAAGCGGAACTTCTCTGCGCTTGTCTGATTGGGGAAGTCCGAGTTATCTGCTCTAAACAAAGAGTAAGGGGGCGTTGCCTCTACGGAGAGGGACATCGTCGAACCACTTCTAGGATAGATCGGAGCATCTACACTGCTTCGGTCAAAGGACTGGCGGAAGGTAAAGATGTTGATCTGTGCCTCGTCGTCATCTTGGAAGCCATTGAAGATTCGAGATGGGTTGAGGATATTATAAAATTTGTAGGCAATCGAAGTTCGAGAGGTGAAGAAGTCATCTGGGAATGTCAATCTACGGCCATAATCTACGGAAAGGTTGGTGATCGCATTTCGATAGAAGCTGACTGCGTTTGACTGTGATCCTTGCTGGATCACGAAGTAAGAAGCACTAATACCCAAAGAGTTGGGACGCTTACCGCCAAGCCAAGGCTCGATAAATGAGGCCGAGAAGTTTTTGTACGTACGGCCATTCATCTGGAAGGCGAGGCTCACGCGCTGACCATCGCCCGATGGGACAGGTCTCCATGCCCCAGGCTCGAACATGCGTCGACTCGCGAAATTGTTGAAGCCCAACTGGACAGTTCCTACAAATCCTCCGAACAATACTTCACCTGTGGTCGGATCACGGAAGCGTTGGCCCCATCCTCCTTGCAGCTGAAGCTGGTCAGCAGGGCGCTCCTCTACAGTATAGGCGATGTCTACCGTACCTGTTGTCGGGTTAGGCGTAGGGACTACGCCTAGCTTTTCTTGATCGAAGTAATTCAACGCTAAAATCTCACGCTGCGAACGGATGATATCTGAGCGACTGAACTTCTGCCCTGGAGCTGTACGAATCTCTCGGTAGACAACGAAGTCGCTGGTCTTGGTGTTTCCAGTCAGCGGGACGGAGCGAATAGAGGCTTGAGGGCCTTCGACTACGCGCATTTCGAGGTCGATAGAGTCTCCCTCTACAGCTACTTCTACAGGCTCTAGCTTGAAGAAAAGATATCCATTATCCAGATAAAGGGAGCTTACATCCCCTCCATTAGGATCACCAAACAAACGCTGGTCAACCTTGGATTTTGAATAGACGTCTCCTTGCTTGATGGCCAAGACCTCTTGAAGTACTTCTGAGTTGTATTGATAATTTCCTGACCAAGCAATGTCACGATGAAAGTACTGTTGTCCTTCATACACCTTGAGTTTGACAACAACATTTTCCTGGTCATAAGAGAAGACGGTATCATAAGCCACAATGGCGTCGCGATAGCCCAAATCTTGATAGGCGGTAATCAGGGCGGCTTTTGCCTCGCGGTACTGCTTGGGGACGTATTTGGAACGTGCCCACACGCGCCACCACTTACGCTCGTTGAATTTCTTCAACTTACGCTTGACTTTATTCTCTGTAAATGCCTCGTTTCCTTCTACATCTATGTAGCGCACCCTGATACGCTTTCCTTTGGTGATATTGAGGTTAACGGTCACCCCATTTTTCAGAATTTTATCGGGCTTCTCTTCGATATCGATAGAGGTATTGTAGAATCCTTTTTCGATATAGAAGTTGCGAATGATTCGCTTGGCTGATTGGCGCTTAGCCTCTGTCAGGATAGTTCCTCGAATAAAGTTGATCTTCTCTCGTAGCTCATCTGCATTGGCCTTGGAGATGCCTTGGAATGAAAACTGTGAGATACGAGGTCTTTCCTTCACTGTGATCACAAGGAACACTTTGTCACCGATGATACGATCTGCTCTCACACCGATATCAGAAAAAATATTCTTTTCCCATAGGCGGCGAATACCGTCGGATATCTGAATGCCTGGAATCGTGACAGGGTCTCCAATCACCAAACCTGAAAGGCTGATGATGAGATTCTTATCTGTATAGTCAGCACCTTCTACCTCAAGCCCTGAAAGGGTATAGGTCTTTCCCTCTTGTTGAGGCGTTACCTGAGCCCAGGCTACGCTGGCAAGGGTGATTGCTAGAAAAAATAATGAGAAAAACCGCTTCATGGGTTTTGAATTTGTTCACTTATTTTACCAAATCTTCGCTCGCGATTCTGAAAATCTACAATCGCTTTGTACAGGTCTTCCCGACGGAAATCGGGCCACAATGTAGGGGTGAAATAAATCTCGGCATAGGCAATCTCCCAAAGGAGGAAGTTACTTATCCGATGTTCACCGGAGGTACGTATCAGTAATTCAGGGTCTGGTGCATAGTGTGTACTCAGGTGCTGACTGATCGTTTTTTCATCTATATTTTCTACCTCCAGACTTCCTGCTTTGACTTTTTCAGCGATGACTTTCACAGCATCTACCATGTCTGCTTGTGACCCATAGCTAAGTGCTAATGTCAGCGTCATCCGGTTATTATTTTGTGTCAAAGCAATTGCCTCTGAAAGGTTTTTCTGTGCTTTGCTCGGAAGTCGTTCGATATGCCCTATCGCTTGAAGCTTGACATTATTTTCCATCAAAGTCTTAGTCTCTTTGCGGATGGTATCTACAAGCAAAGACATCAAGGCATTGACTTCTGCTTTGGGCCTACGCCAGTTTTCTGTCGAGAATGCATACAAGGTGAGAAACTCTACGCCCATTTCAGCTGCACTTTCTGTACAATCTCTCACCGCTTTGATGGCCGACCGATGCCCAAATACGCGTTCACTCCCCCGCGTTCGCGCCCATCGTCCGTTCCCATCCATGATGATGGCGATATGACGAGGCAAGCGTTGAGCATCAATTTGTTCCTTTAACTCCATTCAATTGCATTTGATACACATTCTGTAGAGAAATACATGTCTTGGATTTGACACTTTGATCCTCAAAGCCGTACAAAACAAATTCCTCAAGAATATAGGAACCCAAAGGTAATAAAATGAAACCTGCGTCAAAAGAGATTTTTAGTCTCCATTACAAAGGGGAGGGATTATCTGAGAGAAGGGTTGCATGTAAAATGAAAAAAGCTGACCCATTGTAAGGTCAGCTCTTTTTATGGTAAAATACTATGATTGTCTCACGCGCAGGATAGGTCCTAGCGATAGGATGGACAGCGTCTCCAGTCGATGATGTAGTTGAGGCGGACAGCTGTGTAGATATACCAGTCAGCTTGCGTACGGTCACCACGAATTCCATTGACTTGCTGCGCACCATCGGGAAACTGTGCTCGGTCGATTCTGTCATACAGCTCGCGCAATAGATTGACATTTGTTCCGCCTGCTCCCAACTGATCCAAGTCTATGTCATCTATATATTCGCCACTCACGTCATCCAAATAATCGGTGAATGTCTTGCGGAAGCCTGTCTCAATTTCTAAATCAAACCTTCGGGAAAGCGACATACGGATACCTGCTCCTAACGGAATGGCCATCTGTATCAAGCTGTAGGGTTCAGGATACTTGTCTGCCAATGCCAGATTTTGTCCTTCTGTACCGATGGGTTGTAGCGAGACAAATCTCCCTGCGACATTTGAGTACGCCTGTGGATCGAAGCGGAATAAGGCAATTCCCCCAAAGACGTAAGGCACAAAAGGAGGCCGATGATAGTACTTTCGTCCATGCGGTACGAAGTCAAAAACAATCTGAAAGCTTCCTTCTGTAATGGGAGTCCTGAAGTGTAAATTTCTTCTTCTCCTGGTCTCACTAAGTGATACCGAATCCGCTGCTCTTGCCCACCCATGGTAAAATCCAAGGCGCGCACTCATGAATGGGTTCATTTTGTAGGATGCATTGAATCCAAAACCCAATCTGGTGAAACGGAAGGTTAAGTCGTCATCAAGGTCTCCAAGATAATTGGTCGGACCCGTGGAAGCTCCTATTCTAAAGTAGCCATTCCTGAACTGGGCTTCTGCCTGTGTCAAGCATACAACAACAAAAAGCGAGAGCCAGACAAATCTCAATACCTTCATAAGGTTTGATATTTTCTATTAATTCTTGATATGAAAAAAACGATCAGATGTTCAGCAAAGTGTGTATGTGAATCAATTACCCCATAAAAATTTACGCTTATCGGCATATTCGACAAGGCAGATTTTTACAATGATCAATTGCACGAATTACCCCAATTCCTCATAAAAAATGGATAGGTTTTTCCCCACAGCAAGTATCGAAAAAATTGGTCAATATACAGGGACAAAATGCGATCTTATGTAATGTGAACCTATACCTCTACTATATTTCTACTGGGCCTGTATACCCTACCTGCATTTCAAAATCACTATCCCCTGCGTTTCAAGCCCAATCGCTAAATTATCCTCCTCAAATGCAGGATTCTTCACCTAAAAATATAAAAATGGAACATCCCAAATTAACCCCAAAAACTTCAATTATCCGAATTATGCACGAAAAAAACTTTCCTTTTTTCTGTTTTTTTACGTCAATTTCGATTGTCACTTCCCCACATCAAACTGCGTCGTAGGTTGTCTACATATTTGGTGGTAGACATTCTGAGCAATTGAATTTTGTATGGACATCGCTTCACGGCGATGGATGTATGGGTGTGTACCAGCTCTGTGCGTGTATCCAAAGCCACCATGGCCTCCCCAGACCTGGACTCAATCTCAAAAGATACGACCCAATCGTCAGGAATCACCACTGGACGCACCGTCAATGAATGTGAGGCTACGGGTGTAATGACGAAGGTGGCAGAACTCGGAAATATGATCGGCCCTCCACAAGATAAACTGTAAGCAGTAGACCCCGTAGGTGTCGCAATGATCAATCCATCTCCCCAATAGGAATTCAAAAACTCCCCATTGATATAGGTATGGACGGTGATCATCTCATTGGTTTTGTTTTTATGGATAGTCAGGTCGTTGATCCCATAAGGATTTTCTCCAAAAAGCCCCGCAGGATCTGATACGACAGAGATGAGTGAGCGATCATCCAGACGATACATATCGCGTTGCAATTCCTCGGTAGCTCTTATCAGGTTGTGTTGCGTAATGCTGGTCAGGTAGCCGAGCCTTCCAAAATTAACCCCTAAAATGGGCTTTGTCAGGTCCCCCAAAAAGCGAACAGCTTCCAGCACAGTCCCGTCTCCCCCAAAGCAATAGATAAATCGGCTATGTATCAGCTCCTCCCTTACTGTAAAAAAGGGAATCTCTTCGGGAAAGGCCTCGCGACCAATCCGCTCAAAAAGCTGATGAGCATAGGGCTGGTAGACCTTAAAAGAGATTTCCTTTTGGACCAGGTAGGCAAAAAAGTCTACAAGGATCTGAGGTTCTGTATTGTCGGTGTATCTACCGAAGATGGCAATATTCATTTGATTTGCAGCGTTCCGTGAAAATTGATTCCGCTCTGCCCCAGATGATTCCGAGAAAGCTCAATTCGCAACAACGTATCATAAAATCCGATCAGATTCAACCCCACGCCATATCCTCTGAGCCATTCTTTTTGCAAAAAATCGTCTCTTCTGCTATTGCTCTGATCTTCTACATATCCCTGGTCGATAAATGCTGTCAAGTAAGCACCAATAGGCCCTTCATTGAATTTGGGCAAAGGGATCTGCTGGACTTTGATCTGTTGGTAAGGGATTAAGGCAAATTTAAGCTCTGCTTTGACCATGTTGACCCAAGTCCCTGTGATGGCATAAGGCTCGTATCCTCTCAGTTGGCTACTGATTCCCGGAAATTCTCGTCTTTCTATCCCCACAAAATTCTTCTCATAAAATGGCAAAGTACGCCCCAACGTGTAGAAAGAGTGCAGTCCATAGGTAAAGTTCCATTTGCGCTTCACAGGCATGTGATGTGCCCAAGTAAATCCCACACGCCAAAACTGCGTTTCTTCTGGATCGGGATTGCCTGCCAAGCGCATCAACAGTTGATATTTCAGGCCCTTCAGCGGAAAACTTTTCAAATCGCGATTGTCATGCGCATAAGTCAAGATGATAGACGGATAGGACTCCCTAGCATCTGACCGAGTCAAATGGTTGAATCGCTCACCATCTACACGAAAGTCATATAAACTGTCGGAAAAAACGAAGTGGCGGTAACTTAGCTGGGCCATAAACTGGCGTCTAGGCGTAAAGCGCTTGACGAGTCCGATCTCTCCTTGATAGGTGGCACGCAGGGTCTCGGTCTCCAAGGAGCGCCATTGGACAATCCCACTGTCGATGCCCATGATGATTTCTTGCTCCCAGAAAACTTTTCCTCCTACGACGAAATCGATTTTTTTGCTGGGGAAAATGGCGGGTCGATAAAAGCTGGCGCGTAGCCGTTTGGAAAAGCCCCATTGTGCACCGAGGGAGAGAGTTTCATTTTGTCCTGTGACATTACGCCAATTGAGACGCCCGCCGTACACCACGCGTTTGAGGCTCCGCCTGCGCAGGGCATCGATCATATCGTAGCTGTTGCGCTCCTCAAAGTCAAGGATGGGACTACCGATTACGAACCAGCGTTCTTTCACATCAATGATGACCCAGACATTCTGTTCGATAACCTGCGAACGGATTTGTACTTCATTGAAAAGGCCCAGATTATAGATGTTGTTTCGATTGACCGGTAGCTCAGCCTTGAGCTGCCTGAGGGAGATTTGTTCTCCTTGTTTGAAGGTAAGCTCGCGTTTGATGACATCGGGCTTGGTTCTTTTGAGCCCTGAGAGGAGAATCTGAATGGTAACGGTAGTATCGGGGCTTCCCATAGCAGGATGACTGCCACATATAAGGAGGATCAGCGCAAGCCAGCAAGGAAAGTGTATGTGTAGGGATGAGGAAACCATGCGAAAGAATCAATCACACGACAGAAAGCACATACACGTTTGAGTTTAATCGTATATGTTTGTTTGCTTCATTTGCCACAGGCTATGTTCATCTACTGATGGTCTTGAGGTCATCAGATATCCAGGTACTTGAGGAGGTTGTCAAAATTGCGGCGCACATCGTCTGGGGAACTGGACCGATGATAGGTACGGACGATCTTATAATCGAATCGCTCGAAGGCAGAAACCACGCGAGTCAGATCTTCGACATTGAGCTTGAGTGTCAGGAGTAGGTCTGTGCTATCGGGAATATTGGACAAGTAAAGACTTAGGACTTTAGAGTCTGCCGATTCGGCTATACGCCCGATCTCAGAGAGGACATAGCTGTGTCTGGGGATTTCGAGCACCAAAATACCTCCAGGTTCGCGCATGGCAAATAGCTTGCTGAGCTGCTGCATGAGATCGCGGAGCGTGATCACGCCTTGATACATCCCTGCTTCATCTAGCACAGGAACAAGTTCAAGGTTGAACTCACTCATCAGTGTGATGGCATCATAGATATGATGATTCTCAAGAATGTAGGCACTGTCCCAACCCGCGTATTTATGCTTCAGTTCTCCTACAAGTGTTGTCAACTCATCTGCATCCAAAAGATCATCTTCTGTCACCAAGCCTTTGTATCTACCCTGATCCACTACAACGAGCTGGGCGAGTTTGAACTCATTCATCCAATCTACAGCAAGGCCGACCGGATCGGTGGATTTAACCGATGGGACGGAGTCTGATATTATCTCTGAAGCAATCATTAAGCGGCAAGTACTACATGTTTTTTGAGGAAATCTTCTAAGTATGCATTAAAAATCTCAGGTTGCTCCATCATGGCGGCATGCCCACATTTATCTATGAATTTCAGCTCTGTATTTGGCATAAGAGACTCGAATTCATGGGCGACACGAGGGGGAGTAATGTTGTCATTGAGTCCCCATATTAGCAATGTGGGCGCTTTTATTTGGCCTACTACCTCTCGCATGTTGTGCCTTTGTGCAGATCGAGCTACACGAACAATTCGCAAGGTTTTATAATTATTTTGAAAGATGTCATACACTTCATCGACTAACTCATCTGTTGCTGTCTGAGGATCATAAAATGTATATCTTACTCTGTCCCTTACGAACTTATAATCGCTTCGTTTAGGAAATGTTTTTCCCATACCTGCTTCAAACAATCCTGAACTACCTGTCAGTACGAGCGCACTTACCAGTTCTGGTTGCCTTATCGCAAAGGTAAGTGCAACATGACCTCCCAGCGAATTCCCCAATAACGTGAGGTCTTTAAGTCCCCTAAAAGACACAAAATCCTCAACATAAGTTGTCATCCCCTCTACAGAAGCTTCAGTTTTTGTTTTTTCATAAATGGGGAGTAGGGGAATAATAATTTTATATCTATCTGAGAATGTGTGAAATATCTCAGAAAAATTACTCAATGCGCCGAACAGCCCATGTAGCAGGAGGATCACAGGTCCTTCCCCTTGCTCTACATATTTGAAACCGTTCTCTTCTTTAATCGAAAAACTCATGCAGTTGATTTGAAAGAGCAAGTTAGGACGATCAAGGTTTAGCTGCAAATCCTATTGACCCAGTTTGCAATCAGTCGGTCCCCTCCTTGTGAAAGAATAGACTCAGGATGAAACTGAACCCCTTCTATTGGATACTTTTCATGGCGAATCCCCATGATTTCTCCTTGGGGGGTGTAGGCTGTCGGAATCAATGAATGGGGTAGTGACTGAGGATCAATGAGTAAGGAATGATATCGCATAACCTGAAGGGGATCAGGTAGGCCCTCGAAAATGGACTGATGATCGTGAGAAAGTTGATCTGTCTTGCCATGCATGGGGATCGCTGCATGTATGATCTGAGCGCCAAATACTTCTCCGATGATCTGGTGTCCAAGACAGACGCCCAAAATAGGAAGCTTGTCTGAGAAATGTTGGACTGTACGGAGGGAGATCCCACCATCTTGGGGGCGACCAGGACCTGGAGACAACAAAATCCCCTTTAAATCCATCTTTTTTATCTCTGAAAGGGTGATTTGGTCATTGCGAAAAGTGGTGACAGGTGCATGACGTGCAACTAAATCTACCAGATTGTATGTAAAAGAATCGTAATTGTCGATGATGAGGATCAAGGCAATTGCGGGTTACTATTGAATCATACCAGAATAGCAAATACTTACATGGTAGAACATCGTGCACGTAAGATTCCGCTAGATATTCTATCGAATGGGGCTCGGCTTATCCGCAGGTTGACTTGCAGCGGGGGTATCAGTCGCTCCAGGTTCCATGTTGAACTTTTTGGCTAGATTATATCCTTCCCCCAGTGCATCCAATCCTCCGCTCAGTGTATAGCCTACAAAACCTTTCACATAAGGGTACAGAGCGGAATTGCTACGTGTTTGGCCTGAAGGAAGTTCTACAAAACTAAGGACTACAAATACGACACTCAAGGCAGCTGTAGCCAAAGTCCCTCCAAATACAGCTCCAAGGGCATTGTCCAATTGGAACTTATCACTCTTAAAAACACCACTCAGCGTACTCAGGACAGAGGAAACAATGATGAAGATCACAACAAAAGCCGTTGCAAAACTCACGATGTAAGTGATTTGAGGCGTAAAGGGGACATGGAGATAATCTACATATAAGGTTTCCATCAGTGGACGAAGTTTCCAGCCGATCAAAACACCTGCTAAGATAGAGAAGACGGTGGTAGCGCGCTTGATAATCCCTTTTGTGGCGCCTCGATACATCCCAAAACCGATCACGGCTATGATGATCAAGTCCAATAATCCGAGCATGTAATCGCTTTCCATAATGGTATTTATCTTATACTAAAGACAAGTCAGGTGGAAGATATAAAACAGGAAGGTTTCGTATCCTTCTGATTGCTTCTACGGAAAAGAAAAACTTTGTATGTAAAAGATGAAAACCTCTACCAGTGAGAATTGTGATTTTTCAGTGCTAGAGGTTTTTCTGGTCGATCTCTAGTTGTAGAAATGGTTGTGATGACCTAAGCGAGTAATTTTTTCACAATAGAGGACATTTCTTTTCCGTCAGCCTGTCCTGCTAGTTGCTTGCTCGCTGTACCCATCACCTTACCCATATCTTTCATAGAGGATGCGCCTACTGCTTCGATGATCTCCTTGACCTTAGCTTCCAGTTCTGCCCCTGTCAACTGTTGGGGGAGGTAGCGCTCAAGTACTGCCAACTCTTCCTTTTCTGTTGTGGCAAGATCTTCTCGTCCATTTTCTGTATACTGAGCGACAGCATCTTTCCTTTGCTTGGCCGCCTTCATCAAAATCTTCATTTCATCCGCCTCCGTCAGCGCTCCTGTCTGATTCTCGGCTACTTCTGCTTTCATGATTTCAGCCTTTAGAGAACGAACCGTTCGTAGGGCCGCTTGATCTTTGGCTTTCATCGCAGCCTTCATGTCTTGGCTGAGTCTTTCTTTCAGAGTCATAAAAAATATGTGATAATGTTGGGAATATGTATGAACATCTACAAGGATTTATCCCCATTTCCCGTTATAAATTACGCATTTGCGCTCTTACAATTAGCAAAATTACAAATAATTTAGCAAGGTCTCTGCGGGTACCTCTTTCCCAAAAAACTTAGGCTGACGCTTGCCTGACTTGTACAGATAAATACTTAAGGCGGATTCAGTGTAGCCAAAATAGGTTTCAAACTGGAAGTCTAGATCCTGGAAGAAATAGACATCTAAGCCTGTGTCTTTAAAATGTTTGTCACGAAAGGACTGGATAGCATCAGGTTCAGGGATAAATGTGATAAAGACAAACTGTACATCTTGAAACTGCTCGGCTGACTTGGCGATGGTCTCTGCTTGGTCGTTGCAGTGGTCACAATAGGGATCAAACTGCATGATGAAGGTGGACTTGCTGCGGTCTAGCGTCTCACTCGTAGCGACCTTACCTTCCAAATCATAGAAGTTGAACTCTGGATAAAGCACCTGTGCCTGGACGCTGGCTACCATACAAATCGTGAAAATAAAAGCGACTATTCTGGATAACATATTCGATCGTGTTTAAGAAGATAAGGCTTGAAAATAGAAAGTACCTCATCTGATTTACAATTTATTTTTACTGCTTAAAACGAAAAAATGGAAGTTTAGATTTATTCAAGGTCCAAGTTCGAAGGATATTCTCTATATTTTCCTCTACACCTCTTCAAACCCCCACAATCTTATGACAAGACTTTGGCCTTTTAGTCTTATACCTTTGATGCTACTTCTCTTGGGAAGTAACGCCCCCACTGACCCTCCTACAGACGTTGAAGGCGCTCAGGCTTTGAAGCGAGAGTTTCGTGCGGTTTGGGTGGCTACCTTCCACAACATCGACTGGCCCAAGTCTAAAGGAATGAATACGGCTGCCCAAAAGAGGGAGTTCTTGGCACTGCTCAAACGCCAAAAGGCCAATGGCATGAACGCCGTCGTGGTACAGGTCCGTCCCAGTGGTGATGCCCTCTACCCATCACGCCTCGCTCCCTGGTCAGAGTATCTTACAGGGATACAAGGGAAACCCCCCAGCTATGACCCTCTGGCCTTTATGATAGAGGCAGCCCATGAAGAAAATATGGAATTCCATGCTTGGTTCAACCCCTTTCGAGCGATCTCACATGTCAGCTTCAGCAGCGTAGCTCCCTACAACATCGCCAAAAAAAGACCCGATTGGACTTTCAAGTACGGACAGCGCATCTACCTCAATCCAGGGAAGCCCCAGGTACGCAAGTACCTGACGAATGTCATCTCTGAGGTCGTCAACAAGTACGATATAGACGGGATTCATTTTGATGATTATTTCTATCCTTATCCTAAGGATGGAGAAGTACTGGATGATTCGAAGACGTTTTTACAGTACCGAGAGGCAGGGCAAGATGTCCATGCTTGGCGTAGGAGCAATATTGATGCATTCATTTCTTCCGTATCTGACACCATTCGCAAAAATAAACCGCATGTAAAATTTGGCATTAGCCCTGTAGGCGTGTGGCGCAATGCGCGTCAAGATGCGCGAGGTCCTCGTGTCCGCTCTACGTTCTCTTCTTATGATGTGCTACATGCGGATGTGCGCAAGTGGTTGGAGAAAGGGTGGATCGACTACGTGGCGCCTCAGTTGTACTTTAATATGAACCATCCGACCGCGGATTATTCAGTACTTGTCCCTTGGTGGGCGCGCAACAGCTTTGGGAAGCATGTCTACATCGGGCAAGCCATGTTCAAAGTCAAAGACCCTAAGAGTGCCTCCTGGCGAGATCCCTTCGAACTCCCCCGTCAGCTCAAGTTCAACCTCAGGTATCCACAGGTGAAAGGCAGCATTTTTTACAGTGCCAGCTCCTTCAATGGTAATCCTCACAGCGTAGAATCGGTTTTGCGCAGAGACCGTTACAAGTATCCTGCCCTCGTCCCGAGTATGAGCTGGAAGGACAGTATCCCACCTTTGGCCCCTCAGTCCTTGAAAGGGAAGAATTTTGATGATGGAACCATTGGGCTGACTTGGGATGCACCTGAGCCAGCAGAAGACGGACAACAAGCACATTACTACGTGATTTATCGGTTTGGGAAGGAAGAGGCGATTGATATGGAAGCACCTGCCTATATATTGGGAATCACGCGTAAGACACACTTTATTGATACCAATCCACGTCCTGAGACAGACTACACCTACGTCGTGACAGCTGTGGATCGTCTTCACAATGAGAGTAAATCCGTAGCGGCTGCTTTCCTTTCCTCCCATGCTAAGCCCCAAACTACTACGCCTATTGAGCGGACACGTACAGTGGATTCTGAAGTAGGGAGCTTCAAGAAAACCGTCCCTTACTACAAACAATAGCCGTCCCCAGGGCGGAGACGGCTTCTTAACCACTTACTACTATCATCACTCGTGTGTCTAATGCAGGAACATTTCCTACTTTTGACATCTACAAGGTAACAGATGCTCCCGTAGCCCTTCATATCAAATGCCTTGGGGAGGGATGATCTTTATCATTCACTTTTTTCTATTTCTTTAACCATCCTTATGCAGCGAATCCAACTTATGGTCCGTCATTGTTGAAATGATGCAGGATGAAAAGGTGGATGCTATTGTTTGTATGGGCACTGAGTGGGGTGAGTGGATGTCAGTCTTCCTTGACATTGCCTGAAGGCCTACCCTCTTGCATGCGTACACGTATGGGACAGATTCTAGCCGAAGATCCCTGGGAGCCTACTGCACGCATATATGAAGTCACCTATCAGCATCAACAAGCTTTTTTCATTCCCTCCCATTGTTGCGACATCCCATCCGAATTGTACACGCCAGACTGTCAGCTCCTATGTTTTCCTGATGGGGGATTGCATGGACAAGGAGATGGGAAATGTATGGACTTTGAGTTTCAGCCAGATCAAGCAAAGTTGATATGGAAAGACAATCGCAAAAGTTTTTTATCACCATAAGATCTACCAAACAACCTCTTTCGACCATGAAGTATCTCGCCTTACTTTTTTGCAGCCTCTTTCCCCTCATTCTTCCTGCCCAGTACATCCCGCTCATAGCCGAAAACAAGTACTGGATCATCGAAGAATCCTATAGTCATGATCTTCCCATCACCCAAAGAGCCTTCATGTACACTTTTGAGGGAGATACTGCGATTGGTAACTATACATACCAAAAACTCATGTGGTATGATCTGGATGGATCATATGGCGTTCCACAAATGGGAGGAGCAGTGTTCTATGTGGATTTTCCTTACACTACGATCACCAAGGGAGCGCACTTTGCCTTACTGAGAGAAGATACACTTGAGCAAAAAGTCTATCACTTACCCTCTCTAGGAGATGGTAGCCGAATGTGTGCGACCGAAGAAGAATATCTCTTGTATGATTTTTCTTTGTCGGTGGGCGATCCACTGGATAGTTGTCAGCAGGATATGATGCGATCTGCTTCCATAGATTCGCAAACTGCGCATTATGGATTTATAGACAGTATAGGCGTTTACAATACCTATGGTAAGGAAAGGAACTACCTTTTCACTACGGGCTGGTACATGGGCGGGGGACTTCCATCTGAACATGCGTATCGTTTTGTGACAGGTATAGGATGGCCTGAGATGGGTATTTTCCCTGCGAATAACAGACTGCTCCGCTTGGCAGACTTCTGCGAAGGGAGTTTGGCCCAATGTAACATCGTCTCTTCAGTTGAAAGCCCACAGGCTGAATTTCAGATTTCTCCCAATCCTACCTTTGGTCCCATTTCTATTCAATCTACTACGCCTCCTCAGCGCGTGACGATCATGGATGTGCAGGGCAGAGTCATACAGGAGACAAGGTCTAGCCAAATTGATCTGACATCCCAGCCTGCAGGTATTTATCTACTCAAAATGGAAGATCATCAAGGAGACGTTTATACGCACCGAGTGATCAAGTCCGATTAAGCATCACCCTTCCATGAACTGAGACACCAAACGATGGAAGTGATGTACAGCAGGTTCCATCTTGGGAGAGAAGCGCCCTTTCTTGTAGAGGCGTGATTGTAT
Source organism: Bacteroidota bacterium (assembly GCA_038527485.1). Taxonomy (GTDB): domain Bacteria; phylum Bacteroidota; class Bacteroidia; order J057; family J057; genus JALEFZ01. Next base: position 21,419 of record JBCBFT010000076.1, read on the forward strand.
TCCTTTTTGCACGGATTCTACGACAGCCTCATCCTCTAGCTCCGTCACATGAATCAAATCTTTGGAGTGAGCGTCGTACAATTCTTCTTTCCACAGAAAAGTCTCAAAGCGGATACGTGTCTTGGTCAGACTGATGGGTTCGACCAAGTTGAGTGACAATCCCCAAGGATAAAAATTGAGCATGATGTTGGGGAAAAGCCAGAAATAGAAGGCGCGAACCTGCTTTCCGTAGTCTATGTGTCCTTCGGGAAGGTCAAAAACGATCTCTTCAGGCTTTGCTACGCCTAATTGCAGATTGCAGTAGTCGTACATCACATATTTGTAATCAGGATAACTGAGAGAAGCACTCAGTCCTGGATGTACAAAGGGCAGATGAAAGCCTTCCAGATAATTGTCTACATACAACGCCCAATGTGCGCTTACTTCATATACTTGGGAATGCTCAGGGGTGTACACAAACTCGTCCAGGGGCATCCAACCTACACGGTCAAGCACAGGCTTCATCGCTACATCAAAATCTACTTTGGGATCGATCGCTGTAAAGAGCAGTTCTCCCAATCTATGCAAAGGCAGCTTGGGCAGATGATCGGCATCCGTCGGAAAGTCTTTAGCTTCCTTGAACTCTGGCATAGTTAAAAACGTACCATCGAGGGCGAATCTCCGACCGTGATAGGCACAGCGTAGCTCTTTGCAAGGCCCTCCTTGATGGGCGACGAGATTGCCACGGTGCGTACAGACATTCGAGAGGCAGTGGAGTTGACCTTCTCGATCTCTGGAAAGCATCAAAGGCTCATCTAGAAATCCATCTAGCATGGGAAAAGGTTGGACAGCACCTGCTTGAGGAGCCAAACTATGTATGCCGATGCACTGCCAGGTTCGCGTAAAAATACGTTCCTTTGCTTGGTCAAACAGTTCTTGATCACGATAAAAAGCCGCAGGGAGTGTAGATGCCCGTGCAATATCAGAGTGAATCGAGAGATCGATTTTTGCCATACGTAGGGGTAGATTTGAGGCGATATTTGGAGAGAAAATATAAGACCATGTTTGAAACAACGGAAATCTAGCTAAAAAGCACAAACTTCGCGCAGATCTGAAGTTTCACATATGGTCTCATTGGTTTTCAAAAAGACCTAAGCCCATTACCTAAAATTAAGGGATTCGTGGTATGGGAAAATTATTTTTGAACGATCTGTTAATTCTGGAGGTTGTACCTTGAGATTCGTTGTTTTAACAACATTTTCTTAAACGAGAATACATATTTTACACGTAAAGAAATTTCTATCTATAAGAAGGGAAATAGTTATTCATAATCAGACGATTAACCATGCATAAAATCATAGATACCCACTCTCATCTTTACAGCGATAAGTTTGATAAAGATCAGGATGCGGTCATCAAGCGGGCGCAGGATGTGCTTCAGGCGGTTTTTCTTCCCAATATCAATCGCGAAAGCGTAGAGGCCATGCACGCGTTGACGGAGAAGGCTCCTCGCTTCTTTTTTCCTATGATCGGTCTACATCCTTCGGACGTGAAGGAAGCGTGGGAAACAGAGCTCACGTATTTAAAGTCATTGCTGGACGATCCCGATAAGACCTACTACGGAATCGGGGAGACAGGGATAGACTTATATTGGGACAAAAGTACCTTTGAGTGGCAAAAGGCTTCCTTGATTGCACAGGTACAGTGGGCTAAGGAAACGGGTTTGCCCATCATCCTGCATGCGAGAGAGGCCATAGATGAAACGACTGATATCATTGAGGCACATATAGATGAAAACCTGAAGGGAATCTTTCATTGTTTTGATGGGAACCTTGCCCAGGCGCAACGCATCATGGATTTGGGTACATTTAAGTTGGGGATAGGTGGGATTGTGACTTACCGAAAGGACGTTCAGGCGACAGTCAAAGAAGTTCCTATGGAGTATCTCGTCCTAGAAACCGATAGCCCTTATCTTCCGCCAGAACCTCACCGAAAGGACAAACCGCGTCGCAACGAAAGCAGCTACACAACGTACGTTGCACAAAAGATCGCAGATCTTAAAGGTGTCACATATGATGAGGTCGCAAGTGTCACTAACCAGAATGCTTCTTGGCTATTTCCTGAGGCACTCTCGGCATTGGTACCATAGATGATGAAGCCAGATTGAGGAGAGAAAGAGAGTGGCAAAAACTGATGACCATGCCTGGCGTTCCGTTTGGCCTTCTTTCTTTTTCTCTTTTGGCTTTCCTAGCATAAAAGTGATTGTGAAATCGTCATAGAAGAAAGTATCTTATCCCTATGAATCAGTACATGGCAGAAGTATATCTCCCGCAGGTTATCCCACAGGATCTCGTAAATTTGATTCCTGCTCAGCGCGCTCAAGTCAATAAGCTCTTTGAGAAGGGACACTTGCGTACATATAGCCTATCCAATGATCGATCGCGTTTGTGGGTGGTCATCTTGGCGCCGACACAGGCAGAAGCGTACGATATACTGGATACGATGCCCATCATGCCTTACTGCAATGCAGAACTGTATGAGCTGATGTTCCACGATATGGTGCCTTATGAACTGCCTCGTTTGTCGTTGAATTAGTTGCATTTTACATGAGAATGATGAGGGGGCTAGAATCACAAGATGTTTCTATCCTCCTTTTTTCGTTCTACAAGGATTCTTCACATACTATTCATTTCAATTATGGAAGTCTTACAAGTCCAAGTAGACCAGCTCAAAGCCAATCAAGCCATCGGGCATGTGCCTGAAGTACAACTGCAATGGTTGATAGATCAATCTGAAATTATTACCGTGCCAGAGGGAGAAGCCCTTTTTCATCCAGGCATGGCCAGCGACCACATGTTTATCCTATTGGAAGGACGTATCAGGGTCTGGGTCGGAGATGGAAAAAACTCGAAAGAACTCGTGCGATTAGAGCCAGGAGAAATCACAGGTGTACTCCCTTACTCTCGTCTCGCAAGTGCTGTAGCCAACAGCGCAGCTTTGGAGAGGGTGGTCATCCTACAGACACATAAGGAGGTCTTCCCACGCATGATCCAAGAGTGCTACGAGTTAACAGAAGCACTGGTGCATGTCATGAATGACCGCATCCGAAACTTTACGACACTTCGTCAGCAGGATGAGAAGCTTGTCTCTCTAGGGAAATTATCAGCAGGACTTGCACACGAGTTGAATAATCCCGCAGCAGCTTTGGTGAGAAGTGCCAAAGAACTTAAGAACAACATCCAGTATGTACCTGATAAGTTCAAGCGGGTCATGACTATGCGGATGGAGCCTGAGCAAGTAGACCCTATCAATGAGATTCTTTTCCGAAAGATTGAGGAAGGCATTCTTGACCTGAGTTTGATGGAGAAGATGCAGCGAGAAGATGACATCCGCGATTGGCTAGACGATCACGACATGGACGACGATGATGAACTCATCGAGAACCTTGTAGATTTTGGCTTCGATACAGATGATCTGGATTTGATCAATGAAACGATGCCAGACGAGGAAGGGGAACCTGTGATTGCTTGGATCAGTAGTACACTGACTTCAGAGCGATTGGTGCAGGAAATCAATGAAGCATCTACCCGTATCTCAGATCTTGTGAAGTCTATCAAGACCTACACACATATGGATCAGGGACAGGACCGGCAGTTGGTAGACATCCACGAAGGAATCAAGAGTACCGCTACCATGCTCAAGCATAAGTTCAAGAAGTATGATGTGCAGGTTTCCAAGGATGTGGATTACGATCTTCCTAAGATCTATGCTTATCCAGGAGAGCTCAATCAGATCTGGACCAATATCATCGACAATGCATTGGATGCGATGGAGGGAAGAGAAAAGCGCGTACTAGAAATTCATACTAAGATGGAAGGCCCTTGTGTAAAGGTCGTGATTGTGGACTCTGGTAGCGGAATCCCTTCTGATGTCTTGCCACGCATATTTGATCCTTTCTATACCACAAAATCTCAAGGTAAGGGAACAGGTCTAGGATTGGATGTCGTACAAAAAATTGTCCGTCATCACCGTGGCGATATCAGTGTAGAGTCACGACCTGGACGGACGGCGTTTACCTTGTTGCTACCTGTAGAGTAGAGAACGTGCGCCAGCACATTCTCTACCTCTCAAAGGTTTATTCATTTAGGCTCGCCAAGAAATTTTCCATCTCTGTGGGATCGTGGTCCTTGAGTTCGGCGATTTTCAGGGTCTTGAAAGCTGCGCGGCGCGCATTGACCTTATCGTTTAGCTTCAAGTAGAGATAAGCCAGGACCTTGTTGTTGTAGTATTTATTTTCAATGGCAATGGACTGCTGCACCCATTTGATAGCTTCCCTCAAGGCGTCCTCATCTTCTACATGCAGGTAAAAATTTTGTCCAGCTTGACTCAATTCCTCTGGATTGGTGATCAGATAGTTGGAGAAATGGTATCGTGCCTTTTGCGCATAAGCTCCCCAATCCCTTGTCGCCTCGGCGTAGATCATTTTCAATCGGTTGGCAGCAAGTCCATCGTCATTCAGTTTATCTTGGGCGGTGGTGACTGCCAACTGGTACTGAGCGGTTTTCTGAGTCAAAGCAGCTTGGAGGGTGTTGGTCTTCAAGACTGCATAGATAAAATCAGAGACGACCATGTCGCCATAGGCTTTACGGAATTTTTTCTGCTTGTCCAGCACCAATTGAAACTCACGGCTATTGATGTCAGAGGTCAACGTCTGGATAGCCTCCCAATTTTGGGCTTGAGTGAGTAGCGCTTTGTCATCCTGTGTCGCAAAATACCTACTCGCAGGCTCGCGATAATCTTCCTTAGACTTGGCGAGATTCATCGCATGATGATAAAGAATATCAGGGTTATTGCTACCCGCGTCATATGCCAAAGCATACTTATCTTTATTGTTGATGGGTTTGTTTGCTTTTTTCGCTACCCGAAGGAGTTCCCGAGGGCCCTGGTAGCCCATGACCTTGCGTACGACTTCCCCTTTATAATTCAAGAAAAAGAGCGTCGGCATGCCCGTCACCTTGTACTCATCTGCAAAGGTGATTCCCTCTCCTTTCTCTACATCTAATTTGAGGTTGATGAAGTTTTCATTGAAATAGCCTGCAACTTCTTCTTGAGAGAAGGTATTGCGGTCCATCATTTTACAAGGTCCACACCATACGGCATATGCGTCTACAAAGATGAGTTTTTGCTCAGCCTTGGCGATAGCCAATGCATCCTCCCATGAGCCTTTATAAAATTCAATGCTCGCAGCATGCGTGCTGATGGAAAATGCTACTAGGCCTGCGATAATTCCTAAATACTTGATAAGAGACTGCATAGGTAAATACAGTATGTTTTGAGGTGGAAAATAGAAGAACAGCTAACAAACGGTTGGGATGCGTTTCCTTTCTTGCCATTTGCGGCAGAGGGGAAGAGCAGAGAAAAGAAGTTATCTCATAAAATATTCCCCCTTTTTCATTCGACAAACTCAAGATGAAGTTACACAAAAGCAGTCACTTTTCTCTTCTTTTGTGTGTTCTTACTCAAAACACCATTCATCCATCCCCTTATATATGGCAAAACAAAAGAAATCGAGAGGTGTCAGTTTGGGCTACGCCTTTCGTGAGATTGTATATCCACGCCGTGGTATGCTGCTGGTTGGTCTACTACTCGTCCTGGTCAATCGTATCGCAGGACTCGTGCTACCACTTGCCCCCAAGGTCCTCGTAGATAACCTGCTTGTTCAGAAAGATTTAATCTTGGGTAACACAGTGATTTCTTATGTGGACAATGAGTTGCTCATCACGCTATTGGTTGGTCTGCTGGTGACGGTCATCATTCAGGCGATTACTTCTTTTTCTCTGACTCGTTTGCTCTCAGTAGCGGCTCAGTATCTGATCGCAGATCTCCGCTCTCGCGTACAGCAACATGTAATCCAGCTTCCTGTCAAGTTTTTTGATAACACCAAAAGTGGGAACCTTGTCTCTCGCATCATGACGGATGTCGAGGGGGTACGCAATTTGGTGGGGACGGGATTTACCCAATTGATTGGAGGCTTGATTACAGCCATCGGAGCTTTTGCCTTCCTATTGTACACCTCTTGGGTATTGACCCTCGTATCACTTGCTCCCTTGATCATTTTCGCCATTATTTCCATGTGGGCTTTTGGCACGATTCGTCCGATCTTCCGAGCACGGGGTGAGATACAGGCAGAGGTCACAGGGCGACTGACCGAGTCTATGGGAGGGATTCGTGTGATCAAAGGCTTCCATGCGGAGAATTCAGAAGTATCCATTTTCCGACGTGGCGTGATCAAGCTATTTGAAAATGTCAAAAAGTCTCTGACTACCACTGCACTCGTACAGGCTTTAGGGGGGATGATTGCAGGGATCTTGACGGTGCTGATCATATGGGTAGGACAACCGATTGTAGATTCAGGAGAAATGACAACAGGAGATCTGATTGCCTTCATTTCCATGCTTGCCTTCATGACATTCCCCATCCTCCAATTTGGAAATATCGGGAGTCAGCTGACAGAATCGCTGGCAGGCCTGGATCGTACGCGCGAGCTACTGGATAAGCCGCGCGAGAGCGATGATGAAAACCGAACCATAGAGTTGGGACCAATCGTGGGAGCATATCGATTTGACGATGTACATTTTTCTTATGAAGAAGGGAAGGAAGTCCTGCATGGCATCAGCTTCGATGCTCCTGCAGGATCTGTGACAGCACTGGTGGGAGGTTCTGGTTCAGGAAAAACGACCATAGCGGGCTTGGCCGCCACTTTCCTAAATCCAGATAACGGTCGAGTCACAGTAGACGGATACGATCTCTCGAAAGTGACGCTGGAGAGTTTCCGTGGGCAACTAGGGGTCGTATTGCAAGATGATTTCTTGTTTGAAGGGACCATCAGGGAGAACATCCTGTTTCCGCGTCCACTGGCGACAGAGGATGAGTTGGACGCAGCGGTCCGAGCCGCCTATGTCAATGAGTTTACCGATGAGTTTGAAGATGGATTGGATACCTTGATTGGAGAGCGGGGCGTCAAGCTCTCAGGTGGCCAACGACAGCGTATTGCGATTGCCAGAGCGATCTTGGCTGATCCGCGGGTGCTGATTTTGGATGAAGCGACCTCGAATCTGGATACCATTTCGGAGACATTTATTCAGCAGTCTTTGGAGCAATTGATGAATGGCAGGACTACCTTTGTCATTGCCCACCGACTGAGTACCATCCGCAAGGCAGACCAAATCTTGGTTGTAGATCATGGAGAAATCATCGAGAGAGGAACCCATGAGGAGTTGATTGCGAAGGAAGGAAAATATTTCCAGTTGTATACGTACCAGAGCCGTATATAGAGAGACAAGAGAGGAGGTGAAAAATGGTGATTGATTTTCACCTCCTCCTTTTGCTCAGAAAAAATTATCGCTATGCAGATACAAACTCTCAAACAGCTTCGCGCACTTTATGCTACACCCAGCAAACGTGCAAAAGGGAAGGAGATGACCCAACTGGACGTACACGCCAAAAACTTCCTTTCCATTTCTCCTTTTTTTATGTTGTCTACTTATGGCAAAGAAGGATTGGCAGATGCTTCTCCCCGTGGAGGAAAACCTGGCTTTGTCCAAATACTCGATGATCAGCGACTCATCATTCCTGATTCGAAAGGCAACAATCGACTCGACAGCTTATCCAATATCGTTGAGACTGGGCAAGTAGGCATGTTATTTCTTGTACCTGGGATGGACGAAACATTGAGAGTGAATGGGAAAGCGCATCTTAGTACAGATCTGGCGCTCTTAGATTTATTTCCTCACGAGCAAAACCCACCCAAGGTAGCCATTGTTGTGGAGGTCGAATCTGTTTTTCTCCATTGTGCCAAAGCCCTGATGCGATCTCAATTGTGGGCTCCTGAAGTACAGATAGATCGAAGTAGCTTCCCTACGATTGGGCAAATGCTGAAGGATCAGTTGGGAGGCCCAGAGGCACCCGAATCTCAAGAGGAAATGGTCAAGCGATATCAAAAGGACCTTTGATCCTGTCCTTGGGAATTTTATCTTATAGGATACTTTGAAGCATCATGATAAAAGATCCCATTTCTCTCCCTACCCATCTCGATGAAGCGCTTGTCTTTTTTGACAGTCTCCCACCTGTATCGTTAGACTTCATGTGGGGAGAGTGGGAGGGTGCAGAACTGCCTACAGGACACCCCATGGATGGTTTGCTCGGAGCTACGGGCTGGTACGGGAAACAGTTTGTCGATGCAGAAACTGTGCATCCACTTCTTTTCCATAACCTCACGCGTACAGGCACCTTCAAAGTAAATCCCGCCCTCGTCCCCTTGAGCATGTACATCCCCAAATGGAATATACTACATGCAGTCATCAACCTTATCCGTCCCGTTGTACACGCAAACAAGCCAAAAGCGAGGTTGCGTATGCTGGAATACAGAGGAAAAACCAGCGCAACGATGATCTATGATCGAAAACCGATCCACGATACATTCAGGAAGATAGATGACGATACGCTGCTGGGACTCATGGACTTTAGGGGAATGGAAGGCCCTTACTTCTTTCTATTGAAGCGGAAATAATAAGTGAAGAGAGAAAAAGCGCGTGTCATAGCTATGCGTTCATGAGACTTTTAGACCCTGTTTGGAATAAGGAACATCTAGCTAAAAAGCAGAGATTTTAGGTTTTGACAAAAGCTATTTTATGAGATTTAGTAGGGCTAAATCAATCAAAATAGAGGAAGTTCAGGTTCTGAAAGCGCAAACTTTTCGCAGATTTGAGGTTTCAAATATGGTCTTAGACATTGTGTGCGAGTAGATCCATCAGATAGGTTCCGTATCCGCTCTTGATCAGGGGTTGAGCAATTTGTTTCAATGCCTCATCGTCGATATAACCCATGCGATAGGCCACTTCTTCTATGCAGCCGATCTTCAGTCCCTGACGTTTTTCGATGATCTGGACAAAATTTTGTGCTTGCATCAAAGAATCATGGGTTCCTGTATCGAGCCATGCTGTCCCTCGCCCGAGAATAGACACGCGAAGTGCGTCATCATGGAGATAGGCTTTGTTGATATCGGTGATCTCCAATTCTCCTCGTGGAGAAGGCGAGAGATTGCGTGCGATCTCTACGACTCGATTGTCATAAAAATAGACACCTGGAACTGCGTAAGAAGATTTGGGTTCTTTTGGTTTTTCCTCAATACTGATCACTTTCCCTCCTGGATCAAACGCGACCACCCCATATCTTTCTGGATCTGAGACGTGGTAGGCAAATACCATTCCTCCTCCTTCTTGAGATACGGTTTCTCTTGCATGAGATAAGGTGTGAGCAAAATCTTCCCCATAGAAAATATTATCCCCTAAAATCAGGGCGACATCATCGTTGCCGATAAAACCTGCTCCGATGATAAAGGCTTGGGCCAGTCCTTCTGGCTTGGGCTGCACGGCATAGTCAAACTTCACGCCTAATCTCGATCCATCTCCGAGAAGCTTCTGGAAAAGGGGTAAATCTGTTGGGGTAGAAATGATCAGAATCTCTTGGATGCCTGCGGACATAAGAGCCGAGAGTGGGTAGTAGATCATCGGCTTGTCATAGACGGGCATCAACTGCTTACTGACGGTAATCGTAAGAGGGTACAGACGGGTGCCAGAGCCTCCCGCTAAGATGATTCCTTTCATGGATGAAGATTTATGGTTGGATCGGCTTGATAGGAAAAAGGCGAATCGAAATCTCCCAATAAGGGATGCTGAGTATCCTTATCTGAGACAATGGGCTTCAGGTCGTGCCAAGCGATTGCGAGTGCAGGATCATTCCAAGCAAGCCCTCCTTCAGATGCTTTGTGGTAGCTATCTGTGCATTTGTAATGAAATAAGCAGAAGTCCGAGAGTACCTGGAAACCATGTGCAAAGCCTTTGGGCACGAAGACCATCTCTCGATTTTGGTCGTTGATTTCATGCACAAAGGCTTTTCCATAGGTGGGAGACCCTTTCCGTATGTCTACGGCTACGTCGAGGACGCTTCCTTCCAATACAGTGACGAGTTTTCCCTGTGCATGTGGAGGAGCCTGGAAGTGCAGGCCCCTGAGTGTTCCTTTGATAGACTTGGACAGATTGTCCTGTACAAATTGTAGATGGCCCAGGCCGATCCTGTCGAATGCTTCGGTATTGTGTAGCTCCATGAAGAAGCCACGTGTATCACCAAAAACGTCAGGCTTTACGATAAAAAGTTCGGGAAATTCAGTTTCAAGCTTGTGGAACGCCATGTATTTGCTCTTTGAAGTATGCGAGCGTCTTGGCCAATCCGTCCCTGCGGGCTACTTGAGGTTCCCAACCGAGGATCTCACGCGCCCGCGTGATATCTGGCTGGCGTACCTTGGGGTCGTCCTTGGGCAGATCTTTGAAGACGATTTTACTTTTTGAGCCTGTAAGATCAATGATTTCTCTTGCAAAATCCAAAATAGATATCTCCGAAGGATTGCCAATATTGACAGGCATGGCTTCGTCGCTGAGTAGCAGGCGATAAATTCCTTCTACCAGATCATCTACGTAACAGAAACTTCTCGTCTGACTTCCATCTCCAAACACCGTGATGTCTTCACCTGCCAATGCCTGAGACATAAAAGCAGGAAGGGCACGTCCGTCGTCCATGCGCATGCGGGGTCCATAGGTATTGAAGATACGAATGATCCGTGTCTCCAGCCCGTGATAACGATGGTAAGCCATCGTGAGAGCTTCCATGAAACGCTTGGCTTCATCGTACACGCCACGGAATCCTATGGGATTCACATTTCCCCAATAGCTTTCTGTTTGTGGATGCTCTAGCGGATCACCATATACTTCAGAAGTAGAGGCAATCAGCACGCGTGCGCCTTTTTCTTTCGCCAAGCCCAAAATCTTATGCGTACCCATGGCCCCTACTTTAAGGGTTTGGATGGGAAGTTTTAGATAATCAATGGGACTGGCAGGAGAGGCAAAATGGAGTATGTAGTCCAGATGACCTTCTACAAAGGTATAGTTCGTGACATCGTGCTTGATGTAGGTAAAATCATCTACACCAAATAGATGCGATATGTTGGAAAGATTACCTGTGATCAGGTTGTCCATGGCGATGACTTCATAGCCTTCGCGTAGGAAACGATCACAGAGATGAGAGCCGAGAAACCCGGCTCCCCCTGTGATTAGTACTTTTGGTTTAGTCATTCGTTGCTAGCGTTTCTTCGGAACGCGTAATGGCACGACGTCCGATAGAGAAATATTCAAAACCTGACTCCTTCATGGTACGCAGGTCATATACATTTCTTCCGTCAAAGATCACTGGCTGCTTCAAGCTGGCCTTGATTCGATCAAAATCAGGCGCACGGAACTCATTCCACTCAGTTACAATCAATAAAGCATCTGCATTTCCTAGTGCATCATACTGATTGTCTGCGTATTCGATCTCCAGATCTGTATACTTCTTCACAGACTCAATCGCCTCTGGATCATAAGCCTTAACTTCAGCTCCCATCTCGAGAAGTTCTTTGATGATTACGAGTGAAGGTGCCTCGCGAATATCGTCAGTATTGGGCTTGAAAGCCAATCCCCAAACAGCAAATTTCTTACCCGCGAAATTTTCAGTCCCATAGTGCGCTTTCATCTTCTCTACTAACAACTGCTTCTGCAATTGGTTTACTTCCATCACAGCATCGAGGATACGGAAAGCATAATCGTACTCCTGAGAAGTCTTGAACAAGGCAGAAACGTCTTTGGGGAAGCAAGATCCTCCATATCCTACACCTGGAAATAGGAAGCGCTTACCGATACGAGAGTCTGTCCCGATCCCTTTTCTTACATTGTCCACGTCGGCTCCGACACGGTCACACAAGTTTGAGATCTCATTCATGAAGGAGATTTTGGTAGCCAAGAATGAATTGGCTGCGTACTTGGTCACCTCTGCAGAGCGCTCATCCATGAAGATGACAGGGTTGCCAGACATCACAAATGGCTTGTACAGGCGACGCATCATCTCAGTTGCACGCTCAGAGCTTGAACCTACGACGATCCGCTCAGGCTTCATGAAGTCTTGGACAGCAAATCCCTCACGCAAAAACTCAGGATTCGATACTACATCGAATTCTACATCTGTCTGGGCAGCGATTGCATCACGAACTTTATCCGCAGTTCCTACAGGAACGGTGGACTTATTGACGACTACACGGTAGTCTTTAAGAAGGGTACCAATTTCACTGGCGACACCCAACACGTACTTTAGGTCCGCAGACCCGTCTTCTGTGGGGGGGGTAGGCAAAGCGAGGAAGATGATGTCTGCAAACTCTACAGCATCAGGCAAGGAGTCGGTGAAGTTGAGACGGCCTTCCTTGGTGTTGCGCTCAAATAGGGTTTCCAAACCAGGCTCATAAATGGGTACCTGACCCGCGCGAAGCATCGAGAGCTTCTCCTGATTATTGTCCACACAGAGCACGTCATTTCCAGCCTCAGCGAAGCATGTTCCTGTAACCAAGCCGACATATCCTGTTCCAACTACAGCGATTTTCATGTGATTAGAATTTATTTAACCTCAGTGAATAATGTGTTGATGATCTGTTTCAGATGATCCACAATATATGTTTGTTGTTCTTTCGTCATTTCTGAATGCATCGGAAGGCTTACAACCTCCGCTGTCAATTGCTCAGATGTAGGAAAGTCTCCCGCTTGATAGCCATACTGCGTGTAACCACCCTGGAGGTGAATCGACACAGGATAATAAATCATAGAGGGTATCCCACGATCCGCCAGTTGCTGACGAACCTCATCTCTTGCCGCACGTCCCGCCTCAATCTTCAAGGTGTATTGGTGAAACACGTGGCTGTCATTGTCTTCCCATTTAGGAGTCTGAATTCCTGGGACGTCACTTAATAAAGCGTCATAGGTACGTGCAGCCTCTCGGCGAGACTCCGTATATTTACTCAGGTGCTTGAGTTTGATCCCCAAAATCGCTGCCTGTATGGCATCTAGGCGGCTATTGACACCGATATCGTCATGGTAATATTTTCGCTTGGCCCCGTGGTTGCAGATGACTTGGAGGCGATCTGCGAGTACTTCATTTCGGGTGAATATCGCACCTCCATCTCCATAGGCTCCCAGATTCTTGCTGGGATAAAATGAAGTCGTACCAATATCCCCAATCGTCCCTACACGCATTTTTCGCCCATCCGAAAATGTGTAGTACGCACCTATTCCCTGGGCGGTATCTTCTACCACATGTGGTAGAA
>JBCBFT010000077.1:0-34267 GCA_038527485.1 Bacteroidota bacterium
CCTTTTGATAGACACCCGTGTCGGGAGACATCGGGCGAGCCATTTTTTATATGAATCGATTACATCTGTCCACCTACTTAAGTAAGTGGACAGATGTAATCAGGTTATGTTTAATGCTATTACATCTTGACTACTAGCACTTTAAAGTCTGGTGTCTGACCTCTTACATCTGTCCGTCTACTTAAGTTAATAGACATATGTATTTAGGTTATGTTTAATGTTGTTACATCTTGACTACTAGCACTTTAAAGTCTAATGTCTGACCTCTTACATCTGTCCGTCTACTTACTTATCTTAACGTAAAAATATAACCCATGAAACGCAATGTTGTCCTTCTTATCATTAGTGTATACACTTTTCCTGTTTTTAGCCAGCCTTTTACCCAAACGGCAAATGGAGCGCTCTCCTTCTCTTCTTCCATCCAATTTCTAGATGAAGAACGTTTACCTAATACCCAGGGTAGTCCTCTTGAATTTGACAATCGGTCTAGATGGGGTCCTACCTATTCCACAGGAGTTTCTCTGGAAAAATATGTCAACGAAAAATTAGGCCTGAGCGCAAGCTTTGCCTATCAATATAAGCCATTAACCGTTTTCTTCTTCCCCAGCGCATTTAATCCTCAGCTCCCTTTGGAAGATATTTTTAACATAGGCGTTGATCAGAAAAGGGACCACTTCCTCTTGCTAGATTTGTCGGGGAGATACTATAGCGATGGTACACGCAGCCGTACACGTTTTTTTGTAGAAGGTGGGGTGGGCTTGCGGCACCACTTCATGCAAGCCATCCTTAAACCTCTTCATCCTGATCCTATGATCAGAGAACAAGTCATTAGGGGATTTAATCTCAGTTTGAGCCTGGGGATTCCTACTTGGGTTCTATCTGCTCATGTGAGCGGAGGATTCCAATACGCTTTCTCGAGAAAATGGGGACTGGAAATGGCAGCACTGGGTAGGTTTATTCATCGATCGCCCTTTCAGCTAGGTATACAGCTCACCATTGTAAGGTTTATCCAAGATCGGTAATTCACGTTCTCAATATGCTATGAGAAAAACTTAGTAAACTATACGTGAGGGAATGCTAAAAAGAAACTGATACGATTCATTTATAATCATTTACATTCAATTCATAATCATGAAACACACAAATCTTTTCAGGAGACTATCCTGGCTAGGGATCATCTCCACTTTAATCTTATCCCATGTATGGGGTCAAGCCTTGGATAGAGATCGACAGGAATTATTCCTTCCTTCCCCAAACCCTCACTGGATGGAGCTTCGAGCCCCTTCTTCGTTAAAACCTGAGGCCTTTTTTGAGACATATTCCCAAGAATTAGGACTCACCACAGGCGGAAAGCTTCTCTTAGCTAAGAAGCGTAAGTCTATGAGTGAAGGACTAGAATATTGGATGTATCAACAGTTTTATCAAGGAGTGCAAGTAGAAGGAGCCTCTCTCATTGTACATATACGAGATGGGAAAATCCACACGCTTCATGGACATCTTGCCAAAGACTTGAACCTCTCTACAATCCCTACCATCAATGAAGATACTGCGAGAGCACATGCGATCAAGCACTTGGGAGGAATTGTACCGCTTACTATTCGGCAGATGTCAGAAGAAAGTTATATCCCTACGGGTACGTTGGCCATCACAACCGATCATCCTGAGAAAATCATTGCACAAGAAGGGATGAGAACTAGCTACAAATTTCATTTAAATAGCGCATCCGACGGTCAAGGATATTGGGTATTTGTAGATGCGAACTCGGGAGAGATTGTACGTAGCTATGCTTCAAGCGATCATGCTTGTGTGACAGGCAGTGTGTATACACCTTTTAATGGGATACAAAGTCTTATCACCAATCGTACATGGGAACCCTTCTGGACGCATCATAGACTGGATATATCCTGCCAAGGCTACGATATCACAGTTGTAACGAATCCTAATGGCTCTCAGTTTAAAGATTCAAATAATATATGGGGTAATACAACCAATCCAAACAATGAAGCTACTGTCTTTTGGATTCTTCAAGAAAGCTGGGATTACTACAAGCAAAAATTCAACCACATAGGAGCGGACGGGAGTGGCTCAGGTGTTTTAGCCTATGTAGGTCAGGTAGGTACCCCCAGCTACCTTGGTGGAATCAATAATTACATTACTATCCCAACTTCGTCTAACACGACATTTCCTATGTGTGATGCAACCATCAATCCTGCCATCACCAACTGGTCATCTGTAGATGTTGTTGCCCATGAATATTGTCATATGGTGATCGATCAAGCAGGTATGCTAGGGGATCTAGGTGAAGCTGATGTACTAGATGAAGCATTCGCCGATATCTTTGGTGCCATGGTAGAAAAGTGGGTAGGAGCCTCTGATCCAGATGTTTGGTTAGCCCTACAAGATGTAACGAGTTCTCCTGTTCGCCAGCGATCTTTCGTAAATCCTAATCAGTTTTATCGTAGGATCTCGCCAGGAGCAAGATGCTATCTACAGGGAGTGGCAGACGAATATGAAGAACCAGGATTTTGGACTTCTCTTAGTGATCCCTATCCAAACACAGGCCCGATGGTACACTGGTTTTACCTTTTGGTGACAGGTAGCACCCACCAAAATGGGACACAAGTAACGGGAATTGGCTTTGATGATGCCTCCAAAATAGCTTTTGAAACCATGGTCTCCCTTCCCACAGCCGCAGGTTATGCAGATGTGCGCTCCTTTGCCGTAAATTTTGCAGAAAATGAGTGGGGATATTGCTCCCCCCAACACCTTGGGACTGTACAAGCTTTTAATGCCATTAGAGTCAATCCTACTACACTCCCTACACAAACTGTTAATCCTTCTATCACAGGTGGAAGCAGCAACCCCTGCCTCAATGCCTCCTCCACTTATGAAGCGACCGACTATCCTGGCGGAGCTTACACATGGAGTGTCTCGGGCAGCTTCCAAATCACACAACAAAATGGAAGATTTTGTACCGTTAAGCGCATAGGGACAGGGTCTGCAAGCCTATCTGTCAATGTCACTACCTCCTGTAGCTCTGGTAGTACAGCCAGAAACTTTGGAAGCAATACTGCCAGTGCTCCTTTGACTAAAAATATACTCGTATCGGCCTCGCCTATCTGTCAAGGTACGATCTATGAAGCTTCCATCAATTCGCCCCAATCGGGTGTCACCTACACGTGGAGCGTAAACCCTGCCATCATGGTGGACTTCTTAACCCCGACGGGGACAAGTGTATACTTCGAAGTGACACTCACAGGTCTGTCACAAAGTGTACAACTCATTGCCACCCCTTCCAATACCTGTGGATCAGGTACAGCGGGTACATTGAACTTATTCACATATAAACCAGGGGACCACCTCGGCTGTGATGGGGGAATTTTTCTTAGAGAAGCAGGTTCGTCAGGTTTTGCGATCCTGACTGATCCTCTCACAAGGATCGCCACTGTACAATATCAAGAAGCCAGCGAAGTAAATCTGGTCGATCTAAGCGGAAAAACCGTCGTCCGGCAAAGATTGGACCCTTCACGAAAGCGTGATAAACTGGATCTCACCCATCTCGCAAAGGGACTATACATTGTCAAATTTCTAGATAAACAGAATCAGCCCCTTTGGACAGATAAAATGGTCCTCTAATAAGCGCTGTTCCCACCTCATCACATCGAGATCTAGCTAGCAATTTTACCAGTAACTAAAAAAGGGAACCTTCTGGGGTTCCCTTAGTTTGATCATGTTGAAGATCTCGACTTCGCAAGCGAAGCAATCTCTTGTTTCTATTCCCAATCTACATCAAGAATGGCTCAGTATCTAGGCGCTTGGAGATCGCAAAGGCTGCATTCACCAATCCGACGTGGCTATATGCTTGCGGGAAGTTCCCCCACTGCGAACCATCTTTTGCCTTGACATCCTCTGAAAGTAAGCCCAGATGGTTGCTGTAACTTACCAGATTGTCAAAGATTTCGACGGCCTCCTCTACCCTACCGATGTCTGCTAGGGCCTCCACATACCAGAAAGCACAAATCAAGAACGTCGTCTCAGGCTCGCCAAAGTCATCGGCATGCTTGTAGCGATAAAACAAGCCCTCCTTGGTTTTCAGTTCCTTCTCTAGCGCTTCCACATGCTTCGCTGCACGCTCGCTCTTGGGATCGAGGTACTTCATGGTCACCAGCTGGAGCATGGAAGCATCCAGATTCTTAGAATCAATGGCCTGTGTGTACACGCCACGCTCTGCATCAAAAGATGCCTCAACCTGCTTCTCCGCTTCTTTGACCAAACGCTCAGCAAGGCCCATCATCTCGTAGTCCTTGTAAAAGTCGCCGATCTTCAGCGCAGCCTTTGCCCCCGCCCAATGGAAGAGGAAAGTATAGGCGTGCATCTGTGCTTTGTTGCGAAACTCCCATAGACCTGCATCAGGCTCGTACATGGTGGCTTCGATCTGCTTCAGTAGACGCATGACCAATGGCAACAAAGAGTTTTTGTCTTCGTCAGACAAACGGGCATCTACAAACAGTGGAACCAGCGATACCAGTACTTGGCCATAGACATCATTTTGAATGTGTTCATGCGCCTGATTCCCGATACGTACAGGTCCGTTGTCACCTTCGTATCCAGATAGAGGAATGATCTTTTCAGTCAATTTGGCTTCACCTGTGATCGAATACAGGGGCTGCATGCGATTGCTCCCGTTCATACTCAAAGCTAGATTCTCAATGTAGTGCGCATATTGCTCTAGCTCATTGAAGTGACCTAAGTTGGTCAATGCCTTGAGTGTGTAGTGCGTATCGCGAATCCAACAATAACGATAGTCCCAGTTGCGACCTGATCCAGGAGATTCTGGCAGAGACGTAGTCGTCG
Organism: Bacteroidota bacterium; assembly: GCA_038527485.1. GTDB lineage: Bacteria > Bacteroidota > Bacteroidia > J057 > J057 > JALEFZ01. The sequence goes on from JBCBFT010000077.1 coordinate 4,855, forward strand.
CTGCAATGATCGCCCCTGTGTCCTGGTACTGGTGAATTTTGAGTGCCAATGCCGAACGCAAAACCGCATCCTGGCGAAACTGACCAATCGAAGTACGTTTGACCCAGCGTTTCCAATAAGCCTTGGTTTTGGAGTAAAACGTATCCAACGTCGACTCCAGGCCTGCTTCCAGAGGTACACCCCAAGTCAAAGCCAAATGCTTAGGGCCGTTTAGGACGAAGGCCTTTTCTTCTGCGACAAAATTCAGTGGGATATTGGTCGTCAGACGTACCTGCCGATCCAGTCCCATATAACGCAGGTGACTAGAGCCAAACAAAACTTCAGGCTCTAGCTCTCCATAATCGCCACGAGGACGACACACCACACGAATTCTGGGATTTCCTTTTAAGGGGATCACACGACGTGCCAGCATCAAGGGCTTGTAATAGCGCTCATAGTTGTAAAAGCGAGGCGCAAAATCGACGACTTTGAATACGCCATCAGGGCAGGTAAATTCGGTTACAAGAATGTTGGTGTTCTCAATGTAGTATTGATTCGACTCGTAGTCTTCACTGGCAGGCTTGATGGAGAACTCGCCTCCTTTTTCCTGATCCAGTAGGCCTCCAAACAAGAAGCTGGAGTCAAATCGTGGCCAGCATAGCCATCCTACATTTGCATCTGTGTCGATAAGTGCAAGGTACGCACAATTGCCAATCAACCCGTAGTTGTACGTGTGTTTACTCATTAACTAATACGTTCGAATAATTGAATATCGGTAGTGCCAAGTTAAGCGTTTGTCTCTCAACTAATAAGTCAAAGTAGCTGCAAAAATGACCGATAAGGAGAAATGTTTTACCCTTCGATGATTTCTACCCTAGGAGATGTTATGAAGTAAAGAAAAATTGGGCGATTTGTTTGCCATATTGAAAACGAAAAACGAGATAGCTTTCGTCTTTCGACCCTTGCTATCTCGTCATCTATTTGGTAGAAAAATATAAGCTAGACTTCCAAAGCCCAAATCTCATCATCTCCTAGTTTCCATCCCACAATTCCTTCCTCTTTTGTGAAATAAATCCCTGTAGGCATATTGGGCAATACAGCTTCATCCTCACACACCAAAGCTTTGGAGAATGTTTTGTTATTCAACATAATCGTCGTATTCAACTCCACAGTAGAAAGCTGAAAAAGCTCACAGCGAAATCCGCTGATGGTAGACTGGTTGAAATCTATACTAAAGCTATCGTCCAAATCTTCTGGGCGTTCATCTGCCGCATTCTGCTGGACAAGATCCTTACGGATGACAAACTGAAATACGTATTCGCCGTTGGTAGAAGTAGCTGTCATACCTATAAAATCCGCGACATACTCGTCACAGCATAGGCCGCAGGACCTAGGAAGCTCCTCACAATTGGTGAGAAGGGATTCCTGCCCTCCCAACAACTCTCCATAGGCCAGCGTGGTGGTCTGCCCCAATTGATTGCGAAATATACGTGTGGTATTGGCACGGGGGAACAACCACTGCCTAGAAGAATCACGAACCAAATAGTCCCCCAAGAATTGATTGTCGCACTCACCGCAGCAGCCTGTAAGCAAGCCAGATAGCAGTAGGATACTGGCCAGTATCATCGTCGTTAGTTTAGAATTACGCATATGCAATATTTATAGTCTTGTAGTGAAAGTTTGCAAAGTGATTTAAAAAAATGATCTGAAGTAAACACCCATCTAGTCATAGATTTGGCTTTATCCATCGAACATACAAAGATATTATATATCCAGCAGCTTATATCTAATCCTCAATCTCTTTAAATTTTCTCCTTCATTTCTTTTTCTACACAAGTAAAATCAACCTTGTAAAAGATCTCTAGGCAAATAGTTGGGAAAATCTGCCAATTACGCTAACTTTGGGTTTCAAATACATATATACATACCTAAATATTCGGTGAAAAGCAGATTTGAACTAGACTTTCTTGAGACTTCTTCTGAAGTCTTGCGTGCAATTGCCCATCCTATACGGATTGCCATCGTGGACTTACTAAAAGTACACCCTAAACTCTCTGTTACTGAGATACATGAGCAGTTGCATATCGAGCAGGCCATTGCTTCTCATCACCTCCGTATCCTCAAGGACAAAAATGTACTGGCTTCTCGCAGGGAAGGAAAAAATACATTCTATTTCCTCAAAGATGCTGCCTTTAGCGATATAGTACAAACGTTGGAATCCCTGATCGGATAGTTTCTCCAACCCAAAGTGAGGTTCATTTTTCAAGCTGTCTGACACGTTTCTCAATTTCAAGGGAATTATTTGTCCCTGTTTGGGGAATTCGTTTTTCATGACTTATCTTACCATGCACACAAATAAACGTGTAAGAGATTGTTTGAACTGGAATCCTCTACAGATTGATTTCGTTTACTATTTGACCCAAGGCAACCTTTAGCTTGTCATATTTTATCTCCTGATTATACTTTTAGGAAAATCATTGAATGGCGCATCCCCACATTAAGTACCTAGATCCTATAGCCGTCAGTAGGCTCAAAAATATCGAGATCAAAGCCAAAATGATTGTCGAAGGCTTTATCACAGGTATGCACAAAAGCCCCTATCATGGATTTTCCGTAGAATTTGCTGAGCATCGTCCATACAATGCAGGGGAGTCCCTCCGCAACATCGACTGGAAAGTATATGGCAAGACGAACCGATTGTTCTCTAAAAAATTTGAAGAAGAAACCAACCTCCGTTGTCAGGTAGTCCTCGACATCAGCGACTCTATGCGCTATCCAGAAGGTCAACTCAACAAGCTCGAATATGGGGGTTACCTTGCCGCAGCTCTTCAGTATCTCATGGTAGGCCAACGTGATGCGGTGGGTTTGAGCTTATTTGATGAAGATATCCGCTACTCCGCTCCCCCAAAATCTAAGTACTCTTGGCTGGTCCCCATGTACGCCAAACTGGAAGAAGTCGTCGCGAACAAGGAATTATTTACCCATAAAACTGCAACAGCCAAGGTCTTACACCAACTCGCACTCAAGTTTCATCGTCGCTCCTTTGTGGTCTTAGTCACAGACCTGTTCAATCAAATCGACCAACTGGACGACCTGTTCAAAGCGCTCAAACATCTGCGCCATGAGAAGCATGAGATCCTCATTTTCCAACTCCTAGATAGAGAAACGGAAGGTCAATTCAACTTCCCCAACCGTCCCATCATCCTCAAAGACTTAGAGACAGGAGAAAAAATCGAAGTGCAACCCTCCCAGATCCGTGACCAATATCAGGAAATGATGAGATCCTATCAGGCGCGATTCAAACAACGTTGTGGCGAATTTAACATCACATTCGTAGAAGTGGATATCAAGCAGCCCTATGATAAGGTCTTACAAGATTACCTACTCAAACGCAGGAGCCTTACCTAACAGACACTTTACATTCTACCTTTTCGTTTTATTCGACTAAAGAAATAGCTTTTGTGATAAATATTGACCAAAGATGCAAACATGCATTGAGGGGAGGTTTTCATCTGATAAAAGCATAAATACTACCTATAAGGAAGGATATGGCTGAGGGCATTTGATTAATGTGTTTCTTATAGATGAAAAAACGAACACATGAAAAAAGGTTGGATACTGCTGGGACTGCTTGTGGGAATGTGTCTCCACATGTCAGCTCAGGGCTTCCAGACAGGAAGTCGAAATACAGAGGCTCAGGCTGCCTATAAAGCAGGTAATCAGGCACTTAAAGCACAATCTTTTGTGGAAGCAGAAGCAGCTTTCTCTCAAGCTATCTCCTACGACGAGCGATTTGTCGATGCCTATATCGCCCTAGGCATGACCAAGCGCATCCTCGGACAGAACGGTTCGGCGGAGTTTGCACTCATCAAAGCGGTCGAATTGTATCCTCGCAGTCTTCAGGCACATGAGGAACTCGCCCTCCTCTACCTTAGCCAAGACAAGGACGATCAAGCCATTAATCAATACAAAGTTCTGCTCTCTCACCATCCAGGGTATCCCGAAGCGTTCCTGAGTATTGCACAGATTTATTTTGATCAAAGCAAATTTAGCGAAGCGCTACAGGCCAGCGAAGCTGCCATCCGTATCCTCATCGCCAGAGGCAACCCCAAAAGAACGGCAGATGCCAGACTTTTAGCAGGTCGCTGCTACCTCAAGCTAGGAATTCCCAAAACGGCCATTAAGTACTTCAAGGCAAATAAGAAGCAAATGGGGCAACAGGGAGTGTATTATTACTATCTCGGCCTGGCCTACTTCAAGGATGGAAACAAAACCAAGGCAAACGACAACCTACTGGAAGCGCAAAATCGAGGCTATACCATTCCAGAATATCTCCTCCAACAACTCAATGGATGGGGAGAAAATGGAGATTGAGAAAAGAGAAATTCCCTTTTCTCAAAGTATCCCATCATAAACCATATCGCACCCCTACTCCCATAGCCCCATAAGGCAGTGGACCAAAATTGGCGTTATTGATAAGGGTTGCGCTCGCATTTACGAAGACATCTACTGGCGTATCACTATTCCAAACTCTATAGCCTAGGTCGGACCTAAGGGTCACTTGAGGCATCCAGGACGGCGGGATGATGTTAGGGGTAGGAACCCATACACCATCTTCGAGGATATATTGGACATCTGTATTTTTCACATGCGAGCCCCCGAGTTCCAGTCTGCCCGAAGCGATCACACGCTTCTTGACGCGAAACTCCATGCCTCCCCCCAGTTTCAATGAAATCCAGCGGTCAAAGTAGAGATTCCTAAAATACGAGAATCGGCCACTACCAAATAGATAGACTCCGTTGGTTATGCGCATATATCGCTGAGCGTCCAGTACATATTGCGGACGCATCCAAGTATTAAATACGACACCGAGTTGGCCTACGACAAGTTCATCTCCTAATAAAAGATCCTGATGCTGCAAGCTCAATTGGATGCTCCATTTCTCTTTCTTAGGTAGTTCTTCAGCCTCTTGTCCGATGGAAAATAAAGGGAGTAAAAGCATCACTCCCCATAGCCATATATGTGTGTTCATGATTTATTCGATGATTTCGGAGTAAAATAAAATCCCCATCTCGTCCTCTGATGTCACCCCAAAAGTGATTTCGCGGTCCGTCTCATTATTGTAGTACACCTTGGTCATGATGCCTTCGCCAGCTTTGAATTCCAATGCAGGCTCAAAGAACTTATAGGGTGGATGCTGGTAATCAATCGCCTCATACAACTTCTCTCCATGGTTGTCTCCCCCAATCTTAAAGACTTGGAATAAGTAACCACGCTTATGCATGTGCGAAAACATCTGGCGTATACGTGTCGGACGGTCAAACATCTCCCAATAACGAATGGTCGTCGCCTCACGAGGAGGAAGTACCAATTCATCTTCGTTGTTGATGGCATCAATTTCTAGCAGCTCCGTGACCTCGGACTGAGGAATGGTCTCCATATTCAAATACACTTCCCCAAAAATCATCTCATCTCCGATGTTGAAGTAATGTGAATTCAGATCCAGTGTGGAGTTAGCGGGGATGCGAAGGGCAATACCTTCTGGAAACTCCTGGACAAACCGAGGTTCCTGGACCCCGCAGTACATCGCGCCATCTCCCATGGTCAGGTTGAAATTGGCACGGCCATCAGGTAAATTCTGATCGCGCATCACACCCATCTCGGGATTCTCAGGATCGTTCTCATCCTCAAAGCCATACGCAATCAAGTGATGTGTACCTGGACGGCAGAGGACATCAAACTTGTTGACATAAATATCTTCTGTATTCCCTATCGGTAGCCTTATGAAGAGCTCCCGTTCATAATTGGCAGGAATCGGGAAGGGAGGGATGTGTACTTGATAGCCTGCACCTTCTGCAGGTGCCTCCAATCCCTCAAATTCAGGAACGGATTCTAGATCGTATTTAAAGCTATTTTCACATGCAGAAAATGCCAGCAAACTGCATATGAGACATGTAAATATCCAAAGAGGTCGTTTCATAGTATATGTGTTTGTCGTTGATAAAGCACTCTATAATATCGGAAATGCTTTTCTCTCATGAAATATAATTCTCATTTCACACTTCTTTTCCCGCATTTTTCCATCATAGATAAAGAATGACCTATATATACAATCAGGAGATGGCTTGCTACCCTACCTCATAGGCTCTACTTTGAAAGGATCAGTATGGTTCACACCACCATCAGGACGTCACGCGCGGGTTCTATCGTCTTCCTCAGTAATGTAATTTCAAGAAATCAGCAGCATTTTGAAAGGCAAACTTCTGTACAATCTCCTCTGGGGTAATGTGTCGATTTTCAGGCATCAAAAAATCGTGACGTTTCTGAAGATATTGAGCGGCGAGGGGAAGCATATCTTCTGCTAGGGATGGGAGATCTTTTGCTGTCCTATATCCATACAGCGGATTGATGTTGCCATCAAAATCGCTCCCAATGGTCACCATGTCCCATGCAGGCAAACCTGCCATGTTGAGGACTTCAGCTACATGCTGGATCTGGTTCCAGACGATCTGGGCACTCAGTTCACGGTGGTTGGATTTACGAAATCCCTTGCGCGACTGGCGCAATAAAGGAAGCCCCGCGAGTCGGCGGCGATCTACCTGCAAAGCAAATAAACCACCCGATTCGGCAATCTCCACCAACTCTTCATCAAAAAAGTTGATGTCCCCCTCATTAAATGTTCCTTTGGGTTCGCCTACAGGTCTTTCTCCTTTCAAAGTCGTCCCTGTCACCCCTCCATGACTGACAATCAAGGGGATGTCGCAGCTGGCATAGTCTGTCTTCAAAAGGTTGATGTACTCCTTCCGCGACTCTACACTCATATGTTTGATGTCGATGTATATCGGATTTCCTGCTTGATCATCTAGTAGTGCGTGAATCACTTTTTTCCCCAATGAAGAAAAGCCTCGGTTAATATTGGTGGTCTGATCCACTACGCGACTTATCTGATGCAGACTCCTGGCGTGACCACAGAGGTCATTGTTGAAATGATGGGCGAATGTGATGAATAAGGGCGTATTTTCCCATTTTTTTACTGCATATACATTTCCGATCACCTCCTCGTCGGACATGCTCCTTCCATACTTTTCAAGTCCTGTATTGAATACGTGCGCACCCTCAATCGTAAGTACGACCGCTATCTCACCTTCCTTCCCCAAACTTTCCTGAGCATCTTGCCATGATTTTGCGATTTTCCATCTAAAATCTTGGCCGTCGATGTTGCGTTCCTTATGCGCTTGACGCAAAAAGTCATACTCATTGAGCAAATCATGGAAGTAATCGACATGTCGCTGTACGTACCGTACACGAGGGAAAGCGACCGAGCCAATAAAGGCTCCCAGCATCCTGGCCAGTAGCCCTTTCCCACTTGCATTGATAAATAGCCCTTTTTCTATGGGATAGAGCGAGACAAATGCCAGTTTCACATTGCCTTTTGAAAGATTGGTAAAGTCTGCTTGTGTAAATTTTGCGAGCCCAAGGGTATTGTGAAGCCATTTGGTAAACAAAGAGGGATTGGCGTGATACCAGATATCGCTCCTCTTGTGGGTCTTGGTCTTCCTGAATGAATGGCCGTAGGGTCTGAGTTGTGGATGGCAATGTAAATCGGCAAACTGTATATCTGTCATCATTTGAATAAACCGTAAAAATATAGTTTCTACACCTTAGCCTTCAGGGCTAGATGTGTATGTTCATGCATATCAAGCGCAGAAATATGGATAAAGCTATCCACTCCCTATTCAGGGACACAACATTTTCTCTTGTACGCTCCTTTAGGCTTCGGCAATCTTTCGTATACCTCTAGCTGCCGGATTCAGCATCATGTCAATTTCCCTATTGCAGGTTGGGCGTCGCTTTCATTATACAACGTAGTAAATTTTAAAATCGATGTCTGTAATATTTATTTTTTCATTATTTCTTAATTAGCATTTACCAAAATAAGAAACAAAAACATGTGTATATTTTCGTCCTAAGTACTTTTCGTTCAAATACAGTCCATACCATCCTATCTACACGCTCTATCACTTTATGTTAAACCATTCATAATTAAGCATATAATCAATATTCACACTTCTTCTATATATAATATTTTTTTCATATCAAATATTTTTTGCTTTCAGAATTGATGAAAGTAATTCAGCATATGCGTCTCCTTATAAATGATAAAGTACATCCATTCATCTAGGCTTACATCCGAAAATACAGAATATTATCCATAGGGAAACATCTTGTTTGGTTGTTCTCAGGAGAAGGCTAGAAGGGGAAATCTTATCCTCTTTTCTCAACTTTGACTATCTTGGGACAAATCTGTATGCATGTACCTACACGAACTACAAGCCCTTCCAACCAAAGAATTTGTACCAGGCTTCCATGGAAAAATGATCCATACTGAAAATATGACACTGGCCTATTGGCAAATAGAAGCAGGTGCATCTCTACCAGAGCACGCCCACCATCACGAACAAGTTGTGAATGTATTAAAAGGAGAATTTGAGTTGATCGTAGATGGCACGGCCCATACCCTATCAAAAGGTATGGTATACGTATTGCCAGGGGGTACGCCACACGCAGGTCGTGCCCTAACTGACTGTGAACTACTAGATGTATTTCAACCTGTCAGAGAAGATTATAGGGATTAATGGTGTGAGAGCTTAAGGTCTGTAATCAGTCGTCTGATGTGCGCTTTCTATATTCTCCATCAAATACCACTTGACCTGTCGCGATCACGTACCACGTTTGGCGTACTCGTCCATCTTCTAGTGCTTCCCACGTGATGCGGTTAATCTTATCTTCTAGTACCATCTTGCCGTCCATGAAATTGCCTTTAATTTCCAGGGTCAGCCCTTGGTTGTCCATATAAAATTGGGCCCACTGTTTCGTTTGGGGATTGTATGCATTGAGGCTCGTTCCCTTGTAGGGGCCTTGAGTAGAAGTGTACACTTCACGAATCGCATTTCCATCCAGGATGGAAGTAATTTGGCTTTTACCTACGAGCGTATCCGTGTCGAACTTGTAGACATCCCATGTTCCGACCCAAAAGTCAAACTGCTGCTGGGGGGTCTGCTTGTCTTGGGCGAAGGCAACGCCCAAAAGGAAGCAAATGAGTACACTATATTTCATTCTGCTATGGTAAAAAGTGAGAGATGGGATGTGCTTTTATGGAAAGTACAGAATTTTGAAATACAAGTGGGAATAAAATCTCCCCTTACTTAGCACTTAGATAAGACTCCTGGAGATATTCCAATCCTACTTATACAAAGTATCCCTCACACAAAATGCCTTTGAAAGGGTCTCATCATCTTTTCTTCATCTCTCGTGTAAACAGCAAAGACTACTCTGCGAAAGAATCCCCTAAATTTCCCCTCTAAAAAATGATGAAATAGTCCCGCAATCTCTACAGGGTTTTGCTTGAAGACTCCACAACCCCAAGCACCTAGTATAAGAACTTCATGTCCCTTACATGCGGCGAGTCCTAATAGCTTCTCCATGCGCTGCTTTTGTAGCGGAAGAATTTGATCTATCTTCTCAGGATTGTTTTTAAGAACGGCACCTGCATTTACAGCAGGAGAAGTAACAATCGTCGCATGGACAGGCTTCTCCATCAAGTTTCCATCTTCTTCCTTAAAAATAGGAACTTGCGGTGCATATATCATATGGTCTGTATATAATCCTCCTCGCATACTTCTATGTGTCTCATAGTAGTCTTTAGCTTTCAATAAACAAGGATACAAACTACTCGCGCGCGCCAAACTTTCCTCTTGTGCTTGTGAACCATTGAGGAAGCCTCCACCAGGATTTTTAGCAGAAGCAAAGTTGAGGACGAAGGGAACTACCTCCCCTTCCTTCTCTAGTCTTCGAACCGCATCAAAGGTAGTTTCATTACGGATTTCATATACAGGAATAAATTGTGGATGGGTGGGAAGCGTATCTAGCATCTCTGCCAACACTTGTGGCGTAAACAACTCGGTTTGTGCAATAGCCTGATCCAAAGAATCTTGGAGGGAAATCTGTACTCCACTTGGGGAGAAATAACTTCCTTGCTTGAGAATATTGAGGGTATCTTGAGCAGATGCTACACGTTGATTGCGATTCATGGGGATTACTATTTAAACGTGATACGCCAGGAGCAGGGGAAAGTTCAGCAGTCTCATGCCTTTTGTGGCAATGTGCCCTCAAAAAAGCCCCACCAAACACACGTTCAGTGAGGCTTTATACTATGTGTCGAACTCAAAAATTCGACAATACAAATATTCAACCCTTAATAGGCTTTAGCAAATAGTACGCGTTGCTTAGATGGCTTGCCTGTCAGCATGTCTACACCCTCTTCGAGTTCATTGTCCATAGGAATACAACGGATTGTCGCTTTGGTAAGCTCCTGAATTCGCTCTTCCGTCTCTGTCGTCCCATCCCAAGGTGCATACAAAAAGCCAGGAATGTCTGCTTTCAAAGCCTCCTGAAACTGATCCCATGTATCCACGCGGTGGGTATTTGCTTCGCGGTGGTCCTTGGCGCGATTGTAGAGATTGCTTTGAATCTCATCTAGCAAAGGCTTCACAAAAGCGGTCACCTGCTCAGGCAGATCGACCACTTCCTTACTTTTCAAGTCGCGACGCGCAACTTCCATCTTTCCATTGGCGAGGTCACGAGGCCCGATGGCAATGCGAATAGGCACACCTTTGAGCTCCCACTCGTTGAACTTCCAACCAGGCTTTTTCTGATCGTCATCGTCTACCTTGACACGGATGCCTGCGTCCTTGAGTTGAGCCGCTAGCGCATGACACTTTTCGACAACAGCTACTCGCTCATCGTCCTTGCGATAGATAGGCACAAAGACTACTTGCAACGTAGCTAGAGAAGGTGGAAGCACCAACCCACTGTCATCCGAATGCGTCATGATCAAGGCTCCCATGAGGCGAGTAGATACCCCCCAGGAAGTGGCCCAGACGTGCTCCTGCTTATTGTCTTTATTGGCAAAGGTCACATCAAAAGCCTTGGCAAAGTTTTGCCCGAGGAAGTGAGAAGTCCCACATTGCAGGGCCTTGCCATCTTGCATCAAGCCTTCGATGGTGTAGGTATCTAGTGCACCAGCAAAACGCTCTCTCTCTGACTTCACACCACGAATCACAGGGATCGCCAACTGCTCCTCGGCAAAGTCCCCATAGACATGTAGCATACGAAGTGCTTCTTCACGTGCCTCCTGCTCCGTCGCATGCGCCGTATGGCCCTCCTGCCACAAGAATTCTGCTGTGCGCAAAAACATGCGCGTGCGTAGCTCCCAACGGACGACATTGGCCCACTGGTTGACGAGGATCGGCAGGTCGCGATAAGACTGAATCCAATCCTTGTAGGTCGACCAAATGATGGTCTCAGACGTCGGACGAACGATCAGCTCTTCTTCCAATCGTGCTTCTGGATCTACAACGACTCCTTTGCCATCGGGATCATTTTTTAGGCGGTAGTGCGTCACGACGGCACACTCTTTGGCGAAGCCCTCTACGTGATCGGCTTCTCGACTGAGGAAACTTTTCGGTATAAAGAGCGGGAAGTAAGCGTTGACGTGTCCAGTATCTTTGAACATTTTATCCAGGCCTTGCTGCATGCGCTCCCAGATGGCATAGCCATAGGGCTTGATCACCATACAGCCGCGGACAGCCGAGTTTTCGGCAAGGTCGGCTTTGCGAACCAGCTCGTTGTACCAATCGGCATAGTTTTCACTACGCGATGTAAGTTTGTTTCCTTTTGCCATGAGTTAAATTGAACTAAAAAAATAGAGCAAATAATGCGTATACGTGCTCTTTTTCATTTTGGTCAAAATTACAGGGACTTAGAAGGAAAACAAATAATTCAACGAGCAAATTGTCCTTTCAGTTTCTACTCCTGCCCACGATCTCGGAAAACCTATGTAATTTCCTAGGATCTATGATACAACCCTCATTCCTACCACAGATTCAAAGGACTGATGCTACCCAATACCGAATCTAGAGAATCAGGGGAGTGTTACTTACTTTTGAGCCTTGTATACTTGTATATATGGGAGGTTCCAACTTTATACCTCAATAGGACTTCTTTCTTTTGTGCTCCTTATAAAACCTAGAGGATTTGATTCGATTGCAGCAAATAGAACACTTATTATCTCTATCATATGAAAATGAAATCATACACGGATTCCACGAAAACATACACGGTTATTCAATCTGACCTTTAGGTTTCAACCCGAATATACATTTACTTCACACGTTTGTTCATCGCCAATGACTTTCGCTCTTTTTTTTCGTATCATTAGGTGTGGATAAAAAAGAAATGATCAGGAGATCAAGAATTTAACGAGAACCCTTTGGATAAAACTTTTACTCATATAGAAAGCACATATACAATGAACAGGATGAAATTTATATTACTCGGATGTTTAGGACTCACATTGGTGTCCTGTACATCTCTTCGATATGCGTCAACCACCGAGTACGATGATGCTTATTATCTACCTGGCCAGGACGTGACACAGCCTTATGCTGAAAACAGTGTATCAGGCTTTGACGATCAAAACGTAGCGTATGCACCAGCCACTCGACCTGCTGATGATACCTATGCTGATTACTATTATGATGACGACGACTTCTTTTTCTCTCGTCGTGTCCGTCGTTTCTCACAGGCAAATACAAACTCATGGAGATATTACGACCCTTATTTCTCCAATGACCTTTATTTTGTGATGGGTACCAACTCATGGAACAACTGGTACAATGCGGGCTGGTATGATTGGAATAGACCTCGATTTGGACGCTTTGGCTATGGGAGAGCACCTTTGGCGTGGGATCCCTTCTGGAACGATCCTTTCTACAACCCTGGATTTGCCTTTGATTACTACAATCCTTGGGTAAATACCTACTATGGTGGACGACCTGTTGGATTCAATAATACATGGGGTGGTGCCTGGGGCAGTCCTTGGGCTGTTAATAGCGGCTACCTTTGTCCTCCTGTGAGATCTTTTACTTCTCCTTGGAACCAGCGTGTACGTACGCAAAGAAGAACTTCCCGAAACGCGACCGCTTACAGCCGCAATGTTCGATACACCACAGGAACAGGTACTCCACGTACCAATGCCTCGACGCGTAACAACTACAGTCCGACGAGAAATCCAAACAATACGGCTTCTCGCACAGGAAGAATCGACTATACACGTCCGAGCCGCAACGCAACGACTACGCGTCCAAGTAGCACACGTCCTACGACTACGCGTCCAAGTAGTACGAGACCCAGCAGCACACGTCCAAGTAGTACAAGACCGAGCAGTACACGTCCAAGTAGTACAAGACCGAGCAGCACACGTCCAAGTAGTACGAGACCCAGCAGCACGCGTCCAAGTAGTACAAGACCCAGCAGCACACGTCCAAGTAGTACAAGACCCAGCAGCACGCGTCCAAGTAGTACAAGACCCAGCAGCACGCGTCCTAATTCTTCTGTAAGACCAAATAATAGTTCTCGCTCTAGTAGCAGACCCAGCTCTTCTGTGAGACCGAATAGCAGCTCTCGCTCTAGCAGCAGACCCAGCTCCTCTGTAAGGCCAAACAGTTCTCGCTCAAGCAGCAGACCTAGCTACAATCGCTCCAGCGGCAGCAGAAGCTCTTCTACTAGACCTAGCTCTAGCTCCAGACGCAGACAGTAGATAAAAATATGTACACAGATATTCAATAGGGCAGGTTTCTACCTGCCCTTTTCATTAGCTTAAAGTACAGACGCCTTTTCTCCATCATTCCACTTGTTGGGACCTCCTATCATCCAGGAGTTTTGATTAATTTTGATACCAGAACAATTACTTAAATTATGAACCTACGTCGTCTCTGGATCTTTTGCTTTTTATGCACAACCATCAGTCTGCTATATGCTCAGACAGATGTAGATGCGTTCCGTCTTTCTCAGTACGGGACTTTTGGGACAGCTCGGGCAGAAGCCCTTGGAGGGGCCATCACAGCAGTAGGAGCCGATCTTACTTCTGCCACGACCAATCCGGCTGGTCTAGGGCTCATGCGGACATCTACCTTCCAAATCAGTCCAAGTATCTCTTTAAATAATACGGCTGGTCGCTTCATCAACAGTGAGAATACGCAGTCAGATTTCTATGCTGGCGTCCCAAGTATGGGCGTAGCCTTTACTTCTGTGAACTATCAGGGGGAAGATGAACGCAAACGCGATGGCGCAGTCTCCTTTACCTTTGCGATGGGATATAATCAGTTGGAGAATTTTGAGCGAAATACTGTCGTTCAAGACGCATTCAACGAGTTTAGCTCCATTACTAATTTCTTCACAGAACTAGCTGGGGATACACCTCCCAGTCTTTTGGGGCAAAATTCATTTGCTGCCCTAGCTTACGATGCCTTTTTAATAGACTCGATTTGGGATGGTGGACAAGTGGGATACTTCGGTGCAGCTGAGCGAGGACAAATCGATCAGACCCTCCAAGTACAAGAATTTGGACGCCGCACAGGTTGGTATTTTTCTCTAGGCAATAATCTGAATGACAAGATTATATGGGGGGCTACCCTCAATCTAGAGTCTGTCAGATATACAAGAAGCTTTACCTTTTCAGAAGAAGATACAAGAGCGCTCTATGAATTTTATGAACCTCGGACTAATACAGGTTTCCCTCTAGAATTGCCTTTGGTGGATCTTCGCTTTTTTGACCGGTTCACGACTCGGGGTACAGGATATGGAGGTACATTTGGATTAATCATTCGCCCCATCAATCCACTCAGAATAGGAATTTCTGCTAGGACCCCAACCTTTTACCAGTTGAGAGACGTCTTTGATACTGAAATGAGCAGTACACATGTTTTTGTAGACTCCGTCGGATCGGAAACGTTCACGTCGACTACCTCTCAGGATTTCATCGCACGCTATCAGCTACTTTCTCCTTTTAGAGCGAATGTTGGGATCATGTACCAAATCCAGAAGTACGGATTTATTTCGGCAGATGTGGAATATGTGAATTACAATCAGATGAGGCTCAGCAGTCAAGTGACAGATGTAACAAGCCCTGATTTTTACAGTTTTGATGTGGAGAATCAAACGATAGAAGAAAACTATTTACCTGTGTTTAACCTACGTATAGGGGGAGAAGCCCGATGGGAGATGCTGAGATTTCGAGCAGGTTATGCCTACCTACCAGGGCCTACAACGACGGAAGCTAAACAATACATAGACGATATAGATCGGGTGAGCGTGAGAAATATCGACGATAGCCGACAAATTCTGTCTTTTGGTGTGGGGTATAGGCAACCGAATTTTGCCTTCGACGTTTCTTTAGTAAATCAACAACAACAAAGCAAAGAAAAACCCTACACATTAAGCGAGCCAGAGGCTTTTCAGCCTACCCTGGTCCGCAATAATGGAACTACGCGTTTGACCGCTACATTGGGTTTTTATTGGTAAATAAAGTGTGCAATTCAGGGGAACAATTGCACTTTAAACAAAAAGGGGTTATTCCTACTTTTAATTAAACACAAAGCCTTCGGTGCCTATGAAAAAAAGCTACTTCTTGTTTGTATCACATTTAAAGGAGGAGCTATGAGTAATCCAATCAATCAATTGATCTCGGATGAGGTCTATGACATGCTGATGAAGTTTAATTTATTGAATGAAAAAGTCATCAGGGATTTTCAAATCAAGCGCCATTATCTAGATCTTCGTTCCAGCGGTATGCGTTCCGCGGAGGCGATAGATCAGGTATTAGAAGCGTACCCTTATCTACAGTTTGACACAGTACGTAAAATTATTTACAGCGTGAAGCTTCCCGAAGAGTTGGAAGCGCGCCTTGCTTGCGCTTGACTAGAAAACACTTCGAAACATAAAGCCACGTAGATATGCTCTACGTGGCTTATGTATTTTGGGATAGACTGATAGATGGGATATCCTGCACCCAACCGAAGGATTTATGCCTACAGTCCAGTTGTTAGATGGGTTGTCTTAGATACATACTTGTGCTTATTCTGTAAAAAATCTTGAGCAAGAAATCAGACATTGGGAAGTGATCCCAAAAGGGATTTCGCTACGCTCAAGACCAAATATTTAATACATTGATTGTTACAACTTTCGTCTGTGTAAGTACTCATTTTGGATGTCGATAAAATTTTAGGTACATTGAAAATATTCGAAACTAATATATAATCAACATGGAATCATTTTTCAAATATCTAGTATCCACTTTACTGATTGGTGGTTCTTTTGCATGTACTTCTTCTCCCATATCTCAACAGTCATCAAGTGCTGATTTAGCTTCCATTTACAACAATTTTTCTCCTGCGACACAGGTCTTCTTTACTAGTGGCATTCCCTTTTTTGCTCAAGATGAAAATGGAATCAAAGGAATTGGGGTTCAAGATGAATCAGGGGAAACGAATTATTTCTTTGTCCAGCCCTCGTCTCATACATCTTTTGAATTCTCGTTTTCGGAAGGTGTTGAGCAAATAGAAATCCTCTACATGAAAGAAGCTTTCATTGTTTTTGATTTTGTGAACGATGAGTATCACTTATTTCAAACTCGTGAATCAAATTTAGAGGCAGAACTCGCGCGCCTCCCTTTCCAGTCTTCTTACACAGGTATCGGAATAGGAAAAGTAAGCGGAACACTCGGAGGTGGTCCCATTTTTAGGTGTTCTTGTAAGTCCAATTCAAGTGCTCCAGCTTCGGGAGTGGATGCAGAATGTTCTTCTGGTGGACCAGGATCGACTACCTGCAGCAACGCAAATGCCTCTTACGCTTGTGAGGTAGGGTGTGGATCAGGCTATTATGCCTGCTGTAATCTTCAGTAATCATCTTTTTTTGATCACTTCCTCCAATTTATGAAGATGCCACCCTTTATCTTCACCATAGGCTATGTTCCTAGCAACTCTTCCAATTTGGCCTCTAGCTTAGCTCCACGAAGTCCTTTAGCAATGATTTTCCCTTCTGCATCTAGGAGAACAGTAAAGGGGATCGAACCCACACCATATGCTCTAGAAGCCACACTCTTCCATTTCTTTAGATCACTTACGTGATACCAAGGCAGTTGATCCTTGGCGATGGCTTGAACCCATCGATCTTTGCTGCTGTCTAGGCTGACGCCCAGGATTTCAAACCCTTTGTCCTTGTAGGCTGCATATACCCGGCGGACATTGGGGTTCTCCCTTCGGCAAGGACCACACCAGCTCGCCCAAAAGTCTACCATGACCACCTTCCCCTTCAAGGAAGAGAGGCTGATCGTGTCCCCTTCAGGAGTGGGAAGGGCAATGTCGGGGGCAAGCGCCCCAATGGTCCGATAACGCAGCGGCTTCGCCTGATCGCTCAATTGCTGCGTCAAAGAAGGATTCTCCTTACCATATAGCTCGATGTAGCGATCGACATAGTAGACAAAGGCGTCTTCATTGCTACGTAAAAATCCATTCGCTAACCCGATAAGTGCCGTCTTGTGGGTACGTCCAGGCGTAGGCATCTGCCCCAACCACTTCCCTACTGCGGCCTTCAACTCATCAAAACTCAATCCCAGCTTTCCTACTGACTGTGCATAGGAGCGCATGACATCTTGTACTTGAGGAATGAGATTGTAATCAGGATCAGAGAAATCGACCAAACGAAAACTCTGATGGGCGTAATAAGAGGCTTCGTTTTCTCCTTTTTGTCCAAAGGTCTGGTAGGAAAGATAGGTACTCATGCCCAAGACTTTGGCTGCAAAAGGCGACTGTGCTTTGACAGCTTCATAGAGCTTCATTTTTTCCTCATCCAATACCTTCATTGCACTGTCCAACGGACTGAGGTCCTGCTTCCTACGCATCGCCACACGGTACTGACTCACCAGTTGATTGAAACGCTGCTGATGGTTTCGGTTCTCTGTCAATGCCTGATCCAGCAATACATTTTCTCTACTGAGTCCTAGGGTAGATTGGGACAGTGTAGGACAACTCCCCTGTATGCTTACTTCGGGATCGTTTCCCAAGATCAGCATGCGCGTGCCCTGAGGCTGCCCATTGCCGATAAGATAGAATCCGTGGGGAAAGTCATTTTTGAGGGTGAGGTTGAACGCGTGCAGTCGCCTGGAAGAATCTGGGACAAGTTGCATCGGAAGCTTCGCCATGGGCCTGAGCATGCTTCCATCTAGGAAAAAGAATAGCAGACTATCTTGGGCACAATCTGTTACTTGACCTGTGATCTTTATTTCGGCTGGCTGGGCGATCACCCCTTGTATAATTCCCAACAGAAGGAAGCCTAACATGATATTCCGATTCATAAGGCGAAATATAAGTTCAATCATAAACGGTGTGCAAGACAAAAAGTCCGACACACCGATAAAAATATTTTCTAGACGCATATAAGATCGTCTTACTCTTTAAATATCCGTGATTCGATCAGTTCAACCGAGGGTCCATGGGATAGTTCGAGACGACTCGATATTTATGCCCCATGCCACGCAGAATATCTTGCCACAGGCTCTCGTAGTCTTTTCTAAAAATATACCCAAACCCTTCGGGTGCGACGATCCAGGACTTCCGCTCCAGCTCTCCTTCCAACTGCCCCGCACCCCATCCTGAGTAACCCACAAAAAATAAGAGTTGATCCGCAGCATAATTGCCCATGTTCATTCCTCGCCGAAGGACATCAAAGTCTCCTCCAAAAAATACCCCCTCAAAGACCTCCTTTGAACCAGGAACCTCTGGAAACTGATGAATAAAATGCAAGGTATTGGGTTCTACAGGCCCTCCAATAAATACAGGCGACTCGTGCGGGAGTACGTCATCTACCACTTCGTGAATCTTGGAGGATATCTGCCGATTGAGTACAAACCCCAAACTTCCCTGTTCATTGTGCTCAACCAAGAAAACAACGGTCCGTTGGAAGTTTTGATCAGCCATGAAGGGTTCTGAGATGAGAAATCGGCCAGGTGCTGGTCTGTAAGAACTTGTTATCATACCTATGCATTGTTAAAAATGATGCGATATAAGTGTTCAGAGGCAAAAGAATAAAAAGGACTGCAACACATCCCTTGTGTCTTTACTCTACTCTGATACGAGACGAAGGAGGACCCCATTTGTCCATCCAAAGCCATCTTGAAGCGGATATTCTCCTCCTCCTGCTTCTAGTTGAACGTCGGTAACATTATATTTTTCTACGAGTTTCCCTGTCCCCTTATATACTTTACGATTCAATGCGACCCACCGCTGCTTGATCTTATCAGAAAGAGCATTTTGATCATAATTTCGAAGTCCTGCGATGGTCATCCACTGTAGCGGAGCCCATCCATTGGGTGCATCCCATTGCTGTCCTGTCTCTATAGCCGTGGTCAATACTCCGCCAGGTTGGAGAAACAGTTCCTCTACTTTTTGAGCTGTTGCTTCTGCCTGCTCTACTGTGGCTATTTTGAAGTATAAAGGAAATGCCGTGGCCAAGGAGGGACGATTTAGACGTTCTTCAGCTATCCAATCGTAATCTAGGAACATCCCCATATCTTGATCCCAGAATATCTGCTGTATGGCAGTCTTTCGGTCCGCAGCTTTTCTCTCATAATATACTCTTTTTTCTGCATTTCCGTTGATCTCATAGCTCTCCGAAAGGGTCAACTCCAAATGGTAAAGTAAAGCATTGAGGTCTACTGGCAAGATCTCCGTCGTATGGATCGTCCCTAGATCTTGAGGATCACGCAGCCAGCGAGAACTAAAATCCCAGCCTGACTCACAAGCCGCTCGGAGGTCTCGATAGAGTTTTTCAGGTTCGCGCCCAGTTTTCTCGGCTAGCTCTACATCTTCTTTATAGGACTCGGGGCGAGGCACTGGGCGATTATCCCAATATCTATTCATCACACCTGTCGCTCCTACTTTTACTATGCGTTTGATCGCAGGCTTCTCTTCGGACAGTTGATCTTGCCCTGCCATCCAAAACTGGTATTCTTTCTCCATCGCAGGTAGGAATTCCGCCAGGACTTTGTTGCCCTCAACCTCTGCTAGCAAGCGCACCATCAAAGAGAAGAAAGGAGGCTGCGACCTTCCGACAAAATAGGTTCGATTGCCATTGGGGACATAACCTACGGTCTCGATGAGGTGGGCAAAATTTTGGATCATCGGCCGAATTTTCCCTGTAGCATCATCCGAAACCTGTAGCCCCAGCATCGTGAAGTAGCTATCCCAGTAGTATATCTCGCGAAAACGACCTCCAGGTACGATGTAGGGATAAGGCAAAGGCAGGAGAGAGGTATTGCTGGTGTTGTCAGATGCGCGTGTCAAGACGGGCCAGAGCGTATTGATGTGCGCGGAGACGCTGCGACTGGTGTCAGCCTGAAAGCCCGAGGAGATCTGAGGAGGGAGCTCAAAATAGGCCGAAATGAATTCTTGCAGGCCAAAGTCGGGCTGATTCTTTTGCTTGGCATACGCTTCATTGATGACTTTAGGATCTTTGGTGGGCGTACAATCTGCAAAGGTCTTGGAATCAGGAAATATGCCTGCCATCTGAACATCTGGAAATAGGTCGGGAAAAGCCTGGACCATATTGAGGGATTGGGGGGGAGCTTGACTCGTTTCTACTTCCTGGCAAGCTTGCATGGAGAAAGTGAGCAGGAGCATCGCGCCAATTCGTGCGTATAAAAGTCTCATAAATACAATCTGAAAGTTTATAGGTCGGAGAATGATCTCGTGGATTTCAAATGATAAGATCCTTCTTGTAGGATTCACACTAGGAAATAACCACTTCTCTCACCTAAAATTAATCAGATTTTCACAAGTAGACAGATAGAAGTTCGAATTCTCTTGGTTTATCCCCCATAATCCAGGTTCACACTTTTTCTTTCTGGTTCATTCCACTTGGGCAAGGTTCACTCCTACTTTTCCCGTACTGACTCCTTTCTCCTGTGTCAAGGAAATAAAAAGAAGCATTTTCATATCAGTTAAGAATCTAATGGATATTTAGTTGTAGAAAATCATGAATGCTTCCTATACGTACCAGACCGGACAACCTCAGCCCCAACTCTTGATCCAGTGCCAAGCTGGCGATCCACGTGCCCAACAAGTTCTGTACAGTCAATACTTGCGTGCCATGCACCGCGTAGCTGTCAGGATCACGGGAGATGAAATGGAGGCCGAAGATGTGCTTCAAGAGGCTTTTTTGCGCGCCTTTCGCAATTTGAAAAACTTCAAGGGTGAATCTACCTTTGGCGCATGGCTCAAGCGCATCGTCATCAATACTTCTATCAACCATCTCAAGCGCCGTCGTGCCGAGTGGGTGCCCTTGGATGCAGAAAGACTGGAGGTGCCCGATGAGCAGCCTACCCCCGCCCCTTCTGTCAACGTAAAGCGGATCCAAGACGCCATCTCTCAACTACCTGAAGGATATAAAACCGTATTCAAGCTGTACCACTTCGAAGGCTATGATCATCAAGAAATAGGAAGCATCCTTAATATCAGTGAGGCCACTTCGAAGTCACAGTTTAGCCGTGCCAAGAAGAAACTAAGAGAAATCTTGGGAAGGGAAGCAGCCTAAGATCGTTACGTAAGGAAGAACTCACAGAATCTTCGGAGAGAAAATCTTTTCTCCGAAGATTTTTTTTGAGCTTGGCGATTATGTGGAAAAAGCAGAAATTTCTAGAAGAAAAATCTATTCAAATATTGACTTATTTGAATATTAAGTATACATTAGCTATAGGTTAGCTTAATAGGAACAATAAGGTAACCTTATCTTAAGAGAATATTTTTGGAGTGTTGAAGTAAGAAGCGCGCGTGGTTTACCACGCGTGTTTTTCTTTTATCCATTGACCCGATCAGACTTACCATACAGGTATTCCTTCCTTTTCGATATAACGGTTTTAGTATCTTTATCTCCCAAACCCAAACAAGAAGCATTTGTAAAAGGCAAATGGATGATTTGTACTAGGGGGACAAACACCGCCCATTAAGTGCCATGTCGTACGATTCGCGAATGCTTCTTATCATTGTACGACAAAGAATTGGTTCTTTTTATGCCCCCTGACTTTCTGTTTACCCAAAACCCAAAGTCTATGCTTATCGAGGCATCTAACACCATGAACAATTCTTATCTGGAAGATATCATCGAGCGTGTCGATCTGATTACGCGCAAGGTGAGAGGATCATTTGGATTCATGACTGACGAGCAGCTCAACTGGAAGGCCAAGCGCCAATCGTGGAGCATCGCCCAGAATCTGGATCATATCATGAAGTTCAACAAGGGATATTTCCCTGTATTTATTCAGATCGCCAATGGGCACAAGCGCATCCGCAAGCGTGAAAGGCTCCCTCTCGTCCCAGATGTATGGGGGACCTATTACATCAATGCACTCAAGCCCGATGCGCGTCGTAAGCTCAAGGCTCATGTCACCCACAAGCCTTCAAAGGCCCCTTATACCTCCACGATCCTGGATGATTTCATTGGACATCAGTCTGCTTTGATCGACATCGTACGTCGTCTAGATATAGAAGATCACGAAGGGATGGTCGTCATGTCTCCTACCAATCCACTGGCCGTTTTTAGCTTGAAAGATACTTGTCGTGTGATTGCCCTCCACGAGGAGCGTCATCTGAAGCAGGCTCTCGGCCTCAAGGATAACTTGTCTTTTCCTGGTGAAAAGAAATAAGGGAGGTCCACACGATGGGGGGAGGAAAATGACTTCCCCATGACCCTATGACCACGTTGTGGGGAGGCCCTATGCCCACGCTATGGCGGTGGGCCTACCTAATCCACCAAAGACTCGAGCTCCGAGAATGATTCATCAAATTGGAGGCTATTCTTTACCCTAAACATCCATCCCCTCAATTGCGAGAGCGGGTGGTCAGGGAAGAATAAATCAAAACGTACATCATCGCCCACATGTCGGAGACTCCCTAACTTGACGGAAGGATCATAAGGATCTTCTGTCCATCTATCGGGTACTTTGTTGTCCTTTTCCAATCGTTCTTCTACGAGTTGCTCTCGCTTACCGATATGGATATACTCTTGGGCTTGTAGCTTGACGACATAGCTACAATCGGAAAAAGGAATCGTGATACTGCCTACGTAGATGAATCCCCCTTTCTCCATGGGCATCTTGAAGAGGGTGTCAATGGCTCGAAACCCTTGAATCTCTCCTGGCTTGACTTCTAGAATCCCTCCCTGCGCCTTGGCGAGTTTCTTGCGATAGAACTTGATGAGTTTGGGCGTATTGCTCAATGGGCGGGGAAGATCGGGAGCCGAAGGGAAAAAATTGAGCGAAAGCTGAGCAGGTACTTCCTCGCTTTGCCAGATGATGCGGTGCTTCTGTCGATCGACCTCTGGCCAACTTAGTGTATCAAAAGAAAGCGCTTCCTTCTCTGGAAGGGAAGAAGCGGATGATTGAAACAGACGCTTGAAAAAGCTCATAGAGTTCTATCCTTGACATTTCTATCGAAAAGCAAAGATACAATTTGTCCCATCATTTGGGAATCCCCAGCAAAAAACGTCCCTGGATGGATTGTAAAGAAATACTTTCTCCAGACTCACTCCACAATTGTGCATTTCCCAAAAACTCGATGATATGCGCTTTCCCTCCCTCGTTGGTCTCAGGACCGTTTTGAGTCGAGAGCAGTTCGAAGTAAACACCTGCATCCTGAGCCTGTAATGCGGAAGAGTACCCTACACCCTCTGGACTCATATACCTCAGTTCGACAGCACCAAATTGTAAGAAGTCTGGAACTGGGACCGTAGCTACTTTATAGGAAAAACTATGATCACAAAGCGAAGGGTCAGCAGCGACGATCTTGCAAAGAGTTTGTGAAGCACCTGCAAAATCTGTAGCTGTCAAGCAGACATTGTACTGGAGCGCTTCGGCATATGCATAACCTGGATTGGCTAATCTAGAGGTGAAACCATCTCCAAAATCCCACTGGTAATCAAAAGGGGCTTGTCCCGTGACGAGGGAGCGAAATTCGAGATAGTTGCTGTTGGGCAAAAAGCGATAGTCAAAGTCTATGTTCAGTGTGGTATCGATAAGGGAAATACGATTACAGATATCCGTCTGGCAGCCTTCAGCATCAATTGTCTGCAAGCACACCTCAGTCTCTGTCTGAATATCCAAATCAAAGATTTTCTTAGCTACTATCGCCTCACTAGAGGATTGATCTTCGAATGCCCATGTGTACATCCAATCTTCATTCTCTTCCGTTGGTTGAAGCGTGACTTCTGCCTTCCTTTTCACTTTGCCTCCATCCAACTGCAAAAATGGTCGTCTCCCTAAATAGAAGCTTTCCTCAAGGGTTACTGAATCTGATGCAAACGCGATGTCTCTTAATCTTATCTCCATCCATTCCCCACACTCCTTACAACTAGCAGGAGCAATTCTCCCGACGAATTCATATACATCAGAGGTATTCAGCTCAGATTCGGCAAATGCATAGGTTTCTTCGCGTCCCGCTTCCATTCTCCAATCGTCTTCCATTAGCTGTCCCGCTATCCGATACTTTGCCTCATCCTCCTGAGGTTCAGGCAAGTCTTGAATCTTACAAGACCAGCCAAAGATCCCTATGCCTAGCAAGATCCACATGAGTAGGAAGCGAAAAGGAATCATATGAAGGGTCAGTCGTGCCATGAGCAATTAGAAAGTGAATAGAGATTTGCTAAACGAAAGTTGGATATACAGCTGTCTGTCCTTACGATTTTGTCTAAAATACGCGTCATCGGTCAAGTCTTGCCAACTCCACCCCATCTCAAAATCTGCCGTGATGCCACGTCCGAGATAGCGTCCATAGGCCGCAGAGAGTCCATACTGCCATGTCTGGATGCCTTGGCGGTATCCCCACGCGGTGGTCTGACGAGACAAGTAACCAGTAGAAGGCTGATAGATGGTCTCTGTAAGTTGGCTTTCCACATCCAGTAGACGGCTGATGTATCCTCCTGCACGCAACTGACTTCTTCTCCCAAAGCGCATGGATAGCATGAGAGGGACTTTTAGCGCATGTACTCGTCGAGGTCGTAGATCAAACCTTCTCTCATCTAGCCCCTGTCCAAAGGCTTGTTGGACGATCAGGGTGTCCAAGTCTAGCCCTGTCCGCTGCCAGTATTGAATGCCTGAACTCAAGGTAAAGCGAGAACTCAAGCTATACTGATAGGTCAAACCTATGGTAGGTGTCACATACTCAGGTACGACACCTGCTTCGTTGGGAGCCCAAGCGGGTGCACGCTGGATACCCACTACCAAACCGATATGATGACGATGTCGAGGAAAACCTTGCCCCTGTAGGTCTACCCCACCTGCTCTGATAGGCGCCTCTAAGCCTGGATTTTGGGAGAATAATAGGGGTTTCAGGGAGAAGGAAGCGCGTCTAAGCAAAGGATCTGTCTGCTGAGTAGAGCCAGAAGATGCTACTGAAGGAGTAGATTTACTGTCTGTGATGGATTCAGGAAGTACGGGGGAGATATCAGACTCAGAACTCATTACATCTATGCGACGTACTTTATCCGCTTGAGCATATACAGCGGTTACTTTTGCAGCGACTACTTCTGCGCTTGCGCTTGAATCCTCACCCATCATGCCTGTCTGTGCGAGAGATTCTAAGTAAGATTCTTCTACACAATGGGTATCCTGTACGATTAGGGGAAGATTTTGTCCTGGAGGGGTATCAATCGGATATACGCCTTGGTACCACCAAATAGAAGCCATGGTAGTCACACTTCCCAATAATAGGAATACAAACCAGAAAAACCATCGGGTCTTTTTGGGTCTTTGATGTGCATCCAAGAAAGCAGCCGTCTCGGCCCAGTAAGCATCATCATATGCATACTGCCTTTCGTGGATCTTCTTCCGAACAAAGTCGTCTAAATGTCGATTTCCTTCCATCTCCTTAAGATGCTTTCTGAATTCTTTGTTGTTCCATGAGTTGTCCCTGTATCTTCTTTCTCGCCTGATTTACATGCCACTTGGACGTACCTTCTGCTATACCCAGCATTTTGGCAATCTCCTTGTGTGCGTATCCATCGATGATATGCAAATTGAATACCTCTCTTGTCATAGGCGGCAGACCTTGTATCATCATCTCTATATCTTCTGCGTCAAACTTCCGATCTGCCATGTTGAAATCTATCGCTTCCTGCCCTGTATGGTGCTCATCCCAGTCGGTGTATACCATCGTCTCCTTGTGCTTTTTGTGTTTGCGATATTCATCTATGATGGCATTGATCATGACTCTGCGCATCCACGGTTCCAGCGGAGTTCCTGGTTTCCGTTTGGAGAGATTGTTGAGGATTTTCAAAAAACCCAAATTGAGCAGCTCTCTCCCCTGTTCTTCATCCTTTGCATAGCGCATACAAATCCCCATCAGCATGCTGAAACAGCGCCGAAACAACTCAGACTGTGCGAGTCTGTCTTGTCTGAGACAAGCATCCAGAAGTTCTGGTTCAATTTGCAAGTCTATGGGTTTGGGTTAAATCTTTATCTATCGCTTCAACTTTATGTTGGTATACTTCCATCATTCGAGTACTTGTATCTTTTCCCATCCTTCCTCTTGTCCCACTTTCCACCTGATAAAGTACATGCCTGAAGCCCATTTGTCTACAGCAATTGCTTCTGAAGACCTTAAGCTTCCCTCCCAAATCATCTGATGTGAAAGGTTATATATTTGAATATCGATATTTTGTCCTTGAGGAAAAAGTATCCTTATCATCCCACGTGTAGGATTAGGAGCAAAAATAGGATGTGCGTATGCTTCCTCCTCTATATCCGTCGGAAAAGCAAAAGAAGCATCTACTCCAAAATCAATCCCATCTTGCTGCTGTGCATTTGTGAGTACAACTTTCCTCGGGCGACTCAGTACACCTGGAATCTCCGTACGAACGTAATACGTCCCTGCGGGTAGATTTCCAAAGCGGTACTCCCCTAGCCCGTCACTTAGGACATAGGTCAATACCTCCTGATCTTGATTTTGGAGAAATACCACTTGCTCTACAAGCGGGGGTCCACTTTGTGCATTCAGCCCCTCAAAGATCCTTCCGCTAATTTGTCCCTGTCCCACAGTCGGTGGCGGCTGTATGTTCATCTCGATCGGTGGCAGCGCAATGTTTGCCTGACTCACCACAGTACCTATCGCATCTTGCCAATAGAGCTGATTGCCAGGATAGGTAGGCAGATACTTCTCTGCTTCTTCTCCTCTAGGATGAATCCATACCTGATAGTTACCTGGCTGTACGTTTTCGAAGCGAAACAAACCCGAAGCGAGATAGGGTTGGATCACCTCCAACTGAAACCCACTGCTTTCTTCTAGTTCGTAAAGCAATGCATTGGCGTCATAGACAGGCATCTGATTGGCATAACTCACCCCACTGATCTCGAACCCTGCTCCTTGTGCTGCATTGATGATCCTACACCGTACATCTGAGCAGCCTGTGGAGAGATTGCGAATCGTCAGGCATACCTCCCAACTACTTCCACTAGCAAAAGTATGTATGGGATCGCGATCCGTCGTACTTGTCCCATCTCCAAAGTCCCAAACAAACGCCTGATCGCCCATCTCTCCCCCGACCGATTGATTGATGAATTGATAAGGGCCCTGTCCAGATCCATTCCAGGTAAAGGCAGGTGTACAACTTTGATCTCCAACCAAATCAAAACTTTGACATGTCTGTGCTTGGCAATTGGTCGAAGAATCTAGAATGCTCAAACAAATATCTACCATGCCAGGAGTCGAAGCTTGGTAGGTCAGCGTGGGAGAATTAGATACGGGAGTCCCACCAATCGACCATTCGTACGCCAGCCCTTCTCTAGGAAAAAGTGCAGAAAAAATCGCCTTCAGATTGGGCCGCTCTACCCCTACGAAATCTGCCAGACATAAAGGATCTGGATCTGCTCTTACATCCTTCGTTTCAGAGGCTTCACACCCTATACTGCTGTTGGTTGTCAACGTGACAAAGTACAAGCCAGGGGTCGTGTACGTGTACGTGATTTCAGGCCCCGCTTGGATCTGACTCCCATCTCCTAGGTCCCATGAGTAGGTGTAGCCGATAGCAGAATTTTCGTTTTCTCTCTCTGCTTTGAAAGAGAAGGTCTTGTTGCTCAAAGGCGTCGTGCTGAAGTCGGTCCTACAATTGCTGGAATCTCCCACAAAAATCGTATCGCACACCAAATCAAAGCAATTGTATGCGGTGTCAAAGATCGAGAGACAAACTAAATATTCATCTCCTGTCGCATAGGTATGGCTTACTTGAGCACCTGGACTAAATGCCCCATCGCCAAAACTCCAACTGTGAAAGAGACTCGAAAATCCCTGCGGGCTTCCGATCAACTGTAAGGTCCGTGCTTGGGTTTGAGAAAAGGTGAAAGAGGCCTCGCATCGATCAAAGACCGTAATAATCTTTCTGGAAGTATCCCTACATCCAAAACTTCCCCTGACCGCCAACTGGATAAAATAATCTCCTGGCTGCTGATATGTATATTGGAGGGTGTCGCCTGTGCTCTGACCACCATCTCCCAGTATCCACTGATAAGAAAATGATTCGAAGGGGTCGACATTGAGGAAATCGGCATCCAAAGCCAATGCAAGATTGGGCCGTAACTCAGGTATAAAATCGACCTCACAAGCCGCTGCCCCCTGACAGTAGATAAAACTCTTCCTGATTGTATCTGTCGTAGGCGTAATGGTATCCAGTCCTACAATAGTGTCGCCCAAAATCGGACAGTTAGGCATTGCAATCTCTAGCAAAAAAGTCTCATTGGGCGGTAAATTGTATATAATTACAGCCTTTCCTCCTGAATCAAATGTAAGTGAATCGAATGAATAGAACCCCTGTAAAGTATCTGCATAAAATAAAGAGATGTCGATCATCTTCTGCTGAAGTGGTGTCCCATCTTCGTAGGTGACAGAGATCTCTGTATACACAACGTTCTGGCTTCGTGCCTCCACCAAGAAGCCGAAGAGTAATGTGATGGAGAGGATAAAGACAAGGGCCTTATACATCAATTCAATTCTCCCATTTGGAAACCTACACGCAAGGCGAAAGTGAGAAGTTGGGGTAGGTTAGGTGATTTTTTTTAATTTGGTAAAAATACATTAGGATGAAACGATACTTACTCACATTTTTTTTGCTTGGTGCTTGCATTTCCTGGCTCTCAGCTCAGCGTACATTGATCTATTGTGGCAACTTGATTGATGGCGTATCAGAAAAGGCCCAAGCTAAAATGACCATTGTAGTCGAGCGAGATCGGATCACTAAGGTAGAAAAAGGATATCTCAAGGCACAGAAGGAGGATGAGGTCATAGACTTAAAGGACCGCACGGTGATGCCTGGCCTGATGGATATGCATGTCCACTTGGAGTTCGAATCTAGTCCCTCCACCTATCTGGACCGCTATAGACTCAACGAAGCCGATGTAGCGTTTCGAGCAGCGGTATATGCCAAGCGTACTTTACTGGCGGGCTTCACTGGCGTCCGAGACTTGGGTGGGACAGGGGTCAACACAGCCCTTCGCAAC
>JBCBFT010000078.1:0-33697 GCA_038527485.1 Bacteroidota bacterium
GGTTCTGCTCCCTGTTTCTGTGGGATTTCTTCGAATGCCTGTGCAAGCGTGCCCGTCAAGCCCAGTGTATGATCCCTTCGCAGGTAAATGACATGGGCTTCTTTCTCCAACCTCGGCAGTAAACCTGCATCTAAGAGGGAGGATTTTCCTACTCCTGACTGACCATAAAAGAGGGTAATCGGTGCTGCATGTGTATCCAGCAGGCGTGTGTATAGGGTCCGAATGTATCTTCCTCTACCAAAAAATAGCGCCGCCTCTTCAAACGTATATCGCTGGAGAAATCGAAAGGGGATTTCGGGTAAATCCCTTATGGGAACCTCTGGCAATCCAAACAGATGGTTATTTACTGCGGCAGGCAGACTCCATTCCCTGACTTTTTCAGATCCAGGCCGTATCAAGAGATTCCACGGAAAACCATCGTAGTTTTCTGCCTCTTCATCATCATCGAAGACCAGTCCTCTTTGGGTTCCGCTTCCATAGCGCAATCTGACCTCATCCTCGGCTTCTTCCCAAGCTCTTGCTATATGTTGGCCCTGTCCCAAACTGCTATAAAAGCGGGAGGCGAGCATGGTGGCGAGATTATCTGAAATGGCTGTGTAGGTTCCAATGACTGTAGGTACACCAGCCTGAATGAGTTCTTCGGATTGTTGTTGGGTAGAGCATCCGTTGAGGAAGACGAGTTGGAGACTGTCTTGCTTACCGAGGAAGCTCACCAATCCTTCGCCGTGGGCGATTTCATTATGTCCTTGGGCGGACTCGAGTAGGAGCTGATAGCCATCGGCATGACCTCCGTAATGGAAGATGGCGATGCGGTCCCGGTATCTTTGACGCTGGAAGGTGTCGAGAATGTCGTCTATGGTCGCGTTGGGCAGTAAGACGATCTCGCATAGTCCCGCATCTTCTGCGGGTTGAAGGGCCTTGCGGAGGGCAGCGATTTCATCCTTGAGGGTGTGTAAAAAGCGACCTTCAGTTTTTTCATTGGCGAAGGCGAGGAGAATGACAGGAGGGGTATTCATAGGGTTTAAGACTAAGAGAAGAGAGAACGGAGCCCATTTTGGGTTTCAGCTCTCTCTTCTCTATTTAAAAAGAATCTCCTGAAAGGAAAAGTCTCAAGGTATGAATTGTCTGATTTTTCGAGTTATCGATTCAAAGGAATTCGGATATATTGAGTTGTATAGCTCTTTTGGTATAAGTTGAAAAGGGCATCTTCTGGTCTAGATGTGCCTTCAATGATAAGCGTTTGATTATCAGGTTGAAAGAATCGATTCACTCTAAAGTCCACTTCTATCTCATCACGCAATGCCAACGTATTTCTTTCGATTTGTCCATCTGCACCGATTGTTACGCGAACCGTAGATAGATTTTTATTGAGATCCAGTGTCGAATAAAATTCCTCCTCTTCAGAATCAATTGAGTCCTGATTGTCTACGTGATCATTGAAGATGAAGTGAAGATTTTCTCCATCAAAACCTAGGGCATAGCCAGACCATGACTCACTGTAGTTGTAAAACATAGACCTACGGGTGATTATCTGCTCCCAGAGGAGAGTTCCTTCCGCACTGACAGTAGTCAATAGGATATCGTAGGACGTATATTCTCTGTTTTGCTCGAGGTTGGTGCGACTCATGGGATCGGCGTCTCCCGATGCGAGCCTCGTCAATCCTGGTAGAGGAACTACCTTCTTGCTTCTGTGTTGCTCATGAATGATCGTATATCCTCCATCTGCTCGCTGGATGATGCGCGACATGTACATGTTGGTGATCCCTAGTTCTAGTGATAGGGCCGTTCGATAGGTATCTGCTTTGTCTTTTTGGGCTTTGTATTCATCTTCGCTGATAAAACGAAGAACTTGAGCTAAGCTGAAGTTAAAAAATGACTTTTGGAGAACTTGCCCATTGGCAGGATCAATGGTGATATGGAAAATCCCTGATTTGGGGGTTTGAAATTTAGGTTTGCGCTTAGTCTCAGAAAAATAACCTGTACAGACCAAATGGCGGTCGGAATTCTCAAAGATGATGGGATTGAATAAGAAGTAATCTTCTACAGGAATATCAAAAATCGTTTGTTCCATCTCTTCTCGCTCTTCCTTGACCAGCTGAATGATATTAGGTTCCTTTTTCTTTGTCGCGATGAAAGCTAGTCTATACTTGGTCTGATCAGCAGTTAGAACTTGTGCTTTCTCTGGTGTGATGGGATTATATACATTGGGATAAAGGGGATGTTTGGTAGTCGCCAGTAATTGTCCTGTTTGCGCAGGATATTGAATGTGCTCAATAGACTGAGGAAAAGGGATATTATTGTAAGCAGTGGGAAATCGGATGCTGGATGATTTTGAAGAAAAATCTGATTGGGCATTTGTCAGTGCCAATGCCTCTACAGGCGCATCGCTTTTTTGGAGCGTGAGCGTTTCATAGTCGAGTACATAAGCTTGGGTCGTTGCTTCTTCTTGCTTCGGTCTAAAATAAAGATAAGTTCCCTTTTGGGTGGAGATCATCCCTTGGTAAAAAGATGGAGAAAGGTTGATGTTTTTGCGATCGACTCTTTCAAGCGTTTGGACGTCAGTCGTAATAAGGGAGTAGGAAAATACTTCTTGAAGATTTCCCTTTCGTTGGAGGGTAACATATTGGCCTTCGTAAGTACCTAGATATTCAAGCGTCGTTTCAAATAGTGAACTACTTTCTGCAGGACCTAACTGGTAGACAGTCGAGTCTTGAGAAAAACTAGGGAGGCAGGACAAGATAAATATGATAAGTAGGAAAAAGGCGTGTATTTTCATAGATCATGCGTTATGCTTGGGACAATAAATAATAACCATTTAAATCTGCTGAGTGCTAACATAGCTTACGCAACGGCTTTAAATGAAAAGAACGAATAAGAGATTCAAGTAGTCAGCTCTTACCTTGTTTTTTTGTTTATACGGATGATGAAATAATTTGTTTTATTATTTATCTTCAAAATGTCTTTTTGATTAAAGTATAGATTTATCTCTATCAGTAAGCCCGTCTCTGAAATCTCTTATCTCAGCAGCGTAAAGCTAGCCCGAGCGATTCTTTCTCTTCTTTGTGTCGGGAAACGATAGGTGACGTTGTACATGTACACGCCGGCAGGAGCGAGTTTTCCATTTGTTATCCCATTCCAAGGATCATGTATATCTTCGCTTTCAAACATGAGGATTCCCCATCGATTGTATATCTGAATCTCGTACTGGATGAGGGTACAATTGGCTTTGACATGAAACTTTTCATTTCCCACACTACTATTGGGAGAAAAGGCAGTGGGAAACAGCATCTCACATTCACAATTATTTTCATACTCCCGAATCTGGATGCTATCGCGGATGACACAGTCTCCTTCTCTTACTTCCACCCAAAAAATTCCAGGTCGTGCCACCGTCAGATTGGATTGTCTCGTGCCATCGCTCCACAGGTAAGCATCAAAGCCTGATGCAACAGATAAGGGAAGATCCATGACCTCACACATGATGGTATCGGGACCCAGATCGATTGTTGGGCAGAGTATGGAGACATCGTCTAGATAGAGCCATCCTGTTTCTTGGCTGCTGGTCTGGAACGTGATATACGCATACGACCGATCGGGAACGAAGGTATACTCGGTATATTCCCAGGTGGCTTGGGTCGCCCGAAAGGTGTTTTGCAGATCGCCGAAGGCATCTGAGCGCATCGAGAGTCCCAGCAGGATCTTATTGTCCGATTCGAAGGTGCCTTCCCCGCGTCTCACAGCAAATCGGACCCTGTAGGTGCGGGTAGGATCAAGGGACTCGCTCAGTGCAAAGGATAAGGCATCAGAGCTACCACTTGCATACAAGGCTGCGTAGAATTTTCCATTGACTGCTTCGCCATATCCGCAGGAATCTTGTAGGAGGTCTATCTCATTTTGCTCTCCAAAGGCCTCGACAAATGTAATCTGACGATTGAATACCTCATTTTGCAAGTTGATCCCACAGGTTGCCGTATTCTCTTCAAGACTTCCATTTTGTACCTCTTGGGCAAGCAACCAGTTGCAAGGAATCCAAAGCAAGAGAAAGAGGGAGCAAAACAAGCGCATAGTGTATTTCTTTCCTTCAAGATAAGAAATGTAGCGTAAGCCTGTTCTATCTCTTCCCCCTAGCTTGTTATCGGATGATTTCTCTCAGTACCCAAAAGTTTTCTTCGTCTACTTTTAAAGCGACGACACCTTCTGCCACATTGTAAAAGCAAGAAGCTTCGCCTCCAGGATTTGATTGATACACTTGCTCAAAATTCTGACCATACAAGACGGTATCTCCTATCATCTGACTGCTTATCTGAGTAGATGTATTCTCTCTCTCCTGCGTCACGATCTCGACGGCTCTGAATGAGGTACCATTCAAATTTCCATCCACCACGAGGTAATCATATATGGCAATCGTGCCCATGGTATCTATAGTCTCAGACCGTACGATTAGGTCTGTGTAAAAAATCTGGTTGTTGAGCGAATCGTAGAATGCTACCTGTTCGCGATCGCTTTCGAAGTATTCTGTTTGCACGTCGAAGAGCCCATTTTGACAAAGTTCTCGGACTGTCAAACTGGAGGGGAATACTTCTCTGCCTTTTGGAGCTGTCAGACGATGGATTCCTCCATCTTGATCTTCAAAGACTAGGGTTTCATTGCCTGTGTAAGGAACAAAGGCTTTGGACTCCTCTGCTAGGAAAAAGTTTCCGAGGGAGATACTGGGACCACATTCGCAGGCGGTGAGGAGGAATACAAGAGGTAAGAAGAAGAGATTTCTTTTCATGGGGGATGAAGGATTAAGAAAGGATCTTTAATCTAAATAAATTTTGATGAAGCGTTTGGCATATCCTGTGATTTTTATATCTCCCTTTAAGTCCCTGGTCCCTGTTAGGGATTTTTTATGCAATGTAATTTCCCTTGTGCTCTCCTAGGTAAGAGAGAAACTCATCGGTAAATACATGCTGATCTGTTTGCCCAAGTTGGAAAGGCACTTCCCCTTCTTGAATTTGAACCTGAGCTGATACATTTGAGGAAAATACCCAAAGAAGAAGAAGGATAGAGGATGAAAAGAGAAAATGTTTCATGGATTGTACAATTTTTACATAGAATAAAATAACGGATTAAATTTCATCTTGGCAAATGGGTGGTAGGGCAAATATTTCAAGAATTTAGATGGATCAAAAGGATGAATGTTAAGCAAGGAACATAAGAAATAAGGCAGTGAAAAATGGTCGGGTAGTCTTGGTTGGAAACTACCCGCCTACAGCACCGCATGCTTTGAGGGATGATGCCATCCTTCCAGAGTTTGAGGCTGACTCATGAGCATAAAGGAACTACTCCAAGTAGACCTTGATGAGTCCCAAACGACTTTTTGCCCTTCCTCTCGTGATACCTACTCGTTTCAACCGCTGAGATGTCATGATGATAAGCTCTTTATCAGTAGGTTGAAAAAAGATGCTGGGTGCAATATCTACATCTGTTTTAGATCTTCTTACAAGCAGTTTGCGTGTCGTATTTCCTTCCGAATCCACCTTTACGTACATGGTATTGATCGCACCTTTACCGTAGTATGGAAGATATTTGGTGAATTCTTCATGAACCTCTTTATTTTGATTATCTGCATGATCATTGAACACGAAGTAGAGATTGTCGCCATCGAATCCCACAGCATACTGTCCCCAGCGTTTTTCATCAGCATTTAATTTCTGCTTCTTTTTCACCACTGCTTCCCATGCAAAGGATCCCGAACTGCTGAGTGTCGTGACAATCAAGTTATCGGAGATTACATCAAGGTTATAATTAGGTTCGATAGGATCTGCATCTGCTGGTCGCGCTCTCGATATCCTGTTCTGTTCAGAGACAATCATGATATTCCCATTTTTTGCGATGAGCATACGCCCTATTTTTAGAGAGGGAATGCCAATTTCTGTGTAGCGTGTAAGTCCTTTGGCTTTGAGTCTCTTCCGCTTTCTCTTGAGTGTGCTTTCAGTAAAGATTTGGCTTAAGGTTTCTTCTGAGAACGGGTGATAGGTCTCTTGGATAATGCGTCGCATCGTGGGGTCAACTTTTATATAAAAGACGCCAGCAAATACCTTAGGATCAGCACTTTCACTGTAATACCCCACAATGGCGATGTGTTGTGCATCTGCCTTCATCAAAATACCATGAGACAATCTATAGTCCTTTTGGACCTCTACTTCTAATGAATCCTCATTCTCATTAAGGACATTCTTGAGCTTGAGGATAAACTTTGCCTTCGACTGATCTTCTTTCGAGTTGTCAATCTTGAGAGTGTACAAATCCCCACTAGCTAAGTTCAAAGATGGGGGAATATTGATAGAACGTCCACTTCCATCAAGGTAGAGATCATGAAAAGATTGATACGCTAGGCTTGAAGGAGTGATATTGTTGAGCTCTCCGTAATTTGCTCCACATAATGAGCAAAAGGATATGACATTGGGAGACTTCCCCAACCTCATCAAGGGATAGCGGATAGCTGAACCATCTGGGATGACTCTGTATTTTGACTCCACATCTTGGAGCTCTCTGATCGAAATCGAATCTTCTACCAATGTCAATCCAGGAAGATCTAGCCTAAACTCTTTTAGATATCGGAAAGGTTCATCGCCTAAATCTCTTTTGTAGGGGCTGAAAAAGAAAGAAAACTCAAGAAAGAGCCCTTTCGCTGTATATTCCATGCCACTGTAGTGGTAATCCTCAAGACCAAAACCTTCTAGTTTCTTTTTCTGAACTGTGGCTAGGCTTGTTTTGTCTATTTCTTGCAGATAGAAGGCATTCTCTCCTGCAACATACTCCGTTTGTCTGAGGACCAGATAGTTGCTATTAGACTCTCCCAGAAACTCGACAATCAAATCAGAGAAAATAGTCTCTTCAGTCGGACCGATTTTATAACGGGATGCATTTTCCTGAGCGGAAATAGTGGGCGGAGAGGTGAAAAATAAAATTGAAAAGGCGATAG
This sequence comes from Bacteroidota bacterium, assembly GCA_038527485.1. Taxonomy (GTDB): domain Bacteria; phylum Bacteroidota; class Bacteroidia; order J057; family J057; genus JALEFZ01. The sequence goes on from JBCBFT010000078.1 coordinate 6,971, forward strand.
AAAAGATGATGATGTGTTTCATGAGTTTTGCATTTAATAAGATTGCTAAAAAGTAGATTAAATTTTATTTGTGCAAGTAAAAATCCAATAGACCTTATCCCAACTTTCCATCCACCCTCATCTTCTCTACAGCGACAATCCCGCTGAGGCAGGCCCCAGGGATTCCCTGTCCTGGATAAGTGCTGTCGCCACAGATGTACATGCCCTCGTGGTCAAAGCGCGCATCCAACATCTGCCACGGCTTGATGCTCATGTATTGCGGATAACCGCCGACAAAGCCCCAGGCACGACCTGTCCATTTCTCCCAAGCACCAGGTGTAGAGGAGTGATGGAAGATGACATCCTCACGTGCGATCAAGCCCCGCTTCTCCAATGTCTCGAATACCACCTGTTCGATTTCTTCCTTATGGTCGATCAAGCGGTGCTGTGGATCAGGGACATGCGTCGAGATAGAAGCTACCATTTCGTCAGGCCCGCAACGCTCCGTATCGTCGGGATGTGAAAGACTCAAGAAGATGCTGTGCGAACCCGCATAGGGTAGGGGAGCCTCCAAATGGATCTGATGATGGAGGCATTCATGCTTGATTCGCCGCTTGGCGACGATGCCCATTTGAAAGGCCGAGTTCAACTGCTCAGACTGCATGAGGTTGCGTTGGGCTTTACGTTTACCCTTTTGCCCTTGGTATAAGTCAAGGGTATTGTTGATGGGGATAGCAGACACGACTTGTTGGGCTTTATATGTATTCACCTGCTTGCGAAACTTAGTCTGCACTTCATAGTGTCCATTTACAGGGGTGATCGCTTTCACTGGTGCTTGCAAAGTGACATTCGAACCTTTTATTTTAAGGTATTCAACCATGGGTTCGACCATTTTGAGCAAGCCGCCTGGCATGTAGTAGTTGGTAAAATTGGTATAGCAAAGCGCTGTGGCACCAAAGGGGACATTGACCTCTGGATGGTGGTTTTGCGCAGTGATCAGCAGCTGCTCGTCTACAAACGCTACAAAGCGCTTATTATCTAGTAAGCCGTGATCGTCTAAGAGGCTTTTCATAGATTTGAATGCCAGGGTAGCAAACCCCAATTGCTTGGGTCGAAAGTGACGTGCGGCGTAGAACAAGTCAGAAATATTGGAGGGAGGGAAGGCACGCTGCTTGAGGGATACTTCCCAGACAAACTGGGCGATTTTGAAGCAATATTCCCAAAATGGACGCTGCCCCTTCGGACCAAAGACACGTTCGGCCTCTTCTATCCAAGCTTCGAGATCGTGATGGCGTGTGATGACAGCCCCATCTTTGAGATAGACTTTCATCGGGACTGGGAGTACCCAAGGTTTGATTTCTACGCCTGTGACATCGAGTAGGTGCTTGACGGGCATGTATTCATCCAAGCCCACAAGGGTAGTGGCACCACTTTCGAAGATGTAGTTCTTTCGTGGATAGGAGCTGGAACATCCACCTGGCAACCAGTTTTGTTCTAGGACATGTACACGCTGTCCGTAGTGGGTGAGCAAACAGGCAGCGGTGAGGCCAGCCATACCTGATCCGATGACGAGTGTATCTATTGTGTTTGAAGGAGTAGATGAAGAGAGAGGACGATTCGTGTATGCCTGAGACATGTAAAATAATTTCCAGTTTCAATCGTCTACAATAACTGGATCAAGGAGTCAATGTTCGATGATACAAGTGAATATCTAAGGAGTATTTTCCATCTATGCATGAAATTAGTCATATAAGTACATTCTAATAGTAGAATTTTTTAATTGAAAAATAACAACCTTTTGAATCTGTGATCGTATCTGAATAGGTTTTGAGAATTTGTGAAATTTATTTTTACAATACTTAAACAAAAGTGAAGACCCACTGTTATTCTGATTAGCATTTCGGCCAAAATAGCCATTTTTGAAAGGGTAGGATAGGCGCGTCTCGATTACCTCGTTCAACACATCTTTAAAAATATTCACTTTCCGATTTTCTATACATGAAGGTAGCTGTATATAGAAAAGCGCACTTCAACGCTGCGCACCGATTACACAATGACGATTGGGACGATGAGATGAACCGCAAGATTTTTGGGAAATGTAACAATCCCAATTATCACGGACATAACTACAACCTGACGGTAAAAGTAGTAGGTGAGGTGGACCCGCGCACTGGATATGTCATGGACGTAAAAGTGCTCAAAGACTTGATTGAAGAATATATTCTTGAACGATTTGATCACAAGAATTTAAATCTGGACACGGAGGAATTCAAGACGTTGAACCCGACGGCAGAAAACATCGCCATCACGATTTACGACATCCTCCGCGACAAACTCGACAACAAATTAGATTTAACAATTAGATTGTATGAAACCGAACGAAACTTTGTGGAATACCCCGCCCAATAATGGGGTAAATGGCCATGAGTCACACAATGGCAACAATGGCACCCACACAGGGAAACACGGCTTTGATGATGAAATAGGAGATAACCATGTAGCAACTTCTGTTGAAACTCCGCTGCGTCCTGACGCTTTTGACATCGATGACGAAACCAAGATGGATTTGATTGAGTCTAAATTCCGAGATATCATGGAAATCATGGGCTTGGACTTGACTGATGACAGCTTGAGTGGAACGCCCAGACGTGTTGCCAAAATGTATATCAAAGAGATCTTTAGTGGGCTGGACCCTAAGAATGCGCCCAAGATCGCGCTTTTTGATAACCAGTATCACTATGGAGAAATGCTCGTCGAAAGAGACATTACGTTTTACTCCAATTGCGAGCATCACTTTGTCCCGATCATAGGAAAGGCCCATATAGCTTACATCTCCGATGGTAAAGTAGTAGGGCTGTCCAAGCTGAATCGTGTGGTGCAGTACTTTGCACGCCGTCCGCAAGTACAAGAGCGTATGACACGCCAAATTGCGGAGCATTTGAAAGAAGTCTTAGGGACTGATAATATCGCCGTAGTGATTGATGCGCAGCACTTATGTGTGGCTTCTCGTGGCGTCAAAGACATCACCAGCTCCACAGTGACTTCTGACTACTCTGGAAAATTTAAAGATCCTGAAACCAAAAAGGAGTTTTTGAAGTATCTGGAACTAAAGTCTTAATGTAGCATAGTAGTAGTAGTAGTTTTATAGATCCGCGCGAGGCCGAGAGGCTTCGCGTTTTTTGTTTGACTTGCCCCAGATATTCTACCTACCTTATTTCATATGGATTTTTGCTTGGTCATTCTCCCCGATTTCGTATTCGGTCTAGTATTTGATTTGGGACCGCAGATAAAAGAGGAAACACATGCTTAGTATGTACAAATAGATATTCACTCTTCCTCCCATTCTCCATACTCCTCACTCTGCCATATAAAGTAAAACCAAAAGATTGGAAGAGAAACAGGTGCCATTAGGGCGAATCTTATGATCCATAAAAGCTTGGAGCCGATGCCAATGGTCTCCAAACCAATGGCGACATATACAAAGTAAACCCATACAAGTACGCTGGCGATTTCCAGCCCCCAATTTACGACCTCGGGAAGTTGGATATAAAAAACGACAACGTCAGGTAGGAGCCCAAAGTAGTAGCAAGCGTTGAAGACCCAGTATGTGATGGGGATCAATGTGATAAACCCAATCAGCAAACGAAGGGCAGGAGGTAAATGGGAAGGATGAATCGCAGACATAGGATATAAAAGCGGTGAAAAGTCTAGGTAAATATAAAAAGGAAGGAATAAAATGAGGGGTCCGCCTAAGTAAAATTCAAAAATCCTAGACCGAAAACCTTTGCATAGATCCTTGACAATGAACTTTTCACAAATCGGCGAATAAATTTTTGCATATGTCAAAATCTTTTAGACATTTGTAAAGATTCGTTTTAAAATTTGAATTTTGTTTAAAAATTGATTGGATTTACTATCAAATCTTGTCATCATGATCACGAAAAAATTCCTCAAGTCTAAGCCAGTTTGTAAGGTGACTTTCAAGTTGCCCAAAAATGTTTCGAATGGTGCTGGTCAGGTTTTCCTCGTAGGAGATTTCAACGAGTGGAATAAAACTGCTACACCCATGAAGGGATTGAAAGACGGTTCATTCTCTACGACAGTAGACCTTGCACAAGGTCAGGAGTATGCCTTCCGTTATTTGATCGATGGAGCAGAGTGGGCAAATGAGACAGAGGCTGATAAGACAGCTTCCACTCCCTTCCCTGATGCTGTGAACTCCGTAGTTATCGTATAATCCTTGCCACAGGTCCTACCAACCTGTGCACGATACTTGCTTACGGATTGTCCTCTTGTAATTCCATGAGTTTAGTTTATATGCGCTGCGGATTTTCTGCAGCGTTTTTTTTGTGCCAAAGAGATATACTTAACTGCATCTGTAAACTGAAGTGGGGAAGTAGATATAAGAAATAAGGCGATAGAAAATGATCCTGTAGTCTAGGGTTGAAACCACTAGCCTACAGCATGCCACCCTTTCAGGGTTTAGAGCAGGTTCATTGTCCTGAAGGGATAGTATCATATAGCATGTGGAGTTTAGTCCCATGCTCAAAGTGTGATACATGAACAGGAAAAAATGAATCTTATCCCTCTTCTTCTGGTGTGATCTCAAATACCCTTGCTACGATTTTGACGAGGCCATCTACCTTTTCGCTGTAGCGATCGTTGGAGTAAATCTTCAGGTTGTAAAAACCTGGGGTAAGGGTCAGTTCGGGAATAGCAATCTGCGAAATGGTATAATCGACTTCGTTTTCGTCTGGATAACCCAGCAACTCACCTTCTTCTCGGATGGTGATATTGGTAGCGTATTCTGTGATGTTATGGGATTCGTCTTCGAGTATCAGGAAAAGCGGGATTTGCGTCCGCGCAATGTTGAGATAGTAGGTGATGGCCAACTCCAACATCACATCGACTTCCTGCTGAGCCGTTTTGATTTCAATCTCGAATTCGCAGGGTTCTATTCTATAGAGGGCATAGCCTTGGTCGCTCAGCTTCTTCTCCCCCTTCCACAAGGGACGGATATCTCCACAACTCGTACCGATGAGACCTAGCAGGACGATTCCTACGAGATATGTACGAGTAGATCTGAGCATGAGCAGTAAATATAAGGGTGCGAATCAGTATCAAAAATACATTTTGGGAGGCAATAATTAAAGTTTATTCGCTAACAATTTATCTCGAAAAAGTAAATAATGGGATATCTGGTCTGAGACAAGAGACAGGGGAAACTCCGTTGGTGTACCACTCTATTATCCCCTTCACATAGAACCGGCCCTCTTCAGTTTGCAACTGAAGCTAGATAGAGGCTCTTGATACAATCTGGAGGAAGCAGTATTCCACTTTTTTATTTGTGTAGGTACTTAAATATATCGATCCATATACACCATATACCAGGAGACCTATAGACCAAGCTCCAAGTAGCTCATAAAAAAAGCATCCTACGATGAGGATGCACTTAATATACTTTACAACTTGCAGTATCTAATGATATCTGTGTTACTTTCCTTCTTTGGCTTTGACTACGGCGACATCGCTTTGCTGCGTGCGCTCCATCAAAAACTGCTCAATATCGTCTACTTCTGTGTAGACGCCCATTTGTGAGAACTTCTCTACACGCTGGTCTACCAGTTTATGGGAGACGATTGGTTTGAGTTCTTCCAGATCTTTGAGGATCTGCTCTTTGACCGAAGCGTAGGCGAGGATGGGTTCTTTGTGTGCACCGCCCATAGGCTCTTCGATGATGCCATCGATGATACCAAATTCCAGATTATCTGGAGCTGAGAGCTTGAGCGCTTCTGCTGCCTGCTCTTTGTGTTCCCATGAACGCCACAGGATGCTGGAGCAGGATTCAGGAGAAATTACCGAGTACCAAGTATTTTCCATTTGGTAGATTCTGTCTCCTACACCGATTCCCAATGCACCTCCACTGGCACCTTCACCGATGATGATACAGATGATGGGTGTCTTGAGGGTAGCCATTTCCAATAGATTCTTAGCAATAGCCTCACCTTGTCCACGTTCTTCTGCCTCTAGCCCAGGATAGGCACCTGGCGTATCGATAAGCGTAACAACTGGAATGTTGAACTTCTCAGCAAGCTTCATCAAGCGCAGGGCTTTGCGATAGCCCTCAGGATTCGCCATTCCAAAATTACGGTACTGACGCTGCTTGGTGGTCCGCCCTTTTTGCTGACCTACAAACATGACCGTCTGTCCATCGATTTGTCCCAAGCCACCGATCATCGCCTTGTCGTCTGCGAAATGGCGATCACCAAATAGCTCAACAAAGTTGTCAGAAATAGCCTGAATGTAATCTAATGCATAGGGACGTTCGGGGTGGCGAGATACCTGTACACGCTGCCAGCGACTCAGGTTGGAGTATATATTGCGCTTGAGTTCGTCGATTCGCTTTTCTAGTTCGTGGGTGGCTTTGTCCATTTCGACACCATTTTCCATCGCAATTTTCCTCATCTCATCTAGCCGCTTTTCAAGTTCTACGATGGGGCGTTCGAAGTCAAAAATGTGTTTAGTAGCCATAAGTATTCCCTGAAGTGTGAAAATTAAGGTACAAAAAAATCGCTAAACTTCTACAAGAGCCTTTTAACGAAAGAAAACCTCTTGAAAGACCTGACACATTCTTCAAAAGTAGGGAAAAATGTCAAATAAAATGGCCTTTCTTTTCGTTTGAGAGGGCAATTTGATCCAAATATTTCTGCCCCGTTTTTTATTAGGAATAAACAGTAAATCCTTAAACTGTTGAGTATCAGAATCTCCCTATTCGTTAATACTTTTTCATTTAACCCTAATATTTGTAAAGAGTTTTTGAAAAAAATAAGATTCTTGTGCCCAATTAGTTAGATAATGTTAAACCATCCTTATATAAACTTAGATTTTTTTTCAGTTTTTCGTGTGAAAATTTTCAAAAAAATTAAGAGATGGTTCAACTTTGACATTTAGCCATTCACAAGAAGGCCTCTCGAATTAGGATAAGGTCCCATTTTGCAAATGAAGTGAAACGTATTCGTTAATTGCAATCTGGTGGAGTATGGAGACAAGCTTAGATCCTGTTTGAAACTTCAAATCTGTGAAAAGTTTGCGCTTTCAGAACCTGAGCTTCATCTATTTTGATCGATTTAGTCCCACTAAATCTCATAAAATAGCTTTCGTCAGAACCTAAAACCTCTGTTTTTTACCTAGATGTTCATTGTTCCAAACAGGGGCATTATCTCTAAACTTATTTTCTTTCTAATGTACAATACAATAGAGCTACACAATTCCTGTTCCACCAAAATTGATATTCCCACGTTGTGAAGGAGGAAGCAACTCAATCAGCTGATTGATGATGACGCGTAACTGTTGGTCGTTTTTATTTTCAAGTGCTTCGTAGCCCCTGGTAATCAATTGCTGTGCCTCATTGGGACGAATAAAATCTCCGAATCTGCCATAAACGAGGGCCATAAAAAACTCACGGATGTAGCTACTGCTACGCCATCGAATGCGAAAATTCAGACGTCGGAGTTGATCAGTAAACTCTTGAATTTTCAGAGAACTATTGGTGGCAAGTACACTCTTTTCCTGCTCCATCAGTTGATCGAGTGCCCCTTTGTCTTCCTCTGTAGGCTCATAGTTTTCCAGTACATATTCTATGTCACGTTTGGCTTCGAAATACTCATTCTTCACGCGAATGATGTACTTATCGCGGGTCAACTCATCCACACGCTGGGCCAACTTACGTTTGCGATCTTCAAGCTGAAACTTCTCGTCTGTACTGTCTTCGAGGGACATGTTGCGTGTGCGGTCAGCCAAACCCAAGATTTCAAACTCGAGGTCTATGAGTTGCTGCGCTCCCTCATAATTGTCTTGTATCTCTGCTTCTCCTGCCTCTTCTCGAACTTTTTCAGCTAGTGCTACTAGCTCATCTGTCAGTCGGAGTATATTCACTCGCCTAGCTTCGGGTTGGAACACATCACTGAATTCCTGATCTGTCATGAGCAAGTAAGCGCTGATCGAAAGGTCCCGAGACTCAGACATCTGCAAGGTGATCTCTACATCAGATCCTTTGACGAGGTCTCGGTTCAGGTCTTTTCCTGATACGCTGATAAATCCGATTTGCTGACTAGCAGCTGGGAGGGCTGTACCTGGCCCTTCGATGATGGTCAATGTCAGTCGTTCCTCAGATCCTTTGGAGATGGTACGACTCATTTGCTTGACGAGGGTTCGCTTGAGAGGGAGGACGTCATTTTTCTCAAAGATCACCTCTAGAGCGGTAGTTTGATTCTCCACATCGTCTATTTCTAGACAGATGTCCTGCGGAAGTGGTTGACCTACCACAGCGTATTTGCCCTGCGTAATTCCGATAGGAGGAATGGGGAGTGACAAAGGATTATTGTAGGTATCGTAGACTTTGAGTGTGAACTCATTGTAACTGTTGGGAATCAAAGGAAGGTATTCGCTGACTTTATGTGTCAGCACTTTGGCTCCGCTATCATAGCCACCGTCCTGTCGGGTGATACGGTAGGTTAGCCCTTCAATATTTCCTTCAAATCGTGCCGCAAAATATTCCTTATCTTCTTTGGTAGCTTTCTGAAAGGCGGTCCTTACTTGAATATCTACCTGGGAAGCGACTTGTTCTGTAGTCGAAGGTGTCGACACATTGCGTAGGGCCTTCGTGCCTGCATAGTAGGCGGCGCCCACGGTGACAGCCGTTGTAGGATCAACATCTGTATTGACAGGAATTCCCAATCTTTCAGCTATCTGAGTACGGATGTAGGGAATGTAGGTTGAGCCTCCTACCAGAAGGACAAATTTCAGTTCTTGGGGTTTGAGCTTGTTGCGGTCTAGGATCGTCCCAACTAATTCTAATGTATGGACGAGGTGAGGTTCTAGGAGCGCTTCCAACTGCTCTCGTGTGATCGTCAGGAAGCCTTCTACTTGCTCGCCTTGATCGTCTACTGTGTCGAACTCAATTTCTGCGCTTTCGCTGGCCGAAAGTTCGATTTTGGCTTGCTCCGCTTTGATCAGTAGGCTGTGATACAGTTGATTGTATTTGCCCGTAGAAGCGCGCATTTGTTCAGGTAAGTTGGCGAAGCTGCCCTGACTTTCGAGATAGGGAATGATGATTTTTTCTCCGATTTCTCGATCGAAATCATGCCCCCCTAAGAAGTTGTCCCCCTGATTGTCCAAGACCTTCATTTCTCCATCTTGTATTTGGATCAATGCCACGTCAAAGGTTCCTCCTCCCAAATCGTAGACCAGCCACTTGCCTTCTTCATATTCCCCTTGATTTCCCTGATTGGCGTAGGCTAAGCTGGCCGCAATAGGCTCTTGTAGCAAGACGACTTCCTCAAAACCTGCCAATTTTCCTGCTTCCTTGGTCGCATTGGATTGGATGGTGTCAAAGGAGGCAGGAATTGTCACGATGGTAGACTGGGGAATCTCTCCCGTATGGATGAAGTTTTTGAGTTCTTTCAATACAAGCGCCGATAGCTCTGTGGGAGTATAGGTTTTCTCTCCTAGATGATAGGTCTCTGTCGTACCCATCTTACGTTTGAAGGAGGCGGCAACATCCTGAGGTGCTTTCAGGAGATATTCTCTGGCTTTTTCTCCTACCAAGAGACGTTCTTTGCGAAGAGAGACGATAGAAGGTAACGTTTGTTTTTGCCCTATAGGATTGCGAAAAACGATGACTTCGCCTTTCTCAAATTTGGCTATGGCAGAGTTTGTGGTGCCGAGGTCAATGCCGAAATTGATGGTCATACGAGAATAGATCAAATAATTTTTCTGGAATAAATAATGTATCCAGTTTCAGTCAATAAGTAAGAGAAGACAAGTAATAAAAATGATGACGGATGGGAAAGAGATTTATGCTTGCGATCCTACGATCACGACTCCTCTTTGAATCATGTGAAGTATACGGTTGTCTCTTAGACGAATGATGGGTTTGATTACTTCTTGAATGACAAGTGATTCAAGAGAGTCTCCACTGATCGTTGCTTCACAATCCGTACGGGTTTCCTCCCAGGTTTCGCCTAGGGGATCATGGATGAGAATGCCGACACGCTCTAATGCTTCCTTCATTCTCCTTAAGTTACGATCTAATTTATGGCCATCGTCCATTTTTTTGGCTCTCTTTTCAATGTCAAAAACCTGATTGGCCATTTCCAGCATTTCTCGCTGGTGGGTAAAGAGGGGTGATTCCATGCTGATAGTACTTCCTTTGTTTGTAGAAAGTTACACAATCTGACTGGGATGGTGATAGATTTTACGGATTTACAGGGGATTGGCTTTTATATCGTTTGGGAACGAGGATCTGGATTGCTTGTGGAAGAATGGAGAAGGTGGCAGGACTTTTTCCCAGCATCTCTCCATCGGCCTCTAGCAGCACCCCTCCTTCTGCATGGATGTATACTTCCTTGGCTCTGTGGAGCGAGATTTTCTTATGGGTATAAATGCGTCCGTTGTACAGTTTGGGGAGATTGCGAATTATCTGGAAGGGGTTGAGATAGCGGATCACGGTGACATCAAACAATCCATCGTCTGCAATAGCTTTGGGAACCATGCGCATGCCTCCGCCACTAAATTTACATATACCGATGTTGGCAGAGGTATTGTGACTACGGACTTCAAAGCTTTCGCCTTTGACGATCATTTCTTGCCCTCGATAGCTGCCGATCGTCTTTAGTAGTGCCCAAAGATAACCCAGCTGACCCAGAAAGCCTTTCTTCCTGTTGCTTTCGGTTTCATTGACTACCGCAGCATCGAAGCCCATACCTGCGATGTTGTTGAAGTATCGGACTTGGGGTCTGCTATTGAGGAAATACTCGACCTTTCCAATGTCCTGGAAGATGGTTTTTCCTTCTTTGAGAAGCTTGACAACAGCTTTGGGGTTGGGGGGATAGTCATACATACGGGGCCAATCAACGCCCATACCCAGAGGAATCATGGTAACGATCGTATCTCTTGGAGAAACTTTCTGCTGTGAAAAAATCCCGTTGATAACCTCATGTAAGGTCCCATCGCCTCCACATGCAACAAATTTTCGGAATCCTTGGGATAAAAATTGACTCATGAACGCTAAAATCTCTCCCTTGTGTTTAGTGAAAATGGGCTCAAAAGGGATGTCTAATTCTTTTAAGGTATCGTGAATCTTAGGCCATAGTTTGCGTGCTTTGCCTCCTCCAGCAACTGGATTGATGATGATCAACCAAGTATCTTTTATGTCAGAATTGCTCAAGAAAGGTACAATATTATATCTAATCTGATCTTTTTAGAATAGGCAAAATACAATTTTTTCGCTAATGATAAAGGTGTGTCTTTAATCCCAAAATCGAAGTTTAGGCAAGATGCTAGTCTTCTTCGATCAACGAATACTCATAGGCGCCAATATCCAGGGTATCGGTACGTGCAAATTCGAGTAGTCCACGTACATCCAGAAATAAGCCAGGAATATCTTTGCCTGCATTGATGAGGGGGCTTCCCAGTACAGGGCGGTAATCTCGCACGTAAGGACCGTTAAACTCAGGACTTATATTGACAAGAGAAGATGTCAAGTGTGGCCTTAGGGCAAAATCATAATCTTCGGAAAGGGGAAGCACACAGTGGTCAAAAATGAGTTCATCCAGTGGTGCCTCTGGCAGCGTATCCAGCACCACCTCATCGTCGCGTTCGCCATAGACAACGCAATTGTTGAAACGTGTGATGGAAGGAAAGGCGAAGAGTGCAGAGTCGCCTACGAGGAGATTGGAAATCCTTACTTGGGGCCCTCGGGCAGAGGTGAAAATGCTGTAATTGGCGAAGGTACAATTATTAAAGGTGTATTTTCCTCCTCCAAAAAGGAGCACGGTATTCAATTTGCAGGTATTGATGATGGAATTTTCCATATAGATAAGGTCAGACCCAAAGTTGGGCGAAAGTCCTGGATCTTTGCCTAGGCCGACGATTCCGTAGGCTCCCATGTTGCGGATGCGGGAGTTTCGCATGACGAGTTTAGGCTGGCCATTGCGTGCCGAGGAATCTACGATGACGCCTTGAACGCCATTTTTGATGACGACGTGTTCGAGTAAGTTGTCCTGACTAGAGGGGGTGAAGTATATCCCTTGCCATTGGGCAGGAAGCTCCTGGAAGACCGAGTCAAAGCGCATACCCTGGAAGACGACAGGCATAGAAGGTGTGCCCTGTGCACGAAGCGTCCCTTGGACGATCAAGGTCGAGTAAAACGCAAATGTATCGAGCGGGGCTGGGTCTATATCCGTACGGATCTTGTAGGGTGTAAAGAATATTTCTGTACCTGGCATGACATCCACTTTGACGCCTGGTGCTACGATGATGGGGCCATCAATGATGATAGGTTTCTCAGGTGTGAGCGTAGTATCTCGGAAAAATACAAAGCTTCCTGGTTCCAACTCGTCTCGTGTACCAAAGAAGCCTCTTTTGACTCGCGCCCTCAATAGATAGGCATCCTTGACTTTGGCATAGAGCAAAAGCCGCTGGACATTTTCTCCTACCTGAAAGGAAATATATTCTTCTGTAAACTCATCCAGCAGCTCAGACTTGAGGGTAATGAAAAGATGGGCACTATCACCTCGTGCGATCACTACATCATTGACATCATTGCCTCGGATGCCATCTACGATCATGTCAAATTCACTCTCCTCACCCGATTCCAGCCAGACTCTGTCTATGTTGATGTCACGACCTGTCTCGTTGTATACGAGGAGCCGCTCGCTTACTGACTGGAAGTTGACAAATAAGGAGTCGTATTTGACGGTATCTGAGGAGAAGGTAAGGACACCTTCTGAAACAGGATTGATGGGCTGCTCACAGCTGAACATGCCAATTATTATCAATGGGAGCAAAATCCCAAGCCATTTTTTCATAGGGCAAAAATAGGAGGAAAGCCTGCGATCTTCAAGGTAAATTTTGAGGACTACCTTATGATATGGTTAATATTAACCTCAGAATTTTCAGGGGTAAATGGGGTATGGGGAATATGAATTTCAAAAACTGTACTTTCTCCCGACTGAGAGAAAGTCTCATCCATCAAATCTGTAGTGTCCCACAGGATCAAAATCCATCTTGGCTCGTATGATGTCTGGCATATCAAGTGTCGCTCTGAGCACACCTTCTTGATCCCATAAGGGACCTTCCATTATTTCTCCCAAAGGAGAGACAATCACAGAGCCTCCTCTACAAATAACGTCCTCTTCTGATTGTGCATATGGTGTCCACTCGGGTGGATAGTCTGCTCGTCGGAAGAACTGATTACTCGCCAGGACAAAACTGCGACTCTCACAAGCAATGTGTTGCATGCTGGCAACCCAGGTAGACCGTGCATCTGCAGTAGGAGCCAAGTAAATTTCGACTCCCTTTTCATACAGACTCCATCGAGCTTGCGGCATGTAATTCTCCCAGCAGATGAGACCTCCTATTTTTCCCAAAGGTGTATCAAAGCAGTGTAGCTCCTCCTTCTTTCCTTCCGCCCACACCAGCCTTTCGATTCCTGTCGGTTTCAATTTGCGATGCGTCCCCATGTATCCTTGGGGAGAGAAGTACATCATGCTGCAATACAGACTTCCATTCGTAGACTGGCGTTCGGTCACTCCGATGATCAAATAGACTTGGTGTGCTTGCGCCAAAGATTCCACTTGCTGAAAATCTGCATCCCCGACTTCTAGGCTTTCCTCCCAATACTTCAAGTACAGCTCTCTTCCCGCTTGTTTTCTAAATCCAATGGCAGACTCAAAAGTGAATCCTCTAGGATAACCTGGGATGTAGGATTCGGGAAATAGGATTAACCGACTGCCTTTTTCTGCCTCTGTTTTTACGATTTCAGCGACTTTCTGGATGGTTTGGGATTTCTGGAAGAAGTGGGGAGTCGATTGAATAACAGATACGTTGACTTGCATATGAGAAATGAATGGAGGTAGAGATGATAGAGGATGAAATAAGGGAATAATCTATGAAAATCTGTTGTGGGTATGACCTTATGGACGAAAGAAGGTCGATTCATGTTTACCCAAAGGTCACACATAAAATTGTATATGTGTCCAAAATATTTTTTAGCTTACCTATTGAAAAGTCTTCCTCTCTTCACACAAGAGGAGGTTTTGAGAAAACAACAACTAAAACAAAAAAAGAACCCTACTTATGAGAAAAGTATGGCTGTTGGCTTTATGTGCTATCTGCATATGTTCATGCCAGCAAAATGGAGGTCAATCAGACGTCGCACAGGCGAATTTGACGGCAGCATCCCGTTATTTTTCAGAGGTATGCAATGGAGGTAATTTGGAGTTGGTGGATGAGTTATTTACCCCAGATTATGTGCATACTCTTACGGATGGCTCCACTCGAACAGGGACAGATACCTTAAAACAGATGATTCTCATCAAGAAAACAGGACTACGCAATCTGAGTATGACCGTGGAGACGGCTACAGCAGATGCAGAGAAGGTGATGTTTCTTGTGAAAATGGAGGCCAATAACCCAGGCAAAGGCGAGCATGCACCTGAGAAAGTTACCTTCTATGAGACCTTTGTCTTTTGGCTCAGAGCGGGGAAAATCTACAGGGGTCGTACCTCTGGTTCCCACTTGGAACTAGCGAAGCAGATTGCAGGATTTGAAGGAGGTTTGGGATCCGTGGCTTTGGCACTGGGAGCAGAAAGGGCCACCTTAGAGGAAGAGGAGGAACATCATAGCCATCATCATCATCATTGATGATATTAAAAATTTTTATTTGACGCACATATTATCTTTTGGACCTGCTCTTATAGGGCAGGTTTTTCATTTTGGCGCTACTGTCATTTAAGTTATATGTCATTTATTGGATGTATAGCATTTCTATCATCCTAACACCTCAAAATATCTCTTGGCACCATGAAAAAATACCTCCTTTCCATCCTATTTATATGTAGTTCTTTGCCTCTATGGATACATGCGCAGGTCTCCCGTCAAAGGAGTTTTACCTAATGATTCTCTAGGCTTTAGTGTCGCCATCAATGGAGATGGCACACGTATCGTCGCTAGTGCCCATCCCGCTAATTTTACGATCCCATCCGTCTGTGTTTATGATCGGGTACTAGGAAATTGGGTACAAGTAGGGTCAGATATTGGGAGCTTCTGGTTATTTGAAAATGCTTACAGTATAGACATGTCGGATGATGGACAGATTATTGTTGTAGGAGATCCCGATGCCATCATTCCTTTTAACTTCCCTGGAGGAATCGTGAACGTTTTTAGGTGGAATGGAGCAGATTGGGGATCTGTTGGAGGGCCTGGTACGATTGCGGACTATGCTGATTATGGGGCTGATGTCGCCATTTCAGGAGATGGGAGTCGCATAGCTGTAGGTGATCCGAGTGGCTCGGTGGCGATCTCAAGCAATGGTCCAGGCTACGTAGCCGTCAGCGAGTGGAATGGAACAAGTTGGGTGGATCTGGGAAATAAGCTTTCAGGAAGTATAGGAGGGGAACAATTCGGCACTGCTGTGGCACTTTCTGAAGACGGGAACCGATTGATAGTAGGGGCTGGTGGACTGTATAATTTTAACAATACCTATTACGAGGAAAATGATATAGCGACAGTAACTTACATTACGCCAGAAGGATGTGATTTAACCTATAAGCTAGATTTTACTCCGATCATAGTGGATACTGCTGTCATTGTCAGTGGACAATCCTTTGTATCACCTGCGCTAAACGCGATTTTTCAATGGATCGATTGTCAAACGAATCTGCCGATTCCTGGTGCGAATCAAAATTTCTATCCTCCCACTATTTCAGGTCAATATGCTGTCATTATTCAACAAAATGGCTGTCAGGATACTTCTGCCTACCTTCCATTTGAAAGAACGCCTTCTTCTATAGATCCCCAAACTGAGATATAGATTTATCCCAATCCTTCTGTGGGAGAAGTTATCCTCGATCTTGGAAAAAGCTATTCACATGTGAATATAGAACTCTGGGATGTGCTAGGTAAAAAAGTGTGGGGAACAGAAGAAACTGCATTAAAGGTCAAACGCATTCAACTACCTGAGGCTAAGGGATTGTACGTGCTCAGAGTTCAAGCAGAAGGTCTAGGAGAAATAAGTAGAAAAATCATGCGAGAGTAAAAGCAGATCCTCATACCTTAAAGGAAGGGATGAATTCTTCCTTCATCTATGAAAAAAGTCCTATATTTTGAGCATTTCAACAATACTTATGAACCGATTGATTTGCCTTTTACTGTGTCTTGCAGGGACGCTATCTACTCAAGCCCAACTGACCTTAATTGTAGATGCCCTCCCAGCCAATACGCCTACTACAGATCCCATTCATATTGCAGGGAATTTCCAGAACTGGAATCCAGGCGATACCAACTACGAACTGTCCTATGACTCCCTACAACAACATCACAGGATTACACTGCCTCAGGGTGTGACGAGCATCGTATACAAGTTCACGCGTGGGTCTTGGTCCACCGTAGAGAGCGATGCCAACGGCGGTTTTCGTCCTGATAGGACCTATACGGGTAATGATGGAGATACAATTAGACTCCAAATTCTGGGGTGGGAAGACCTCAACGCAGGGGGAGGAAGTGGCTCTACTGCAGCAGATAATGTTACAGTGATGTCTGCCTCTTTTTTCATGCCTCAATTCAATCGCAATCGTAGAGTTTGGGTGTATTTGCCTCCCGACTACGATACTTCGGGTGCAGATTATCCTGTGCTCTACATGCACGACGGCCAAAATATCTTCGATGCTTCCACTTCTTTTGCAGGAGAATGGGAAGTGGATGAGACATTGAATGCGTTACATGCTTTGGGGGACCCTGGAATCATCGTCGTAGCGGTGGACAATGGGGGCGTGCACAGGACGGCCGAGTACACGCCCTGGCCCAACAGTCAGTATGGAGGAGGAGATGGTGCAAAGTATGCGGAATTCCTTGTGCAAACGCTCAAACCGCACATTGATTCTACCTATCGCACCTTGCCTGACCGTGAACATACAGGCATCATGGGCTCGTCTTTGGGAGGCTTGATATCGACCTATGCTGGGATTGAGTATCAGGACGTCTTCGGGAAAGTGGGAATTTTTTCTCCTTCTTATTGGTTCAATTCTCAGTCCTATACACATGTAGCGACTACAGGACGTCAGCAACCGATGAAGATGTATCAGCTAGGAGGAGGCTTAGAATCTGGAAATGTAGTGGGCAATATCTACCGCATGCAGGATACTATGTTAGCTGCGGGTTTTGGCCCACTTGAAATCAAATCTGTAGATGTCCCCAATGGACAACATAGCGAGTGGTTTTGGGCACAGGAGTTTGAGGCTGCTTATATATGGTTGTTTCGGACACAGACGACAGGAATCGAAGAAGGCGTAAGGACACTTACACAAGCTCAAATTGCTCCCAATCCACTTTCTGGACAATTGAATCTCAGCTTTTCTCTTCGAAAAAGAACTCCACTAAAGATAGAGATACTGGACATGCAGGGACGTATACAGATGGTACTCTGGGACGATGCGATGAATGCAGGCGGGCATCAACCAACATTTGACCTGTCAAAAGGAGGCTTGGCCGAAGGGATGTATATTTGTCGTATTTCAACTCCAAGGGATACACATACAGTCTCTTTTATTTTGCGGTAGGTAATAGGCAGCAATTGCATCTGATAAGCGCATGTAAAATTCGCGCTCAATTATGAGATAAAGGTAGACTCTTATATCTTACCCTTTATTCTAATCAATCCTTTCATTATGAAAAACCTACTACTACTATATAGTCTCTTATTCTTTGTGTTTGCGCCGACCTATGCGCAAGTAGAGAAAATAACCATCGAGAAGACGGAAGCGCATGTTCGGATTCCTGGGACATTTTTCTTCATCATTCCTCCCGATACGAGCTTCAAGGTCTCCAAAGCTTTCACAGGTTTAGAGAATCGGACCCTTCAAACAGGGATCAACCTGACGGACCTGCCCATGGCCTATGAAATGGTATTGGGCATGTTCACCAAAGATCTCCCTCCTGAGGGCGGGAAGGTGTTTTTAGATAAAAAGTTGGAAATAAACGGAGTAGATGCCCGTCTCTTCAAGGTGGAAGCTGCCCGAAAATCTGCAATTGAGAAGTTGACAGATCCAGATAAGCCCGCTACTTCTATGGTCACATGGCTGTTGGTATTAGGGAATGAAAAGCAAGCCTACACCATCGCAGGAGCCTATAAGTCTGAGTTGGACAGTGCGTTTTCGGATAAGTTTGAAAGAACCTTCATGAATATCCTGATAGATGAAAACGCGGAAACCAATCCCATGGATGGCCTGACGTTTAGGTTAGATGTTTCAGAGACCCCCTTTCAGATTGCAACGCGACTTATGCAAACGGGAATCATGCTCAATTTGGACGGAAAATTCCCTACGGATACTGTTGACAAGACCTATTTTCAAGTGATGGTCATGCCATTTCCTGTAGAAGCAGAAAAACAAGAGGAAACAGCCCTACGTAGAGTTAAACCTGCTCATAAAGAAGACATAGAAATCCTTTCGCAAAATCCTATTGAGCTAGGCGGATTGAAGGGATACGAGTTTGTCGCTACTGAGCCAACAACCGATGGGACGAATGCTCGCAGTTATTCGGTGTTACTTTTTGCTGAAGATAAACATTATTTCCTTTTGGGTATTACGAGACTGAACGTTGAGCAGAATATAAAATACTTTAAGCAGATCGCTGCGAGTTTTCAATTGCAATAGAATAGATAAGCGCGGATGAACCCGTAAAGGCACTTTCCAACTTAGTAGGTTGAAAGGTGTCTTTTTCTTTTGGCTCACCTAATGCATCACACATGCACCTCCAAAGAATACAAGCACTCGAAAAACTGACCGACTCCCAGCGCTTTCAATACATCTTGGACTGGGCAGCCCAGCAGAAGATAAAAACACAGCTGCACCGCTACAAAACGGGGCAAAATATCATTCTACCCGCATCTACCTTACCCAAAATAGGCATCGGCTCTCACTTTGATACTGTGCTTGGAACTCCTGGAGCCAATGACAATGCTTCTGCGATGGTTGTGGCTATGGCCATCGCAGAGAGGCTCCAAACCCATACTTTTCACAACATCGGTGTGGAAGTCTTTTTCTTCGATGAGGAAGAAAGAGGACTGGTTGGCTCATGGGAGTATGTGAAAGCCTTTGGAATCAAAGACTTCATCGGTTTTCTCAATATGGAACTCGTTGGCATGGGCAACCAGTTTGCCGTATGGCCTGTGCGGGAAGAGCAAGAAGGGACGGTACTTACTGCCTTCGAAGCTGTATCTGCACATAAAGGCATTGCCTGCTCAAGACACGAACAAGTGGTGATGAATACAGCCGACCATGAGACTTTTCGGCTAGCAGGCTTAACAGACAGCTTTACCTTGACCTGCATCAGTGACCAGGATGTAGCCGTAGCCAGCCATTATTACAAAGCACAGGAATTCGAAGTTGATGATCATATCTTATTCGACATTATCCGAAAAGCGCCCATTTTTGTTCACTATCACCAGCCTACGGATAAGGCAATCCATCTATCTGAGGCGACGCTGCAAACGGCTGTAGATACTATTTGGGAAACTCTCTTGAAGGTAGACAGGGAGTCTCCAGCAAATGGCTATATATTTTAACATCACCAAACTACGCAGCGCCTTTATCTGCTGATCCATCGCACTGAACATTCTTCAGCGTGAATGCATCATCTTATTTGTATAGGACAAGGCCTGTCTAAAGCAAAGAGAGATACAATTCATTTTCCTTTTTCGTCAAACCATATGCGTTCGAAAATTATTATTAATAGAAATAAGACCCTGTTTGGAGCAATGAAAAATTTAGCAAAAAAGCAGAGATTTTAGGTTCTGAAAGCACAAACTTTTCGCAGATTTGAAGTTTCAAATATGGTCTAAACCAGGATACTGTAACAAATGGAGCTACTCGAGGACATCTACGTACTCACAGACCCGCATCTGGACCCACACGCACTTTCCCTTGGCGGCATTAAGCTAGGAGATACAGTAGAAATGGTCCGACAACAATTGAGTCTGGGAGGCCAATCCCATCCTTCGGGTTGGCTACATGTAGATCAGGGCTTTGCCCTTCGCCTTGATGTTGAAGAGAGACGCGTCGTAGAATTTTTGCTTAAGCCCAAAATCGTGAGCCGTCTGGGCATGACCTACAAACGAAAGATTCGTAAGATCCTGGGGAATCCTGAAGCTGTAGAGAGGGAAGGAGGAACGCTTTATTTTTATCCCTCCAAAGAAATGCTTGTCAAATGGAATGATGAGGAGAATAAACTGGTAGGCATTTTTCTGGGTGAGCCATCCATTCAGCAGACGGAGTTTCGCGCCAAGGACTTCCTGCGGAAGTTTCAGGAATTCAAGCGAATGGTGCCTGATCATGAAAACTGGAAGGCACGCAAGCTCATTTTCAACGAACCAAGATATTATCGCCTGAAGCAATTACTCTCCCTAATGAAAGCTTTTGACTTGGGAGAAGATCTGTACGAAGACATTGAGCAGAAAAGATTTTTGAAGCGAAGGCGAAAGGAAGACTTTGATGGCTTGTTGAAGGATCTGGAAAAATACATAGAGACAAGAGATTGGGAAAAAAGGCAGTATGAGATGGAAAAGAGGCGGGTACATACGATGTCTCGTTTTCCGATGATCATGGGGCATTTCATGCGTTATTCCGAACAAGCACGTATGCTCCTGGCCTTTCATCAGGATTGGATGGAAGCTTCTTCCGTTGAAGCGCGCTATACTATTTTCAAAACCGCAGGTATTACCTCGTCTATTGATCAAAAAAAGTTAGAAGAGCTAGAAGCCATTATCTGTAAGGTGCTAGATCCCCAAGAGCGTGTATACACCAAGTTTGAGCTGAATCAGGCGTACGAGTATCCCGATGTGGACCTACAAGTCCTGGATCAAGCCTACAAATCGATATGACCTCCAGAAATACGAATAATCGCTGATCCTTTACGGTTGTAGCTTCTCTATCGGAGCGTAAGTAGATCGTCGTAGATTGTGCAAAAATAAATCATAGCACGATGTCACGATTGGTATTGTTCCTTCTTCTTTTAATTCCTTTTTGTCTTTCTGCACAGGACAAGTTAGATGTCCGAATCCTTACAGCAGATGAGTGTATAGACAGCTACGACGTGCCCAAAGCCTATATGTTGGCCGACGAAGTCAACGTACGCTCCTGTCCGAACACTTCCTGCACAGCCGTAGCGGTCATGCGTATAGGCCAATCCATGAAGCCGCTGGAACGATCGACAGAGATTGACACGGTAAATGGCGTCAAAAGCCACTGGTATAAGATTGAATCGGGGGATATCAAGGGTTGGATCTTTGGGGGCTTCATCGCGCAGTATGCATTTGGCAGCCAGACGGACCCGAGTGTGAAGTTTGTATTTGGAATCGAAAAAATCGTGGAAGAGGAGGTACGAAAGGTTCCTGTATATCAGATTCGTGCGTTTCGTGGGCAGACACAGTTGGACAAGATCAGTGTGCGATCCTTTAGTTGGAGCATGGGCGCAGCACACAGCTTGGGGGCTCAGGGATTGGCTCTACACGACATTATTTCCTTACATGTTCCCTGTGTGGGAGGATGCGGATGCTCGACAGGAGATGTTTTGGTCTTTTGGAATGGGACGCGTTTTTCGGATGTCCATCAACTCGTCGGGATTGCGGATGCGTGGGCAAGTGAGGGGAGCAGTTTTGTCTTTCCTACAGATATGGAAGGGGAAAAGGATATGGTAATCAAAGAGGATCGAATTTTCTTGGAAGAAGCAGAGGTAGGGGGGTATAAGCGGAAAATGGTGCGTACCTTCTATAGATGGAATGGACAGAAACTGGTGATAGATCCCAATCGAAAGAAAGAAGTGGATACGTACATCACGGGAGGATGAGCCATCTTTTGGGTATAGTGGCTTGCGCATGAATGTGCTTGATTTGGCCCATTACAAGACATTTTGATACATTTTTCAAAAAAACTACTGCTTCCATTTGTAAAATATAGGGCTAACTGTATCTTTGCTTTCAAATTATGCAACAGAACACTTGGCATATCAACGGTTGGTGGCGCTTTATGAGATTCTCATAGACGATAACTCTGTTGATGCTTAAAATATATTTGGGCTTATCGTTTATGTAACGGTAAGCCCTATTTCATTTTCTACGGTCAGGTTTAAGGAAAAAAGAAAAAGGAATTCAGACTGTCTATCACTTTGTCATGAGTCAAACCACAATTTACCCTGTGAGGTATAAGAAATTATTGGCGGATACGGTCACCCCTGTTAGCCTGTATCTTAAGCTTAGGGATCATTTCGCCTATCCGATGCTGCTTGAGAGCTCTGATTATCACGGGAATGAAAATACGCTTTCGATCATCGGGCTAGAACCCTTTGCTTCCTTTAAGCTTGAAGGTGGCCAAGTCAGTTACACCATAGGCAAGGAGCAGCAGGTTCAGCAACCTCCTCAAGGCAAGTTGGATGTGCCCGCCATTCTCAAGGAGTTTTTGTCGCATTACACCTCGTGGCCAGAAGAACTTCCCATTCCAGAGCTAGGCGCTTTTGGCTATCAATCCTACGATACGGTTCGTCATTATGAGAAGGTAAATATTGGGACTTATGAAGACGAGACTCGCAAAATCCCCGATATGTGGTATGTCTTGTACCGCTACCTGATCGTGATCAATCATTTTCATAACCAAATGTATCTGATTGAATACGAGGTAGATGGGAACAGTCGTTTGAACCAGATCGAGACTTTGATCAACAGTCAGTCGCTTCCCCAGTATAGCTTTGATCTCCGAGGGGCAGAGCAAGCCAATATGCCCGATGCACAGTTTCTCGAAATGGTGGAAAAAGGAAAGCACCACTGTCAGCGCGGAGATGTATTTCAAATGGTGTTGTCGCGACAGTTTAGCCAGCAGTTTATCGGAGATGAGTTCAATGTCTATCGTGCGTTACGATCGGTGAACCCTTCGCCTTATCTCTTTTACGCGGATTATGGGAGCTTCAAGTTGTTTGGTTCCTCTCCTGAGGCACAGCTGATTACAGAGGATGGGAAAGCGACGATTCACCCGATTGCGGGGACATTTAAGCGGACGGGAAATGACGAGGAGGACTCCAAACTTGCGCGGGAGCTGTTTGACGATCCCAAAGAAAACTCTGAACATGTGATGCTGGTAGACCTGGCCAGAAACGACCTCAGTCGCCACGGACACAATGTAGAGGTGGATACCTACAAAGAAATCCAATATTATTCTCACGTCATTCACTTGGTCTCCAAAGTCACTGCCGACATCGATCCACATGATCAGCATCTGGAACTGATGGCAGATACCTTCCCCGCAGGGACGCTTTCAGGTGCCCCTAAGGTCAAAGCCATGACCCTCATTGAGCAGTATGAACCGCAAAACCGCGGATTCTACGGAGGCTGCGTAGGCTTCATGAATGCTTCGGGCAGATTCAATCATGCCATCATGATTCGATCTTTCATGAGTAAGGGAAATGTGCTGTACTATCAGGCAGGTGCAGGCGTCGTGTCTCGATCCGTACCTGAGAACGAGCTCAAAGAAGTCGACAATAAGCTCGGAGCTTTGCGCCGCGCCATTCAGATGGCAGTCGACACAGCCAAAAATAAGTCAAGCCTTTCCATCATATAATCTGTAGCAAAGCCAAACGGTCTAATCGTCTTCCCAAAATGAAAATCCTCGTTTTAGATAATTACGATTCCTTCACCTACAACCTCGTGCACCAGATTCGAGAGTTGGGGTATGGAAAAAATATGACAGTCGCCCGCAATGATGAGATTGAGGTAGAGGCGGTCAAAGAATATGATAAGATTCTGCTCTCTCCAGGTCCTGGTATTCCCGCTGAGGCAGGGATCATGAAAGACTTGATCCAAGCTTATGCGCCCACCAAACATATATTGGGGGTCTGTCTCGGGCATCAGGGCATCGCAGAGGTCTTCGGAGCCGAGCTATACAATATGCCAGAAGTACTCCATGGGATAGGAACAGATGTCGAGGTAAAAGCGACGAAAGATCCCCTGTTCAAAGGACTGCCTACACAGTTTCAGACAGGGCGTTACCACTCGTGGTGTGTAACCAAGGAGTCTATCAAGGCACCGCTGGAACTCTTAGCGACAGATGGAGAAGGTGAAGTCATGGCGCTCAAACACACGGATTATACAGTCTATGGTGTCCAGTTTCATCCTGAGTCTGTCATCACGGATCATGGCAAGATACTCCTCAAAAACTGGTTGGAGATGCCACTGAATAAAACACCTCAGCCCTCTTCCAATGGTACGCCGAGTTCAGCCGCTATGCGTGATCTCTTGTACCATCTCTTTGATCACAATACTTTGACGAAGTTTGAGGCCAAGGATGTCCTCACCAACATCGCCAAAGGAGGCATTTACAACAACTCTCAGATTGCGGCTTTCTTGACGGTCTACATCATGCGTGGGATCACGGTAGATGAACTGGCGGGTTTTCGGGAAGCGATGCTCGAGCTGTGTGTGCCCGTCGATCTCAAGGCGTATGATCCCATGGATCTATGTGGGACAGGAGGGGATGGAAAAAATACCTTCAATGTCTCTACGCTCGCCTCCTTCGTAGCGGCAGGGGCAGGCGTCAAGGTCGCCAAGCATGGAAACTATGGCGTTTCGTCTGTATCTGGCTCCTCCAATGTGATCGAATTTCTGGGAGGAAGTTTCACAAACGAGTACAGCAAGCTCGAAAGGCAAATCGACGAAGCGGGCATTTGCTTCTTGCATGCACCGCTCTTTCATCCAGCCATGAAAAATGTCGGTCCCATCCGTCGTGAGTTGGGCGTCAAGACCTTCTTCAACATGCTCGGTCCGATGGTGAATCCTGCCTTTCCGCAAAAGCAGTTGGTAGGTGTATTCAGCCTGGAACTGGCCCGTTTGTATGGCTACCTTTACCAGCAGAGCAGCAAACGATTCTCGATCCTACATTCATTGGATGGCTATGATGAGATCTCCTTGACAGGTGCTTTCAAGTGGTTGAGTCAGGAGGGGGAATACCTCCTGCGTCCAGAGGAGATTGGATTTGAGACGCTTCGTCCCACCCAACTACATGGAGGCGAAAGTGTGGAGGATGCCGCCAAGATTTTCTTGTCTGTCTTAAACAATGAATGTACGGAGGCGCAAAAAAGTGCCGTCCTCGCCAATGCAGGTATGGCCGTCTACACCTATAATGAGGGAATGACCAAGGAAACCGCAATGGCTGCTGCCAGAGAATCTCTCGAATCAGGTAAGGCAAAAGCCAGTTTCGAAAAGTTTCTCGCGATTTAATGAAGTAAATAAGTAAAAGATCAAATGTTGAGAAGTGAAGTAAGAGGATTAAGTCATTGATATTGATGGTTTTATCTGTCTATGATGTCTTGTTTTATCTCAATTGTCATTTTCTATTATGACTATTTTCAGTCTCGGCTCTTGAGCTTCTCGAAATCTTTCGTCTAACAAAGTCTTAAAAATGAATATTCTCGATCAAATCGTTGCATATAAACGTCAGGAAGTAGCGGATCAAAAAGCCCTTTATCCGACCAAACTCCTAGAAAAATCTATTTATTTCCAGACTCCTTGTGTTTCCCTGCGTCATTATTTAACCCGCACCGATCTTTCTGGCATCATCGCAGAGTACAAGCGCAAATCCCCCTCTCAAGGAGACATCAATCCCTATGCATCCGTGGAGCGTGTCTCTATTGGATATATGCAAGCGGGAGCTTCTGCCTTGTCGATTTTGACAGATCAGAAATTCTTTGGTGGCAAGAATGCCGATTTAGAGTTGGCGCGTCAGATGAACTACTGCCCGATTTTACGCAAGGACTTCATCATTGACGAATACCAGATCGTAGAGGCGCGTTCGATCGGCGCCGATGTGATTTTACTGATTGCGGCAGTCCTGACTGAGGAAGAAATTCAAAGGCTGGGGGATTTTGCCCATAGCTTAGGCATGGAGGTGCTCATGGAGGTCCATGACGAGGAGGAACTCAAAAAGGGACTGAGCGAGCGTATCGACCTTGTCGGGGTGAATAATCGAAACCTCAAGGACTTCACGGTCGACATTCAGACTTCCCTCGATCTTGCCCAGCAGATTCCTTCTACCTTCGTCAAGGTGGCCGAAAGCGGTCTGAGTAGACCCGAAGAAGTCGTGCGCTTACGCACGGCAGGCTACCAGGGTTTCCTCATGGGACAGCGTTTCATGGAGCAGCCTCGTCCTGAAAAGGCTTGTGCTCAATTTATTGAGCGATTGAAAGATCTTGCGCCCGAGGACAAACCGCAAACCTCTTTCTAACGATCAATATGTTCAGTCTATAAGTGAGACATTAGTCGAACAGTCTATTTTCTAAGAGCTCATATCGTAAGGCGGTCTCAAAGTCTTAAGAAAGCATGAAACTTAAAATATGCGGGCTGGTCTATCCCGAAAATATAGACGAAATACTCCTCATGGAACCCGATTACGTGGGCTTTATCTTTGCTGTAAAGTCGGCTCGCTACATGCGCAAGGCTTTGGACCCTGTCTATGCTCGCATGATTGATGGAGTGGACAAAGTAGGGGTTTTTGTAGATGAAACCGAGGAGGCCATCCAAGACGCCATTGACCAATATGGATTGACGATGGTCCAGCTTCATGGAAAAGAATCCCCCGAACTATGTGAGGTCATCCAACAGAGTGGGGTGAGCGTAATCAAAGTTTTTTCTGTGAAAGATCGCTTTGACTT
>JBCBFT010000079.1:0-33100 GCA_038527485.1 Bacteroidota bacterium
CTTCTGTCGCATAGCCATAATAGCCTAACTCATTGCCTGCCTGATAATAGTGTGTGGCATAGTAGTCGATTTCTTTGTCTGCGAAAAAACCAATCTCAATCACATCCAATAGGTGCGCCAAATCTTCTTCGATTGTCGCATCCTTCCCAGGAACATCCGCACAATCTTCTCCCCACTGCCAAAATGAAAAGGAATACTCCAACACAGCATATTCAAAAGCAGCTCCCATTCCTAGGTATTCATATGTATGTCCCTTTCCTTTGCTATACCATTTCAGCATAGGCATAATTTTCTTCTGATTCTTGAGCAGACGTATCTGAAAATCTTTGATCGCCTTACGGCACGCATCTGTACCCACCGTATCTAAAAAAGTGTAGATGCGCTCATCTTCATAGGCCAAATTCAAAGGAGCGACATAGGGTACACTGGCTACGACATCTTCGGGATAGAAGTAGCGATACATGATGGTCGTCTGTCCTCCCTTGCTGATACCAGAAGAAACCCACTTCCCTTCATATATTTTTCCTAGAAGCGTGCGAATATGGTGAAGATCTGCCGCTACCTGCTCCATATTCAGATGCTGATAGTCTATAACTTTAGGCGAAGAAGGACCGAAGTAACGATGCTCTACAGACACTTGATTTGATCCTAGCAAAGCTGATATTTCCGCTACACGGTTAGCTGGCGCATAATACCCGTTCGTAATGATCGTCGTAGGGCGATTGTATCCCTTGTGAGAGAGCCAAACAGTCTGATAAAAATGTCCTTTCTCTGGGTGCTGATGGTCCAAAGGTTGCTTAACCTTGAGTTTGTATGCAGCTTCGTATCCCTTCGGCGTTTCGATTTTCTCAAAAATAACATCTTCTAGCTCAAACAACTGCATATTGAGCAGTTGCGCGTATCCTCCAGTGAGCTGTCCCAATGTAAGCATCAGGAGGATCAGCATCGTTTTGTTACAGTTCATAGTATTATTTCTCTTAATCTGAAGGGAAAGATAAATAGGAATTCCGAACATTGTAGCTGTTGTTACGTCTTAATTTTCTAAGGCCAAAGAAATGGACTTCGTACGATAGGAAAATAATCTATGAAATACTCACCTCGATTGCTGGAAAGCCTTACTACCCGTCTACAACAGCCCCTTCCAGGTATCGAAGCGCATCTACAGATGGCGCCTCCTTTGTTTCAAAAGCATGCCAAAGAGGGATTAAAGATCAAGGTGCCCTCAGATGCAAAACAGGCAGCAGTCCTTGTCCTTCTCTACCTGCATGAAGGAAAGCTACACATACCCCTCATGAAGCGTTCAGAAGATGGCCGTGTCCACGGAGGACAGATCAGTCTACCAGGAGGTCGAGTCGAACCTACAGATACAGACTATCATGCGACTGCCTTGCGTGAGGCACATGAGGAAATGAGAATCCTACCTGAAGATGTACAAGTCCTTGGCTCCTTGAGCGAGATCTATATCATCCCTAGTAACTTTCAAGTATTCCCGACAGTAGGATTTATGGACAAACGTCCTGAATTTGTTGCAGACCCTGTCGAGGTTGCAGAAATCATCGAAGTATCGGTGGATGTCTTCCTGAGAGACGAGACAAGGAAAATTCAAGCGATGCGCAACGCGGGAGGATTCACATTCGAAACACCAGGATATGTCGTATCAGATCGTCACATCGTATGGGGAGGAACTTCTATGATTTTAGCTGAATTTTTCAGTTTAGTTAAAGAAATGATAAATTAAAGATAAGCCTATCAGTTAAGACCATGTTGGGAACTTCAAACCTACTGAAAATTTGCATATTCAAAACTTAGGTTTTATCCATTTTGATCCGTTTCGCATCACTAAACCTTACAAATTGGCTTTCGCCAAAGACTAGAATCGCTACGCTTTAGCTGGATTTTCATTGTCCCAAATATCTTCTCCCAGTCTGTATGTTATGACGAGTCTACAACGCATATTCTCTCCCATTGATTTTGGATTGATTCGACATCTTGTCTATCAATTGCATGAGCCATCGGCCCCTCCGCTGCCAGGCATAGAGGCACAAATGGCTGTCTCGGCTAATCAGACTCCTTCCCACTGGAGGGCAATCCCAGGCTCTCAACAAAGTGCTGTGTTGATTTTGCTATATCCTAAGCATAGCCAGTGGCATATCGCGCTCATGCTCCGCGTCAAAGGAGATAAAACCCACTCAGGAGAAATCTCCTTCCCTGGTGGGAGAATGGAAGAAAAGGACCCCAGTCCTACCTTTACTGCATTGAGAGAAGCACATGAGGAGTTGGATATTCATCCAGAAAAAGTAGAAGTCTTAGGCGAATTGACCCAACTATATATCCCCGTAAGCAATTTCCTCATTTACCCTATCCTTGCCTATACCCATAAGAAGCCTCGATTTCGCGCGAGGGAGAGCGAAGTAGCAGAAATCATGGAGGTACGCTTAAAAGATCTATTGGCTCCACAAGCGCTGCAAAAAATTCCTATGCGGTTGGGTTCGGGACTCAGGATTCTGGTTCCTTCATTTGAAGTAGGACCACACCCGATCTGGGGAGCGACAGCCATGATCATGAATGAGCTGCTCGAACTGATCAGAAGAAGATAAGGACAACAACTCATCGATTCCTTATACGGACAGTGGGCGGTGCCCCAAACGTCTGGTCCATGATGGGCCTAAACTCATACCCTTTTTCTTGAAAATGTCTCAATACACGTGGCAAAGCTACGCGTAGTCGATCCTGCGACTTTAGGTTGTCATGGAAAAGTAGAATAGAACCAGATCTGGCCAACTGAATCACGCCCTGAGCTACAGCCTCTCCACTGAGCGAAGAATCAAAATCTCCACTCATGACATCCATCATGATGATCTGATGACTGCGGAGAATATACTGAGCCTTGGTCTGAGTAATATGGGCATATGCAGGGCGAAACAAGCGTGTCTGAACCCCTGTATACTCAAAAATGGCTTGCTTAGCGCGTAGAAAATCCAACAAGTACGTACGTAGAGGCGCCTTCCATCCATCTATATGTGCATAACCATGATTTCCTATGCTATGTCCACTGTCGATCATATGATGTACAATGGTAGGATACGCTTTGACTTGCTTTCCCAAGAGGAAAAAAGTGGCTTTTGCATCAAATGCCGCTAAAGTATCCAGTACCCATTCTGTGATTCCCTCCTGAGGACCATCGTCAAACGTAAGATATAGTACGCGATCATGCGTCGGTACCCTCCACATAAACTGTGGGTGATATCGCTGGATAATCCTAGGTATTTTTTTCATATACACCATAGTAAGCACGTAGTGTAGCATTCATGAACAGCATATCGTCGAATGGAGCACTTACGTTTACTCGGATACGCTCATAGTTCGTCTACACCTACTGCCAAATAGATAAATAAAGTTGGAGGAGTTTTAGGATGATTTTTTAGAAAAAGCCAACATAAGGAGAATGTATCAAAACCCTCTGTTGTAATTCTATGTTTTAACCAAACACTTGAGGGGCAAAAGTAATAGCTGCTTGCCATGCAGAAGGATCAATAGGTAACTGAATGCCTTGCTTGCTACAAAAAGCAAAGAAACTTTCTGTAGCAATATTTCCTACCAGCTCATCTTCGGCAAAAGGGCAACCACCAAATCCTTTCACAGCTACGTCAAATCTACGACATCCCTCGTCCCATGCTGCCTTGATCTTTTCCTCTCGTTTGTCTGGATGAGAATGAAAGTGTGCCCCAAATTCAACCGTTTCGAAGTCTTGATACAAGCGAGCAAAGACGGGAGAGATGGTCTCAGGATCAGCTAAGCCTACGGTATCTGCTAGAGAGATAATTTTGATGCCTAAGTCTATGAGTTTCCCTGCCCATTGATGAACGATCTCTGGACTCCAAGGATCTCCATAAGGATTCCCAAATCCCATCGAGATGTATACGACCAACTCTTTATCATTCGCAACACACAGCTGTTGAATCTGCTTGACAAGTTCCAAAGACGCTGCAATGCCTCTGCGGGTATTGCGCTGCTGAAAGGTCTCTGATATGGAAAAAGGATAGCCCAAATACGTGATCTCTGGATGCTGACATGCAGCTTCTGCCCCTCGAAGATTCGCTACGATGGCCAACAACTTACTATTTGTCTCACTTAGGTCTAGTCCTGCTAGGACCTCCTGTGTGTCAGCCATCTGTGGAACAGCTTTGGGAGAGACGAAGCTGCCAAAGTCTATCGTATCAAATCCTACTTTCAGGAGATGATTGATATACGCGATTTTCGTTTCGGTAGGTATCGGATGATGAATCCCTTGCATGGCATCGCGTGGGCATTCAATGACTTTGATCATATGATTGATTTTCTGCGCGCAAAGGTAAAAATCCCTCTTAAGATTTGTCTAAGTCTAAAGGAGAAAAATCACATTTCCTCCGTGACATATCTGTACGCCCTTCTAAATCCATTAATATAAATCAGCCTTGCCTAAGTGTTCGGATACGTTTACGGACCTCTACCGAATATAGACTTCCAGGATATGAAGCGAGAAAGCTGATGTAAAGCTCCATCGCCTTATCAGGATCACTGAGTGTCAGATCATAGATCTGGGCTTTGGTGTAGAGCGCATCATCTCCATATATATCTGTGGGAAACTGGTCCAAAATACGGTCAATGAAGCTCAAGGCACGTTCAATTTCATTTTGATTCAGGTAAATAGTCGCTTTCTCCCATAGAATCTCGTCGGCTAGTGGATGGCTGGGAAACTTGTAAGCGAGACTATCCAAAAGCGATAGAGATGCCTCGTAATCACGCTGATATGTCAGCAACTGCGCGTTGGCAAACATCTCTAAAGCAGTCGTTGTGCTATCCAAGCCTGTATTGTCCATGATCGTCAAGTTGAGCTTGATGGCATCATTGGAGATGTCATTGGAAGTGTTATCCTTGATGGCGCCCAAGAGTGCCTGAGCCAAGTTAAATTCCCCTTTGTAGTAAGCCAACTCGGAGAGTTTATACTTCGCCAAGGCACCCAACTGACGGTCTCTATAAATGTCACTGACCTCCGTATAGGTTAGCTTAGATTTATTGAAGTCTTGCTGCATGAGCTGTATATCTCCGATGAGGAGGCGAGCCTCTGCCCAGCGATCCTGTGGAAGTCCTTGACGACTAGCTGTAAGGTTTTCGAGTTCCTCCAGTGCATTGTCCAAATCAAAAAGATAAAATACCATCAGACGGGACATGCGATAGACAGGATCATAGTACTCTGGCTTACGGCCAAATGTATTCAGCAATTCTTTGTAAGCATCGACGGCAGCCTCTACAGACGCCTTATCTACAGGAACTTGGTCAAACGCCTTCAGTTCATTGTTGATCGCCTTCTGAAAATGCGCTTGAAAGAAAAAGGGAGAATTCTTATGCCTATTGATGATGTAGTCATAGGCTTTGTTGGACAATGCGTACTCCTTATTGTTGCGCATGGTCTCCGCAAAATTATACACACGCTCGCCTTCCTGCTTAAAAAGTCGATCGATAGATTTCACTT
Source organism: Bacteroidota bacterium (assembly GCA_038527485.1). Classification (GTDB taxonomy): domain Bacteria; phylum Bacteroidota; class Bacteroidia; order J057; family J057; genus JALEFZ01. Next base: position 5,513 of record JBCBFT010000079.1, read on the forward strand.
GGACAAATGCCTCCATAAAATTCTCTGCGAGCACATAAAATTCGAAGACCATGTTTCTCAAACCACGATCAGAGGGGCGCTTATCTACAGCACGCAGAAGGGCTTGCTCGATTTCATTTTGCGAGGGAGGGCCGACCATATTGAGGATGGATAGATTGGCGGCACTGTAGTTTTGAGGATTGGCGTAGTAAAGCTTGAGATATTCTTCTGTTGCTTGAGCAAACTCTCCCAATTGTAGGTGAATATTCGCTACCTCATTGGCAAAAGCATAAGGATTGCGGGTAATTTGCCTGCCTTTTTTGTAGACTTTAAGTGCCCATGTCAACCTTCCCTGCTGATACAGAAAAGATCCGATTCCGATGACTTCGCCTTCTTTCTTGATCGACTTACTGATGACATCCTCATAAAGCTTCTCCGCTTCCTTGGGTTGTCCTGTTTTTTCCAGGATTCCCGCTTTCAGGATAGGATAAATTGGACGATCATCTCTACGTATGACACGATCTAGGAATTTGAGTGCCTCTCCATATTCATTTAGGGCTTCATAGCAGCTGACGATACGACGAGCAGTATTTTCTTCCTGATTTTTCTTGTATAACTTATCGTACAACTCGAAGGCTGCCTCATACTCTCCATCTGCATAATATCGATCCGCCAACTCTGCCTCGGCCGCAGTCTGGGCGCCCACACTGACAATCAGCGCAAGCAAAAAAGTCCACAAAAGAATATAGTACTTCATAATTATACATTGAAATCGTCTCACAGAAGGTCACTGAATCACCCTTTAGGCAGGGTGACACTACATAAAGTAGCCAAAAAAGCGTAGTAGGTAGGATGCTAAAGTTCCAGTAGGTATTCTTCCAAATCGAGTAGAGATTGTCTTATTTCAGCTTTACGGATGAATTTAGGCTTTAATTTATTCACTTTCCCGTTGTGTTCCCAAAATTCGTGAATGTCAATAGCTGTCCCTTTTTGGAGCAATAGCTTTTTCGTTCCTTCTGGAATACTAACCCCAAAATGCTGCTGAAGTTTTTGGCCCAAATCTTCGATCTCCATCTGAAATCTTTGATGAGCCATATACCGTAGGCTCTTAAAGATTTCTTCTGCCTCCTGTGGGTTGCTAGCCTTATCAAAATCGGCTAATGTCATCTCCGCAAATGTCAGATTACTGAGCCTATATACAGACTGGATCTCCTTTGGAGAGAGCTGGCGTTGCAACTTTCGTGCAATCACTCGGATAGCATTTTCACAAAAACGACGATAAAGAAGGGTGTAAGATGAGGTAGTCGACATCAAAAGCTGCTTTAGGGATCGAGAATAGTGAGTTTTAAATAGGTATGCACTGAATATGAGACGTAGCGCTACACGTTTTCTACGATTTGTTGCATCCGTTGTTTAGCTAATCGAATCTTTCGCAACTCATTTTCTGTTAAAGGAACGAGTTTCATACGCAAAGCCAACATCTTTCTTCGTATTTGATCAATAAAAACACGCGCATTACGTATCTGTCTTTCCGCGTGGTACGCCTTTTTCATGGTTTTGAGCAGATGCCTAGAAATGTACATAATGTCAGGAGGCAGTTGAAACGATTCTCCCATCACATCTTTCATCTCTTTTCTTACCTCTATCATCTGATGCTGGACTTGACGGGCACTATGGACGATCCGCAATTCATAGTATCGATTCATCCACTGTGAGAAGGTATAAGATTTTAGAGGCCTCATAAGCTCAGATTCTAGCACTTCTATTTGAGACAGCGCATCTGCTATCGCTTGATCTGCTTCCTCGAGTTCGGAAAGGACAGACTCTGCCTGAATGATTTTATTCTCTTCTTCCCATAACTTCTCGACTTCAGGATGATCGATTTCCCTGAGGTGGGCTTCTTTCATTAGGATCAACTCCTGGTATATGTTCTCTTGATCTCCGAGGATGGCCGCCTCCTGCTCGATCTGCCGAATCTGCATCCGCAAATCATCTACAATAAAATGCTGAGCTTCTGCTTCCCTTTTAGCCTCCACATATTCTTCCCATTCCTTCTTCCATCGGGTCTTTGTTTGGGGACGAATAAAGTGCCATACTTTGGGGATTCCTGTTTTCGATAGTCGGTCTATGTCTAGACTCTCCTTCGCTAATTGTAGATTCACAATTTCCAGCTCTCCTTCTGCAGAATCTAGCTCTTTCAAGAGTATTTCTCGCTGGATGGCGAGGGTACGCAATCGCTGGAGGTCTCGGGAGACTTGTCGGAGGGAGGAATTGATTTTCTGGATCATGCTGAGGGGTGCTTACGCTACAAACATAGCCGTGGATACAATTTACAAAAAATTGATATCTTGAAAACCTTGGGTAAAGCGATGTTTTCAGTAGGTTCACACGACATCTATGGAAGGTGCTTGGGGGATTTTAAAAAAGAAAGATGCTCCCTTGTCTAATTCGCCTTCTGCCCAGATCTCTCCTCTATGTGCGTGGATGATCTTACTCGCCAGTGCCAAACCTACTCCTTGACCTTGATACGTTTCGGCAGGATGCAGTCTCTGAAAGAGTTCAAATATCTTTTGCTGAAACTGCTGGTCAAATCCGATCCCATTGTCTTTTACATAAAACACATGATGGTTACGCTCCTCATAGGAACCTAGAAAAATTTTGGGATGGGGCTTCTCTGCTGAAAACTTGATCGCATTGGACAAGAGACTATACCAAAGTTTCTTCATCAGCGCAGGATCTGCCTTGATGATGGGCATGGGTCCAACTTGTATGTCGTGGAGTAGTTTTCCAGATGCCTCAAGCCCCTCTAACTCTTTTACCAATCCATCAACCAGTTTCTCCATCTCAAGATCCATGAATGAAATATTGGTCATACTGATCTTTGCATAGGAGACAAAGGCATCAATCAAAGACGACATCGTCCGCATGGAGAGGGTGATATAATGGAGATATTCTGAAATATTTTCATTCTCCTTTCCCTTGAGTTCCTTTTGCAAGAGCGAGGTAAATCCCCTAGCCTGTCTGAGGGGTGCTTTCAGATCGTGAGAAATCGAATAATTATAGCTCTCAAGATGACGATTTAGAAGATCCAGGGTCTGATTTTTTTGCTTGAGTACTTGCTCGCGTTGCTTGATCCGCTCCAATGCCTGATGGAGTCTCCAATCCCTTTTGTATGATTGGTAGACAGATAAGATGGCCAAGAACAACATCCCAGTGACAATGAGATAAAACCGTGTAAACTCTGGTATGTAGATAAGGGAAGCAATGTTAAATATCACTAGCAGAAGGCCAAAGATGTAAATCAAAGGGATACGAGCACCTTTAGAAAAAATGGCAGCGGAAAAAATAGCGGCGGCAACGCCTACACCAAATTGATCTTTGTACATGATGTGCTCAATTCCCCCTCCAAAAACAGCCACAGATAGACCAATAAAATGAAGTAAGGATAGAAATATGGTCAGAGCAAAGACCCAGGGAACCCAATGCGGCTTGTACTTGTAAATCGGATAGATGACCAGCAAATAAATAGGGAAAGGAAGTGTCCCCAGTAGACCGTATTGCAAGATGAGAGGAGATTGTGTATCTACATAATCTATCCAAATCACCAACGAAATCAGGGGCATCATAATCCATGAAAGCAGTTTTCCTTGCCTGTAAGCAACCCTATAATTGGCGTTGTTAAACGAATGCTTGATGGATTGATAGGTCACTGAAATGATCCTTTTGGAAATACTACAATTCAAGCTTAATGTATGTACAGGCATTGCTGAGTCGTTGCCTGTGATAACTTTTCCCCATTTACACTTTACGAGACATGAAAATAGCAACATACTTCGGATATTGCGAAAGTCTTATAATTGCCACCAAGAAGGGCATGTGTAAGGGATTTCTTAAATCAGGAAAAATTTCTCATACAAAGCATTTGATTTTTGACGAATAGCCGCTCAATGTGTCACCAAAGCCTTCTCCTACCGTAAACGAAGGCTCTATTATCCTCAAAAAGAATGTGCATCATCTATTCGCCTATGAAAGAATTTCGTCCATTTCTATGAAAAATCGGCCAAATAAGAAATTTGATTGTGAGGATTAGCAGATATTTTGGGGAACACCCTTGTTTATTTTCTGATTATGAATCCTTGAGATCAGGCTTACCATTCAATTTGTAAGATCTAATAATTTTTTTTTAAACTGAATAAGTAGTATAAAAATGACAGTAAAATGTTTACTCCCGTTTAAAAAATTCTTAATTGGCCTAGCATTTCCTATCAAAATGAACATTATTATTCAGGATTCTTAGGATTATTCCAACAGCTTGTTCTATATTTGGGCAATTGAAATAGAGCATGACAACGCTTTCCACATATTTCAACGTCCGACGACGACGACGCCTCCGACGCAGCTAATCCTAGCTGACCATATCCTCATTTTCCTCTTTTCATCACTTTCACTTACTTAACACCCTATTATGGCCGTTGAGATACTGATCGCCGATCAGCGCCATCTATCCTATGCAGACGCGATCTGCCAGATGATCGAAGATGCTGCCAAGCAACGCGGCACAGGCATCGCAAAGCGCGAACCCACTTATGTGCAGCAGAAAATCCATGAGCATAAGGCTATTATCGCCCTAGATGGAGTAAACCTTGTAGGCTTTTGCTATATAGAGACCTGGCAGGATACTCACTATGTAGCAAATTCAGGGCTAATCGTAAATCCAGCATACCGAGGACAGGGCGTTGCCAAGGGCATCAAGAAAAAAGCCTTTGAACATTCTCGAAATAAGTTCCCGCATGCACGTCTATTCGGTATCACTACTAGCCTAGCTGTCATGAGGATCAATTCATCACTAGGGTATAAACCTGTCACCTTCACAGAACTCACACAGGACGATGTATTCTGGAAAGGGTGTGAAAGCTGTCCCAACTACGAAATTCTCGAACGGAATGAGCGTAAACTCTGCCTGTGTACAGGGATGATGTTTGACCCTGCACAAGAGAAGCAAAAGGCCGTAGAGGAGGAGGCCCTCAAAAATCGATGGGAATCTTATAAGAACCATCTGCGACGACGAAAGGGCAACCAACTACTCCAAAAGATCAAGGAGAACCTTTTCTCAAAGGAATCTAAGGGAGGGAAGAATTAATCTACTCCATACGTACATAAGCTGTTTCAATTTTCACCTACAAACCTATTATTCATGTCAAAGGTACTCTTGGCATTCTCTGGCGGTCTCGACACCTCATTTTGTGCCATTTATCTCCACAAAGAGCTTCAACTAGAAGTCCATACTGCCACCGTTAACACAGGAGGATTTTCCTCTAAAGAAATCAAAGATATTGAGGCACGTGCCATCCAGTTGGGAAGCAAAGGGCATCAAACATTGGATGTAGTCAAGGCTTACTATGACCAATGTGTGCGTTTTTTAGTCTATGGCAATGTCCTCAAGAATCATACATATCCTCTATCCGTCAGTGCTGAGCGTGCATTTCAGGCATTGGCTTTGATTCAGTATGCCAAAGAAATTGGTGCTACCCATATTGCACATGGAAGTACAGGTGCAGGGAATGATCAAGTTCGTTTTGACCTAATTTTTCAGACGCTGGCACCCGAAATCGAGATCATTACCCCTATTCGTGATTTGAAATTGTCGCGAGAAGCAGAAGTCGCATATCTCAAGGAAAATGGGGTGGAGATCGATGGTTCAAAAGCTGCCTACTCTATCAATCAAGGACTTTGGGGAACCTCTGTAGGGGGAAAAGAGACCCTCAACTCCTGGGATCACTTGCCTGATGCAGCCTTTCCTTCTCCGCTGGAAGCACAAGGTGAGCAATTGATCGAGTTACACTTTGAAAAGGGGGAGTTGAAAGGAATCAACGGACAAGCATATGCACATCCAGCAGATGCTATAGAGGCACTGGAACAACTAGCCAAGCCTTTCGCTGTCGGTAGGGATACCCATGTGGGGGATACGATCATCGGGATCAAAGGACGAGTAGGCTTCGAGGCGGCGGCGGCTCTTATTACGATTGAGGCCCACCGCTTACTCGAAAAGCATGTGCTATCCAAATGGCAGCAGCACTGGAAAGACCAGCTAGGCAACTGGTATGGTATGCTTCTGCATGAGGGACAATTTCTCGAACCTGTGATGCGCAATGTAGAGGCCTTTTTGACCGATACACAAGAGACTGTGACAGGTAAAGTCAAGGTGAGGCTCAGTCCTTATCGTTTTGAGGCATTGGGAATAGAGTCCCGACACGACCTGATGGCCAGTAAGTTTGGGACCTATGGAGAAATGAATCTGGCATGGACAGGAGAAGATGTCAAAGGCTTCACCAAAATCATCTCCAACGCAGGAAAAATATACCATCAGGTCAATCCTGGTGCATTCAACCATTTCCAATCGACAGAAGAATGATTCAAACAGGTATCATCGGAGGCGCAGGATATACAGCAGGGGAATTGATTCGCTTGCTCATCCACCATCCCGAAGTCGAGATCGCTTTTGTACAAAGCAAAAGTCAGGCGGGCAGGGCAATTGTAGACATTCACCAGGACTTGGTGGGGGAAATAGACATGATATTTACCGCTGCACACCATGTAGGAGTAGATGTGTTGTTCTTCTGCCAAGGACATGGAAATGTGGCTCCTTTTCTGGCAGACAATGAAGTACCCAGTCACGTGAAGATTGTAGATCTCAGTCGAGATTTCAGGCTGGCAGGTGCCCATGAATTCATCTACGGCTTGCCCGAATTGCATCGAGCGCGCATCCAAGAAGCCAATCGCATTGCCAATCCAGGCTGCTTCGCCACTTGCATACAGTTGGGCTTATTGCCTCTAGCTGCGAGCCAGCGATTGGATACGCGCATACCTGTTCAGATCACAGCCATCACAGGCGCGACAGGTGCAGGGCAAAAGCCTCAACCAACGACGCACTTTAGCTGGCGACAAAATAATCTATCTGTTTATAAGGTCTTTACCCATCAGCATTTGCCCGAAATCAAGCAAAGTTTGGCATTCCTCTCGAATACTGATTTGCCTAGCTTGAACTTTATCCCCATGCGCGGAGGGTTTCCCCGAGGGATTTTTGCCTCCATGTATGTAGAATTTCAGGGAGATGTGGAAGAGATCAAACAAGCTTATCAGCATTTTTACCAGAACGCTCCATTTACCCACGTAGTGGATACCAATCCTCACCTCAAGCAAGTCGTCAACACCAATAAAGCTATGGTATATGTGGAAGAAATAGAGGGAAAATTACTCATCATCAGCATGATCGATAATTTATTAAAAGGGGCTTCGGGACAAGCTGTACAGAATATGAACTTGATGATGGGACTTCCTGAGGAGATGGGACTGAGGTTAAAGGCCTTGGCATTTTAGCAGTAGATCCGCCGTTTCAGCGCGGATCAATTGGTTTTTGTGCACGCTGTTGTAAAGTGCGCACGCTACGATGTAAGGAGCGCACGCCATAGCGATGCGTCTACGGATTCAAACAATCAATCATTCAACAAGTAAATATATGCTTCCTTTTGATGTGTATCCTCTTTTTGATGTGACGCCTGTGAGAGGTGAAGGAGCCTGGATATGGGATGAAAAAGGGCAAAAGTATCTGGACTTTTATGGTGGTCACGCGGTGATCTCTATCGGCCATAGTCATCCGCACTTTGTGCAGCGCATAGAGCAGCAGCTTTCCCAATTGGGCTTCTATTCTAACTCGGTGAAAAATCCCCTTCAGATCGAGATGGCACAGAAACTGGGACAGCTCTCAGGCTATGAGGATTATGCGCTATTCCTGTGCAACTCAGGGGCTGAGGCCATCGAAAATGCCTTGAAAGTAGCTTCCTTCCATAATCAGCGTAAGAAAATCCTGACGTTTGAACGTGCTTTTCATGGTCGAACCTCTGCAGCTGTCGCACTGACCGATAATCCCAAGATTCAAGCAGCCGTCAACCCTGCCGATCATGTGCTACGTATTCCTTTTGATGATCAGCAGGCACTAGATGAAGCACTGGAAGGAGAGGATGTATGCGCCGTGGTGATAGAGGGAATTCAAGGTGTAGGGGGTATTCATATGTTGCAAAATCCTTTTCTACAATATGTAGAGAAAAAATGTCGTACAACAGGAACACTCTTAATCCTAGATGAGATCCAGTCTGGATATGGGCGTTCAGGCAAGTTTTTCGCCCACCAACATGCGGCGGTGCAGCCTGACATCATCACCGTCGCCAAAGGTATGGGCAATGGCTTTCCCATAGGTGGCATACTGATTCATCCCCAATTCGAGCCGTGGTACGGCATGCTGGGAACGACCTTCGGAGGGAATCATCTAGCCTGCGCCGCAGGGCTAGCTGTCCTAGAGGTCATCGAGCAGGAAGACCTGATGGCCTATGCACAGCGTCAAGGGGACATCCTCAAAAGAGAACTGAAATCTTTACCTTACGTCAAGGAAGTAAGAGGAGAAGGCCTGATGCTCGGACTGGAACTGGAAGGCCCAGCAAAACCTATTCGTACACGCCTCGTCTACGACCATCATATCTTCACAGGCTCATCTTCTCAGCCACATGTCCTCCGTTTGCTTCCTCCACTCAATGTGGAGCAGGAAGGCATTGACATGTTACTCTCAGCCTTACAAGGCACGTTATCACAAGCACTAATCTCTGCCTAATATGCAGCATTTTACTGGTCTTTCAGATGTAGTCAACCCTTCTGCTTTACTGGCAGAGGCCGCTCTTTTTACCCAACACCCTCACCAAAAATCCCAGCTAGGAAAAGGAAAATCTTTGGGGCTCATTTTCTTCAATTCCAGCCTACGCACACGGATGAGTACCCAGCGTGCGGGGCAATTGCTGGGAATGGACGTCACCATCCTCAATATCTCTCAAGATTCCTGGCAATTGGAGTTTGAAGATGGAACCGTCATGGATGGAGCCAAAGCCGAGCACATCAAGGAAGCTGCCGCCGTCATGGGTAGCTACTGCGACATATTGGGAATCAGAACCTTTGCTGGCTTAAAAAATAGAACCGCAGATTATGCAGAGCATATCCTGACTGCTTTCCAGCAGTACGCAGGAGTACCTATTGTCAGTCTGGAATCGGCTACGCGTCATCCTTTGCAATCTCTGACCGATTGGCTGACCATTCATCAGCAGGGATTTGCGCATAGACCCAAGGTCGTCTTGACGTGGGCGCCACACCCAAAGGCTCTGCCTCAGGCAGTAGGTAATTCTTTTGTCGAGTGGATGCAAGCAGCTGAGGTAGATCTGACAATTGCACATCCTTATGGGATGGACCTCTCGCCCGATTTTGTGAAAGATACGCCTGTGATGTACAATCAGGACATTGCATTTGAAGGAGCAGATATCATTTATGCGAAAAATTGGTCGTCTTTCAAGGATTATGGACATGTGAATGATAAGGAGAGAGACTGGCAGATCACGGCTGAGAAAATGACGCAAACCCACAACGCCAAATTCATGCACTGCTTGCCTGTCAGGAGAAATATGGTGGTAGCAGACGAAGTCCTGGATTCTCCTCAGTCCATCGTCATCTCACAGGCAGCCAACCGCATTCCTGCCGCTCAAGCTGTCCTTGCAACAATCCTAGAAACCCTATGAAAGCAAAAGTCTCAGTCGTAAAAGTCGGAGGAGCTGTACTGGAAGATGTCGATAAAAGAAAAGCTTTTCTACAAGCCTTTTTCTCCCTTCCTACGCCGAAAGTACTCGTACATGGAGGAGGCAGGAAGGCGACAGATGTCGCAGCTAGATTGGGCGTGGAAGCCCCTATGATCGACGGTCGACGCATCACAAGCCCTGAGATGATGGACATAGCCTTGATGGTCTATGGGGGACTGGTCAATAAAACGTTGGTCGCTCAACTTCAATCCTATGGAATCGACGCATTGGGTTTGACGGGCGCAGATTTAAATGTCATTGCGGCTCATAAACGCCCTGTAAAGACCATTGATTACGGTTTGGCAGGGGATATTGATCAGGTAAATGCAGAAGTATTGCAAGCCTTTTTACGCAAAAATCAAGTACCTGTCATGGCTCCCATCACCCACGATGGACAAGGCCAACTCCTGAATACCAATGCAGATACCATCGCGACGGCAGTGGCTATCGCACTTTCAGCAGAGTTTGAAGTGTCCCTGATACTTTCATTTGAGAAAAATGGTGTACTCGAAGATGCCGAAAACGATGAATCGGTCATTCCTGTCTTATCCTCTTCAGATTTTGCGCGTGGAAAAATAGAAGGTTCGATTGTAGGGGGAATGATTCCTAAGCTTACCAATGGATTTCAAGCCCTGGAAAAAGGGGTGCAACATGTACAGATCACAAGATATGATCATTTGGCTGCTAGATCTGGTACACAACTTCAATTATCACACACATGAGCATTGACAATACAACCCTAGCCGTCACGGACCTACTCAAAAAGTTGATTTCGACGCCTTCCTTTAGCCGCGAAGAAGCAGGGACAGCTGATTTGATTCGCTCCTTTCTTCAACATCAAGCTATTCCTTTTCATCAAAAAGGACACAACACTTGGGCGGTTCATTCCTCCTATTCTCCTGAAAAGCCCACCATTCTCCTCAATTCACATCACGATACAGTCAAGCCTGCTGCGGGTTGGAAAAGAGATCCTTTTACTCCGAATCTAGAAGGAGATCGCTTGTACGGATTGGGAAGCAATGATGCAGGCGGACCTTTGATGGGATTATTGGGAGCGTTTTGTATACTGAATGAAAAAGAAGATCTCCCTTATAACCTGATCTTTGCAGCTACAGCCGAAGAGGAAATATCAGGCAAAAATGGCGTAGCTTCGATACTCGGAGAGCTAGGAAAAATTGATCTGGGCATCGTGGGCGAACCTACCCAGATGCAGCTGGCAATTGCAGAGAAGGGATTGATGGTACTCGACTGCGTAGCACATGGCAAGACGGGGCATGCAGCCAGAGAAGAAGGCATCAATGCGATCTACGAGGCGATGCCAGACATCGAGTGGTTTCGGACCTACCAATTTCCTAACGTCTCGGATACCCTAGGGCCTGTGAAAATGTCCGTCACCCAAATAACGGCGGGCACGCAACACAATGTCGTTCCGCCTGAGTGTACATTCGTAGTCGATGTCCGCACGACGGATGCTTACTCCAATCAAGCCGCCTTTGACATTATTGATGCGGCCACTCAATGTGAGGTTAAGCCCCGCTCCTTCCGACTCAATTCTTCAGGCATCGCCTTGGATCATCCGCTGGTGCAGCACGCTCAACAGCTTGGGATGGATACGTTTGGCTCATCCACCCTCTCGGACCAAGCCCTCATGTCCTTTCCTACCGTCAAAATTGGACCTGGAGATTCGGCGCGATCACATACAGCAGATGAGTACATTTGCCTGAGTGAAATCGAAGCCGCTATTCCAAAGTATGTGGAACTATTAAAGGGAAATATTCTTTAGCTAGCCGCCTGTGTCTTGATACATTGGGCGAGCCTAGTCTGACGTCTGAAAGTGAGGCGAGAGCCAAGCGGTCTGTTTTCTTAATATCTGATCAAATGAAACTCTGGGACAAAGGCACCGACCTCAACCGGCAAATAGAAGCATTTACAGTAGGCAGAGATCGAGAATTGGATCTAGAACTGGCTCCTTGGGATGTGTTGGGGACATTGGCACATATCACGATGCTGACGGAAATTGGCTTGCTGGAGAAGCACGAATTTCAAGTGCTCCGCGCTGAGTTGTGGAGCATTTACCGCAAGACCTTGATGGGAAGCTTCAAAATCGAAGAAGGGGTAGAAGATGTGCACTCTCAGGTGGAGATGATGCTGACAGAAAAGTTGGGGACCATCGGAAAAAAGGTTCACAGTGGGCGCTCTCGCAATGATCAAGTTTTGGTGGATCTCAAGTTGTATTTCATCCATACGATCGAACGACTCGTGGCCCAAGTCGAAGAATTGTTTACAGCGCTACAGTTACAGGCTGAGTGTTATAAGAATCATTTGCTGCCTGGCTATACCCATATGCAAGTGGCCATGCCATCTTCCTTTGGCCTGTGGTTTGGGGCTTATGCCGAGGCGTTGATCGATGATGTGCAGATGCTGGCCGCTGCCTTCAAGGTCGCCGACCAAAATCCCTTGGGTTCGGGCGCAGGTTATGGTTCTTCCTTTCCCCTGAATCGTACGCGAACGACAGAGTTGCTGGGCTTCGAGACGCTGAGTTACAATGTTGTGTATGCGCAGATGGGCCGAGGCAAAACCGAGCGTTTGTATGGCTACGCACTGGCGAGTCTGGCAAGCACCCTCAACAAATTTGCCAGCGATGCCTGTACGTATATGAGCCAGAATATGGGCTTCATTTCCCTTCCAGATGAACTGACGACAGGTTCGAGCATCATGCCGCACAAAAAGAATCCCGATGTATTCGAGATCCTGCGCGCCCGCACCAATCGCTTGCAAGGCTTGCCACAAGAAATGGCATTGATCACTACAAATCTGCCTTCGGGCTACCACCGAGACTTACAGTTGACCAAAGAAGTACTTCTACCTGCCATAACTGAGACGAAGCGCTGCCTAGAAATCACGACCTTTATGGTCGGGCAGATTCAGGTAAAACCCAAGATCATGGAAGATCCCAAGTACGCTTATACCTTCAGTGTAGAAGTCGTCAATGCATTAGTCCTACAGGGGATTCCTTTTCGTGAAGCCTACCAGATGGTCGGAAAATCCATTGAAAAGGGCGAATTCCTCCCTCCACAAGAGGTCAAGCACACCCATGAAGGCAGCATTGGACAGCTTAATCAGGAAGAGATCAAGCAGAAATTCGAGAAAGCCAAAAGACAAATGGACGTGGCGCGATTTGATCAAGCTTGGGAGAACTTGCTAAAATGAGGCATGGACTTTATCACATAGCATTTCGTAGCCATGATCTGAATGCGTATCCTCCTGAATCGAATCTGCAAAAGCCTTGGGAATCTGTGGCGAGATGTGAATGTCTACCACAGATTCTCTAACTGTCGTGGCCTTAGATCTTTGATTCAGGTCTTTCATTCCACGCAGTCCCGATATGGTGTAAATGATCGAGGGTGAGGGCAAATAACTCAAATAGATCGTGTAGTTGTTCGATATTTTTGATTATTCCACGCGACTCAAAATACACCTCATTGATTCCTTTGGGAAATGGAGGCGCAAATAGTTTGTCTTCATCTTCGCGAATTTTCAGCAAAATATTCGGTTGATGCATGATCAAATCTTTGATCTCTGTATGCTTAAAAAACATCTTCAATTTGCGAATATCATTTCCTTGAATCACAAAATCCTTGTCAAAGTAAGGGTCTCCCACTTCTACATCCTGCATACCGAAGTAAGACCTCATACCTGAGAAGGCCTTGGAGCGATAGATTTGGAAGACAAAATCATCGCGATTGAGGTAAGGCGCTCGGATGCGTGTGAATCTTTTATTCGCATTGCCATACTTCCTCGTAAAGGTATCCAAGACAATGATCCATTCTCCATGACGCGCATAGACCTTATCCTTCTTGAATACTTTTCCTTTGACAAACTGTCCGTCTAGTTCAGCGGCTAAGTGGCGCCATATCTCTTTTTTGCTAGGACCAAATAACATAGGCTAGGGAATTAATGATGTGCTACAAGCTAAAGACAGGGATTTAGAAAGAAAAGTTGAAATACGTTTTACCTGATATATAGGATTTTACATAGATAAACAAATGAAAGTTCTTGCAGTTAATGAGCCAGTTAATGTGTAAATTAAACTAGAGAACAGAGAGTAGAGAATCGAGAGCTAAGATACACCACAATTTGGGATATGTCTCTTGCCTCAAAGTCCTGTTAAGGAGGGTCTCACATCTCGCTTCTTTCATTGCCAATCCAGGTTTCTATGCGTAAATACACCTCACGCAATTTCAAGAAGCAGTACGATCTCGGGCAATATGCGCCCTTGTATCGCAACAATATATTTTCTAGACTCAAGCATGCACAAACTCCTAAAGAGCGCATGCTTCCCTTTAGTCTGGATTTTGGTCCTATCGAGTTTAAGGTGGCCCGCCACTTTGGATTTTGTAAGGGGGTAGAAAATGCGATTGAAGTAGCGTATGAAACGCTCGCCAAATACCCTGGCAGACGTGTATTCATGATCAGTGAGTTGATACACAACTCATTCGTCAATGAAGATTTACGTATTCGCGGTTTGCGATTCATCAAAACAGCCAAGGGCAAACAACTCATCCCCTGGAGTGAGATTCAGGAAAATGACATTGTGATTACGCCTGCCTTTGGTGCGACGTTAGAGGATCAGGCCGAACTTGTCTCTCGTGGGGTGGACATTCAGAAGTGGAATGCCACCTGTCGTTTCGTAGAAAACGTCTGGTTTCGCGCCCGCGAACTAGGAGAAATGGGCTACACAATCATCATCCACGGGAAATTTCGTCATGAGGAGACCCAAGGGACACTCTCGCATAGCCGCAAATATGCGCCTACCATTGTCGTAAAGGATCTCGATGAAGCCCGTTTGCTAGGAGAAATTATCAAAAGAGATCGTCCCATTTCGGATTTCTGGAAATACTTTGAGGGAAAGCACTCGGAGGGATTTGATCCAGAAAAAGATCTAGAACGAATCGCAGTGGTGAACCAGACGACGATGCTAGCGACAGAAACAGCAGGTATTTCAGACCATTTTAAGGTGGTAATGAAAGAAAAATATGGGCCAGATGATAGCGAATACCGAATTGCCAATACACGTGACACCCTCTGCTACGCGACAAAGAATAACCAATCGGCTACGCTGAGGTTGCTAGAGGAATCCGCAGATGTAGCGATCGTCATCGGAGGCCGCAACAGTTCCAACACGTCCCATTTAGTAGAACTCTGTGAGCAGAAGCTGCCTACTTTCTTCATTGCTTCAGAGCGTGACATCATCAGCTACCAGCATATTTTGCATTATGATTTCCACCATCAGGAAGAAAAGCACATTTTCAATTTCCTTCCTCAAAAAGAGAAAGTACGCATCCTACTGACAAGTGGGGCTTCCTGCCCTGACGCAATTGTAGAACGTGTGTTGCTAAGGCTATTGGACTTTTTCCCACACACTAGACCGATTGATGAGGTTGTGGCTCACCATACGCCTGTGAAGTAGACAAAGACATTTTTCATTTTTCAAGAAATGCATGCTTAAAATCATGAAAAATGAACCATGCACGCTGTTACTGGATATATTTTTCCTTGAATAAATCGATTTGTTCATCCGTACCCATGATGAATAGCCGGTCACCACTGGTGAGGGGACGGCTTGCTTGGAGGTTGAGTTCTACCTGCCCTTCTTTATTTTTGGCACCTACCACAGATACCCCTGTCTGGGATCTGATATGCAATTGAGCCAGGGTAAAACCGATGAGTTTTTGCTGCTCTGCGCAGTTGATTTCCTCTAGGTGGAGATCAGGATTCCCCTCGCCCGAGACGAGGTCTATGAACTCCATCAAAGCAGGTCGCGTCAGCACATTGGCCATACGGCGTCCACCGATGAGGTTGGGGACGATGACATGGTCGGCTCCTGCGCGACGAAGCTTGGATATGGTACTCTCATTAGAAGCACGTGCGACGATTTTCATCAGAGGATTCATCTCGCGCGCAGTCAGGGTAATATATACATTCTCCGCATCCGTAGACAAAGAAGAGATGAGGCCCTTAGCCTGATGGATATTGGCTTGCTCCAGGACCTCTTCGTGGGTAGCATCCCCCTTGATAAAGAGATAATTGTGTGTACTCTGGAATTCTTCTATGATATCTTCGTTTACTTCAACGATGACGAAGGGTTGGTTTTGACGGATCAATTCGGTTGCGGCTTCTCGCCCGTTACGTCCGAGTCCGCAGATGATATAGTGATTGTTGAGTTTGGCCACTTTTTTAGAAACTTGATATCTGCTCAACCAATGGCGCATTTCGCCCTCTACCACAAAGGTAGTGATGGTTGAGATCGCATAAAGAAAGATGCTGACGGATAGTCCGATGAGTACAATGGAGAAGATTTTTCCTTCTGTACTTAGCTCACCTATCGTTCCATAACCTACCGTACTCATGGTGATCGCCGTCATGTAAAGCGCATCCACCAGGGAGTAATCTTCAATAGATATATATCCTATGGTTCCCATGACAGAGGGAATCAGGAGTAGGCCCAAGGCTTGAAAGATTCTGCGAAAAGAGGCAGCTAATTCGCCCATGCAGGAAAGATAGAAGATTTTTTACTTTTGGGAAAAGAATTCAACACTTTTGCGAGAGGGAAAGTTTGGCCGTCATTTTGGAAAAGTGTATATTTGCCCTCCCAATGGGGGATTAGCTCAGTTGGCTAGAGCGCTTGCATGGCATGCAAGAGGTCATCGGTTCGAATCCGATATTCTCCACTACAATTAGAGGCTGTCTTATAAAGGCAGTCTCTTTTCTTTTTGGGGTTTACTCAGTTGACTAGCGCGTCCCATGAGGGAAGTTCATCGGTTCAAATCCGATATGTTTCACCAAAATAAAACCTGCTGTTTTCAGTGGGTTTTTCTTTTTATAAATAAATCTAGCGGATTTACTGAGCGTTTCTTTTTATCAGTCATGCTGCTAAATTAGTCTACAAGTCAACACGTTATGTACTACAACCAAACCTCTCATTATGCAGAATACAATGATCCTACTCATGCTGATGCTGGCTAGTCTCACCTCGACAGCTCAAGAGGGTAAGAATAGCAAAGGCGAAATAGTTTCAGACTACTCGTTTATTCAGATTAGCGAAGTATCTGTCGGGTTAAGTCAAGACGGAGAAAGTGTGAGGGTAAAAGGAAAGTTTACCAACACTGGAGCGCAACCTATTCGCAGTATGAAGGTCCTTGTAACATTCTTTCGGCCTAACCAGCAAGCTTCTGAGCATCGGCTCTTAGAACTAGGTGTAATCGATCCCCAAGCTACACGAGTGCTGAACGAAGGATTTCGATTCTCTGAAGATTTACATCGTGATTATCTGAATACGCATGTCCGTATATTTGAAGTCAGGATATAATTTTGCTCAGAACCTGCTTTATTCTCTTCCTATGAAAAAATATTTCCTCCTTAGCCTACTACTTTTTACTTTCGGCTCCCTTGCAGCGCAGTCCAATCGGACGTTTATTCGTAGCCATCTCAAAAATATCGCAGCTCAGTCCAACGAGAATGTAACAATAGAAATAGCTGCCAAGAGAAAGGGGCTTAAGGTCAAACTCACGGGAGCTATTAGCAATAATTCTGACGAGATTTATGCAGGCTTTTTGATTTTGGTCGTCATGTCCAATACCAATCTCGATCCCGAGCAAGATCAGGTAGCGAAAGACATTGAGATCGCCTACAAAGTGATTGAAGTAACTTTTGGAGATAATGGGGCCTTGGCATTAATAGACGAAGAATTTATATGGACGACAGATATCCCTCAGAAGGGCAATCCGTCTTATGTGAAGGGGTATATCTTGAGTGCAATACCCAAAGAAGGCTAAAAAGCTTGGACATAAGAAGCCTTACTCAAGTAGGTATCAGATTAAGTCAATTTCCCGATCTATCCTGATTTCAAGTTACATTTTAAGAGTCTTAGGGTACTCAAAAGCATATGAGCGGAACTGTTCACGCACATCACCTTAAGCTTTTATCACTGTATCCCATGAATCAGATTGCCCATAGGAAGACATTGGGTCTGTTTGCGGTCCTTGTCTTCGCCTTTTCTCAGATCTATGCTTGCGATAGTTCCCAAGTTAGTTTACTCTCTTATAGTTTCGACGGAACCAATCATAATTATCAAATTGAACTATGTGTGGGTGGGGGCATACTCGGAGCCACTACTGGAGCGGATGATGAAACGCGCAATTTTGCCATTGCTCTTTACAAGGTGGGTTTCACGATCAATGTACCTAGCTTTACAAGCTCCCTTACGCCTGTACTAGGAGCGGCCGCTTCTCCTGCTCCGTTTAACGCCAACTTGATAGGTGCGCAACCCAACCCTCCTTTCGAAGCACAAAACATCATCTTTTATTCTGGAAGTGGAGCTTTTGCTTGTATCGCGAGCACTGCAGGCTGTGGTGAACCCAGATCAGCCTGCTATACAATCGACATCTCCACAGATGTGTATCTGGACTCTTTGAAGATGTACGGGATTGAAGGAGTGGGAAATCCTATCGCTGGCTGTACAGGGAATGCTTCCATGAAACTGGACTTGTTGGCGCTACTCCCTGTGACCTATGAGCACTTCGAAGCGGATCAGTCGCAAGAAGGTATTAGGCTTAGGTGGGCAACATCTAACGAGGTCAACAATGATTTCTTTAGTATCGAACACAGCATAGATGCACAGTATTTCACCGAGATAGGAAAAGCGGCAGGAAAAGCACCCGAAGGAAAAGGAGCCACCTATTCTTTTGTCCATCGCCATCCACACAAGGGCTGGAATTATTATCGCATACGCCAAACGGATATAGATGGACAGTTTTCCTACTCGTCCACTGTACAAGTTCAGGTGACAAGTTCGTTGGACATCAGATGGGAGACACTTTCAGATGGACAAACGTATAGATTGACAGGTCTAGAAGAAGGCCAGGTCTACAAGGTAGAGATTTTTGATGCGCAGGGAAGGTTGATTCTCCAAATACACAAGGAGATAAATGAGTTCAACTTCAACACCTCCTCTTGGCAAAGTGGAATCTATGTACTCAAATTGGGGGGAAATAATGTGCATTATCAGAGGAAGATCTTAGTCCAAGAATAGTGATAACAGGCTAGAAATGGTTGTCACTCGAGATATGATTCACATCCATTATGTCATAAAAAAAGCTACACTTGGATAGTGCAGCCCTCTTTTGAACGAACATCACAGTTATCAAATAATTCATCAATCATCCCAATCTACCTCCAAGGCTTTCTTGATGATACGGGAATTTACAGATTCATTACGTGCTTTTTGCTGCATGTGCTGTGTACGTTGCTTAGCGCTCTTAAGGCGCGAACGAGAGGGAATGCGAACAGGCTTTTTCATTGTGAACAAGATTAACGGATTGATATATACTATGAGAGAGAAGGATAAATGCTATCGAACAACCTCTACAAATGGATGAGGATGTTTGGGCATGGTACGGATAGCGATAATCAAGGGAGATACAAGTAATATTAACTTTCCTTCTCTTTAACATTACAATAATATAAAAAAATTATCAAAAAAACCATGTTTTTTTAACAAGGATGAAACGAATAACATATTTCGATGAAAAGTATTAAAAAGATTGCATCAAAGCTGAACATTCTTCCATTTTCTACGTTCTAAGCTCCTCAATTTTTAGGACAAATGCCTTTTTCGCAGATATTGGTTACTTAATGACATAGAAAAAATCATATCCTAAATCGCCATAGATGGAAACCCGCAACCCATCATGAAAAAGGGAGCAGCCCCACGACCACTCCCTTCTCTTATTTCTTGACAATCAATATTTAGTTGCTAAGCGATTCAAAAATCCCTGCTACTCCTTGGCCTCCACCGACACAAGCTGTAACCAATCCGTACTTTTGATTGCGACGCTCCATTTCATTCATCAGCTGCGTAGTCAGCTTGGCCCCTGTGCATCCCAGAGGATGCCCCAGAGAAATGGCTCCGCCGTTTACATTCACGATCTCAGGATCGATTCCCAGTTCGCGGATGACCGCCAGCGACTGCGAAGCAAAAGCTTCATTCAACTCTACCTGATGGATATCATTCAGCTTCATCCCTGTCTGCTTGAGTACCTTGGGTACGGCCTTGATCGGGCCCATGCCCATGATACGAGGATCAATCCCCTCAGTGGCATAACCTACCATCCGAGCGCGAGGCTCCAAATTCAACTCTTTCACTATGCGCTCCGACATCACAATGACAAAGGCTGCTCCATCGGAAGTCTGAGAAGAATTACCCGCCGTCACCGTTCCGTTGTTGCGAAATACAGGACGAAGCTTGCCTAAAGCTGCCATGCTCGTGTCGCGACGAGGCCCTTCATCCGTATCTATCACGAAGTTTTTCACCTTCCGCTTACCATTGGCCCCCATAGATACATCCTCTACCGTAATAGGCACAATCTGATCTTTGAAGTAACCATTCTCGATAGCGTTGATCGCTTTCTGGTGAGAATTGTAGGAAAACTCATCCATGTCCTCACGAGAGATCTTGTAGTCCACTGCAACCTCTTCAGCTGTCAAGCCCATACCCAAGTACCAATCGGGATGCTCGCTCGCTAGCTTGTAGTTCAGTGCTACCTTATGCCCCATGATGGGAACCATGGACATCGACTCGATGCCTCCTGCGATGATGACATCAGCCATGCCTGCCTTGACCTTGGCGACCGCCATGGCGATGGTCTCTAGACCTGATCCACAGTAGCGATTGACTGTCACACCAGATACATTCTGCGGCAAGGACATCAAGGCTACCCAGCGCGCGATTTGCATGCCCTGCTCTGCCTCAGGCACGGCACAACCCACGATCAGATCGTCGATACGAGTAGGATCTAGTGCAGGCACACTAGCCACCAATTGCTTGATCACCTCTGCACCCAGATCATCTGAACGCATGTTTTTGAACCCACCACGGTTGGCCTTGCCCACCGCTGTACGAAGTCCGTTTACGATATATGCTTCTTGCATGTTATTGAAGATGTTGAGAAGCGAGAAGCGAGAACCGAGACGCTTGCTCCCCCCTTCGGATATTTTATTAGACTTTTAGAGGTCAGACGAAAGACATCAGACTTTTCGGAGGGACCGTTGAAAGCCCATGATCATCTTTCTGATTTCCTCAATTCTTTGAGTATGTTCGGATCTTGCCTGGCTTGTGATATATTTCAAGTCTTCGGCCAGATAGACAAATGTCTCAAATTCACATATGGATCCATTAGCAATAGAAAGAAAATGGATCAATTGCTTATCGGTATCTCGACCACAACCTTCCGCAATATTTGCAGGTACAGAGACAGCAGCTCTACGCATTTGCGGGGTAATCCCCCACTGTTCCTCTTTTGGAAAGGAAGCTGTCATCTGATAAATATCTTTGACTAGTATTCTTGCCTTTACCCAAAAAGAGAGCTTTCTAAAATTGTGTTTCATGCTATGTCAAATGCGTAGTCTGTCTTCTGTAAAGTCCGTTAGGACTGGTCAAAAGTCTTATGGTCTCTTCGCAATTAATTGCGAAGCGGTTTTCCCGTCTGCAACATGTGCTGCATTCTCTCAAGGGTCTTCCTTTCGCCGCAGAGGGAGAGGAATGCTTCACGCTCGAGGTCTAGCAAGTATTGCTCTGACACGAGAGTCCCTTCACCTGTGATATCTCCTCCACAGAGGACAAAGGCTGTCTTCTGAGCCACCTTTACGTCATGTGCACTGGCATAATGGCCATAATGCAGGCCAGCAATACCCGCATAAAGAGTCGCCAGGGCATTTTTTCCAAGTACAGGGATGTCCGTGCGTGGAGACTTGGGAGTGTAGCCCGCCTCGGCCAACTCTAGAGCTGCAGCCTTCGCTTCCTTGATGCGATGCTGGATGTTTACAGCGATTCGGTCGCCTTTGCGGATGATACCCATCGTCCGTGCTTCTTCAGCAGAGCTAGCCACTTTGCCCATCGCAATATTCATCAGCGCTTTCTCCACGACTTTGACACCGATGGTGTAGTCGTGTGCATACTCGTCGGCTGCACGCAAAGCCATCTCCTTCGTCCCTGCACCACCTGGGATGACACCAATTCCTGCTTCCACTAGTCCGATATAGGTCTCTGCGGCAGGCACGGCGATGTCTGAGTGCATCGTGAACTCACAGCCCCCTCCTAGCGTCAATGAATGAGGCGCCACAACTACAGGAATCTGAGAATAGCGGATCTTCATGGAGGTATTCTGGAACTGCTTCACAGCAATGTTCAACTCGTCCCACTCTCCCTGAGAAGCCATCATCAGGATCAGCATGATATTGGCACCAGCCGAGAAGTTCTGACCTTCATTAGCAATCACAACCCCATTCAAACCGTGCTTCTCTGCATGATCAATAGCCCAATGGATGGCACGGATATTTCCTTCGCCGATAGAATTCATCTTAGAGTGGAACTCTACATTGAGGATACCATCTCCTAGGTCGATGACAGAAGCATCAGCATTGCCGTATACCTTTTTCTCCTCGCGGATGGTATCCAGTAAGATGAGAGATTCTGTTCCAGGAACAGTCTTGTATGACTTAGAAGCGATGTCGTAGTACTTGCGGATGCCATTTTCCACCTTGTAGAAGGAATCAAAGCCTGCTGCAAGCATCTCCGTAATCCATGAGGCGACGGTGAGCCCTTCTCCTTCAAACTTCTCGATCGCTTCCTTCACACCAACCATATCCCACATAGCAAATGGCCCTACATCCCATCCAAATCCAGCCATCATGGCGTCATCAATCTGGTAGAGATTGTCAGCGATTTCAGGGATACGATTCGCACAGTACGCCCAGAGTGCTGTACTCATCTTACGCGTAAATTCTCCTCCTTTGTCATCGGCATTGAAGAGTGTCTTCATTTTCTTGCCGAGGTTGGAGGTGTTCTTGATCAATCCTAGACTTTCGATTCGCACCTTTTGCTTAGGGCGATATTCCATAGATTTCAGATCCAAAGACAAGATTTCGCGCTTTCCTTCTGCGTTCTTTGTCTTGAAGAAAAACCCTTTTCCTGTTTTATCTCCGAGCATCTGATTGTCTACCATGTGCTGGATGTACGCAGGGATGGTAAAAAGACTATGTTGCTCGTCATCGGGTGCGTTTTGACGAATCCCGTTGATCACGTGTACAGTTGTATCCAGACCGATCATGTCGCTGAGACGGAAGGTACCCGTCTTGGGTTTGCCCGTGGCAGGACCTGTCAGCTTATCTACCTCTTCAATCGTCAGATCCATCTCTTCCATCACACGGAAGATCTTGGCGATAGAGTACACCCCGATACGGTTGGCGATGAAGGCAGGTGTATCTTTGCAGAGTACCGTCTTTTTTCCTAAAAATAGGTCTCCATAATGCATCATGAAATCAATCAAGCCTGGATCTGTATCTGGGCCTGGGATGATCTCTAGTAAGCGAAGGAAACGGGGAGGGTTGAAGAAGTGTGTACCTAGAAAATGCTTGCGGAAGTCCTCCGAACGTCCTTCAGACATCATGTGGATGGGAATTCCAGAAGTATTTGAGGTAATAATAGATCCAGGCTTACGATGTTCTTCTACTTGGGCAAATACTTTTTGCTTGATATCAAGTCTTTCGACGACGACTTCGATGATCCAGTCGGCATCTTTGATTTTGGCAAAATCGTCTGTGAAGTTGCCTGTGGAGATGCGACTAGCAAAAGATTTGTCATAAAGTGGTGGACGCTTGTCCTTGAGCGCTGCTTTGAGCGAGTCATTGACGAGGCGGTTGCGGACCGCAGGATGCTCCATGGAGAGGCCTTTGGCTTTTTCCTTGTCATTGAGTTCACGCGGTACGATGTCTAGTAGTAGTACCTCTACGCCGACATTGGCGAAGTGGCAGGCAATGCGAGATCCCATGACACCTGAACCCAGAACGGCGACTTTCTGGATCTTATGTGGCCAGGTTTGGGATTTGGTTGGGTTGGTTTTTTCAGCTACCTGCATGATTAATCAGCCTTAATGATTTTATGTATTTTATCTAAAACGGAGAAAAAAGTAGTTAAATCCTCTTTGGGGATATCCTTATACAATTTCTTATTAAAGCCGATCACGACATCTTTGGCGAATTGCTTTCTCTCCTGACCATATTCAGTCAAGAAGATACGCACCATGCGTCGATCGTGTTCATCAGGGACACGGTAGATCAAGTTTCGTTCTTCTAGCTTGGCCAACATGCGGGTCAGGCTCCTCGCTTCCATCCCCATAAGGGGAGCAATTTTGGTTGCAGGAGTGCCATTCTCTTCGTCTATATGCAGCAAGACAAATCCGATATTGGTAGTGATATCTCCGAGATTTGCCTCAGCATTGTACATCCTTGCGATGGCTAGCCAGGCTACTTTGATGTCAAAGCAGACCGCCCGCTTCTTTTCCTTGATCTTTACTTCCACAATGAACAGATTGGTAGGTGATGAACACAAGCAAAAAATAGTATGCTTGCATACAATTTTAGGCAAGTTGTCCGACAAAATCAACTTATGCGCCATCATTCATAAGTAAGTTTCTTTTTATATGAATGATTTTTTATATATTCACTATTCAAAATATCAGCACATAATGAAACATTTCCTCTCCCTAACTATCTCCTTTTGGCTTATTGTATGCTCGCTTGGATACGGACAATTTACCCTCATCGTCGAACGAGATACAGGCTCTTTCTTAGCGGTCTCCCCATTTGGCACAGACTCACTCTCCCCCAAAGATTTTGTTACCCAATATGATTCCTTTCCAGATGCTGAAGCCGTCATCATCAGGGAGGGCTGCCAGATTACAGGGAAATATAGCGCCTTAAAAAAAGAGGTGTATAGACGAACGCATATCCTGAAAGAGGGCGCACTCGATTTAGCAGATATTACCCTGACCTTCAATACATACCGAAAGACTCTGGATTATATTTATGCGCGAACCCAAAATCTAGAAGGAGACTCTGTAGTATTTATAGAAGTAACAGAGGAAGACTATTTCATGGATAAAAGCGAAGGAGGAGAGGTAAAGATTTCCTTCGCTTTTCCCCAAGCCAAAGTAGGCTCCATCATCGACATGGCCTATGGTTTTTCTGACAAACAACAATATTATCAAAACTGGACTTTCCAGAATCCATACCCTACGTTGAGGAGCACCTTTGACGTCAGAGAAGGGAGCCTTTTACGCTACAATTATTACTTCCAAGGTTCCTTCCAGGAGAAGCTAGAAAAATCTAGATACCAGAATCGTACTGCTTTTCTCATGCAGGACATCCCCGCCATCAAAGAAGAGCCCTACGTCCCCTGCCCTTCTGATTACCTTCCCAAGATCATGCTTCAAGTATCGAATGTAGGATTTGAAGGAAGTGAAACCTATGAAAATTCTTCCAAATACCTGAATCAGACCTGGGATGAGTTTTCTGAAACTTTTAGAAAAAATAAATATACCAAGCATTATTGTGCCAAGAGCAAGGGACTGTATAAAAAGGCCTGTGGAGATCTGGAGGAGGAGGCTGATCCCGTCAAACGGATGGAAGCTGTCTATGAAACCATTCGTGATCATATGGAGTGGAGTGGGAATTTTAGCATGGCTTCCATTGAGAAGCTCTCGAAAGTCTACAAGAAAGAAAGGGCGAGCAGCGGAGAGATCAATCAACTCTTAATATACTGCCTTCGGCATGCAGGGCTAGATGCCAAGCCCATGCTGATTGCCACTCGTACCTACGGAGATCCCTTTCAAGAATTTCCCATCAGGCAACAATTCAATACACTGGCCGCCTATGTAAAGATCGCAGATAAAGTATATGTGCTCGATGCTACCGCAGAGAACCAAAGCTGGAAATATATCCCTTCATCCCTGGCGTATCAAGATGGCTGGGTGCTAGAAGAAGCAGCAGGTGGTTTTTGGTATAAGGTTGTTCCGCAAAAGACCATGAGCCGCATCAATTTTGCGCAGATGACACTAGATGAAACAGGAGGGATTGCCGGTACAATTACCCACACGTTTGGAGGATCTTATGGTGCTTCATACCGGAAGGTTGAAGAGGATGATCTGCAAGAGGGAATAGAGGCCTTACTACCTGAAGGAGAAATCAGCCAATTAGCATTGGATAAACCTGATGACAAAGATCGCCCTGTCAAGGTATCTTACCAATTTGAAAGTGAGGGCTTTGCTCAGCGGATAAGTGACAAGTTATACATCAAGCCCTTTTTGAATTTTGCCTTTGAGGACAATCCTTTCAAAGCTGCGGAGCGTTATTATCCGATTGATTTTGGCCAGCTAGAACGATACCAAAGTACCATGTTGCTTGCGATACCTGATGGATTTGTATTAGAGGGAGGGGATGTACAGGAAATGGTACGAACAGAAAATAATCTACTTACCTTTCAGATGAATATAGCGCGGGAAGGAAATATTTTAAACATTAGCTCGATATACTCCATGAGAATGGGCTACTTTAGAGCAGAAACCTATGATCAAATTAGAGACTTTTTTGATAAAATGATCCAAGTACAGAAACGCCAGTTGGTGTTGACAAAGCCCGTACCTTGACAACGAATATGCAGTAAACACGCTAACCTCAGACAATTATACTAACCATGAAAAACTCTATTTCCTTTGTTTTTATTATCCTTCTGGTTGTCTTGTCACCTGCCCAAGACCTTGGACCTCGTCTTTCAGACTTCCAGCGTGAGTATCCTAATTTTCCCGATTCAGAGGCGATCATTTTAGAAGAAACAACCCAGCTAGGGATTAATTCTGGAGGATTTCTCAAGACCTACTTCTTAAGAGTTCATATCCTCAAAGCAGAAGCTATAGAGATATTTGCCAACCAGACACTTACCTATTTTCCAGAGCATGAAGCATATACACAAATAAGTGCAACATGTTACAACGCGGAGGAAAATGGGGTTCAAGTAGTAAGGTTGAAAATGCGCGAGATCTATGACAAAAAAGTAGAAGAAGAGCTTCGAGAAATAGCTTTTGCTATCCCTAAAGTAGGGGTAGGGTCCATCATCGAGCTTTCATATGAACTATCAGATGACCGTATTTTCCAGCATATACATTATTTCCAGAACTTTTATCCTACGCTAAAAAGTAGTTTTACTTTTCACCAATCTCCACGACATGGGTACTCTACCTTTTTTCAAGGGATCTTTCAAGAGAGACTTGATAAAAAGGTCAGAGGAACTATGACGACCTTTACAATGGAGGATGTCCCTGCAGCTAAAGAGGAGGCATTTGTCCCCAACATAGACGATTACCGCTCCAAACTAACGCTACAACTTGCTGAATATATGACACCAGAAGGTATTGTCCGAAAGGTCCTTTCTAATTGGCCAGACTTTACAAAAAATCTGATGAAAGAATCGTCCTTTACACAATACAAAAGAGGGCCTAAAACGATCTTGAAATCGTTGAATATTACAAGTTTTAAAGGAAAATCAGAAGAGGAAACCATCCATAATATCTTCCATTATGTACGTGACAGGATGATATGGAATGGAGCCTTCCGAATTGGAACTGAGAAGAAGTTGAAAGATTCCTTTCAAGAGGCGTATGGTTCTAGTTCTGACATCAATCAGCTACTTATCTTTTTATTACAGGAAGCCGGAGTTGACGCCAAGCCCATGATTACAAGTACACGAGACAACGGAAATGTCAATAAAAAATGGCCCATTTTCTCAGAGTTCAATATCATGGTCGCCTACGTGGAAACACACACCAGAGACTATGTCCTAGATGCTACACTTGATGTAGCGACGACAGACTATCCTCCATCTTATTTGATCAATCAGGACGGGTGGGTACTTGATTCCAAACATAAGGATGGGGGAATGTGGCATAAGATCCAAACGGATGTCCCCATGAAAAAACAGTTACTGGTAGCTACAGAGATAGACAATGAGGGGATTGTACAGGTAAAAGTGACAGAGATCAGAACGGGCTAC
>JBCBFT010000080.1:0-32265 GCA_038527485.1 Bacteroidota bacterium
CAGAATAGAAATAGGAGTAGGTACACTTTGCTTTTCCTTTCTCCTAAAATATCTCTCGTACAAGCGAAAAAACCTCTGCTGCTCCTCCTCATTCGTCGCAATCAGGGGCGCCAGTAAGCGCGGCATGTCCTCCAGATTGGACTGAGGCAACATCTGCTCTACCACAATCTGTACATCCCGATAGGTGTCTGTAGTAATGGCAAAACCTTCCTTTCTGAGATAATCCAGAAAGGACGCTAGTGGAGGATGATATGTGGTTGGGTCATTCATTTCGCTTCGAAGGGAGACTATTCAGCACCCTTTCCCTGTCAATCTGATTTTTTACGAGTACAGTATATATCGTCATCAATAGATCTCGCTCTCCATCTGTCAATGCTTCTTGGAAATTGAGTTGCTGGACGTCTAACTCTTTGTAATAATCCAATATTTGCAACCAACTCAGTAGATCAGAAGTGGCTGGTTTTTTCTTTTGGCACAACTCACGGATCGTCTGAAAATGCTGAATCAAAAAGGGCAACTCTTGGTTGGGATCAAATCGAAGCGTTTGCGCGTCTGTATATAGCCTTGTGCGTACGATTTCTAAGAGCTTTTCCTCAGAGGGAAAGGGAATATGAAAAAAGACGCATCGTCGCAAGAAAGCATCAGGCAGGTTCTTTTCGCCATTGCTGGTGATGACTACGATGGGACGCATGGCGCGCTCCGCTTGAAAGTGGGTGGTTCCCTCCTGTCCGTAAGTCTCCGCGGGAATCTCGGGCACCTCAAAAGCCATATTTTCCAACTCGCTCAGAAGATCGTTGGGAAACTCTCGTGGTGCCTTGTCTATTTCATCTATGAGGACCACCGAGCGGTGCGGTGTGTCCTCTTGCTGCTCCATCCACTTTTTGTCAGCCCCGCGGATCGCCTCTCCGAGCGCTTGAAACGTGATGAAATCCGCCGCTGTCTTTTCAAGGCCACGGTTCTCCGCTTTGGCTTGGTTCGCCTCGGAAAAGTGCTGCAAGGAGTTGTAGGTATACAGCAGATCTCGGGCGAGGGAGTTGTGCTTAGCGACAAACTTATAGGGCTTGTGCAAGCCGTCTACCATTGGGCCTAGTTTGAGGTCATTGGCGATGCTGTAGGCCAGTTGGGTTTTGCCTGTACCAGGTTCGCCTGTAATTAGGAGTGGCTTGCCCAGTAGGATGGCCACATTGACGGCGTCGATCAGACCTTCGGGGGCCTTGTACCCATCGGGATGATCAATGGCAGGAAGCATCTGAACCTGTTCGAGGCTTTTTCCTCCCTTGTAGATGCGATATGTGTTGTGGGTATTTGAAGCTTCTGCCATCGTTAGCTCACTTTGTTTAGATTGTATAATCGTCCTACTTCGTACATTGTCAGCCCCTCAGGAAATTGGTCATTCAACTCATCCTCTACGACACGTGTAAACCATGCGTCATTGGCGAAAAAGCTCGCCACTTTCTCTTTTTTGATTGTCTCTAGTTTGGGGACCAGCCGACTGTGACCTTGAAATTCCGTCCACAATTTTTTTAAGCTACGGAGAATCTTGCTATGCCCTCTCCTTCCCCAGCCAAACCACGCACTTTCTTCATTGTCGGGATAGCATACATTGATGAATATGTAGACTTCCCGATCTGCGGGAATATGATTGCCCCAAAAATCTGAGATCAACTGTTTCAATAATGCCTCGGTTCTTTTGCCCCAACCCTCGATCTTTAGCGGCAGAATGAGGGCTTTCTGATGGCTCCTGGCTTGCAGCAACTCCGCTCCTGTTTGAAATACACTTGCATGATGCCCAAAATATTTGCTGATATTTCGTTTCAACAACTCATAATCTGTGAGATTCTTGGGAATCGTCTCCATAGAAAGACGTCCAGGATCTTCTCTATCATACATCCAGATACATCGACAATCTAGGTACTTGTGTACGAAGTGCTCGATGAGGATATCAGGCTGATCTAATTCTGATCCATGGATAAGAGCGACTTTGGGCTGGTGAGAAGGTAGGTCGATGAGTTCCCCCATCTTAGCTAACTGAGTATCTCTATTGATTGTCTTGTAAGGAACCATTCCTTTTGAAAGGGAAACGGAGGGAGCAGGAGGTCTCACATCAGGGACGAGAGCAGGAGGAACAATGTGTGACCGTTGGGGGAGACGACCCTGAAAATACTGGGGGGGATGCTCGAGTTGATCATATACAAAATTCAAATAAGCCAGCGCAACATCAAAAGATGCTTTTACGGATTTTCCTACGCCTAGTGCATCGTAAAATGCACCTGCAAAAACTTTGGCTACCTCATCTGTCACCTTATCAGGCATGGCGATGACATGAGGAATATGGGCTTTTAGGACACGTGCATGTGTGCTACTGAAGCTTGCGTTGATGATGACGACCTCCACGGTGTCAGAGCAGGTCTTGATGAGATTGGCCAACGCCTTGGAAGCAACTGATTTAGCTCTTCCCTTTTCATCCTCCAGAATAAAACCCTTACCCTTTTCGCCATTGCCACAAAAATGAATGACGCGGGGCATCTCCTCTAGCAACGCACGATACACATCTCGCTTCCTGACACTTGAGTAGTGTTTGAGAAGGAACTTCTCGCGGTTGTTTGCGCCTCGTATCGTTTCCTTGATCTCTCTGAGTTGTGAATCAAAATTTTTGCGTTCCAGATCTATCGGATTTGATGCGAGAAAGAGGATTTTCCACTTATCATGCATAACCCAATATTAACAAAATTTTGGATTATTGTTGCAATGTTTTAGGAGGGAATAAAGAGTTGATAAGGAGGAGAGAAACCAAAAGCTGTAACAGATTTTGCTACGCTTTGTGGGCCCTATCCCATCAGGGATGCGCTGGACCAACTGAGCTGAAAATAAAAAAAGCGTAGCAGATTTTGCTACGCTTTGTGGGCCCTACTGGACTCGAACCAGTGACCCCCTGCTTGTAAGGCAGGTGCTCTGAACCAACTGAGCTAAGAGCCCGATTTTTGTTTGAGAACGTCCCTTTTTTCTAAGGTGATGCAAATGTATATGCCCGATCCTTACTTTGCAAATTTAAATGAGATATTTATGAAAGTTTTTCTCTATGCAAAAGGGACGCACTTCTCATTCTTTTCTTACCGCTCTCATTATCAATATTTTCATTACGTTACTTCAGGAAATACCAAAGACATCATCGTAAACTTTCCTTCCTCCGAATGCACAACCAGCTGTCCCTTGTGCTGGCGCATGATGCTTTTAGACAAACTGAGTCCGATCCCTGAGCCATTTTTTCGCGTTGTGAAAAAGGGAACGAAAATCTGGCGCATGATTTCTTTGGGGACGCCCTTTCCATTGTCCTCCACAGAGATGACGGCCTGGTCTGATCTGAGCTCAAAGTGTAATCTAATGTAAGGCGCATCTCTCCCCTCCAAAGCATGAATGCTATTGCCAATCAAGTTGATCAAGACCTGCTCGATCAACTTCCCGTCTATAGATAAAAGAGACCTCAGTGGAACCTGCGCAGGAATCCATTCGATCTGATGACGGTCCAACTCAGGCTTCATCAATCGGTAGATATTCTCCAAAAAGTCTCGTGCATTAATGGATTGGATTCGAGGAATAGGAACCTGTGATATGGCGCGATAGTCGTTGACGAATTCCATCAGGCCGGCAGAGCGCTTATGAATGGTGCTAGCAGCCAAGTTGATGTCGCTGAGGGACTCGTGGTCTATCTCTGTTTGCAGTACGCCTTGCTCGTCTTCTGTCAAAAGCTTGATCGTAGAAGCCAGCGAACGTACGGGCGTAAACGAGTTCAACATCTCATGTGCCAAGACCCGAATGATGTTGTGCCAAGCTTCGACCTCCTTCTGCTCAATCTCCATGTTGATGTCCTGAAAACTGATGATCAAATTGGCCTGACCCAAGAATTTTGCATGGACAATATCCAAGGAGAGTTGTTTACGATCGCCTCCCACATTCCATTCTACCAATCTCCGACCTCCTGCTGAGAGGTCGCGGATCTCCTTGCCCAACCAGGGAAGCTGACGTTCTAGGCGGTGCCAGTACTTGTGTCGAGGCTGGCCTAGGATCTCCCCCGCTGCACGATTGAAAAACAGAATTTCATTGGGACTCTGCGTTTCTTCTAAATCCTCCAATTGAATCGAAATAACCCCTAACTGAATCTGCTCTAGGATCTGCTGGAAGTGCTTATGCTGTGCCTCTTTTTCAGTTTTATTTTTCTTATAAATCCCAATGATGGCATTGAAGTCTCGATACAGCTCGGCAAAAGAACTGCCTTTCGCACTGGGCGAAAAATAGACGGAATAATCCTCTCCCTTGAGGGCTTCCAGAAATTTTGACAAAGAATAATTGGTCTCATTCACATAGCGATTCAAGGCGTATACCTGCCACACCATCAGACTCAAGACAGCCGCTACGCTGAACCAGTAGGCTTGTTGAATCACCCACGTCAGCGCAAAGCTGCTCACGAGCAATAACAATACCCTAATGATCAGCTGTATAGAAAATCTTTTTATCACAATTTCTGCTGCTTATAGATTGTGTTTTTCCATTCGTCTGTACAAAGCCGCCCGAGTCAAGCCCAAGTCTCTTGCCGCCTGACTGATATTTCCCCCATTTCGAGAAAGCGCCTTTTCAATCAAGAGCTTCTCGATTTCCTGAAGATTGAGATTGTTCAAGCCAATTTCCCCTGTACTTTCCCCTTCTTCTTTGAATCGAAAATCAGAAGCTTCAATCGTCTCTCCTTCTGCCAAGATGACCGCACGCTCCATGGCATGTTGTAGCTCCCTAATATTTCCTGGCCAATGATAATTTTTGAGTGCTCCCAGTGCCTCACGTGTCAACTGAAGGGAGGATTTCTCATATTTTTGAGTAAAAATCTTCAAAAAATGCTGTAAAAAGGCCTGAATGTCTTCTTTCCTCTCTCTCAATGCTGGTAAGGGGATCTCAATCGTATTGATTCGATACATCAAGTCTTCGCGAAATTTCCCTTCTTTCACCCATTCTTCCAAAGGTGCATTGGTCGCAAAAATGAAACGGGCATCTACTTTCCGTTCCTCCCCCTCCCCTATCCGACTGAACTTTCGATCCTGTAACACACTCAACAGCTTGGCTTGCAGATTCAACGGAAGATTGCCTATCTCATCCAAAAAGATCGTTCCTCCGCTCGCCATCTCAAACCTTCCTTTCTTATCCTCTTTGGCGTCGGTAAAAGCCCCTTTCTTGTGGCCAAACAGTTCGCTTTCAAAGAGATTTTCAGATAAGGCACCCAGATCTACATGGACAAATACCTGATCTCTCCGATTAGAAAGCGCGTGGATCTGGCGTGCCACCTGCTGCTTCCCCGTGCCACTTTCGCCCAAAATCAGCACATTCGCAGCAGTTTTACTGACCTTCTCTACGATGTCCATGACTTGCTGAAAAGACGAAGAAGACCCCATGATAAATTCTGAAGGGGGAATGGTTGTAGGCTGGCCGTTGCCTTGAGGTATGCTTTTGGTAGGCTTTCTACCTTCTAACGCTTTGGAAATTTTATCCCGTAGCTTTTCATTCTCCCAAGGCTTCAAAATAAAGTCGCTGGCACCCAACTGCAAAGCTTCTACTGCCAGTTCAATTTCCCCAAAGGCCGTCATCAAAATCACGGGAATATCGGGATTTACATCTTTGATATGCTGCAACCAATACAGCCCCTCCTCTCCATTGTTGAAGCCTAGCCTGAAATTCATGTCTAGCAAAACCAAATGAGGCCTCTCTCTAGATAGCAGATGATTCAACTCTCTGGGATGCGGAGCTGTGACGACCTTTTCATAATGCCTTTTAAGCATCAACTGAGCCGAAAGCAACACGTCCTCATCGTCATCTATAATTAGTATGGTAGCTTTCTCTTTTTTCATCAAACCTTTTGGGAAAGAAAATAAATTCTATTCGATATCCTGAACCAAGTGTTCGATATCGAACAGGCAGTCGTGCGAAAACGAACGGTTCTATTTTGAGCAACAAAACACAAAATCCTGATTATAAATGCCTTACTAAAAAAATTCCTCCTGGCATATAATTAGGATATCATATGTAAAATTATTCTTTTTCACCTGCGAATCCACAAAAGTTAATGGATAAGAAGATCGAAAAAAAGCGATGGAACCTCAAAAGGACACTCGGACTTATCGGTGGACTTTCGCTGACTGCCCTGGTCATATGGGGATATACCACACTCAATGAAAAAGTCTATCAGACAGATCTACAAGGTGTGAGTATTCGTACAGCAGAGAAGGCCGAGTTTCAGGACATCATCCTAATCGATGGAACAGTAGAGCCGATCAGTTCCGTGGTTGTCAATACGCCCGAAGGGGGAACGGTAGAAAAAATATATGTCGAAGATGGCATCGTAGTCAAAGAAGGGACGCCCCTTCTCAAATTGGCCAATCCCGCTGTGATGCTAAGCTATATGACGCAGGAAACGGCCATCGTAGAGCAAATGAATAACCTGCAAAATCTCAAGCTCTCACTTGAAAGAGAGCAGCGGACCTTGCAAGAATCCTTGATTGATGTGCAGTTTCAGCTAGACAACCAGCAAAGAGACTTCCAGGTGGATACGCTGCTTTTTGAGTCGGGGGCCATTCCCAAGAATGACTTTCTCAATAGCCAAGCAGATTATCAATATCAGCAAGAAAAAAGAAACTTTCTCCAAGAGAATGTAGATGTAGCAGGACAAAATAACTACGTTCAAATCAAACGCATCAATCGTTCGCTGGAATTGATGGAACGCAACCTGGAAGTGATTCACAAAAATATGGAGCGCCTCAAAGTGAGTGCACCTGCCTCAGGAAGACTCTCATCCTTTGATCCTGTCATCGGTCAGTCCTTCTCTCCTAACCAGACCATCGCCAAGATAGATGTCCTCAAGGGCTACAAAGTCACAGGGCGTGTCAATGAATACTACCTCAGCAAGGTCAAGCCAGGACAAAACGCACGCTTTTCATTCGATGGAAAACTTGTAGAGCTGCAGGTCAAGAAAGTGTTGCCAGAAGTCATCAATGGCGAGTTTGAAATCGAACTCATCTTCTTAGCCCAAGCTCCCAAAGCCATCCGCACAGGCCTTTCGGTACAAGTCCGGCTGGAACTGTCACAGGCATCCATGGCGATTCAGATTCCGCGAGGTGCTTACTTTCACAGCTCGGGAGGACAATTTGTCTTTGTCGTCAACGCGAATAATGAAGGGTATAAACGCACCATCCGCGTGGGACGCACGAATCCTAGCTATTATGAAATATTGGAAGGATTAGAAGAGGGAGAAAAAATTATTACCTCTTCCTACGAAGACTACAAGGCATATGAGAAAATCATTTTGAAGCCTTGAATCATCAGAAAAAAGAAAGCGATTTAACAAAACTCAACACATAACAAACGAATATATGATCACCTTACATGACCTCAACAAAATCTATCGAACAGAAGAAATCGAAACTTCTGCCCTCAATCAAGTCAGTCTAGAAATATTGAAAGGAGAGTTTGTCTCTATCATGGGCCCCTCAGGATGTGGCAAATCTACCCTACTCAATATTCTGGGCCTACTGGACCAGCCCGAGTCAGGCTCTTATCAATTTCTGGGCGATGAGATGAGCCAACTCAATGAGCGTGGGCGTGCGCAGATCCGCAAAAAACACTTTGGATTTGTCTTCCAGAACTTTAACCTCATCGATGAATTGACTGTATTTGAGAATGTCGAATTGCCCTTGATCTACAATAAGATCTCCTCTAGCGACAGAAAAAGTCAGGTAAAAGAAATCCTCGAACGTATCGGCATCTCCCACAGAACCAACCATTTCCCTCAGCAGCTTTCAGGTGGTCAGCAACAGCGTGTAGCTGTCGCCCGCGCCCTCGTGACCAACCCTGAAGTCATCCTCGCAGATGAGCCTACAGGAAACTTGGACAGCTCCAACGGCAACGAAGTCATGGAGCTCCTATGCGAACTCAACGACGCGGGGACAACGGTGATCATGGTGACTCACTCACAAAATGATGCCAGCTACTCTAGCCGCGTCATCAACCTACTCGACGGGCAAGTCGTTTCCGAACGTAGCCTCAATACCCAGAAGCAATTCATCTGATCCTCCACCTCGAAAAACGACCTATCATGCTGAAGAATTATTTCAAAGTTGCGCTACGTAACCTCATCAAAAATAAGGCATACTCCGCCATCAATATCCTAGGACTTTCGTTGGGACTGATGGTCAGTATCATCGTTTTCCTATACGTGCGTGACGAGATGAGCTATGAAAAGCACATCACCGATTATCAGGATATTTATCGAGTAGGGATTCAGGCAAACTTTATGGGACAGGTTTTGAATGCCCCTGTTTCTTGTAGTCCTATGGCGCAGTCTTTCAGAACAGATTTTCCTGAAGTAGCTACGGCGACCCGCATCAAACCCTATCAGCAAGAGTTACTCCTAAAGTATCAGGAGAAACGCTTATACGTTGAAAAGGGAACACGAGCCGACAGTGTATTTTTCCGGGTATTTGACTTTGAATTTGTACACGGCGATCCCCAGACAGCCCTGAAGGAGGAAAATGCCATTGTCCTGACAGCCCCAACAGCCACCAAGTTTTTTGGAAGCGAAAATCCGATGAATAAGATCATCCGTTTTGATGATCGTAAGGATTATGTAGTCAAAGGTGTGGTCAAGGAGCCCGCAGGAAAGTCCCACTTTGAATTTAATTTCTACATAGCCGACAACAGCTATCAACCTGTCTGGATCAGCAACAATTACTACACGTATGTCAAAGTGAAATCTGGGACGGATATGGAGCGCTTTTTTGCTTCTATGTCAGATAAATTCCTGGCTTACATCACCCCCAATGTAGAGCAATTTCTGAGAGTGACCGTGGAAGAGTTTATCGAAAGCGGGAATAGTTTCGAATATGATCTGACCTCGATCTCGGATATCCACCTTACCTCTCATCGAGACAATGAAATCGCGCAGAATGGCGACATTCAGTACCTCTACATCTTCGTTGCGATCGCATTCCTGGTCTTGCTCATCGCAGGGATCAACTTCATGAATCTGGCGGCGGCACGATCAGCCAAGCGTGCCAAGGAAGTGGGCATACGCAAAGTATCGGGTGCGACGCGTGGCATGTTAATCTCTCAGTTCCTGATGGAGTCTGTCATCCAGAGTTTGATGGCGTTATTCTTAGCATTTGTGATGGTAGAGTTCCTTTTACCTGGCTTTAACCAAATCATGCGCACAGACCTCCTTCTGACAGGTTCGGATTTTGGGCTTACCATTGGATTTGCCCTTTTGATTACAGTGATCTACGGTCTTTTCTCAGGCAGCTATCCTGCCTTCTTCTTGTCGGGTTTCCAGCCGATTAAGATCCTCAAAGGAGACCTTTCCAAAACCCGCGACGGGGCCTTCTTACGCAAAGCCTTGGTGGTTACCCAATTTTCAGCTTCTGTCATCTTGATCATTGGTATGAGTATCATTTTTCTTCAGATCTCTTACATGCAAAATAAAGATCTGGGATTCAATGGAGAGCAGCTTATGGTTGTCCCTATTCAGACCCAAAAAGTCGTTCAGGAATTTGAGTCACTGAAAGGAGAATTCCGTAACATTCCAGGTGTACGAGGGGTAGCTAGATCTTCCTTTCTCCCAGGAGATATTGCCAATCAGAACATGTTTGGGGTGGAAGGAAGAGAGGAGCAAATCCCGCTCTGGACGATGGAGGTAGATTATGATTTCTTCGAAACCTTAGAGTTGGAAATGGTCGCAGGAACTCCTTTTCAAAAAGAGCTAGACAGTGATTCTACCGCTATGTACATTCTCAATGAAAAAGCTGTCGAACTCTTCAATATGGGAGATCCGATAGGCAAAACCTTGTTCAACTTCTTCTCCAATGGAAAGCAGCAAAAAGGAAAGGTCATAGGTGTCGTCAAAGACTTTCACATTGAAGGATTTACGCAGGAAATCAAGCCGATGTTGCTCTCTGTGGATGATCGATTGTGGTGGGCTTCGATCAAGGTCGAGACAGACAATATGAACGCGACGATTGCAGCGATCGAGCAAAGGTGGAACAATATGGAGCCTTCACATCCATTTAGATACACCTTTCTAGATGAAAACTTTGGGAAGCTCTATGCGCAGCAGCGCAACTTTGGGACGATGTTTCTCTACCTGACCATCTTGGCGATCATCATTTCCTGCATGGGCTTATATGGATTGGCGGCTTTCACGGCAGAGCAGCGTACCAAAGAAATTGGTATCCGAAAAGTGCTAGGCGCCTCAGTCCCTCAGTTGATGCGCAGCCTCTCTTCCAATTTCCTGAAGTTGGTCTTGATTGCCAACCTTGTCGCTTGGCCTGTGTCTCTCCTCTTGGCGAGAAATTGGTTGTCGGGCTTTTCTTATCAGATTGACATGCCTTGGTTGCCGTTTGTTCTAGCTACGGTTGTCTCTCTGTTCATCGCATTGGTCACTGTGAGTCATCAGGCTTATCTGGCGGCGGTCTCCAACCCTGTCCGCGCCTTGAAGTACGAATAGAATTGTAAGCGCTTTTTTTGTTGAATGCCCCCTTCGTCTGATGGCGAGGGGGGTTATTTTTGTGGGTATTTGGACTAATGAAAATGAAGGATTGAAAAAATGAAACTATACTGTGTCGCAAACGCTCCGCTATGCGTAGACTCCGATCTACGCATTCCATAATCTGTCGTATCCAACGACTCAAAAAATCTTTCCCATTTGGGAACCTTAAAGACAGATTATGAGTAAAAGTAGGCATTGCCTATCATTCTGTATAAAGTGATATCGCATCACGCCTCATCTTTTATCGCTCCTACCTCGATCGAGCTAAGTATAGCATTCGTATAAAAACGCCGTTTAACCCTCCAAACTACATTTCAACACATCATTCATTCTCAATTTTTTTCAAATCTTATGGACACGTCACAACTCAAAAGACACAGCAAATTCCTTTCTCTTGTTCTCCGTCACAAGCCTGAAGTCCTCTCCCTCCAACTCGACCATCAAGGCTGGATCTCCGTCGATACCCTCCTACAAGCAATGCAACAAAACGGACGCCGCTTGCAACGCAATGACTTAGAAACTATCGTAGCCGAAAATAATAAGCAACGCTTCATGTTTTCAGAGGATGGCCAAATGATCCGTGCCCGACAAGGACATAGCATCAAAGTAGACCTGGGGTATGAAACGGCTGTACCTCCCACTACCCTTTTTCATGGTACAGCTACGCGCTTCGTGGACAGTATCTGGAAGCAAGGACTCATCAAGGGCAATCGTCATCATGTGCATCTTTCGGCAGATCTCGCAACAGCTCGGCAGGTCGGTGGAAGGCATGGGAAACCTTATATCTTCACGGTAAGGAGTGAGGAAATGGCCCAAGCAGGTTTTGAGTTTTTCGTCACGGGAAATGGGGTATGGCTCGTCGATCACGTGCCTACGGATTATTTGGTAGGAGAATAATTGGCGACTGATGGAATAGGAGCCATTACAAATGTTATATATGGTCTGAAGTGATCCCTTAGCGCTACACCAAGCGCGTATCCTCCAAGTACAAGTATTTCTTCAGTGTCATCAACTCGATGGAATACACCCCAAACTCCTCAACGACCATACCTGTCACCATGTAGACGCCCGATCCCGTGAGTGGGTATTGCTTGGCTTCGGGGGGAAAGATCGTGACATCAAAGGTCTCCCCTTCGGTATCGACGAAGTTGGCGAACTGCATGTAGTCACCATGTACCGTTTTAGTGGTTTTGGCACAAATGAAATACCCTGCAATACACACTACGCGGTTAAGGTTTTGGGGAAATGAGGAGGTTACGATTCCATTTTCGGGCAAATTGGGGACAAGCTCAAAAGGAGAACAAAGTGGAAAGCCCAGCAGCTCTATTTCGTCATAGGCGTCTTCCACCCAAGTTTGAGGAAGCTGAGGTACTTCATAGTCCTGTTCTTCCAGCGCAAATAGCGTCTCTACCTGTCGTCCTACATGACCGTTCACCAGGCTTCGCTGAAGCTTGGTCTCCCAGAGTAGGGTTGCCTTGGTCTGATCTGTGAAGCGAAACGCCCCTACCCTAACCAGGATCGTCAATTGCTCCTCGCTCGCTTGAATGCGATGCCGAAAGTCTGAAAAGCTCTTGTATACCCCACGCAGTTTGCGCTCCTCCACGATTTTCTTCGCCAACTTCTCTTCCAAATCCTTGACGTGCACAAATCCCAGGTAGATGTTCTCTTCCTGGATCGACGTCAGATACACACTTTCATTCACACAGGGTGCTAATACATTTCCTCCCCACTGGCGTGCTTCATGCAGGTAAAACTCCGTCGAATAAAAGCCTCCAAAGTTGTTGATTACCGCCACCATGAACTCGAGTGGATAGTAAGCCTTGAGATACAAACTCTGGAAGCTTTCCACAGCAAAACTGGCTGAGTGGGCCTTGGAGAAAGAATAACCCGCAAAACTTTCAATTTGTCGCCAGATCTCTTTCACCTCGGCTTTGGGATAGCCTCTTTCCAAACAAGCATCATGAAAACGCTCTTTGAGTCGTACAAACTCATCCTGCGTGCGCGACTTTCCCGTCATGGCACGCCGCAAGAGGTCTGCTTCTGCCAAATCCAATCCCGCAAAGCCATGCACCATCTTCAGCACATCCTCTTGATAGACCATGATACCGTAAGTCTCTTCAAGGAGCTCTTCAATCTTGGGATGGGGGTATTCAAACTCCACGCCGTTGTGTCGCTCGATGAAGGCACGCATCATACCCGCACGCGCCACTCCTGGACGGATGACAGAACTCGCAGCCACCAGCGTAGGATAGTTATCGCAGGAGAGTTTGCGAATCAAGCCTCGCATCGCAGGGGACTCGATGTAAAAGCAGCCGACGGTCCGCCCCGAACGCAGCAAATCGCGGACTTTCTCATCCCGCATAAAATGCTGCACCTTGTGGATATCCACAGCCTCCCCTCGCTGAGCCTGTACGATGTCGATCCCATCGCGGATATGCCCCAGCCCGCGCTGGCTCAGGATGTCAAACTTGTGCAAGCCAATGTCCTCCGCCTCGTACATGTCGAAGTGTGTGATCGGAAAGCCCTTGGGGGGCATATCTGTCGCTGTGTAACAGTGGATGGGTTCCTGCGAAAGTAACACCCCGCCCGCATGTATGCTCAGATGGTTGGGGAAATTTTGGATCAAGTGCGCATAGGTCAGCACCCGCTGCGACGTCTGGTCAGGTGCTAGCGCGTCTATCCCCAGATGTGTGAGGATGTCAATCTCTTGTTTGGGTAAACCAAAGACTTTTCCCAGCTCTCTAATGGCCGAACGTTCCTTAAAGGTATTGTAAGTCGCTAGCAAAGCCGCATGGGTCCCTCTGTAACGCTTGAGTACATAGTCGATCACATCGTCCCGATCCTTCCACGAATAGTCAATGTCAAAATCAGGCGGAGAGATACGTTTGGGATTGAGAAAACGCTCAAAGTATAGATCTAGCTCTATGGGATCTACATCTGTGATTCCCAGGCAGTAGGCTACCAAACTATTGGCACCACTGCCTCGCCCTACATGGAAGAATCCTCGCGAACGCCCATAGTTGACGAAGTCCCATGTGATGAGGAAATAGGCGTTGAAATCGAGTTGGTCGATGACTTCTAGCTCGCGCTCCATGCGCTTCAAAGCATGGGGATGATAGCGACCATAACGACGAACCAGTCCTTCACGCGCCAGCTTATCCAGCAGGAGCATATCGTCGTACTTGGCTCCTGTGAAGGTCTGCTTGGACAGCCTCCTTCCCTCCACAAAGTCAAAGCTACACTCCGAAAGCAAACGCTCACTATTGGCAATCAAACGCGGGTATTGCTCGAAGGCTTTGACAAGTTGAGACGGTGTCACGAAGCGCGCTTCAGCTCCGAGCTGCTGTCTGGCCGTGAGCTTACTCAGCAAGGTATTGTGATCCATGGCGCGCAACATGCGATGCATCTCTTGCCCGAGTCCTCCGATGAAGGTCACAGGCTGGTGTATGACAAGTTTGTCTTGTCGATGCCTGTAGCGCGAGCGCAGGAGTTGAGGCAAGTGTTCTTTGCGAATCCCCAAAAATTCTCTTTCGCTTAGACTCACCACATCTCGTCTTTCCCAGGGATAGATCACAAAGACATCCTCCCAATAAGGAGGAAGATCAGGGAATTTTTGATGCTGATGGGCGTATTTCGAATAAAATTCATTGATCTCTCGAAAGCCATTGAGGTTTCTGGACAGGGCGATATACAGCAATTGATCCTCTCGGCGAAACTCCATCCCCACGACAGGCTCGATCCCCGCCTTCTTGCACCGCCGCACAAATTCATACACCGCCGATGTACTATGCACATCCGTCAAAGCTAATGAGCCAATGCCATGCTCCTCTGCCAGTGACACCAGTTCTGACACTGAGAGCGTCCCGAAACGCATGCTGTAGTATGTGTGGCAGTTGAGATACATTTGGGGAGACTGTGAGATGAGAGACCGTCCCTAGAGGGACTTCGGGACCGCTACGCTATGAGACCTTGTTGCATGTAAGTAATTATCTCACAGCTAAAATAGACAGAATCCATATGTTTCGCATCACAAAAATTGAAATTTATTTAGCAAAATAAAAATAAAAGCTAATTTTATTAGTTATAAAATATGTATTTGGGTATCTCGTACCATATGGTAGAAGTCTCCATATCTCGTAGCGAAGCGGTTTCATGTCTCACAGTCTTAGCAGTATGCGTTCTATTGTCCATTTAGATTTAGATGCTTTTTTTGTTTCGGTCGAGCGGCTCAAGGACAGTCGTTTGAATGGCCAAGCACTCATTATTGGTGGAACAGGCGATCGCGGTGTGGTATCTTCTTGTAGCTACGAGGCGAGGCACTTTGGGGTGCGATCGGCCATGCCCATGCGCATGGCACGTAAGCTATGCCCGCATGCGATTGTGATCAGGGGCGATTTTGGTGCCTACTCCGACTATTCGGGTATGGTAACAGAAATTATTCGTGAAGATGCTCCTTTGTTTGAGAAGGCGAGTATAGACGAGTTTTACATTGACATGACGGGCATGGAGCGCTTCTACGGCTGCTGGATGTATGCCGAGCAGATGGGAAAACGTGTACATA
Source organism: Bacteroidota bacterium (assembly GCA_038527485.1). Taxonomy (GTDB): domain Bacteria; phylum Bacteroidota; class Bacteroidia; order J057; family J057; genus JALEFZ01. Next base: position 15,135 of record JBCBFT010000080.1, read on the forward strand.
AGGAAACAGGGCTCCCCCTTTCATTTGGCCTTTCAGTCAATAAGATGGTGGCCAAGGTGGTCACGAATGAGGTAAAACCCAATGGCAAAATGGAAATTTCGGCTGAGCGCGTTTCTCCCTTTTTAGCTCCACTATCTGTCCGTAAGATTCCTTATGTGGGAAAGAAAACTACCCAGCAGCTTGTCAATATGGGGGTGCGTACCATTGAGACATTGCGAGAGATTCCTAAGCCTGTACTCGAAAGAGGATTTGGGAAAATGGGAGGCATGCTGTATCGAAGGGCACGTGGAGAGGACGACAGCCCCGTCATTCCTTATTCGGAAAGAAAGTCTATTTCTAAGGAGCGCACATTCGCTCAGGATACGGTGGACATCTATCAGCTCAAGACTATGCTTACGCGTATGACTGAGCAACTGGCCTTTCAGCTGCGCAAAGAACATAAACTCACAGCATGTGTGGCCGTCAAGGTGCGCTACGCCAATTTCGATACAGTAAGCAAGCAAATCCGCATTCCCTACTCTGCCAATGATGCATTCCTCCTCGAAAAGGTACTCTCACTTTTTCAGCAGGTTTATGATCGTAGGGTCAGGCTGAGGCTGATAGGCGTAAAATTCAGCCATTTGGTTCCTGGAGATACACAGATCCAACTATTTGAGGATCAGTCTCGACAGGTAGATCTATATGAAGCATTGGATGCGCTCAAGCACAAATATGGAGACAAGGTCGTAGGGCGAGGCAGTGGGATATAAAGAAGAGACTACCTCGGTTGAAGACAGCCCCTTTTCATCTATATTTTCACTCGGTACTATACTATCTTGTTCGCTTGAAAATCAAACGCGTGACAAAGATCCCTTTGCCATCGCTCTGTCCTCCTTTATCATCAGCAGGTGTGCCTGAGTCGCTTTCCACTCCGCTGGTCACAAATGCCAACTCCCATCCCTCAGAGGCCAGTTGATTGAGTTTGGAGGTGATGAGGGCATCATTAGAGGCAATATTCTGAAAGTTGATGCCTACGGCGCTGTAAAAGTTCAGTAGTTTGGCCTCTTTGAATTTATCAATTTTGGCATCCTTCCGCTTGACTTTGCCTTGGTCGCTCTTCTTTCCATCAGTTCTATCTGTAGTTAGGTCATCTACATTTCTATCTTCCTGATTTTCAATCATTCTTGAGCGACCTAAGCCACCTGGAACAATCGATTCTACAACGGTCACTACTTTATATTCCGTCACGCCTTGGGCATACCCCCACTGTAGGCTGGCGATAAGCATAGCAAAGGGCAAAAGAAAGAGGGATCGTGTCTTTTTCATCATGAATAAAATTGAGGTGAATAATGTAGTGGTGTAATTTTTCTCCACAAGAATAACGAATGAGGACATGGAATCACTATAGGATTGTACGTAGTCCTTACACCTTAAAGACACACAAAAAATAGTCCATGAACATACTGATTTTGGAAGCGTTTGATGAGTCGACCCATCTTCCTGTCTTCGATCGAGCATTTTTTAGAATCATAAAAAAAGACAGCCCTACTTAGAGAGCTGCCTTTGATATATATCCAGTCTGTTTTATGCCTTAAGCCAATTCGAAGCGATCAGCATTCATGACCTTGTTCCAGGCAGAAACAAAATCATGTACAAATTGCGCCTCGCCATCTGCACAGGCATATACCTCAGCCAGAGCGCGCAGCTCAGAGTTGGACCCGAAGATCAAGTCTACTCTCGTACCTGTCCACTTCAGATCACCCGTCATGCGGTCGCGTCCTGCAAATACTTCATCGTCCTCTGAAGTCGCCGCCCAAGTGGTGCGTAAGTCCAGGACGTTCACAAAGAAGTCGTTGGAGAGTGTTCCAGGACGATCCGTGAATACACCATGCGTAGACTGTCCATAGTTGGTATCAAGTACACGCATACCGCCTACCAATACCGTCATCTCAGGTGCTGTGAGGTTGAGCAAGTGCGCCTTGTCTACAAGCATCTCCTCAGCAGATACGGTGTACTTAGTCTTCACGTAGTTGCGGAAGCCGTCTGCCTGTGGCTCTAGCGCCTCGAAAGAGTAAGCATCTGTCTGCTCCTGAGAAGCATCTGTACGACCTGCGGTGAAAGGTACCGTTACCTTGTGTCCTGATTTCTCTGCTGCCTCCTCGATCGCTGCATTACCTGCGAGCACGATCAAATCTGCCAGAGAAACTTTCTTGCCACCTGTTTGTGCCGCATTGAATTCATTTTGGATCGCTTCCAGGACATTCAATACCTTAGCCAGTTGCTCAGGATGATTGACTTCCCAATCTTTCTGAGGTGCCAAACGAATACGTGCACCATTTGCCCCTCCACGCTTGTCCGATCCGCGGAAAGTAGAAGCAGAAGCCCATGCGGTAGAAACCAATTCAGAGATAGACAAGCCAGAAGCCAATACGCGCTTCTTCAGCTCTGTCACGTCTGCCTCGTCGACCAATTCGTGATCTACTGCAGGTACAGGATCTTGCCAGATCAATACTTCCTCAGGTACTTCAGCTCCCAGATAGCGAACACGTGGTCCCATGTCGCGGTGCGTCAGCTTGAACCAAGCACGTGCAAAGGCATCGGCAAACTCATCGGGGTTCTCATAGAACCGGCGAGAAATCTTCTCATAGGCAGGATCTACACGTAGGGAAAGATCTGTCGTCAGCATGAAAGGTGCATGCTTCTTCTCGGGATCGTGTGCGTCAGGAATCGTGCCTACACCTCCATCGTTGACAGGCTTCCACTGGTGTGCCCCACCAGGGCTCTTGGTCAGTTCCCACTCGTAGTTGAATAGATTCTCAAAGTATTTGTTGCTCCACTGCGTGGGTGTATCTGTCCAAGCTCCTTCTAGACCAGAGGTGATCGTGTCGGCTCCTTTTCCTGAACCGAAGCGGTTGTGCCATCCCATGCTTTGCGCTTCGATAGGCGCACCTGCAGGCTCAGCCTCAAGATACTCTACATCATTGGCTGCACCGTGTGTCTTACCAAAGGTATGTCCACCCGCGATGAGCGCGACGGTTTCTTCATCGTTCATCGCCATACGACCAAAGGTCTCACGAATGTCGTGCGCAGCTGCGAGTGGATCAGGATTTCCATTGGGTCCTTCGGGATTCACATAGATCAATCCCATTTGCACAGCAGCCAAAGGATTCTCCAGCTCACGATCTCCCGTGTAGCGCTTATCTTCCAGCCATTTGCCTTCAGAACCCCAGTAGATGTCCTGCTCAGGCTCCCAGATATCTGCACGGCCTCCACCAAATCCAAATGTTTGGAAGCCCATAGATTCAAGGGCGACATTTCCTGTAAGGATCAAAAGGTCGGCCCATGAAATCTTCTTGCCGTACTTCTGCTTGATAGGCCAAAGCAGCAAACGTGCCTTATCTAGATTGGTATTGTCAGGCCAGCTGTTGAGTGGAGCGAAGCGCTGCGCACCTGTCCCCCCGCCTCCGCGACCATCCGCAATACGATACGTACCTGCTGCGTGCCATGCCATGCGGATGAAGAAAGGACCGTAGTGTCCGTAATCTGCGGGCCACCACTCTTGAGAGTCTGTCATCAATTCTGTCAAATCCTGCTTTAGGGCTTCAAGATCCAGGCTTTTGAATGCTTCTGCATAATCAAAATCCTTGTCCATAGGGTTGGAAAGGGAAGAATGCTGACGCAGGATATTGAGTTTTAGCTGGTTGGGCCACCAGTCTTGGTTGTTGGTACCGCCACCGGCACCCTGATTCAGTTGTCCATTGAGAAAGGGACACTTTTCAGCGCCATTTCCGTTGGAGTGTGTTCCGTTTGAAAGAGAGTCCATGCGAATTAGTTTATACAAAAAGTGATATTTCTACACTCTAATAAAAGAGGAATTTTGGCAATAAATAAATTGGTTTTTCCTATAAATCATAGATCCTATCAATATAAACAGCAGACATATTGATAAATAGAGTTTTACACCATGCCTTATAGGAATCTTTTCTAGGAAAAAAATCAAGGATAGACAGATAGGCCCTCGGATACAAAAGGGATTGTTTCTGGAAGTGATGCTAATATCTCCATATTTGATAAAACTCAAAAAAGCCAATGTTATAGTTGACTATATATTTCACTAATTAAAACATCCTAAATCTTCTATATTGGTTCAATATTCTTGAATTTGGAGCAGGTCATCCATTATTGGGATATATCCTCAGTAAAATTACACATAATAAGCTACAAATCAGCCCCTTGAAATATAATCAATATAGCATACGAATTTTATATTTCCTCTTGCTCGTAGGGTTTTATGTAGCCCCTCAGACGACATGGGGCAAGATAAAAATTGATCGTTGGGAGTATTTCTGGGATCAAACACATGAGCTACCTATGGACGCTGTGCAAGACTCTTTTCAAATGGGTCAATTTCGCACAGCCTCTTCTCAAGAAAATCTACTTCAAGGAGGTCCTCGAACATTATGGCTCAGAATGGATCTTTCTTCATATGTGCAGGAGGAGGAAAACTTACTACTGATCAATAATCCTGCTTTGTATCAAGTAGACTTTTATCTGAGCGTGGATGGAGAGATTGTTCGGGTTTTCCACGGAGGAGCTGGTTACTACGGCAAGGAAAATTTCTTGGATACGAGAGCGCTGCGATTCCCTTTGACGCTTCCGAATCCTCCTCAAGGAAAACCTGTCATTTGCTGGATTCGAATTGTAAACGATGAACTCTTGACCTTTCCCATGGAGATTTGGCAGAAAGAAGCGTTTATCGAACGAGATGATGAAGGACTTTTGCTATTTGGCTTGGTACTTACCATCCTAGGCATTGCCTTCTTGGGGTATCTCTTTCTTTATGTCACAAGGAAAAAGCTTTACTACCTATTTACATCTGCTTATATCATCTTTGTGGCCCTGGGTGTGCTAAATATTGGAGGCTTTTGGTCACATTGGTTCCCAGGCTGGATACAGTTTTTTGGAGGGCTTAGTTTGATTCCGCTAGAGACCATGGGGGGTGAGTTGTTCAACCTTGCACTCATCAGTCTCTTATGGGACACCATCACACAAAACAAAGTCTTGAAACGTGGTCTTATCGTCAGTCAAGCGTTTCAAGTCATTGTGATTCTCTATCTCTTTTCCTTTGGATGGTTGCAGCCAGAAGAAGTCAGAGTATATGCAGGATATGCTACGACTGTCGTAGGAGTCAACTTTATAATTACATTTCCTTTCTGCTTTTGGATGATCTATTTACTGGCTAAAGAAAATAAGCCCGGTACCCGATTTTTCATTTTCAGCTTACTCTGTTTGCTAAGTGCTGCTACCTTTTTTGTGTTTTCTATTCTCTTCGATTTTACGATTGAAAGTGTCATTCCTCAAGCACCTGTCGTATTTGGCATCCTAATCTTTGGCATATGCCTCCTACTCGGAGCTTCTGAAAGCTACTGGATCATTTTCCACGAAAGAGAAGAAGCCTTAAAAGACAAGCTCAAAGCAGCAGAGGACATCAAGCAGTTGAATCAGCAACTTCAGGAAGCCAATACCTACCTAGAAGATCGTATCCAAGCACGCACCGCAGAACTCGCAGCAGCAAAAGATGCAGCAGAGATCGCAGCGAAGGCTAAGTCAGAATTTTTGGCTACCATGAGTCACGAGATTCGTACTCCTATGAATGGGGTTATCGGCATGGCAGAACTCCTAGATCAGACCATGCTGGATGAAGATCAAAGAGACCAACTGGCCATCATCAGAAATAGTGGCGAATCCCTCCTGACCATCATCAATGATATACTCGATTTTAGCAAGATAGAGTCTGAAAAACTGCAGCTAGAAACGATCCCATTTTCTGTCCGTCATGCGATCGAAGAAGTCTTACATCTTTTCAGTGTCCGAGCAAGAGAAAAGCGACTCGACCTTCTATATGAGATAGAACAAGGGACGCCCGAAGGAATTTTAGGAGATGTGGTCCGTTTTAAGCAAGTCGTCTCGAACCTGGTCAGCAACGCCATTAAGTTTACCGCTTCGGGTATGGTATACATCCATGTCTCGTCTGAGGAGTCGATAGATGGTGAGGTCCTCTGGCAATTCAGGGTAGAAGATACGGGTATCGGGATTCCAAAAGATAAAATTGGGCAACTATTCCAAGCATTTCAGCAAGTGGATGCATCCACGACACGCAAATATGGGGGTACAGGCTTGGGATTGGCTATTTCCAAAAGATTGGTGGAGATGATGAAGGGCAGCATCTGGGTAGAGAGCGAACCAAATGAAGGCTCCAAATTCTACTTTACGCTCCAGAGTACCCCCACGCATCTGCCCGCATCTACGCCATCATTTAAGCTCGAAAATCTCAAAAAGAGTCGTGTACTCATCCTAGATAGTAATGTCACGCATCAGCAGATTCTCGCGCGACAATTGCAGCAATGGGGCATAAAGAGTCAGACGTTTACCCACGCTTCCCATGTATTTGAAATCTTGGACCAGGAGGCATTTGACCTAATCATTACAAATTATCAACTTCCTGATATAGACGGTATTCAGTTTAGTCTCGCTTGTAAGGCCTTGATACCTGAGCTTCCTATTTTGATGATTCACTCTGTACCAGATCTACACATCCCTGAGGGAATAATCGATCAGTCTCTCTTCAGACCTGTTTCGCAAAGACAGCTCTTCAGAGCTATGGCTGACTTGCTCCATCTACCTCTATCTGAACAGAAAGCCGTACCTAGCATATCTAACGTCACGCATCCATCTCATCACATCCCACTGAGTATCTTACTTGCTGAGGATAATGCTGTCAATCAAAAAATTGCAAAGCGACTTTTCTCAAGGTTGGGGTATGAAATCGATTTAGCAGAAAATGGCCAAGAAGTTGTAGATATGGCACTCGCTAGGCCCTATGACATTGTATTTATGGATGTGCAGATGCCAAAAAAAGATGGATTGGCTGCGACAAGGGAAATCCGTAAACAGATCCCATCAGATATTCTTCCCATCATCGCGATGACCGCCAATGCCATGGCAGAAGATAGGGAAGCTTGCCTTGCCTCAGGCATGAATGACTACCTCGCCAAACCCATCAAGCCACAGACACTGGCCGACATGGTTCAGCAATGGGCGCAGAAAGTGGCAGAATCACGGTCTTGATGATTGAGATTTAGAAGTATTTTTTCTGTAAAATGTGTTCATTACATTTAAAGACTTGCAATTCTCACTTCAACAGAAAATGCCTTGAAACAGCTTACCCCACGCAATCTATTCTTACTCGATGGAATCGGTGCGCTCGTCTCAGCTGTGATGCTAGGTGTGGTGTTGGTACAGTTTGAGTCATTTTTTGGTATGCCTGCCTCTATTCTTCAGTATCTAGCCCTTTCAGCAGGTATCTTTTCCGTCTATTCCTTCAGCCAATACATCCGATTTCCTCAAAACTGGGCGCCCTACCTTCGATTCATTGCCATTGTCAACCTCCTATATTGTGCGGTCACCCTCATTCTTGTCATCTTCTTGTATGGCCAGCTCACGTATGGGGGGATTCTGTATTTTATAGGAGAAATTATCCTTGTTGTTACGTTGGCATTATTTGAATTACGTATGGCTAAGAAATCGTAAACCCTTCCTATGTAGGATTTACTATCTTAACCAGACTAATCAACCCAAAATATCCCCTTTATCTCACCTATTATGAAGAAGCTTGTCAATTCAGAAACAGATCTCAATGTAGATGAATTCATTGAGGCCATCTCCAACCCAAAGCGAAAAGCGGATAGCAAAGCCCTGCTGGCAATCATGAAGGAGATTACAGGAAAAGAACCCAAGATATGGGGAAAGCGCATCATAGGTTTTGGGAAATACGCCTATCAACGCAAGAATGGAGATGAGTTTGAATGGTTCAATGTGGGTTTTTCCCCCGCAAGTGCCCATCTTTCTCTCTACGTCATGTATGATCTACAAAAGGAAGCTGCATTATTAAAACAACTGGGCGACCATAAGAAAGGAAAAGGATGTTTGTATATCAAAAGTCTCGCGAAAGTAGACCACGAGGCACTCAAGGCTCTTATTGAAAAAAGCGACAAATGGCAAAGGTAAACTCAGATACATCCCCACTCATCATCACCTCTCATCCCGATGTGGCCAAATGTATCGCACGATATCCCGCATGGGTACAGGAAAAACTAGCGAGACTGCGCAGCCTCATTCTTACAGTTGCTGAAGAAACAGAAGGTATCTCTCAACTAGAAGAAACCCTCAAGTGGGGGGAACCCAGCTACCTCGTCAAGAAAGGGAGTACACTCAGGATAGATTGGAAGCCCGCCCAACCTGCTCAATATGCCATGTATGTAAAGTGTACCAGCCTGCTCATGCCTACATTTAGAGAGCTATATGGCGATCTCTTTCATTTTGAAGGAAATAGAGCCATTATCTTTCAACAAGAGGATGCGCTGCCCCTACCTGAGTTGACACACTGTATTCAATTGGCCTTGACATATCACCGGGTGAAGCATCTCCCCCTGCTAGGTGCATAAGTGCCTCCTTTACCAAATACCATAGCTTTATACTTTTCATTTCAGCATGGGGGCCGCTGCGAACGATTTCCGCATGCTACGCTACACATATTCACTTCTTCTATTTTATTTATTCCCTTCTCCCTGTGTACCTTCCTTTATCAAATGAAGCTATACACAATGGAAATAGGAATAGATAGTTTTGCTGCTGCCAGCATCGACCCACAGACAGGAGTTGTAACAGATCCTCATAAAGACATTCAAAGACTTCTCGACCGAATCGTCTTCGCAGATGAAATGGGCTTGGACATCTTTGCCATTGGCGAGCACTATCGCAAAGATTTTTTGGACTCTGCCAACATCGTCATCCTCTCAGCGGCAGCGGCTAGAACCCAACGCATCAAGTTGGGAAGTGCAGTCACTGTACTTAGTTCGGCAGATCCTGTACGGGTATTCCAGAACTTCGCCACGCTAGATCTGATTTCCAATGGAAGAGCAGAAATCGTCGCAGGCAGAGGCTCGTTTATAGACTCCTTTCCCCTATTCGGGCTACGCTTGGACGATTATGAAGATCTTTTCGAAGAAAAACTCGCCCTCCTCCTCAAGATCCGAGACAATGAATTTGTGACCTGGGAAGGTCGTTTTCGCCCTGCTATGCAACACCAAGCTGTGTATCCGCGTCCACTTCAAGAAGAACTTCCCATACATCGTGGAGTTGGAGGGACACCTGCTTCCTTTGCTAAGGCAGGTCAGATGGGGCTACCCTTGACAGTAGCGGTTATTGGAGGGCGTACGGCACGCTTCAAACCACTGGTAGATATCTATCGTCAGGCGTACAAGGAAGCAGGACATCCTGAAGATAAGATGAAGATTGGCTTGCATTCGCTGGGATTTGTAGGAGAGGACCATGAGCAGACGAGGAACACGTATTTTCCAGGTTATGCGAAGATGTTCAATGAAATCGGAAAAGAAAGAGGTTGGGCACCTGTGACGCGTATGGACTTCGATGCACAGTCAGGAGAGAGAGGTGCGTTGGTCGTAGGTGATCCCGAACATGTCGCACAAAAAATCCTGAGACATGCCGAAGCTTTGGGGGGCATCGATCGCTTTACTTTTCAGATGGACAATCCTTTGCTGACACATGAGCAGCTGATGCGTGCCATTGAGCTGATCGGAAAAGAGGTGATTCCCATCATTCGAACGCACACCTAACTTCGAGCATAGGACTCAACTCTACTTGCTATGTTACACTGTCCCTTCCAGATGGTGAATCAGCTTCAAAGCCTGAAAGGGTGGCATCAAATAAGGGGAGTATAACAAAGAGGCATCGTGAGCCCGTTCATCCTGACGATAGGTTCACCATAACTTGAAGGTCTCACAAATACTACCTAACCAAACCCACCTATTCATTTACAGATGCAAAAGTTGGTTCCTTTTCCTTTGAGATTCGGAATGCATTTTCTGTATATTTGATCTTAAATCCTAGACTTAATCAAGAATCATCAACTTACTCATCACGTGCGATTTACCCTACTTATATTTACCAGCTTCCTCCTGCTGCCTTTATCTATCCTGGCTCAAGGTGCCCAAGATGATTTTGAAGGCAATGGGACGATCCAAAATTGGTTTGGCGACGAAACAGAGATCCAAACAGCTTTTGTGAACCCATTTCCTGGGGGAATGAATAACTCAGGGACTGTCCTCAAATATGAAGACAATGGCGGTACGTATGCAAATGTCCGCTTCGAAATGCCCGATAAATTCGATCTTACGAGCAATCCGACCTTTTCTCTCTTGATTTATGTGCCTTCCAATAGCCTCACGGGAAATCAAAACAACCAGATCTCCCTCAAGCTACAGGATGGATCTTTGCCTACTCCTTGGTCAACCCAAAGTGAAATTGTCAAAAATATCAACCTGGACCAATGGCAGATGGTCACCTTTGACTTTGCCAACGACTTTTACCGCAACCTGAATCCCAACTCTGGCACCCCCATCAGTCGCAGGGACTTCAACCGTGTGGTCCTACAGATCAACGGTGAAAATAATTCCGATCAAGTCGTCGCTTACTTGGACAATATCACCTACAATGGAGATTTTATCCAATCTAGTACACCTACCAACAACTCGCCCTACACGGATCTGGTATGGGCAGACGAATTTGATACAGATGGCGAGATCGACAAAAGCAAGTGGTTTCAGCAGACCTTGCTTCCGACAGGTACGAGTTGGTACAATGGAGAGATTCAGCATTACACCAATAGGATAGAAAATTCCTACGTGGAAAATGGCAGCCTCTACATCATGGCCAAGCGTGAGACATTTACCGATCAAGGGCAGACCAAGCAGTTTACTTCTGCGCGATTGAATTCAAAATTCGCCTTTACCTACGGCCGCGTAGAGATCCGTGCGCAGATGCCTTTTGGTGTGGGAACGTGGCCTGCGATCTGGATGCTGGGTAAAAACATCAGCGAGCCAGGGGCTTTCTGGCAGCCTACTTTTGGGACGACTTCCTGGCCTGATTGCGGAGAGATTGACATCATGGAGCACTGGGGTGACAATCAGGGATTTGTGCAAAGTGCGACGCATACCCCCTCCTCATTTGGAGGGACGATCAATAAAGGGGGGCTGATGGTTCCTGATGTATCTACGGCCTTCCATGTGTACACACTGGACTGGTATCCCGATAGGCTCGAATTTGCACTCGATGGAAATGTCTTTTACACCTACCAACCCGCTGTACGCGATGCCAGTACATGGCCCTTTGATGCGGATCAGTACCTCCTACTCAACGTCGCTATTCAGAACATCATTGCTTCTAGCTTCACACAAAGCCCGATGATCGTCGACTATGTGCGTGTGTATCAGGAGCCTGTGGTTTCTTCTACTGAGTCAATGATCATTGAAGGTGTGAAAATGTATCCCAATCCTGTGAAGGATCTTCTCAACATCGAATTGCCAGAACTAGGAGAAAAGATTAGTGTCAAAGTACAAACTCCCAGTGGACAGATCTTGGAAGAGTTTGTCACGCAAGACCTTAAATTGAACCTGGACTGGTCGCGCTATGCGCAAGGCATGTATGTGATCCATTTGGAGACAGCTTCAGGCTTGAAGGGAAATTATAAGGTCGTGAAAGAATAGTCAGCTTAACATAAAAAGGCCTAGCATACTCGATCGTGAGCATGCTAGGCTTTTTATATTCTAGAACTTTTGAATACGTACACTTCGGGTGGCTTGATCCTCATCTGACATGCGCAGCACATACACGCCCGATGGCAGATGGGAGAGATCTAAGCTCTGGGAAGTCGTCAGCATACGGGTTTGCATGATGACCGTTCCCTTCATATCCCACAGGACCAGGTCCAGATTTCCCATTTTCGTCCTTTCGACAAAGAGACTTTCCGAAGTCGGATTGGGAAATACGCGGACATCGTCAAGCTGCGAAATCGGATCTTCGATCGAGGTCACCTGATCGGTGGGCTGGTGAAAACCCTGGGTCAATATGATCACACCTCCGTTTGAGAGAGATTCTGTGGCAAGTTCTCCTAGTGTCCACTCGAGCGAGAGGCTTCCATTGTTAAAACTCTCACCTGCGGATGCGATCACTTCTGGGGTCAGATTTTGCGCCTGCACCGTAGCACAGACCAAAATTGCGGCGAAATAACTGATCAGTTTCTTCATTATTCGTCCTCTTTATCGTCACCTGCTCCGATCTTATACGCACGTCCTTTTCCGTAGCCTTCTGGATAGAAATACTTTCCTTTTTCCCATGGCTCTTTGTCCATCTCTGCTTCATAAGGATGATCATGTGCCCATGGATCGTCTCTTCTCGCGCTCACCTGCCAAGAGACTTTCATCCCTGGCTGTCCTCCTGCGATGGTGAAGGTATTGTTCATGATCTCTTTTCCGATGTAGACTTGGGCAAAGCCTCCGATGCATGTCAACTGGTAGTGATAGTCTGTATTCAGTGCTTCGAAGTAACTCGGCAGACTGACCACAGCTTCTCCTTTACTGTCTAGCTGGATAGTTCCGTGGTAGTAGGTGACGTGATCGGGCGATTCCACAGCGTTGTGCGCCAAGATTTTATTGGCAGGATCTAGCGGGTGATCCAAGATAAAGTTCTTGTTACCTGAATTGACAGAGAAATCACCTGTCACCACGACGTCCTGGTCGTTCTGGATCTGAAAGACGTTGTCCCCGTTTTCTCTTTCAAAGTTGGCAATGATGCTAGAGGGTGTGTTAAGCGGATCTTTACACCTCACTTGAAGGGTCACATTACCAGTGATACGGTTGATTCCGACATTTCGTCCTCTGCCTACTTCAAAGATGTCGAGTCCTGCAGTATCTTCCACCTGAAAAACGGTACTGTTTCCTTGTTGATTTCGAATGTTCAAATCGACGAAAGAGAATACTTGATTGATTCCTACCTCTTCTTCAAAGCGTACGCGTCCGTTGCTGGCAATCGTCATGTCACCGTCTCTATTTTCATTAGCAGAAAACCTCAATTCGTTGGCGCCTACGATCTCCCCTACTCCAAGCAAGCTGGAGTCATCGGCTACACGTACATTGCCGTTGATAAATAGGTCTGCGTCCTCAGGAAAGTCTGTAGAATCTGTCAGACCGATGGCTACTTTCTGGGTATCGACAAACACGACATTGCTATCAAGTTGCCAGAGAGAAGGCGCTTGATTGCTGATCACGTTGCTATCAATGCGGATACCTTCACCTGCGGTAAATGTAGGCAGGGTCACCGTATTTCCTTGGGTGATCGAAAGGTCGTTGCCATCTAGCGAGAGATCTTGAAATTCGTTGAATGGGTCGGCATCAGCATCATCTGTATTGTCTACCGAACCCGCCTTGGTGGCATAGAGGGAGAAGGGCACTGAGAGCAACTGGCTAATGCCCAAGGGCTGATAGTTGGTCCCTCCCAACTGATCGACCTCTACTTGCAGGAAAAGGTCTCCCCCACTCTGGAAGTCAATCGAATCAAAAGATCCACCTGTGACCGTCCCTTCGCCTACGTTGAGGGAAAATAATCCGATGGCCGACGTCGTGACGTCATGGGCTTCCTGGTATATGATAGGTCCAGTCGTTGTCCCTTCGACGATGCTCAGTCGGACCTTGACGTTTTGATTTGCGATAGGCGCATAATTTGCGTCGCGTACGACGGCCTGATACTTGAAAGCTTCAGGGCTTTGAGCGATGGCTTGGCTAAACATAAGGCCAGCAAAAGCCCAGACTAACAACATGTGTTTTAAGAAGATTTTCATGCGTAATGGAATAATGATGGAGTTGTGTAAAGAGAGCGAGGAAAAAGGCATAGAGAGGCTGGAACGTGCGGTTTTTCGCACATCCATTTACAAAGTCTTTCTATTCTCTTTACCTAATCCCTTAACAGATTATTGATAAAACACATTCCTCTTCTCTTCCAACAGAAAGGTTTATTGAACTGCTTGGAAAAGTAAAAAGAAGAATGATAGGGTTAGTATATGTAAAAGGAGAAGAACGGAAATAAATTCTGTTTTTCTTACGGGGACTTTCTGGCTAGGATGCTTTAAAAAGCCTATTTCACGACAAAATCCCCCTTTGTGGGGAAGACTTGTAACGTACATATCATCTAATAGGGGGAGGTGGACAAAAAATATGCTTATGCTTATGGAGGCGATGATTTCATCACCAAGCCATATGCGACGAATCGGTTGTTGGAGATTACTCAGAGCTTACTTCAAGACTGATTGGGGAAGATAGGTTGTATGGGGAATAGGTCAGGATGATTTCTATAATCTGTCGGATAGATTGGTCAGAGACGCTGTAGAACATTTTACTAGCCCTTTTCTCTGATGTGACAACCATTTTATTTTTTGCAAGATCTTATAGATAGGGTTCCTAAGGCTGGATAAAATCGATCTCATAAGAGACCTCCTGAAAATCATAACCATAATTCTCAAAAAAGGACTTAAAAACCTCTTCAGGTCCTTCGTACGTATCTGCATGTGCTGAATCTACTTCTTCCAAACAAGTCCCCTTTTGAGACTTCCGTATATATAATTTGCACCCTGTAGTAATACCTGATCCTCCCATTAGGACATTGTCTTTTTTCGCTTCATAGCTGATATATGATAGGCAAAATGGCGGGCTATCAAACGTGAGTTTATCTTTCTTGAAATGCTCTAAGTGGTAGGGGGAACGATCGGGAGAAAAATAACTCTCCTTACTGAGAAAGTTGATGGTTTGATTCAAATCTGCTGATATGACTAGCACCTCATCTGATTCTGAATCTATCGATAAGCGGAGACACGTATTGGATAATATGCCTTTTACTCGCCAAACTTCACACTCCACTTCGTAGCTGCCCTCCCCGATCAAGTGAAGGTCTACTTCAAAGTTTTGTAGGAACAATTGCTGCCCATCACCCTTGACAGAAATCACTACTTGGAGACGATCTGCTGAGACACTTTTTTCTGTATGTGATACTGGAGATTTTTGAGCTAGAGCATCTTTTGATGTAGCAAAAAATATCAACATACAACAGTATATAATTCTTATGACCATATTTAGCTGGTATTTATTTTGGGATTGAATCACTTTATCATGTTTAAAATAGCTTTTAAAGCCCCATAATCATTATGATGGAAACTTACACTTGACATAATACGAATTACAAGTCCCTACAATCTACTTTGGCATTACCTTTCCACACCAAAAAAGCAAGGAGAAATGAATGTTAGATCTTACTCGGATTCGAAGTATCTATCTTCTCTCCAAAACTATATTCCATACATTGAACGACTTTTTCTTCTGTATTTTGCCATCATAAACGTCTATCTCACGCAACACTCCTTTATTGGCCTTCTCCTTTGAGAAAAAGAAGAATTCCTCCCCACATAAATGAGATAGACATCAATGCAGTAGCCACTACTCCTTCTCCTATGGGAGCATCTAAAAGCTGCATGTTGTAGCTAGGAGGAGGACTCCAAGTGTAAAGATCTCTAGCTACGACGAAGTAGACAGATAGGATGGCCATTACGATGGACAAGGCCATCAGTGTTATTCCCAAAGTGAGTCTCTTATTCATGGCAATTGATTTTTTCGATTGATACTCTCCTGCTAGCTTGTACATACCTACACTTGATATCTCAGAGTCTTAGAGGGTCTTTTGATCTATCGAACGCATAAATTGATCGATCTATTTCCCCACTATGTTTATTGTGGAGAAACAGATCTGATCATCTACATCACGCGCTTGTAGTTATATTTTACAGCCCATGCAGACACAGATTTTGGAAATCCTATGCAAGAGGGAAAAATCATTCATCTAAATTTACGGGATCGCGTATAATTATGTAGTTATAAATCACTTCATAGATTGTTCCATCATCTCCAAAATTTTGGTATGCAATAGCATAACTATATTGAGGAAGTCCTTCGCCAGTAACAACTTTACTATCAGGCATGTGAACGATAAAATTTGCAGACTCCGTTTGAATAGTATCAGCAGAATCTGAGTCTCTAACCGCTAAGCTTCCTCTAGATTCAGATAAATAAACCGTATCCCTATTAGAACCCCATAAAGCATAACCCTTTGCCTCCTCATCAAAGAGAAGGAGTTTTCCTCCTGTAGTATGAAATTCTCTTTTAAATGTGCGGTTAAACTCACTGATCTTAAATCCCACTCGATTCCGTGCAGAACATGAAAAGCTTAAAAAAATAATTGTACTGTCTTCGAATGGAATTGGCTTAAATGCAAGAGTTAGCAAGGAACGGGTTTCCCGAGGTGATATTCGTTTTAAACCCCAAGTCCATAGATTTTCTCCTAAAACATTATTTCTGAACGCGATCTGCCTATCTAATCTATCTACTACTTTTCCTTGTAGTTGCTTCACTTCATTCATAACGTTCAAGACTTTCTCACCAAGTAATGGACGTGTAAACTGAAGAGTATCCAACTCGACACTTGAGTTAGGTAAAGGATACCAAAATCGTTTTTGAGCATTTATCACAGATGGAGTAAAAAAATGCGTGATCACGATAAGCAATAAAAATTTATAGACTATTCGCATTTGATTTGATTATTTAGTGTTAAAATCTTGTTTTATCTAGATAAATCTTTTTTTGGTGATACCACTCTGGATTAATTGGTTTTCCCTTAATCGAGTGGATAACACTAACTCTACCTAAAACACTGTGATCTACTGATTGAGATCCATCATTTGAAAAGGGAGAAATATATCCTGGAGGAGTAGATGCATTTCCCATTCCTATATTTACATAATCTAATTCATTAGCTGGAGTATAAGCATAATCTTCAGAAAAGGAAGTTCCTCCATGGGTCAAATCCCAATTATATGAAACTGAGAGGCTTGCGCCAATCGATGCTGTTTTCCCCAGATTTAGCCCACCACTTATTCCACCTCCAATACTAATTGAGAGGTCGCTGCCATGCTGGGCTCCCAAAGGGATAATATCCCCTCACGACCTGTACGACATCTAGCCCTGCTACAGGGTCGGGGTTGATCCTGCCGTCATGGTCCCCGTCGCCGAAGACGACTCTTACAGCTCACCTTTAGGGCCCCTTCCCCAAAGCTTCGCGCGTGATCTGTGAGATTGTACTGGTAGTGAAACTGCCCCTGCTCCCAGACACAACGCCCCCTGGCATGCTGAAGATGCAC
>JBCBFT010000081.1:0-31874 GCA_038527485.1 Bacteroidota bacterium
TCGCTTGTGTAAGTGACGGAAATATTGGCGTTGAAGAACTTAGGTTTTGCCTTCTTTTTATTCAGTTCCTATTCCTTACCTATGATGCCATTTCCGATAAATCTTGTATCAAAAATGGAAGGCCTTCTCACCTGATCATTGGCCATATAGGTGGACCTGAATAAGGATGTATTTGCAATAAAATAATATCCATCGGCAAAGGTCCGCTCTAAGGCTAACTCTAAGCCTGTATTTCTTCCTCTTCCTCCATTATTTAAATCAAATGTCTCAAAGAAAAAATCCTCTCCTCCTACCCGCGAGATCGGAAGGTCCTCGGCGACGACCATATTGAACTGCTCTTGGTTGTATATCTCTGCAACAAACCCTATTTTTTCACTTATCTGCCATCGATAGGAAAGGACTATATGGTGGGCTTTGTTGAATAGGAGATCATCGTTGAGACGAGAAGATTGGCCATTTTCATCTTGTGTTTCAATCAGATAAGTGAAAAAAGGCTCAGTCTGACTATGCAATCCATAACCTAAAGCCAGAGACTGACGCTGACTGATTCGGTACTGCAATCCCATTCTTGGTTCTAGGGATAGTTCACCTGTCAAGCCAAAATATACAAAATGGAGACCCGCATTGAGTTGCCATTTTGAGCTGAGGATGAATTGGGAGCGCGTGTATGCATTGAGGAGAAAGGTCTCACCTTGACCTTGGCGAATGGTATCATTGAGATTGCCTCCAGGATTGGGTGAGAAGACATTGTCTGCTCTAGTAAAAAATACATTGGAAGCCAAGCCGTGAAAGGTCACGCCTGTTCGGTGAGTATGTCTCGGACCAAAAGTATGGTTCCAAAACGTCGCCCAAGATATCCGATACTCGTAGTCGTCTGTTTTGGAGACGGAATCCCTTGTGGTCAGGTCCCTTTGAAGGTAAAAAGCGCTTTGATCATAATTGATCCCTGTACCTACTAGCGTCGACTTTAGAAAGCTCTTGGAGCCTAAGGTCTGCGCATAAGATACCCCTATGGTTCCTGTAGTCGTTCGTGCGGTACTCCCTAAGTTCAGTCGTGTTCCTTCTGACCAAGCAGATGTATCTTGCGAAGGAAAGAACTCAGATTCGCTGATCCCTCCAATGCCAAATACATCAAGTGTGGCTTGATTCGGTAAGCGGAAATGGAGTTTGAACGAGAGATCTTGGTAGGTAGGAATGGCAGCTCCCACATCTACAAATTCTTTGATGATTCCTGTCGTAGAGTATCTATAGTTGGCTAGGTAAGAACTATTCCCGTTTTTATTGAAAGGCCCCTCTGTAGAAAAATCGATTCCGATGATACTCAATTGAAAGGCATGTTGTCGCTTCTGTGTGTTTCCATTTCGAAATCTTGCATCAAACACACCTCCGATGGCGTTTCCATAATCAGCTGGGAAGGCACCTGAGAAGAAGTCTGTATTGGCGAGTAGTTGCTGACTAAAGAGTGTCACACTTCCTCCCAATCCTCCCAAGCGTGCGAAATGGTTGGGATTATAAATATCCACCCCTTCCAATCTCCAGATGACACCACGGGGACTGTTCCCTCTTACATTTAGCTGGTTATTGAGGGCATCTGGATTGGGAGAAATTCCTGGGAATTTTACGGCCATTCTTGCAGGATCATCTACACCTCCTGGAATTCTGCGCAGTTCTTCTACTGAAAATGACCTTGCGCTGACCATTGCTGCTACGTTGGTCACCTTTCTTTGATCCGCTTCAATGACAACTTCTCCGCTCTGAAGGGCTTGGGCATCCATTCCCAGTTCAAGATAGGTTTCTTGGCCAGAGTGAAGAAGGACTCCACTTTTTAGGATAGACTGATAGCCTAGATAACTGACCTTCACCTCATATCTGCCTACGGGAATGCGTGGAATGGAAAACTTACCTTGTGCGTCCGAATAGCCTCCTTGGAGAGGATCTGTCCCTAGGATCTCTACTTTGGCCCCTGTCAATGGTTGCTCAGTAGATCGATCAAAGATGATGCCTCTCAGGTTTTGTACAGGCGTAGGGCTTTGTGCCCACACTTCAGAACTTGAAAGTAGGAGAAGGAAGAGGAGCAAGTATTTCATCTTAGGACGGGTTATGACCCTTTGAATCCTCTATGTATTGAGGACTTTGGGTGCAGGTTTTGGTTTCTGGATTTGTTTCGGTGGCTTAGCATCACCTGCTAGCTTTGTAGTTGCTTCATTTTTTGCTCTCCTTGGAAGTACATATCTGCCCAGATAGAGGGCAAATCCTCCCGCCATTATCCAAGAAAAGTCTACACTGAATACATGGAAGTCCCCTGCCATAAGGGTTTTCCAGATCCAATCTCCAGTGACGATGCCATTCGCTATGGGTATCAGTAATCCTAATGCACCTCCAATGGTTAAGTAATTCTGATTGAGCTTGCTGAGGTTATTCCATCTCAATCCAATCAGAATCAAAGCCAACCATCCTAGGAAAAAGGCTCCATTCACATAGACCACCCTATTGGGGAGATCCATAGGGACGATTTTATTGGCAAGAAATATGATCGCAATGGCTGGAAATAATCCTTGAGTTAATGCTAGGTACACTTTTGTGACGCGATGGTGAAAGCGTCTCTGCTTGAGCGTGTACATAGACTTATTTCTAGCTGTATACCAGATCATGACACCACTTGAGATGATGAAACAAGTGGTCATGGCTAGGATAAAGTAGATGATCTTGAGAAAGATACCTCCATAGGTGGCATAATGCAGCTTGATTAGGATAGGGTATAGGGCAATGGTGTAGGACTTTTCGTAGGGCTTGATCTCAGATATGAGTTCACCTGTACGACTTTTGTATACGAAGCTTCCATCTCCACTGAGACCTTTGCGATCATCTAGGCGAGCAGAGATGGTCCCATCTTCTTTCATGTAGTTGCGCGCAAACAAAACGGTCACCTCATGATCTGGGTAGCGTGCATGCACTTGGTTGTATACATCATTGAGGTGATAGGGAGAATCGACGACTTTCGCTTCATCGTCATAAGCTACGGAGATATCAGGGCGGACGATTTTTACGATTTCATTGGTGTCTCCATTGAAGAGAAGGTAGGCGCTAGGAGCTAAGAGTAAGATGGAAAGCCCCAATAAAGCTCCTGTAAAGGCATATATTGCTTGAAATGGGAGTGTGATCATTCCCAGTACTGTATGTCCATTGGTCCATATTTGTTTCCATTTACCCTCTACTGTAAAAGCATAGAACTTTTGAACCATATTTTTCCAGTGGATCATGACCCCTGTGATGATGGCAAAAAGGAAGAAGAAACCGACAAGTCCAGCGAGATAAATACCTATCTCTGGTATTTGGTGGAAAAAATGCAACTCATAGATGGTGCGCGCCATATGGGTTTTGGGCTCTCCTACATTGGTTACTTCATAGGTAGTAGGATTGATGTAGGTACTGAACCGTTCGGATGTGCTATCACTCGTTTTGATACTCCCAAAAAACATCACCATAGGGTTGTGCTGATTAGGAGGGACGATGCTGAAGAAGTTGTTGATATCAAAGTCCTTCTCTTTCTCTTGAACGAGTTGAAGCACACGGTCATAGTCTACATTTTCTACAGTCTCAAACCTTGCCTCTGGATTCTCCCATCTATACAACTCATCTAAGAAGAGCGCGAATGCACCTGCATAGAAGCAGATAAATAAGGCGAATCCAATCACAATTCCTGAAACGGTATGCGTATGGAAAATCACATTATGAAGCCGTGGTTTGAGCGCTTTGAGTTTCATATACTTTCATTAATACTCACCTAAACCAAGAAAATGATGGCTAAGAAAAAGCTGCATAGCCCCAAATAAATACCCCAAACTTTCCAGCCATTTTTTGCCATGAAAGCGAAAACCATGCAGAATGCCCACAGTAAAAAGGAAGTAACAGCAGACGTAATGATGAGTGCTCCCTTGTTTTCGATCAAAACTCCCAAAGCATTGTGAAATAGAATCGCTACAGCAAATCCTCCAATGAGACCTGCGGTTATTTTCAGCACACGCTGACCTGGAGTGGATAGATATTTTTCCTTGGCTGGCATCTGATCAAAGTATGTATTCAACAATTATGGTAGTCAAAAAAAGCCCTGTCATCAGATAGGCATACCCACGGTTGAGGGGAAGGATGATCAAAAGGATACAGTAGGCAAAGATCCAAGCTATCAAAAACGCCACAGAACCTGTGCCCCATCCTAAATTCTGCGCAAATAGGAAAAGTGAGGCGGCTAATGTAAGGTATGCTACAAATCTGCTAAAAAGTATATGTCCCTTGATCCAGTCTCCAATCTGAGAAAGATGACTAGGGAAGTATTTGGACTTCCCATAAAGGAGAAAACACGCTACGAAAACTAACAATACCCCCATTTTTCATTTGTCTCTAAAAGCGTGGATAGGCTGATCCGATGGGCGCTGGAACCCGTTTGCTAAGTAAATCATTATTTAGATTTAATCTAAATAAAATTAACTTTTCTTCTAAAAATGGAAGGATGGGTGTGATCTGTCAAAGGAAACGGGCTCATCGCTGATCCCCCAAGAGATTATACGAAGGGGCGTAGTGGATAGCTTGTTGGGTGATGATGCGCTTGAGTTTCGGAGGGATTAGCCCTAAGATCAACGCAAACAACTTGATCTCGAATCCGATGTACCAATGAAGCTTTTTTTGATGAATGGCCTTCCAGATCTGCTGGGCAACCTGCTCAGGGTTTAGCAGCATTTTTTCCCGATCTAGGTTCATCTTTTTTCCCGTCTCGCCTGCTGTCATATCTGATTGCACATATTTGGGTACGACGTCCATGACTTGTATTCCCTTGCGCGCCAACTCGATGTCCCAGGCTTCGGTCAGCCCTCTGACAGCAAATTTAGAGGAGGAATAAATGGCGAGATTCGGGATGCCATAGAGAGAGGAAGCAGAGGCCATGTTGATGAGAAGTGGACGATCTGATTTTTCCAGATACGGAAGGGCCTGATGCGCACAGTTGACGACGCCGAAGAAGTTGATGTCGATCAGACGACGATGCTGCGCCAAGGTGATTTCATCGAAAGGCCCCGCATAGAGAATACCTGCATTGTTGAGCAAAGCATCTATCTTCCCCCCTGTATGAGAGGTGAATTTCTCGAAAGCGAGTTTGACGCTCTCTACATCTGTTACATCCATCACGCAGCAACACACATGTTCCTTTCCCAATTCCGCTTCCATTTGCAAAAGACCTGCTGCATCTACATCTCCCAATCCTACAAACCATCCTTTCTCCACAAATAACCTAGCTGTCGCTGCGCCAATCCCTTTCGCTGCACCTGTGATAAACAAATTCATAATTTAGTATATTTATAAACTTATAGAATAGAGAGCCCAGACTTAGATGGACGAGCTTGCCATCTTATTTCTCTCTATCAGACTACCAAAATCGAATGTATGAAGAAGATATGTGTAATCGGAGCAGGTCCATCAGGAATTACTGCGATCAAAAACTTGCTGGATCAAGGACTAGATGTCGTCGCCTATGACCGAAACCATGAAGTAGGGGGAAACTGGATTTTTCAGGAAGATGAAAGCCACTCTAGTGTATTCGAAACCACACATATCATCAGTTCCAAGACGTTGTCTCAATACGAAGATTTTACCTTTGATGATTTCGGAGAGCCTGTTTCAGATTATCCCTCACACGATGAACTGAGAAGGTACTTCCAGGCTTATGCTAAAAAGTTTGATCTGTATCGCGTCATTCAGTTTGGAACGCTGGTACATCACTGCGAATATATCGACGATCAGACGTGGGAGGTGACGATTGAGCAAAATGGTGAAACCCGAACGGAGCGATTCACAGATCTGGTCGTTTGTAATGGCCACCATTGGAACCCTCGCTATCCTGAGTACCCGGGAGAGTTTACAGGTGAGTTCATACATTCACACCAGTTCAAGAAGGCTGCCCCCTTCAAAGACCAACGGATCTTGGTCATAGGAGGTGGGAACTCAGCTTGTGATGTGGCGGTCGAGACGAGTCGTGTGAGTAAGCAGACGGCCATTAGTTGGCGTAGAGGTTATTATATCGTGCCTAAGTTCATCATGGGTAAGCCCTCGGATGTGTTTGCTTCCACTCTCTCCTTTATTCCTCCAAAGCTTCGCTGGGCGATGTCAGAGTTGATGATCAAGATGATTACAGGCAAGCCTGAATGGTATGGGCTTCCAAAGCCTGAGCAGTCTCTCACTTCTACGCATCCTACCATTAATAGCGAGTTGCTATATAAAATCCGTCATGGAAAGGTCAAGCCCTACGGAGATATCGAAAAGTTTGAAGGGAAGACGGTATATTTTAAAGATGGACGATCTGCCGATTTTGATACCATTATCGCTTGTACTGGATATATTCTTTCTCACCCTTTCTTTGACAAGGATTTTATTGACTACTCCTCAGGTCCTGTGCCTCTGTACTTGAAGATGCTTCACGAGAAGTACACCAATCTTTATTTTGTCGGAATGTTTCAGCCGCTGGGTTGTATTTGGCCAGGTGCAGAACTACAGGCAAAGATCGCTGCTAGAGCGATCACAGGTAAGTGGCAACGTCCCCAAAATTTAGCGGCGCTATGTGAAAGAGAGGTGACACACCCCCATTTTAAGCAAGTGAACTCAGGAAGACACACAATCACGGTGGATTATCACAAGTTTGTACGCGCCCTGAAAAAGCATCTTCCCAAGAATTATGTGCGTAAGGAAGTGAAGGTGATCCCTCAGTATTCTTAATGAAGATAAGTACTCATGCTGACAGGAAGTCTTTTGGAGGCTTCCTTAGCTGCCAATTCATCGGTTTTTTGGTCGAGCATTCCCAAGGATTGATCTACCAACTGAGACGCTAGCCATTTGAAGGGTTCGGGAGGAATAGGAAGCGTGCGTCGCTTGAGAATATTGCCAAACGGATGGGCTTGCCCTAGGATATTAGACGCGAGGATCTCACCTACCATGAGTGTCTGAGGTACGCCGTGTCCTGCGTATCCCATTCCGTAATGAATGTTGTTGTATTTGCCTGTCACGCCAATGTCTGGCATGAAGTCTAGTGGTATGCCGATCCACCCTCCCCAGAAGGTGGTCAATTCTAAATCATATAATTCGGGGAAGCGTTGGCGAAAGACAGAGGCAATTTGGGCTGCCATCTGAGGTTGTGAGATATTCTTGAGCTTAAAGCCTAGGGGAATTTTGACAAACTTACCTCCAGCGATCATCGTACCACGTGCCGTCAGGCGATAGCTTTCCAATTTTTCATGAGCTGTATAAATCCCTTCTTTTCCATGCCATCCTATCCTCGCTTTTTGCTCAGGTGTGAGAGGAGCAGTCTCAAACATTCCTGCCCAAATGGGAGACATGAAACGCTTTTTCCAGCCGAGTTGCATCGTGAAAGCATTGGTAGCGAGTACTGCATGTTTGGCCCTCACATTTCCTTCCAATGTCTCCACCATAACGGGCCAAGTATTGTGAACTTTCAGCACATTGGTTTTTTCATATAGTTTGACTCCCGCAGCTATGGCCATTTCCCTCAGGTGGCAGACAAGTTTTCCAGGATCTACGGTCCCCCCTACTTGATCCCAAATCCCTCCTACAAAGGATGCAGGGAGTCCTCGTTCACGCATCTCGTCCCGATTTAGATACTGAAAGTGCATCCCTAGATCCTGACCTGCTGCCTCCAAGTTTTTGAGTCTTTTGATTTGTCGGCTATGGACAGCTGACATGACATTGCCAGAGTTGATGTAATCGCAGGCTATATCGTGCTGCTGAATGAAATCTTCCAGCTTGAGTACGGCTTCTTTCGCAAAGTGGCATAATTCCTTGGCACGGTCCTTCTTGTACATTTTCAGCAGGGAAGGGAAATCTTTTCCTATCAACCCGTCTACATAGCCTGAGTTTTTACTGCTTCCTTCAGAACCCGCATATCCCCTTTCCAATACGACGACATCTACTCCTGCTTTCCTGAGTTCAAGTGCCGTGTAGAGACCTGTGAACCCACCCCCAACGATGACCACATCTGCCTGAATATTTTTCTTAAGACGAGGTTGGAGTGTATCGGGGCCTGCCCACCAATTGCTGTATTTTTGAGTTGGGAAATGCATATGTAATGGGTTATGAATCTGGAATAAATGTGTGAGAAAGGAATCTTTAGCTAATCCCCAAGGCTGATTTCCACTCGGGTAGATGTTGCTGACCATAGTTGTACCCGTATTCGTACATCTCATTCATAGCAGATTTGTCTTGAGGACGGTAAGAGCTGACATCGGGCTGGATCAGCAAGTCAATCTTAGACTTATCAAAGGTATGATTGAGTAGGTGGGTGGAAGCCATCAGCATCGACTGCACGATATTGGTTCCCATGTTGGGAGTTGCTTTTTGCTTGGAGAAGGGGTTGAGCATTCTCTTGAGGATTTGCCAGCCAGAGACAGAAGGAGAGAAGGAAGATTGTAGGTCGATACCTGCTTTTCCGAAAGCGCTCAACACAATGATTTTTCCTGCGCCCAGTCTGTGTAGTATATCTGTTGGGCAAGGATTGATGAATCCACCATCTACTAGGCAGTCCCCATCTTTGATGACAGGAGGCACGAGTCCCATGACTGCAGAGCTTGCGCGGGTAGCTTCCCAAAGTTTACCTTCTTGATGGACCATGATTTGTCCACTTACAAGGCTGAGTGACAGACAGAAGAAATTGGTCCATAAGTCTTCAATTTCTGTCTCTCCCATCATCTCTTGAAACACTTTGGTGAAATTTTTCCCTGAGTAGAGAGAGACAATGGGTAAGGTAAGTTTCATAGATTTTTTGAAACGCTGGATGGATTCCAGCATGGCTGGGTAAGTCTCTTCGAGTGGCGGATTTTTGGCGAAATAAGCACCCGAGAAGGCACCTCCAGAACTACCCCCAATGATATCTAGAGGAATGCCTCCTTCGAGCATAGCTTGTATAATCCCGCCTTGCATAGTGGCTTTAAACCCCCCTCCGCTCAGTGCGAGCCCGATGGCTTTACCTGTAATGAATCGCGCCAGTTTCTGGAAATCTGCCTGATCACCTTCTACAAGGTGATGGTGACGGGTGAGGGGACGTGGAGAAGTCCATTTAGAAGTGGCCTTAGGAAGTTGGTTCTTGTTGGGATGAATGAGCACCAACTCGTTTTTAGCCTGATTTTTTTGTGTCAAGCTTTCGAGTAATTGTCTTTCTTCTTTTCTTATAACCTCTGACTGTCCTGCCTTTCCTACGAGGATGACTTTATCTACTCTACTGGCACACCCCTGCGTCCATGCGTCCCATTTGCCTTCACTCATGTAGACCATGACGGAATGCTGAGACTCGTAGACGGCGAGTTTGGCGTTGAGGGCTTTCCTAGCTGATACGGTCTCATTGCAGCAGGCTTGACCTGTTTCTGCGATGAAAATCTCCTTAGAGAGGAATTTGGTTTGGGTTTCAGAAGCAAGGGCCTGGGATAGCTGCCGACAGAAGGATTGTACCTGGACAGAAGGAGAAATGGGAAATACCAGTACAGAGGCGATTTGATGTCTATAGGCAAAGGTTGGCTTACTTCGATCCAAGACAGTCTGTGTAAAAGCGGTAATAGATTCGCTTTGGAATTTGATCGAGTCTATGAGTGCGTCACGCGTGAGAACCATCAGCATGCAGTCCCGCAAAGCCGTCACAGTCGCACTTCTCTTTTGGTTGAGTAGGACCCCCGTCTCTCCCACCATTTCTCCCTGACCAATCTCTCCAATCTGGCTTTCTCTTCCATCAACTGACTGAATGGTGGTCTTTAATCTTCCATCAAGTAAAATATAGGCGTGGTCACTTTCCTCCCCTTGTCTCACCAAAGCTTCTCCACAGACTAGGTGGAGCAGCTGAGTTTTTCCGATAAGCTCCATCAAATCCGTTTGAGAGAGGTGTTGGAAATAAGAAATAGAGGATAATACTTGGGCAATGTCCTGTGTGGATTTATCCGTAATGGTGGAGACGAGCGGATAACTGTCTGTGGCAGCATGAGGATGAACAGTCGAAGGGTAGAGAAGGAAATCAGGAGTTGCTTTCATTTTCGCTTTTATGAGGAAGTTCTTGCAGGTATAAGATTCGTTTGGGGAGAATGATGGTACAGGGATATATCAATCCATATATTGTATTTTCCATAAAGACCTGTACGGATAGTTCTCACCTACCTTGATGATGGAAAAAAGTCGAGGTTACATTTCTTAGATATAAAGGGACAAAGGTTCGCAAGCAGTCAAAAATGATATGCCTGTTGAACTCTTTACCTATACCTTTATGAAATTCAAGATATTTACCTTCCTGTTTCTTCTTGCTCAGTTTTCTTTTGCTCAAACGCCCGATTGTATCCCAGGCTGGGGTTTTGCGCGTACAGTGAAGGTTTTTAATCCAGGTCAAGAATTGCTTACGGATTTTCAGGTGGTTTTTGAGTTA
Source organism: Bacteroidota bacterium (assembly GCA_038527485.1). GTDB lineage: Bacteria > Bacteroidota > Bacteroidia > J057 > J057 > JALEFZ01. Next base: position 10,454 of record JBCBFT010000081.1, read on the forward strand.
GATACACGCGCGCTAGTGGATTCAGGAAAATTGCGTACGGATGGAGCTGACCTACGAGTCACAGATGAGAACTGCCAAGCGCTTTTCTTTTATGGGGAAAAGTTTGACGTGGACAGTGCCAATCAAATTTGGGTAAAGCTCCCGAGTATCATGGCCAATGACTCCGTCACACTCTATGTTTACTACGGCAATGATACCGCGCAGTCTGCCATCAATGGAGATAGTACTTTTATTTTCTTTGATGATTTTGGGACGGAAACTTTGGCAGAGGTAGATTCTAATAAGTGGGAAGCAATAGGGGAATTCTCGGAGTTTAGAATTTCGAATGGTAGGCTAGAATATGCAAGCACAGGTACTAGTCAGGGTTCTCGCTTCAAGTTTGCCCGTTCTAAGGCTACGTTTAGTGAGCAAGTCGTATTTGATTTTAATGCCCAGATCAGCAACTCCAATGGCTTTGGTTTTTCCAGTTCAGATTCTACCCTGGACCGCATCATATTTCGACAGTCGGGATTTGGTTTTGACACGATGAATCAAGTGGCGTTTAATGATGATACCCTTACCAATGGCACCAGCGTCAGTCAGGAATATCCATTCATTCGCTTTGTCCGCAATGCCCCTACCAATGCAACGATGACTGCTGGTATACAGGGAGATACATTGACCATCACGGATTTTCGCAACCTAGATGAGAATAGTTTTGCGGCAGATACTTTCCAATTGACACGATCGCCAATGTCTTCCTTCCATTTCATCCTCTCTACCTTTAGTGGATTCAACATCTTCCTTGACTACTTGCGTGTACGTAAGCCCGCGGCTGTAGCTCCAACCTCTACGGTAGGTGCGGAAGAAATGTTCATGATCCCTAATAGCATATTACCTACCGCTGAGTGGGAGTTGAAACTTTATCCCAATCCGGCATCAGAGACGGTCTCTTTGGAGGGGCTTCCTACAGGTGTTTACGATTTGATGCTTGTGGATCATCTGGGGAGAAAGCTGTGGACGGATGCTTTACACGTGACAATAGGTACCACGCAAACGTTAACACTTCCTTCATTACCGACGGGTACCTATCACCTGTGGATGACCAATGGGCAAGAAAGTATGACTCATTCACTGATGATTCAACAGAAATAATTAAGGTTCACAGTATTTTTAGCGCAAGTGGCATGTATCTCGATGATGAGGTGCGTGCCTTTTTTCATTCCAAATCATATATCAAGTAATAGAAACACGCTTATTCGCAGTTCGCATATTGCAAATATAAAATATCATAGAAATAGAACCTGTAAGCACAGAGAAAGTAGTCCATATAGAGGGTTGATTCCATTTTAATAAAACGCCAGATTGTTCAGCCCTCCGATAATTCTCCTTATCTTTCTTGCGTTTTCTTCAAGCACCTCAAACACTCTCTCATCATCTTGAAAGCAAATATCCTCGACGGAAAGGGGTTAGCCCTTACGATTCGAAACGAAATCAAAGAAGAGGTTTCTCAATTTACATCCAAGGATGTACGACCTCCTCATCTAGTGGCGATTGTGGTTGGAGATAATCCCGCATCACACACCTATGTGAAGGGAAAAATGCGTGCTTGTGCCCATGTAGGCTTTGATTCTACCAATAAGCACCTGCCAGCTGATATCACAGAGCCAGAGTTACTAGAATGGGTCAAGCGCTACAATGAAGATCCTACGATTGATGGGATCATCGTGCAGATGCCCTTACCTGATCACATTACACCACAGAATGTCACGCGCGCCATCCTCCCAGAGAAAGACGTAGATGGTTTTCATCCTGTCAATGTGGGATTGATGACGCTGAATTTTCCCTGTATGATGCCCGCTACGCCCTCTGGGATTTTGGAACTGTTGAGCCGCAACGGAATCGAGACAAAGGGGAAGCATTGTGTTGTGGTCGGTAGAAGCCGCATCGTAGGACGTCCCGTCTCTATCATGATGTCGCGTGGCGGCAAGCCAGGTGAAGCTACTGTAACGATCTGTCACAGGTATACACCGCCAGAATTACTTAAGCAAATGGTCCCCCAAGGGGATATTGTCATCATTGCAGTCGGTAAACCTGGTTTTATCACGGCTGATATGATCAAAAAAGATGCAGTTGTTATTGATGTGGGCATCAATCGGATTGTCGATGAAAGCAAGAAATCTGGCTATCGCCTAGTAGGAGATGTCGACTTTGAGCCTGTATCGGAGATTGCATCTTATATTACACCTGTACCTGGTGGCGTAGGACCTATGACGGTGGCCATGCTGCTGCGCAATACATTGTATTCATTCAAAACGACGATGCAGTCATGAGTGAGCGGATAAAAGTGATGTTTGTCTGTCTGGGGAATATCTGTCGATCTCCCATGGCAGAAGGTCTATTTTGGGATAAAGTAAAAAGAGCGAGACTAGAAACTCGGATCGAAGTGGCTTCGAGCGGAACCAGTGGCTGGCACCAAGGAGAGCTCCCTGATCGCAGGATGCGCGAAGTGGCAAGCCGACATGGAGTCGTGTTGCCTTCACGCTCGCAGCAGCTGATCTCGCAGGATACGGTGGATTATGATTACCTCATCCCTATGGATGGCTCCAATCATGTCGAGGTGAAACGCATGGTCGCTGAGACGGCAGATAGCAAAGCCCAGGTTTTCAAGATGCGAGATTTTGATCCACAAGCTAAAGGAGCAGATGTGCCTGACCCTTACTATGGAGGAGATAGAGGATTCGAAGAAGTGTATGAAATGCTCGACCGATCGACAGAAGCCTTGCTGGCATTTATTCGGGTGGAGAAGGGGATTTGATTTAAAATCCCATGAAAATTTCATTTTCTGTAAAGAGTCGATCTACACATTTCACCATCTAACTTCCTTCAATTTGTACCTAAGGCTAGAGATAGGTAAAAAAATAATCTCTAGGAGCTTCATGGATATAGTAAATAAGAAAAACGGCGCCTCCATCTTGAAGGCGCCGTTTTTTATACATGTCAATATTCGTAAAAGTCTATCCTTCCTAGTGGATACCATGCATCCATTTTCTCAGCAAGGGGACAAGTACAAAGAGAAGAGCTGCTGCACCCAGCACTACGTATACACCCCAAGTCAAGTATGTAGAGGAGTAGAGCGTCAACGTCTCCATTTTGGATATATTTTCTCCAACATTCTCTACGGCCGCAAGCTTCCCAATCTGTCCCGCCATGATGTTGGCTAGAGAGATGGATAGGAACCATGCCCCCATGACGAATCCTACAATCTTTGCAGGAGAAAGCTTGGTCACCATAGACAGACCTACAGGAGACAAACTTAACTCACCTGTCGTATGGAAGAGATACATCAGGGCGAGGAAGATCACAGGGACTGTACCCTCTGTAGCAAAAAATCTTGCACCAATTACAATGATGGCAAAACCAAGTGCCAATTGGGCGAGACCCAATACAAACTTCATAGGTGTAGAAGGCTCTTTCTTGGCTTTGTTTAGACGTAGCCAAATCCAAGAAAAGACAGGCGCGAGCAAGATGATGTAGAGCGGATTCAAACTCTGGAAGACAGAGGCCGGAATTTCACTTCCCAAAATCATACGATCCACATTGCGCTCTGTGAAGAGGGTCAGAGAACCCCCTGCTTGCTCAAATAGTGCCCAGAATACAGCGTGAAATACAAATAAGACAGGTACGACCCATAGTCTTTCTGCGACTACTTTATTTTTCTCTTTGACGGTAGAGGTCGAAGCAACTTTAGGCTGTGTTCCGATTTCATTGATCAGTTCATCCTCTTGTGTCGCACCCCCTTCTTCTTCATAAGGTGTGCTTCTGCCTTTGATCACAAATCCCATCACAGCAAAAAATCCAAGTACGGCGATACTGATGACCGTCAATATGATGGTCAGTACGGTATCGATATTCAGGAAGTAGGCGACGACAGGGATCATGACCAATGAACCCGCATAGACAGGTAGGTCACGCATGAAGCCTTTGGCTTTGCCAGGCTTGGGCGCAGGGGGAAGCCCCTTCTCTCCAAATCCACGGGAGAAAATCCAGAACACAATCAAGCCGATTGCCATCCCAATGCCTGCCAAACCGAAGCCTAGGTGCCAACTGACTTGTTCTCCTACATATCCACAAGTGAGGGTAGATAAGAAGGCTCCAATATTTACCCCCATGTAGAAAATGGTAAAGGCACCGTCCTTGCGAGGATCATTTCGCTCATAAAACTCACCGAGAAAGCTGGAAATATTGGGCTTGAAGTACCCATTCCCTACGATGATAAGGGCCAATGAAAGGAAGAATAAGGTAATATTTCCTTCAAACATCATTCCCTCAAGGGCCAAGGTAAAGTGACCAATCATCATCAGAAGACCTCCCCACAAGATCGCTTTTCGGAAGCCGAAAATACGGTCCGCAATCAATCCCCCTATCACAGGGAAAAGATATACCATCGAAGTGTAGGCGCCGTAAATACCGATGGCTTGTGTTTCTGCATCCGCCATGCCTTCAAAGAGGACCTTGGCCATGTATAAGGTCAGCAAGGCGCGCATCCCGTAGTAGGAAAAGCGTTCCCACATTTCAGCGAAGAAAAGCACAAAGAGCGCTCGGGGATGGGTCTTTTGATTTGTCGCGATCACGAGTGGAATCCAGATCACCACAAAAATCCACCCCACAATGAGTATGATCAGTGTAATATCCATAGTAACAAAGGTAGGAATTGATAGTAGTTGGCTTGGTAGCTAGTTGAGCTTATATGAGGGATGAAAGGACCTTGTGGGCCCTTTCATCATAAAGTTTCTTATGCAGTTTCACTTACTTTTTCCTCAGACTGGAGATCTTCAGCACCATGCGTCAGTTTCTTGAGACGCTTGAGGAAGAGTAGAAGTAAGACAGAGAATGCAACGGTAAATCCGAAGATTGTAAGGAAGGTTTTCATCTCCTTGTCATCCTGAACTTCAAAGATCTCAAGTTTTCCGCTGTATGCTTTTTCCAGATCCTTTTCATCGTCACTAGCTTTTTCATCTTTAGAAAACTTCAGGATAGCTGTGAGAGGCTGATCTGCACTATTCTTATATTCGCCCAGGAATTCGTCGAGTGTGCTGGTACTCTTTTCTTTTACGGAGATCCAGTCCGAGATATTGGCACCGTCTTTTTGTAGAACAAAACCTTCTCCTCCGTTGTGGATATTGGCGACGATTTCAAAGTCTTTGATTTGTGCGAGTGTCGTATCAGCCACATAATTTGTGAGCTGTTCGGGTGTTGCTTGGATCTCAATTTTGATCGGCTCAGCTTGAGAGGACTCACCGATGAAACCTGCCACTTTATTTCCAAATCCTGTCGCGGCGAAGTATACCCCCATCATGAGGGATACATATTTGACGGGCGCGATCTTGGTGATGAATGAAAGGGCAACAGGCGAAGCACAAAGCTCACCCAGGGTATGGAATAAATAAGCCAGAATCAGCAGAATCAAAGCCGCTTTGTCTCCGTACTCCTGCACCTCGTTAGATGCCTGTGCCATGAAGAGGAAACCAATACCCATGATGATGGTCCCAATCGCCATTTTGAAGAGAGAGGAGGATTCTTTGCCTCGACGCTGCCAAAAGATCCAGAAACTACCGACTACCGTAGCGAAGATCATGATAAAGAAGGCATTTACTGACTGAAACACAGCTGTTGGGACATTGTAGGGATCTGCTGTGTCGAGCGCAAAACGGAAATAAGCGTAAAAGCCTGCTACGACAGCTCCCAAGACCAGGAAGACAACATTTGTATCTTTTTTGCGCATCGTATCCTGGATTCCTTTGAAGAAGAGAAATCCTGCTCCTGCGATGAATAGTATATCGATGATCCAAAGTGCTACATCTCGATCAATCTTGTCTTCTGTGTAGATATTCATCAATCCACCTGCTTGCTCGAAGGCTCCCCAAAAGACGATCACAATGAGGAAGGAAAGCAGAAGAACAATGAAGCGATCTTTTTCAATTTTGTTGATGTCCTTATACACCATCATCAAGATACCTGCTACGATGGCTACGAAAAGGAACAGTAAGGCATAGGCGTAAGCTTCACCTCCTTCAGAGATAAAGAAGCCACCTGCAATACCGCCGACGGCTAGCAGTAGCGTAATGACAAGCTGCGTGGGACTTGCAAAAAGTCTCCTGAACAAAGCGCCTAGGGAAGTATCTGCATCATTTGATTGACCCGTTTGTGCGTTAGGGGCATCTCCGATTCCTTTGAGGAAGCGCTGTCCATAGATATAGACCACTTGCCCGAGCAACATCCCGATCCCTGCAAGCCCAAATCCATAATGCCATCCGTATACCTTCGCCACTACACCTACGATAATAGAAGATAGGAAGGCACCGACATTGATACCGATATAGAATATGTAGAATCCTTGGTCACGTCTGAGGTCGCCCTGCTTGTAAAGTCCACCTACCATAGTAGAAATATTGGGCTTCAGACAACCGACACCCAGAATGATAAGTCCCAAACCTGTGTAGAAGGCCCAGATTGCATCAATCGCAAGCACTCCATGTCCTGCCACCAATAAAAATCCTCCGACCATGACAGAGTTCTTTTGCCCGATGAACTTATCTGCGAGGATACCTCCGGGGATAGAAGCTACATAGACGAGCATCGTGTACCATCCATAAATAGAAAGGGCAAAGCCGTTTTCCCAGCCAAGCCCAGCATTTTCTGCGGAGGCAGACTCAATCATGTAAAGCACAAGGATCGCCCTCATTCCATAGTAGGAAAAGCGCTCCCACAGCTCTGTCATAAACAGTACATAGAGACCCACAGGGTGCCCAAATAACTGTTTTTGATTATCCAAGGTAGTCGGATTCATTAGGTATTATGTTTGGTTAGTTTCTTGCTAAGTATTAAAATTACTCCATTTGAATGGAAAAAAGAAAAAATGCATGTAGAATTGTATATCTGTGTTGAGCTTAGAGTGTTTCGCGTCGATTTGCTTAAGTATGAGATCCTCTTTGGGTTTCTTAAGTCCTTTGATACACAAATTTTCCCCGCTGTCATAGGATCTCATAGGATTTTCCACATAAAATCCACAGCTTTACATGTTTAATAGGTGTAGGAGGTAACATGAACTTTATTGCGCATTACTACTTGGAGCGAGAGCACAGGCAAGATTGGGTGGTTGTGGGAGTCTCTACACCAGATTTGGTTTCTATATATGACCGTAAAGCGCGCATCAAACTGAGCGGACTACCAGCTGATCATGAGGTAGTAGATCCCCGGAAGAAAGATTTTCTCATTGGTGTACGAAGCCATATTGAAGCAGACAAACGTTTTCACTCAGCTCCCTATTTCTTTGAAGAGACCGCATTGCTTGGGGGGATGCTGAAGGAAGCCATTCACCCTGTAGAGATCAGACGCACGTTTTTCATTGCCCATATTTTATTTGAATTGATCATAGACAAGATCCTGGTGCAAAAGTATCCTGAACTACTTACAGAGTATTATGCACACATGGAAAACCCACTGATTGAAGAGATTGATGACTTCACGGGTTGGCTCTTGAAGTACGATCTGCCTGGCTATGGTACATTCTTCAATAGATTTGTCAAACGGCGGTATCTAGAGGATTATACAGAGTGGAAGAACATCATATATGTTCTCAAGCGCGTGATGGGACGTGTAAATCTTGATATGGCTGAGATTTTTTATCAGCCTCAGGTGATTGCTTGTCTAGAAGCCTACGAACACCAACTTACCCCCAAAGTGGAGCAGTATCTAGACTATCTGAAAACGGAATAATTCCTTCGACATTTTTGTGTTCGATCTTACATCAAAGATCTACATTTCTCCATATAGATATAGCATGTGCTGACGGTCCTGCCGGAAAGCCTTGTTTCCATCCAAACACTCAATTATACGCTTGAGTCTGCCTAGTTTACTGTCTAGGAATCATTTCTGTATCTTTCTTAAGATACGAATAGGGTTTATCTATTGAGGAAATTATATATTTTCAATCAGATGTAAGTCTTTCTTCGAAATGAAAGAAGTTTTTCAGCACAAAATGCGCGACTATTTCGTTCTTGAATTGTGCCAATAATTAAATGTCGGGAAGTGGACGTATGGATTGTTAAAATTATTGGATATTACACTTGTGAAAATACATAGGGTACTTTATTTTTCCACCCAAGTATGCTTTTGTTTGCACGGAATTTGGTATTATTTCAAAAGTTGAAAAATAATCACATATAGATTTCAAGTACCCATGATACATTGGCGATGAAGGGGAACCATGAGCCAGTGTGAAATAAATCTGTACACATCTCCATGCACGATGGATGGAATTATGAAAAAACTACGCATTACACTCTTTCTATTACCTATGCTCATGGTAGGGGCGCTTTTGGCACAAGAAGCCACTCCAAGCCCAACCAATGATCGGACACGAAAATTTAGTAATGAATTTCTTAAGATAGGAGTCGGTGCCCGTGCCTTTGGTATGGGGCAAGCCCAGACAGCTACTGCCAATGACGCAACCGCTGGTTACTGGAATCCTGCCGCTATGGTGCGGAAAGATGCGCTCAACTACCCTGAGGTAGCCATGATGCATGCCTCCTATTTCGCCAATGTAGGGTCACTCAATTATTTCGGCTTTGCCATGCCTGTAGACTCTGCAGGAGACCGTTATTTCGGTGTCAGTCTGGTCCGATTTGGGGTGGATGATATCCCCAATACATTGGGATTGGTGGAAGCTGATGGAACCATCAATTATGACAAGCTTCAAAGCTTCTCGACTTCACAACTGGCGACAATGTTTTCTTACGGTGCCAAAATCTATGGAATCGAAGGCCTCTCAGCGGGTGCCAGTATTAAAATTGTCTATCAATCCATCGGGCAGTTTGCCAATGCTTGGGGATTTGGGTTGGACCTAGGACTGCGCTATCAGAAAGGAAACTTTCAGACGGGCGTGACTTTGGTAGACATTACCAACACATTCAATGCTTGGACCTTCAATACAGAGACTTTTGCCGATGCCTTTATTCAGACAGGCAATGACATCCCCCAAAACTCAGTCGAGTTGACACAACCTTCTGTTCGTTTTGGCTTTGCCTACGATATTGGCTTGGGAGACAAATTGTCGCTCTTGACAGCAGTCGATGGACAAGTCACGCTGGATGGGAATCGTCCAGATGCCTTATTGGCCTCTGGTGGGGTGAGTTTTGATCCCAAGATTGGATTTGAGTTGGCTTATTTGAATCCACAATTTCGCAAGGTAGCTTTCCTAAGAGGCGGTGCATACAACCTTCAAAATGGTGTAAATCTAGATGGTGAACGTGCCTTCCAACTTTTCCCGACGATAGGAGCGGGCATTGTATTAAAGAACTTTTATATCGACTACGCCTTATCTAATGTAGGTGATCTGTCGCAGAACCTGTATTCGCATGTGATTTCCTTGCGATTCCACATCCAATAAATTGTACGCGATCTATACAAAGGGAACAGATCACGAGAATAACACACAATTGATCCAAAGATATATTTCACACATTTGATAATGGCGATGAAAAAAATTATAGGTCTTTTACTAGGTTTAATACTGCTATCTGGTGTCAGTTACGCACAGATTGATTATGGAAATGCTTGGTATCGTACAAACTCAGACCGGACATTTATCAAGTTAGTAGTAGAGGAAGATGGCATTTATCGAGTCACAAAGGCTGAGTTAGAAGCTGCAGGCTATAACCTGTCAAACGTAGCGGCTGAGAAGCTCCAGATATACTATCGAGATCAAGAGATTCCGATTTATGTACAAAAGGATGGCAACTCTTTCTCGTATGTGGAGTTTTTTGGAGAAAAGAATAATGGAAGTGTAGATTCGATTGCCTATCGAGATCCCATTACGGGAGCCCATAAGCCAGATCTACAACCCAACAAAAACATTAGTCTCTATACCGATAGGTCAGCCTATTTTTTGACTTGGTCCAATATTGCGTCTTCCATCCGATACTTTAAGCAATTTGACCCAACCTATCAGCTTTCTACCCCTGTCAACAGTTTCAGATATACTTCTTGGTTAGAGTATGGCCCAATGAATCCCGAAGGTGAACAAGTGCGTGGAGGAGGAGGGAGCTACGACTCATTTTATACGTTGAACTCAGACTTTGTCACAGGGGAGGGGTATTGTGGACCTAGATTAGAGTATAATAAACCACGTACAGTCCAGATTGAGACACCACTGGCTATGAACAATGGAAGTTCGATAGATATCAAAGCCAGAGTATTTGGACGGTCAAAGTCTAAACACAAACTGCAGGCTGTTTTCAATCAAGAAGTGACGCCCTTCATTGATACCACGATTGAAAATAATGTAATTTATATCAAGACCTACCAAAAGGATTATCAACCCCTTTCTAATTTAGGTCCTGTCTCCACAATGACATTTACCGCTCTACAGCCCAATATCGACAATAACAACCTTTGTTGGGCTTCTGTGACCTATGAGCACCAGCCTGATCTTGGGGGAGATTCGACGATATTTATCACTGATTGGGACAAAGGAAACCGTGCGTACCTAGAATTGGATAATGTAGTAGGGGATGATACAGTGATCGTCTATGACAGATCTAGCCGTGTGCGGAGCTTAGGATTGATCCAAGGGAGCAAGGCTCGTGTCATCATCACAGGGCTCAATACTACAAGGGATCTATATCTAGCAACTGATCGCGCCATCAAGAAGCCCAAAATCGAACAAGCTAGTTTGAATAAACTATACGATCGATCAGGAGCTGACTATGTGATTGTGACGCACCGTGAGTTACAAGCGTCTGCTGAAGCCTATGCTACCTACAGAGATACTGTGAGAACGCTAGATCTCTCCACTACAGTTGTCTACACGGATGAAATCTATGACGAATTTGGATATGGATCTCTTACACCTTGGGCCATCAAGCGTTTTTGTAAGTATGCACTAGACAATTGGTCCACGAAGCCTCGGTATTTTCTATTTTGGGGGAAAGGATATGACGTAGTTTGGAACGATGACCTAGTGGCAGACAGAAGAAATAAGGATATAGTTTCTGTCCCTTCTTTTGGATATCCAGGTACTGACTGGGAATTTGTGGCACACTTTGATCAACAAAGTTCAGCGATTATGCCTGAGGCTGCGATTGGTCGTGTAAACGTATTCAATAATGAGTCAGGCTTGCGCTTCCTAGAGAAAATCGATGAGTATGAGCATCGCCCTTGGGAGTCATGGATGAAAGAGGGCGTGTTTTTAGGAGGAGGAAATACCTTAGGTGAGCAAAACTCTATTTCAGATGCCTTTAACTTCTTTACAGATGTCTTCTCCGAACCACCGTTTGGTGGGAAATCTCACTATTTCCAAAAGGATGATTCAGGTATTTTCATTGATCCCTCTACTGCTTCCTATCACGATGAGATAGAGTTGGGAGTAGGAATGGTTCACTTCTTTGGACACTCTACGAGCAATGTACTCGATATCTCTCTAAGAAATCCTTCTGAGTACAACAACTTTGGTCGCCCTGTCTTTATGGTAGCGATGGGTTGCTATGGAGGAGACTTCACAGGTGCAGGCCAATCCTTTGGGGAGAAATGGTTGCTCTCGCCTAGGAGAGGAGCGGTTGGCTACCTCGCCAATTCTAGTGCGGGGTATCTTCGTCCACTCAAAGACTACGGAAAAGTATTGTATTCGTACTTCTACGATAAAAAAGTCAATGAGCCGATAGGAGATATCTTGCAAGCAACGGTTACTCAGTATGCCGATTCCTTTGTCGCCACGATCAATAGGAACCATGCGCGCCAGATGAACCTACAAGGAGATCCTGCACTCAGGATTTTTTATCCAGAATTTCCAGATTTGGCAGTCGAAGAAAGTGGTGTCAGTTTTACACCCGAAAACTTCTCAGCACAGGACGACTCCTTCCGAATCAATATTCAGCTGGGAAACTATGGCTTAGTGACGAAAGATACCTTTGCGTTGACAGTCGTACAGAAATTGCCCAATGGTGAGACGATTCGCCATGATACCGTCTTGTCCCCTGTAGTCCAGTTTGAGGATACGCTTTCTATCGTGCTACAAAATAAGGTCGGCAATGCGATGACAGGACAAAATACCTTTGAGGTATTTATTGATGCCTTTGAAAGCATCGAAGAATACAATGAATCAAATAATCTGGCCCGTGTCATCCAGCCTGTACCTGGGAATATCCCAGCGATACTCTTTCCATCAGAATTTGCCATTGTATCTGAACCCAGACAGACTCTCAAAGCATCTGCCTTCTTCATGACGAGAGAATCAGATATTCCTTATGTCTTTGAGATAGACACAGTGTATGATTTTTCTTCTTCTGCGAAAGTGAGCTCAGAAACTGTCTTGGGGAATGCGACTTTTGTCTCTTGGGATATTCCGTTCGAGTTAGATCCTGATATTGTCTACTATTGGCGGGTCCGCCTCAAGGATGTTTCTCCTGTGGTGTGGAGTACTTCCTCCTTCAAGTATATTCCTGGTCAGCAGGGATGGGCTCAGGCAAAATTCCCACAGTTTTTGACCAACCCTGTGATCAATGTGACTAAAAATGAAACACAGCAAAAATGGGAGTTCGAGTCTAGAGGAGCGAATTACATCTTCAAAGTGGAAAACGGGAATTTCATCTACGATAGGAATGGGACGAATCTAGGGAATGCCTCTTTGAATGGCTACTCTTCTGATGGGGTCGTGTGGGTGATTATTGATCAATATTCCTTAGAACCTATTTCTAAATCGTACTTCGTGGGAGATATTGGTGTGGCAAATGCTCCTTTTGATCTAGCAAAGCTACAGCAGGCCATCGCGACGATGAAAGAAGGAGATTATATCGTCGTCGGGAGTAGCCGGAACCCCCGTGTTCCTCAATGGGATCAGGCCACCTTTGATGCGCTCAAACAAGTGGGCATCTCTGATAATCTCAAGTTGCTCCAAGATGACGAAGGTTTTCTACTCTTTGGAAGGAAGGGGCTAAGTGCGGGCGCAACTGAGATTTTATACCCTAATGTCGGAACTAATATTTATGTCATTGACAAAGTGCTGTATGCACGGACGGACAAGGGACGTGTTTCAAGTCGACGCATAGGTCCTGCGCTTGATTGGAAAAATATAGAATGGGACTGGAAGTCGTTGGATGTGCCTCCGCAAGAGCGCGTGAGACTGACTGTGTATGGGACAATGGCTGATGGACAGGAGCGCATTTTAGGCGCGGGGCTTACAGCAGAGACACTCTCTTTAGACACTGTAGAGGCAAGTAAGTATCCTTACCTTCGGTTGGAGGCCTTCTTCCAGGATACCATCAAATACACTGCGCCTCAATTGGAGAACTGGCATGTCTACTATGTGCCTTCCTCCGATGCGGTAGTGGATTTGGCGACAAACTTTGAATTTAGGAGTGATACCATTTTTGAAGGACAGGATCTTTTCCTTCACATGGCTGCTCGAAACATTGGTCAGACAGACTTTGATTCAATGAAGGTGGCAATTACTGTCGAGCGAGAAGATCGATCAAGACTAATCATAGATACGCTAGAGATTCCGCCTTTGCTGGCCAATGATGTGCCTGTAGAGTTTGAGTTTACTTTCCCATCTACAGACAAAGACCTTAAGGGCAAAGTACTCCTCATCGTATCGGTCAACCCAGGCCTCGAGCAGCCAGAGACCAATGAATTCAACAACTTTTATATTCAGGAGTTTTTGGTAGTCAATGACGACATTAATCCGATTCTGGATGTGACCTTTGACGGGAAGCATATCCTGGATGGGGACATCGTCTCTCCTGCGCCTGAGATTTTGATTCAGGTCAATGATGAGAATCCCTTCATGGCTGTGGAAGATTCTAGTGCATTTGAAGTCTATTTTAAAGAAGGAAATACAGCTTCGACAGAGTTTGAAAGAATCTTTATCAATGGAGATCCTCGGATCGAGTGGGAGCCAGCTACCCTCCCTGAGAACAAGGCGCGTCTTTTCTTCAATCCTGGGGTAGAGACGCCGCTGCAAGATTCTACTTTCTACACATTGCGTGTGCAAGGGCGTGACCAGAAGGGAAATGCAGCAGGGAAGAATGAATCATTTTATGAGATCAGCTTCCAGGTACTGGGCAAGAGTACCGTGACACAGGTACTAAATTACCCGAATCCTTTCTCGACTTCGACGCGATTTGTGTATACACTGACAGGTGCAGAGCTTCCAGAGCTATTCCAAATCCACATCTACACAGTGACAGGACGACTGGTCAAGATCATTGACTTGATTGCAGAAGGAGATGTATACTTCGGCCGAAACATCACCAACTATGCTTGGGATGGGACAGATGAGTACGGAGACCTCTTGGCAAATGGTGTATACCTCTACCGAGTAGTGACCAAGTTGCCTGGTTCGGAGTCGATTGAGTTGATTGATGAGCAAACCAAAGATTTCTTCAACAAGGGCTGGGGTAAAATGGTGATCATTCGCTGATACGATTTTTCCTTACACATAAAATAGGCGGTGGGTGACGAAAAGTCCTCATCGCTTTTTTCTTTTAAAGAAAGCAGCTTGATATTCGTAAAATAGATTTTTGCAGTGAAGATGAAATTCCCCTATACCCTCTCAAATCCTTTATTTACATGGTGTCTCCTCATGGGAATATACCTTGTGCATGCTGTGGGGTTTTGGGATTGGCTTGTAGATGATGGGGGGATCTCGCTGACTTATGCGCGCAATCTTGCGGATGGGCTGGGCTTGGTGCCACAGGCAGGAAGAGTGCCTACTGAGGCATTTTCCAATCCATTGTGGGTAGGCATATGTGCGATATGTATGGGTTTGGGAATGAGAGATCCTTACATATTAGTCACCATTCTGAACTTGATCTTCTGGAGCATCTTGAGCTACACGTGGCTTGTGCATGGAGCGAAAAGGCTGGATTTTTCACAAACGTGGGTCTTCTTTTTTTTGCTCAGCCTATCAGTTGCTTCTCCCCTGATACGGTGGATGAATAGCGGGTTGGAAAATGGACTGTATCTATTTTTGCTTTCACTTTTTCTATTAGAATTATCGAAGAAGGAAGATGACAAATGGTCGGGAATATTTCTAGGGTTCTTAGCCTTGGTTCGACCCGAAGGCATTTTATTTAGTCTCCTATATCTCGGGTTGAGTTCAAAAGATAGCTTAAACATCTTTCTTGTTTCCACCATCAAACGCATTGTACCTGTATGTCTTATTTTGGGAGGATATCTCTGTTTTCGATGGATTTATTTTGACGATATATTTCCCAATCCCTTTTATGCCAAAGCCTCATTTGATGGAATTTCTGCTTTTTCCCCAATAAAAATTCATCGACTTTTTCGCAGCGTATTTGGACCCTTGGGAGGGATCATGGCCCTCATGTATGCAGGGACGACGGTATTCATTTTTCGAAAAAAATGGGATATTCCTCCTTTGTATCCGCCGCTTTTTGGTCTGCTAACTTCTACGTTGATTTTCTTCCTCCTACCTTATGACCATTTGGGATGGTATCGGTATGCCACACCTTTCATCTTTTTTGCCTTGCTGTATGGCTTTCTGCTGGTGCATACGGTCGTTCAGCATGTCTCCCAACTTGCTCGCTGGGTGCCTTGGGGTGCATGGATATGGATAGGATTTTCATTTGCGATGGGTACTTATGTTTCCTGGGGGCATATCCAACATCCTACAGTTCCTTTCTCCCAAGTCAAAAAAGGCTATGGCTACACCTTAAACTCTATTGGGAATCAGTTAGGTGTTCCCAGTGGGAAGGTCTTAGTTCCAGATGCAGGAGGGGCTATTTGGGCCTCTGATTATGAGATTTATGATTTTTTGGGGCTTTTGGATAAAGAAATGGGCAGCAGTTTTGAAAAAGACTCTGCTAGCTACTGTGATTATGTATTTGAAGTGATCCGTCCAAATTTGATTCATGGACATGGAGGTTGGGTGGAGGATAAGCACTGGTTGAGAGATCCTCGATTAGAAGAAAACTATGTGGAGGTATACAGCTTTAAGGAGCCACAGCTGATCAAGTGTTGGATTAGGAAGGGGATAAGTGAGCAGAACGAGCGAAATAAAGTGAGACAAGCAGGTCTTATGCGAGAAATATTAACGTATTAGTTCATTAAAAGAAAAAACGCCCCTCCATTTCTGGAATCTTTTCGCGGAAAGACTAATTTTACGCGAGAGGAAACATTTCCTCAAGCAAGATCTCTGATCCCAACATTCATGAATTACGACGATATATTTCCCAAAATCATTTCCCACGCCAAAGAGTATGGCTTTGTCTTCCCTTCTAGTGAGATATATGATGGCTTAGGGGCTGTCTACGACTATGGTCAGCTAGGGGTAGAACTGAAGAACAACATCAAGATGGCTTGGTGGAAGTCGATGGTGCAAATGCATGAAAATATCGTCGGATTGGATGCGGCGATCTTGATGCACCCTACGACTTGGAAGGCATCGGGGCACGTAGACGCTTTCAACGATCCTTTGATCGATAACAAGGACTCGAAGAAGCGCTATCGTGCGGATGTATTGATTGAGGATCAGATCGGTAAGTACGAAGCCAAATCGCTCAAGGATACACAGAAGCGCGCCAGAAAAGAGGGCTGGGAAGCAGGATCAGAGGAGTACAATAAGTACCTGCAAAACAACCGCAACGCGAAGAAAGCCCAAGAGTTACAGACGGCTTTTGAAGAGGCGTTGAACTCGGAGGATCTGTCCAGGCTACGCGACATCATCGTCGATCAGGGCATCGCAGACCCTGAGACGGGTTCGAAGAACTGGGCCGATGTACGTCAGTTCAATCTGATGTTTAAAACCCAGCTAGGCGCGACAGCGGATACGGCGCTGGACCTCTACATGCGTCCTGAGACGGCGCAGGGCATCTTCGTCAACTACCTCAATGTCCAAAAAACTTCTCGTCAGAAAATTCCTTTTGGCATTGCGCAGATTGGAAAGGCCTTCAGAAATGAGATTGTGGCGCGTCAGTTCATTTTCCGTATGCGTGAGTTTGAGCAGATGGAGATGCAGTTCTTCGTGAAGCCAGGTACACAGTTGGAGTGGTACGAACACTGGAAAAGCTACCGCATCAATTGGCACAAATCATTGGGTCTAAAAGAAGATTTCCTTCAGTTTCACACGCACGAAAAACTGGCTCACTACGCTGATGGAGCAGAGGATATTCAGTTCCGCTTCCCATTTGGTATCAAAGAGTTGGAAGGTATTCACTCTCGTACGGATTTTGACTTGAACGCCCATCAAGATTACTCAGGTAAAAAGCTTCAGTATTTTGATCCTGAGATACAGGAGTCCTATGTACCCTATGTGGTCGAGACTTCGGTCGGATTGGATCGTACTTTCCTTGCACACCTATGTAGTGCTTATGAGGAAGAAGAAGTGCCCAATGCGAAAGGTGGAATGGATACCCGTGTGGTGTTGAAATTGCATCCACTATTGGCCCCATATAAAGCTGCGGTCTTCCCCTTGGTCAAGAAAGATGGACTGCCCGAAGTGGCCCGCAAGGTCATGGATACTCTGAAGTACGACGCCAATGTGATGTATGACGAGAAAGATTCGGTTGGTCGTCGCTATCGTCGTCATGATGCCATTGGTACACCATTTTGTATCACGGTAGATCATGACACCCTCACAGATGAGCAAGTCACCGTTCGCGATCGCGATACCTTGGAGCAGGTACGCATTCCCATCTCAGAGGTCAATGCCTATATCACCCGTAAGTTGAGTTGGCGTACGGTACTGGATTGGCGTAAATAAGATGAGATGAAAGCGAGTAGGGAAATCTCTATTCGCTTTATGTTTGACCCCTTATCCTACAAACCTTTTCGCTTCTTGTATGCTTTTGCTTACATCGTAAGGGGAGGTTCGTATTTCCTTCAAAGAAATATTTTCAACTTACGTTCCAAAAACAAGCTTCAGATTTTGTACTTTTGTTAGATGAGGGGAAAGCCCGAAGTGAAAGATATCCATCAGGTGTGGCAAGAATGGGACCCGTCAGCGGCTCCACTCATCGATGTGCGTTCCCCTGGCGAGTTTCAGAAAGGGCATATTCCAGGCTCAGTCAACATCCCGTTGTTTGATAACGACGAACGGGCAGAGGTAGGGACGCTCTACAAGCAGGTAGGGAAAGAAGCTGCTTTTTTGAAAGGATTGGAGCTAGTAGGACCTAAGATGCGGCACTTTGTCGAGGAAGCCAACCGCCTGTCCCCTCACAAAAAGCTCTACACTTATTGCTGGCGAGGCGGTATGCGAAGCAATTCGATGGCTTGGCTTTGGCGACAAGCAGGACTTGAGGTGGACGTCGTCTCTGGTGGATACAAGGGATATCGGCGGGGGGTATTGTCGCAACTGGGCCAATCACTGGATCTCATCGTATTAGGGGGGCGTACAGGTAGTGGGAAAACGGAGATTTTGCATGCACTGGACGCATGTGGAGAGCAGGTACTGGATTTAGAGGGAATGGCCAATCACAAGGGGTCCTCCTTTGGTGCGATAGGTGAAGATCCCCAACCTTCAACCGAGCATTTTGAAAATATTCTCCATCACAAGTTCAGTCAGCTTGATCCTCAGAAGCGTATTTGGTTAGAGGACGAAAGTCGCAATATTGGGAAAGTATTTATTCCCGATGTCCTTTGGCAACAAATGGTAGCGGCGCAGGTCTTTGTTGTCCATGTACCCATGGAAGTAAGGGTAGGGCATCTAGTCGATGTCTACACGCATATAGACCATCAATTGCTCAAAGAAGCTGTAGAGCGAATCCAAAGAAGATTAGGTGGTTTGGCCACTCAGCAGGCGTTGAAGGCGTTAGATGAAAAAGATTATGCAAAGACGGCTGAAATATGCCTTTCTTATTATGATAAAGCCTATGATTATGGGCTGAAGCAAAAAAAGACAAATTCGGTAGTCGAAATAACTTTGGATGTGCACCATCCAGAGAAAGCGGCCCGAAAGTTGATAGCTCTAGCTAATGAAAGGATCCCCATTCAATGATAAAACCAGAAGAAGTTAAATTAACCCAGTACAGTCACGGTGCAGGTTGTGGATGTAAAATTTCACCTAAAGTGCTGGACACCATTTTGAAGAGTTCTCAGTCGATCATTCCCGATCCGAATTTATTGGTGGGCAATGACACGAAGGATGACGCGGCGGTTTATGATTTAGGAGACGGTACGGCCTTGGTGAGTACGACGGACTTCTTCATGCCTATCGTGGATGATCCAGTAGACTTCGGGCGCATCGCCTCTGTCAATGCCATCAGTGATGTATATGCCATGGGCGGAACGCCTGTCGTGGCGATTGCGATTTTGGGCTGGCCAGTAGACAAGTTACCTGCTGAGGTCGCTCAGCAGGTGCTGGAAGGGGCGAGATACGCTTGCAAGGAAGCGGGCATTACATTGGCGGGTGGCCACTCCATTGATAGTCCTGAGCCGATCTTCGGATTGGCCGTTACAGGCCGTGTCAATATTGCGAACATTCGTAGAAATAGTGGGGCGCTTCCCAATTGCAAATTATTCCTCACCAAGCCACTTGGTGTGGGGGTTCTTAGTACCGCTCAGAAGCAGGGTAAGCTCTTGCCTGAGCATGCGGCCATTGCCCGCGATTCCATGGCCCAGCTCAATAAAGTGGGGGAGATCTTTGCTAAGCAGGCATTTGTGCGTGCGATGACGGACGTCACGGGATTTGGTTTGTTGGGGCACTTGGTAGAGATGTGCCAGGGCAGTCGTACACGTGCGGAGCTCACCTTCAGCAAGGTACCTGTCATCCCCGAGGTCGAGTACTACATCAACGAAGGCTGCATCCCTGGTGGCACGCGCCGCAATTGGGATAGTTATGGACACCTCATCGGCGAGATGGACGACTATGCACGCGACGTGCTGACAGATCCACAGACCAGTGGAGGGTTATTGGTGGCCGTCGTGGCTGAGTATGAGCGGGAGTTTAAGCAGCTGGCCCAGGGCTTGGGCATGAACTTGGAGAGCTTCGGCGAGATGAAAGAGGCGAGTGGCGAGGTGTTGGTGGAGGTGGTGTGATGTGAGAAAGAGCAAATAAAAAAGAATAGGAGAGGTAGTGTATGCTACCTCTTTTTTGTTTTGCCGATTTTTCTGAGGGAAGAGAATATACTAGACTTCAATTGAGTAATTCTTGTAGTGATACTTCGTTGATCAAGCCCTGTATCTTTATGATCTTTTATACCAATCATCTCCGTATCTTTAAGTTTGTTTAACTCGCTAATTAAGATGATGGCTTTATCTCTGTATTTTTCAAGAGAAGGAAACTCAGGATCGCTTACCCTTTCTTTCATCTTCTTGAGTGCTTGATATAAATTCCCTTCTTCAATGAGATCTTCTATCTCATTTTGCCAGTTTGTAATGATCCGATAGAAAGAGGAACTAATATCAAGCTGAAACTTTTGGAGGATTTCAGCGTCGCTATTATTCCTTATATACTTTACGATCTCTGTTTCTGAGTTGGGAAAAGACATGGTTACAGGCAGTTAGAGGTAATCGTTTAGTCAATCAAATCCTGTGAGGTTAGGCCGTGACAAGTACAGGTTTAGATTAATTCTTGAGTTTTATAATAGATTCAGCTTACGAGCTTCATCCAGAAGATCCTTAGTGTTATGTACCCTGAGTTTTTTACGGATACTCTGACGATGATTATTTACTGTATGAACTGAGATTCCCATTTCATCACTGATTTCTTGGCTAGTTTTATCCTTATTTAAAAAATGTAATACTTGTCTTTCTTTGGGAGATATAGGTTGAATATTATCTGATATGAAGTTCTGTAACAGTCCTTCTTTATAAACTTTTGCAATCAGTTCGGTTACGGTATTTACGTTTAGCATTCTATGAATATTTCTCCTGTGTATGTTGACAGTATTTTCAGAGATAAATAATTCTTTACCAATTTCCAGACTTGTTTTCCCATTTACTACTCTTTCAAGTATTTCTATTTCTCTTGTGGTTAAATCATAATTTGAAGTTTCGTTGCCACTCAATGCGATATCGACTAGAATACTTTGAACTGAAGGACTGAAGTACTTATTTCCATTTTTAATTTCATCTATGGCGCATGTTATTTCATTTCCTACACTTTCTTTCAGCATGTATCCATCCACTTTCGCACTAATGGAATTACGAACTTGTGCGCGCTCTTTATGCCCTGTTAGTATAATTACATAACATTCGGGAAATTCTTTTTTGATAACTTTAGTTGCTTCTATACCATCCATTTCAGGCATGCTAAGATCCATCAAGATTATCTCTGGTAAATCATTCTGCATAGTATACATTCTCTCGATAGCCTCTTTTCCATTTCGAGCAGTTCCCTTTACCTTAAAATCTTCTGAATGATCAAAGATTGATTTTAGACCTTCGATAAAGATGGGATGGTCTTCGACTAGAAATAAAGTAG
>JBCBFT010000082.1:0-31341 GCA_038527485.1 Bacteroidota bacterium
GTTCGTAAAAGATACTTCTAAGACAGTGAGCAAGTACATCAAAGAAAGCTTGGGTAAAGAAGCTACTGTAGCTGACTTCAAGCGTGTACAACTAGGCGCTAGCTGATCAAAATAGACCACTATAAAAAAGAGAGTTGCAAGACTCTCTTTTTTTTTAACCTTACTGGTAGGAAAGGTAACCATCTAGAAAAAGTCGTTCTGATTTCGAGCGATTTTCTCCGTAAATCGCCTGTAAGTAATGGGACAACTCATCAGAAAAAATGATATGTGAGTGATACCCTCGATTCACCCTTTTATCTATCACAAACAATAGCTCAGGTCATGACAAAATATAAACGTATTCTACTCAAACTCAGTGGAGAAGCGCTCATCGGTTCCAAAGACTTTGGGATCGATAATGATACACTGGCTTTTTATGCGAAAGAGATTATAGACCTGACAAATCTAGGCGTAGAAGTAGCCATTGTCGTAGGAGGAGGAAATATTTTTCGCGGCATACAAGGGGCCAGTACGGGCATGGGGCGTGCCCACTCAGACTATATGGGGATGCTGGCTACGGTCATCAATGGAATGGCGCTTCAGGATGCCCTCGAACAGCAAGGAGCGCAAGTACGCTTACAGTCTGCCATCGGTATGGAAAAGATTTGTGAGCCTTACATTCGTCGTCGAGCAATCCGCCACTTGGAGAAGGGTCGCATCGTCATTTTTGGCGCAGGTACAGGCAATCCTTTCTTTACGACTGATACTGCGGCTAGCTTGAGAGCGATTGAGATCGATGCAGATGTCGTTCTGAAGGGTACCCGTGTAGATGGTGTCTACAGCGCCGATCCCGAGAAGGATGCCAATGCCCAAAAATTTGATGAAATCTCTTTTGCAGACGTACTCACCAATCGGCTGAGAGTCATGGATATGACTGCTTTTACCCTCTGTCAAGAGAATAAATTACCTATCATCGTTTTCAACATCAATGATGCAGGAAATCTGAAGAAAATTGTTTCTGGTGATCCTGTAGGGACATTGGTGAGCTAGATTGAGAGTGATACATAAAAAAAGACCCGAATAGCCAAGCTATTCGGGTCTTTTAGGTGGTAGCGTATAATGGAAAGCTACGATAGACATCACACGTGAAAAAAAGGAAGGATAATCTTTCAGAGAATAGCTGATGGCCAACAGGTTGGGTTTCGCGTCTATCCCTTTCTTTCTACAGTGTATCTACCCCTTGCTCGTAGATAGAGTCTTCATAAAACCCTACTCTTCTTTTAATGGCACTATCGTTTCCTGTCGTATCTGCTGTGACAATGGCTTGATCGGTATGATAGGTTTCAGAGTATTGGGGGGTGACGAAATTGACACCGATAAAGATCATGGCAATAGCCGCTGCGACCTGCCAAACAGGAAGGGGATAGCGTAAGATACTGAGGACTTTCTGTTCTGGCTTCTTGTTTTGCATGGCATGATGGAGTTTGCCACGCAAATCTTCTCGGGGTTTGAGATTGGGTGTGTCTGAAAAGGCCCTTCGCGTCATGAGCAAGAACTGACGCATATGATGGTACTCTTCCTCAGAAACTTGTAGAAGCACCTGTTCTTTTTCCGATGGAGAGAGCGTATCGAAGGATTTGTGCTCAAGTAGCCATTCGAGGTTTAGTTCTCCCCATCCCTCTGAATGTGTAGGAATCACATCTTTTTTCATCTTATTAGCCTCGTTTAGGGTCAAAAACCTGCATATTCTGGGCGAGTTTCTTCAAAGCATAAAACAGCCTTGATTTCACTGTCCCCTCAGAACAATCAGCAATCTGACTAATTTCTTTTATGGATAACTCCTCCTGATAGCGGAGGATGAAAACTTCTTTGTGTTTGGGACTGAGGTGCGCAATTTCTTTTTCTAGGACCATCCGAAAAAAATCTCGATCAATGGCAGAGTCATCCATCCATTCCCCTACATTGAGCTGTGACATGTCATCTACCTTCGTCATGACTCTGCGTACTTCCTGACTTCTATACTCATTTTTGACCATATTCGAAGCAATCGAATAGATCCAAGTAGAAAACTTACGCCCTTTCTGGTACAGATGCGGCTTTTCCAGGAGCTTCATGAAGAGATCCTGCAAAAAATCCTGTGACTTCGTTTCCTCTCTATTCAACATGCGATAGAAGAAATGCAGCATACGCTGACTGTAGCGTAAGTAGAGCTCATCAAAGGCCTGCGCATCTCGCTGGGCCACAAGCTCCATGAGTTCTTCGTCGCTGAGAGAGGGATAGTTGGGTCTAAAAAAGCGCATGTAGCGGTTTAGGTAGCTGATACGATTATTTACACTCGGGCATTCGATGCGTTCAATGAAGATGTGATTTTTTTGAAGAAAATAATCGACGAAACCCTTTTTCCCGTTGACAGCTGTGTAAGCGTACAATGGTTTGTATGTAAATGCCCAGACTCAATCCCCTCATATCAGCTTATTCTTCAAGGCCTTCCTTACTGCTTCCGCTCGGGAGTGTACATGCAGCTTAGCATAGATATGTTTGATGTGCGTCCGGATTGTATGGCCACTGACAAATAAGGCTTCAGCAATTGTCTTGTAGTTTTCTCCATCACATAGTCTACGGAGAATCTCTGTTTCGCGGGCGGTCAAGGGGGAAGTGACGGGCTGATGAAAGGAGGAAAGTACTTTTCGAGCAATATCCATACTCATAGGGGAACCACCTTTGTAGACTTCTTCGATGGCTGCGAGCAACTGGGTGGGTGGGGTGGCCTTGATCAGATATCCTGTAGCACCCGCACAGAGAGAGTCAAAGACAGACTGATTGTCTACCTTGACAGTCAGCATGAGGATATCCAGTTCAGGGCGCGCCTGCTTGAGTTGTTTGACTCCCTCAATCCCCGACATACCAGGCAGATTAATATCCATCAAAACTACATCAGGTTTATAATCCAGAATATCTGGAATGGCTGTCTCGCAATCCTCATAGGTACGGGCACAACTAAATCCTGGAGTCCCATCAATGATGAGCGCCAGGGTACGGCGAATGTCTCGATCATCTTCTACTATGCTGACATGAATCATGGACCTTTACTTTTTGACGAATCACTTAATGCAAACAGGGTCTATAATCACAGATGGTTTTTACAAATAATTTACATCAATCCTTACAATCTGTGATGAAAGGACTAACACTACTACAGATTCCCACACATATTCCTTCTGTAATCATTTGTAATAGCCCTAAGAAACAGAATGATCCGAGGCTATGCCATCCTCCATATGAGGTATTTCAAAAGAAATATGTATGTGGGTTCCTTTATGTGGCTGTGTATCCAATCGGAATTGCGCTTGTATCTTTTCTGCTCTACTAGCCATATTTTTCAGTCCATATCCATCTTTGATTGCTTGAGGATCAAATCCTCTTCCATCATCCATGATGTGCAAGTGGAGAACACGAGCTGTTAGATGAAAATTAAGCGAAACATGTTTGGCCTCGGCATATTTGACGGTGTTATTGAGTGCTTCTTTGATGATGAGCATTAGGTGGCGTCGCTGAGCTAAGGTCAGGGAGATAGAAGATAATGAAGACTGAAGCCCCTTAATTTCGAAGACGATATCAGCAAAGATAAAGAGCTGCTCTGCATAGTCTTTGACTCTAGATACGAGATCGAATAGCGAATTTTTTTCAGGATCGAGCATCCAAATGAAATCTCGCATGCCCTCAGAAAGTTGCTGTGTATTGGATTCGATCTGCTGCAAATAAGTATGTACCATGTCTTGCACTCCTTCTTGCCTTTTGGCCAACTCCACAAATAGAGAAATCTTGGTCATCTTGTTTCCCAACTCATCATGGTAGTCCGCAGAGGCATTTTTAAGGACAAGTTCCCGCTCTTGTAGACGTGCTTGCTCTAGTGCGAGCTGATTTTGGAGTGCTCGGGCTTTTTGATTCACTCGATACTGGATGTAGGCATAGACAAGAGACGCACCCAGTAAAAAATATAAGAGATACGCCCATCCACTACGCCATGGCGGTGGTGCTACGACAATGGCGAGCTGGGTACCTACTTCATTCCATACCCCATCATTATTGGAGGCCTTGACTTCGAATATATAATTGCCCGATGGAAGTTTGGTATAAGTTGCTTTAGGACGATCCGTGACAAAAGTCCATGAATCATTGAATCCTCGAAGTCTGTAGGCATATTGATTCTTTTCGGGGAAGAGATAATTGAGCGCAGCAAACTCGATGTCAATCACAAGATCTTTATGATTAAGGGAGAGGGTCCCAAAGGTTTCATCCTGACTGAGTAGCCTACGACCATAAGAAGCAGGGAGACCTGGCTGCAGCAATTCTCCATCTTTATAGACAGAAGCAATCACAACCTTTGGAGGCATTTGATTTTTTCTAATACTGTCAGGGTGAAAATGGTTATATCCATTGCTCCCTCCCAAAATCAGCCTACCTGTTTGGGTAAGGGAACCTGCACCCGATTCAAATTCATTGTCTTGAAGTCCGTCTCGCTTGTCAAAATTTTGGATATAGGAAGCAGGGGCGTCCATAGTTGGATCCAACTGATGACTGATGCGCGAAAGCCCTTGTCCCGTCGGAACCCATATATCTCCCTTGTAATCTTCTATAAGGTCATAAACTTGATTGTGTGTAAGACCGTCTCGTTTCCGGATGTGGGTAAATGTCCCAGGCCTATCCAAATCTTCCATGATGGCAATGCCGCTACTGTTAGTTCCCACCCACAATTTCCCCCTCTGATCGATCCGTAGACAATTGAGGAAGTTATTTGAGAGACTATGCGATTGTGTAGGCTCGTGGACAAAGGCGCGGAAGGTATGTGTATGAAGATCCATCCTATTGAGCCCTCCATCTGTAGCTAGCCATAAAAACTGCCGATCAGGCTCGATATCCCACACATAGTTATTGTTGATGCTGTTGGGATCTTCAGAATCATATTGATAGGATTGGAAAGTTTGGGTCTTTTTATCAAATCTATTGAGTCCTCCCCCTCTTGTACCTAGCCAGATCCCCCCTTTTTTATCGTCATAGATGGCAAAAATATGATTGTCACTCAGGCTAGTAGAATCGTATTCGTCATGTACAAATGAAGTAAAACGTGCCTTGGGAACGCCTGTCGAATCGGTGAAAACCATTCGATTGAATCCTCCGAAGGTCGCAATGGAGAAAATCCCTTCTTCATCTTGATCGATTTTTGTAACGATACCATGTGAGATCGCTTCTTCTGATGGCAAGGCATCCGTATCAAAATAATAATCCTTCCCCGAGGCTTTGTGTCTTAGTAGCAGCCCAAAACCGTAAGTTCCTAGCCACAAGTTTCCTTCTTTATCCTCGAAAGTAGCGGTTACATGTTGGATGGGGTTGATGCCATTTTTGAATGGAAGTAATTGACGGTTAAATGCACGCACATTCTGACTCAGATATTTGACAGGCGTCATGTCCAAGCCATTATGGGTAGCCAGCCATAGATTGCCTGTTTCATCTAGATATAGATGGTGAAGCATATCATCACGGAGGCTATTAGGGTCACTTGGATCATGCTTGATTTGAGAAAAAATAAGGCCATTTTCTGTTTCTGTTGCTTGGATTAAACCTTGAAAAGAAGCAAACCAGAGAGTTTGAGGATCATTTCTCAAGATGTGGGAGATCCGGTAGTGAGGCAGTGTCGTACTATCCTTGAGGTTGGTACGATACTTCTGGAAGACGTATTGTTGGGACGAATCCAGCGAAACTTGTCCTACTCCACCCAAGGTCGCAATCCATAAGTTGTTATGTCCATCAAGTGTATCGACATAAAATGCCTGGATGATATTGAAGGGAATGGGAGAAGCAGATTTATTGTTAATGTCAAATACGTACCGCTCGATTTGCTGGGAAGCTTTTTCATAGCGAAGCACACCCTTGCGATCCGTCCCTATCCAGTAGGTCCCCCTAGGCCATTCTGCCATACAATAAATATGAGAAAAGGGGAGCTGAAGTGTGCGAAAGGCTGCCGCTTGAGGGTATTGAGGATCGGATATCAACTCATTGAGTCCATTTTCTGTGGCGATCCAAATATGTCCCTCTGAATCTGCTGTGATATGGTTGATGTAATTGTTGGAAAGGGAGCTGCTATCTTCTGCTTTGTGTAGCATGCGTGTGAATCGCTCGTGAGTAGGATCATATACACTGATCCCTCCCCCTCTAGTGCCTACCCAAATATGGCCTGTGGAAGCTTCAAATAAACAAGAAATAGAATTGGCTGATAAAGAAAGGGAATCACTTGTGTCATGGAGGTAGGTCTTAAAACGTAAGCCATCAAATCTATTTAAACCAAAGTCTGTTCCTACCCAAATGAAGCCTGTGCGATCCTGTAAAATGGCACCTACGCTAGGATCGGACATACCTTCTGCTAATCCATAGTGGAAAAAGGTGAGGTTTTGCCCGCTGATGTTCATTGCCTGCGAAAGCATGAAAAAGCAGCAAATTTTAACGAGTAGACGGCGTAGGGCAAGAGACATCATTTTCGTATCATGAGATCATCCATACTGCCTATTTACCCAATGATCTTTCCTGAAGGGAATTCACGCTAGTAATTAGGCAGATTTATATGAAAATATCGCCATTTATACTGAAAGATGAAATATCAAGTACATAGAAGATAATGCAAAGGGTGTTTTATGCCTTCTTTTTATGAAGGCCCTTTTTGCATGTTTATTCTATTCCATAGTACCAATTGAAAAGATAGGATTGCTTGGCTTTGAGTTTGGAACCATAATCAAGGCTTTGCCAGCGGTTGTAATCCATCTTTTCATCATGGGTTTCTCCATTGTCTTCCTGTACGACGACATAGTAGACTTCTCGGCGACTGTGTTCTCGCCATTTGCTATCGCTTCTGTGGGGGTTTTGTGGCCAATAAGGGTTATGGTCTTGTTGGGCTTCTTGCAGATCTCCTTTACGAACCCAAGCCATGATTTTATAGTAGTATTTGGTATCGTAGATGGGGACTTGATCGTAGACAGGGGCTTGATAGGTCTCTTCTCGGTATTCATAGACGGGTTCTGTACAATACTTATCGACAAAATATCCATTTCCCTTATCGACTTTTCCACAGACATAACGCCGCGTTCCTGTTTGCACTTTCTTTTGTCGAGTCCGAGTTTCGTATCCTCTTAGCACTTGCTTGTAGGACCTGATCTCACGAGATTTTCGTACGTCGAATGCGCCTTGAGGGAGATCCCAACTTTCCTGCGCCGCAGGTTCTTTGTGTTCCAGCGCGATGCTTCTTTCCCACGAGAAGGAGGTTACGGTGACGTCGATCGTTTTAGGAACTGTTCGTAAGAAGAAAAATCCTCCTGCCAATAGGGCCATCACGATCAAGATGCCACGCATAGGATTGCGACGGCGTGGCGGTTTTCTACGTGCTTCTTCTAGGGGGTGTTGGGTACGTTGGGGTTTGAATGATTCTGTGGGGACTTCGTTCGTATGGTATGTACGTTCTTCCAGATTTACATCTTGTGAGCTTTCGTCTCGGGGATTTCCACAGGAGAAACAGACGGTATCCTTGGCTTTATTTTGGCTGTTGCAGTGTCCACAAATCCAATCCACGCCTGCTTGGGACTCTTGCAGTTGGATTTCGTCAGTTACTTCTGCTGCCCCTTCAGGGAGATAAAAGCGGACATTTTGAGGGCGAGAAGCACCACAGTTGGGGCATCGGGTTTCAGGTCCCAAGATTCCTTTGTTCCCACAGGTGGGACAATCCCATCTACCGACGTACGTACCCATTGAGCTTTAGATTTGAATAGAGGGAAAGATGACGAAAGGGAGCAACCCTTTAGAAAGAAAAAGAAGGACAGACAAACCATCTGCCCTTTTGTACCATTTCATTATAGCTTCGCCAGTAATTCGGTTTTCTTGGCGGTAAATTCTTCTTCTGTCAAAATACCTGCAGCTTTTAGTTCGCCCAGCTCTTTCAACAGTTTCATGATGTCTTCTTTGCTTTCCTGAGGTTGTGCAGGTGCGCTTCCGCCTCCTTGTTGCCCCCCTTGGTTTTGGTTCATCATATTCATCATCATCTGCCCCATGGCAAAACCTGTTCCCATATCCATACCTGCATTGCCACCAGATGGATTTTCGGCAGATTTCTGTACGGCGTTAGCTGCTTGGAACTGCATGAATCGGTTCATATCACCGACCATGTTCATTTGTGTATTCTTGTTGAGGTACTCGCGTAGCTCGGGTGGAAGCGTAATAGACTGGATCGAGAAGTCGGTCAGTTCTAGGCCAAACTGAAGCATGTACTCAGATATACGCGGCATCAAAGCAGCTGTAAACTCAGACTTTTGCGCTTGCATTTGGACAAAAGAGAAGTCATTGGCTGCCATCTCAGCTACAATTTCTGTGAAGCGGTCAATCAGCTTTCCTTTGATGGTCCCTTCGATTTCACTGAGTGTAATGATCGGGTTGGTTCCTCCGATTTCTTTGAAGAACGCTTCAAAATCGATGATGCGGAAGTTATACGATCCGAAGGCCCGAAACTCTACTTGTCCAAACTTGCTATCGGGGATGGTCACAGGGCTAGGTGTGCCCCACTTATTGTCTGTAAACTGGCGGGTGTTGAAGTAGTAGACATCTACTTTGAAGGGGGATTCAAGGCCGAACTTCCAGGAACGGAGGTTGGTAAGGATCGGCATGTTGCGCGTCGTCAGTTCGTGGCGACCGGGCTCATAGATGTCTGCCATCTTCCCTTCATTAATCAGGATGGCGACTTGTGATTCTCTTACGGTGAGCTGGGCACCCATTTTGATTTCTTTGTCCTGATCGGGAAATTTCCACATCAGTACGTCGCGTGAGTAATCTACCCACTCGATGACATCAATAAATTGTCCTTTGATAAAGTCGAAAATGCCCATAATGGTCTGTACTTGTTTTTTGAATGTAATGGTAGTTGGAGATATTAGGAAAATGCCCATGAGGCACTTTACTTATCCCTTGATTTTCAGGTTGAGTGGTTCATTCACATGAACTACCTGAAATATAATATTTATTGAATGAATTTGCTCAATAAGTACACATTTGATGTAGTTTTTCTCGAGAAGTCTCTCTTGAAATTGAGAAAGTAAGATCTTCTCCCTTCATCAAAAAGTACCACAATATAAAAGAAGGAAGAAATGCAGGAAGGTTGGAATATTAGGGAAGCGTTTTCACCTCTTCTTGTACAGTATCTTGCTGGTGGGTGTGTTCCTTAATGATAAATAGTGGCCTACCTTTGATCTGGATGAAAATTCGGAGTACGTACTCCCCGATCAGTCCAAGAGAAATCAATTGCACGCTACTAAACACCAATGAGGATGACCTCAATACTTTAGGACATCCTGTCCATAAGCTTTTACAATCTTTGAATGAGCTTTTCAAAGACTGCTTCTTCATTGTACAAGGGAACAACGATATTGATTTGCGGCTGACTCATACGTCTACTCATCCTATGAAATCGATTCGCAAGGTACTACAAATAATGAAGAGACAGCGTTTAACCCATATCTCAAGATCTTTTGTAGACGGGCACTGTAGAGCAAGGCTCACCAAAGCTCAGCTTTTTAACCAGTGGCTGGAGCTTGCGTGTTGCTTCTACATAGATGCTCGTGGGAATCTGGATATCGCTGCATCCTTTGAGTACTACAGGACGATCAGTGAATTCAGCCCAGTCTATCTTTTGTAAAGCTTCTTGCCAGAGTTGCAATTCTAGGGCTTCGAGGTCTCCAAACACGACCGTGTGTGCATAGGGTTGGAGCGAAACTTCTAGCAGCATCCAAGCCCATGTTTGGATGATAGTATCTACAGAGCAAGTGATGGCTACATGCTTACCTTTGTATTGACTCCAATCGTGAGATTTGATCCACTGGCGAAAATCGCGCTCGCGAAGGATCAATCCTTGGAATAACTGATCTTTGATATCGAGTAAGACCCTTTCACCTGCTGGATGGTGTTCTTCCAGCTTGAGGGTAATGATGGGGCTATTGGCAATTCGATTAACTATTTCTGACATAGTATTTAGCTATGAGGGCTGCTTACAGCCAGATTAATTATATATAGAAAAAATAGGGAGACGTGATGCTCTGTGTTTATCAGCTTTTTGGCCAAAGTCGCTTCGCCTCTCGTCTTCAAGTATATGAATTTACGTATTTTTTCGCTTTCAGATACACATATAATCACCCTTCGGCCTGATTTTCTATTTCTTGCGCCATGACAAAATATTTGTGCTGCTCAAGGAAGGGATGAGGATGGCCATTGTGTGCTTTTTGTTCGTACTGCTCGACCAACATTTCTACGATACGCTCACGGAGTCCTTCGATGTTGAGCTTACTACGGGCTGACACACAAACAGAGGGCATGTTCGACCGCGAGACATAGCTCTTTTCTAGGAAGGTCCGCTGCTCTTCATCTAGCAAATCTACTTTATTGAATACGGTGAGGATCTTCTTCTGATCCAATCCCAAGCTATTCAATGTCTCTTTGACATTTTCCATATGGGATTCAAACTGAGGATGGGCAGCATCCACTACATGAATCAACACATCTGATTCTTGTGCCTCTGCAAGTGTACTCTTAAATGATTCTACCAAATGGTGCGGTAGCTTGCGGATGAATCCCACTGTGTCAGAGAGCAGATAAGGAATACCTTGGAGATTGGTTCTTCTGACGGTGGTATCTAGTGTCGCAAATAGCTTATTCTCTGCCTGTACATTGGCATTGGTCAGGAGGTTCATCAGGGTAGACTTACCCACGTTGGTATATCCTACGAGGGCGACGCGTACAAACTGGGAGCGATTCTTTCGGCGAATGGCATCTTGCTTGTCGATTTTGCCTAGCTGCTTTTGGAGGTGAGAGATACGCTGACGAATGATTCGGCGGTCAGTCTCAATCTCCTTTTCACCTGCTCCTTTTAGGCCGATCCCCCCTTTTTGACGGGAAAGGTGGGTCCACATGCCACGCAATCTCGGAAGGAGATACTGATAATTGGCGAGGTCTACCTGAGCTTTTGCTTGCGCAGTCTGGGCGCGCTCCATGAAGATATGCAAGATTAAGGAGGATCTATCTAAGACTTTTACGCCTAGCTCCTTGTCCAGATGTTGAATCTGCGATGGGGAGAGATCGTCGTCAAAAATGACCATATCTGCCTCAGATACATTGACAGCCTCTTTGATTTCTTGAATCTTTCCTGTTCCTACATAGGTCTTATTTAGCGGCTTTTCTAGTCTTTGGATATAGCTCCGAATCGCCCGCGCACCAGCTGTTTCAGTTAAGAAAGCCAGTTCATCTAGGTACTCTTTTGACTGCTCAAAAGACATACCTCTGCTACACACCCCTACTAGGATGGCCCGTTCCTGTTCTGGTTTTATGTTGAGTTTTTGTTTTTCGATCATATATAGCCGTAATCCTCAAGAAAGGAAGCTTATGGATAAATGCCTCCCCTTTTTCTAATTAAAACAGGGAAATGATTTATACAAATCAATTCCCTGCGCATGTTCCTTTTAACTAAGAAAACTTGCATATGTTGGATAGAAAGACTGAGTACCTTTCTTTAGTATAGGACTCTATTATTCGATCAAAATCAAAATTAGTTACGGTTCAAGAAACGGCTGAGATAATAATTGAGAGAAAAAGTGGCGAAAAAATAACCGTCATTGCTACCAGGGTTGCCACGAATATCACCTGTTTCAAAGGTGCCTTCAAGAGACCGCTCAGAAAACTCAGCTGCTAGAGGATCCACCTCCATCAATGCGTCTAGATCGGGATATATAGTACTAATATCATCTAGATAGTCGGTGAGTGTCAGTCTATAGCCCAATTCGATGCTGATACCTGAATTAGGTGAGATGCGCAAGGATCCTCCGATTCCGACGGGAAGTGCCATCTGTACACGGGAGTATCTACCTCGTCCTCCTGGGAGGTTTTGTCCTTCGGTTCCCAAGGGCTGTAATGCGTACCATTGACTACCTAATCTCGCTTTGGGGTTGAAGTGGAAGAAAGCGACACCACCGAATACATAGGGTGAAAAATGAGGCTTGGCTAAGTATTCATTACCAAAATTTCTATCAGGGAAAAACTCATGTACCATGGTCGCACTTGCTTCCAGTATGATACTTTTGAAATGCAAGTTTCGGACCTTACGGCCAGGAGAGTTGGCGTAAAAGTCAGTTGCCCCAATTTCTCCAGCAGACAGACCGAATCTATAGCTGGTGGTTTGATTGAAGTACTTTTGATAGGAGATGACACCTGCGGGCTTCATCTGCGAACTGGCAAATACATCGGTGAGCTCACCATAGTAGTACACAGTACCCACACCACCTGATAAAACATGGGTGCGCTGTGCGTGTACATCGAGCGAAAATAGGCCTATTAGAAGCCCTGCAAGGATAAAGTATCGAGAGATTTGATGAATCATGAAAGTACTCATGATGATTTGGGTGGGATATAGTTGATTGATTATGAAACAATTGCAGTTTACATTATTTTCCTTATTGAACAATTGATTATTCGTTTGACTGGTATTTTTTTGACGATGAAAGGGTAAGAATGAAGGAATGATGAGTGGAAAAAGTTTAATGAATTAAGACTTAAATTCTCATATGTTCTGAATCGAATAGGTACCAATGGCTATCCCAATTCATCTGAATTTTTTCTTATCGTAGACTTATCTAATCTTCGCATTGATCTGGAGGATATACATTAAATTTGTATTATAAATCAGACTTTTACCTCAATTCCAAGTCTATTAGGATATATGAAATACACACTTACATGCTTGATCCTGTCGATGATGTGGTGGTGGAGCTGCGCATCTACAGGGACACAAGAAACGCTGGAAGAGACAACAAATAAAACTTTACCCGTTACGCAACCTGCGCAGGAAGTTGCAAGAGATAGTACTGTACCGACTTATAGCTTACCTTTTGATTTGACCTCGCCTTTGACAAACATCCCCCTGCCTACTGAACTAGAAGAGGCATCTGGGGCTAGCTTTGTCTTAGACTCTACGATGGGGGAAGAAGTTTTGGCCTTAGTAGAAGATGAGTCAGGTATCGTGTATTTCTTGGATGTACCCTCACGGCAGATTGTGAAGGAGGTGCCCTTTTACAAAGCAGGCGATTATGAAGGGGTGGCCTCTCTGCCTAACCAGCGTGTGTTTGTATTGAAAAGCAAAGGGACACTGTATGAAGTGAGTACATTGGAAGGTAAGGAAGGACTGATGAATAAGTATCCGACTTTTTTGTCTGAAGATGATGATACGGAGGGACTTGTGTGGGACGCCAAACGCAATCGGCTGCTTATTTTCTGCAAAGAACCTTACATCAAGAATGGGAAAGAGCTGAGAAACTTCCGTGTCGCCTATGGATTTGATTTGATTCGGAGAGAACTGGATGCCCAACCCGCCCTCATTGTGGATCTACAATCGCTCAAGGGAAAGTTGGGAAGTTTTGCTGAAACGAGATCGATCGATTTTGATCCCACATCCAAGAAAGACTTCAAGCCGAGTGGAGTAGCGATAGATCCCTTGACGGGTCATGTCTATATAATTTCCTCCACAGGAAAATTACTGATTGTAATGGATGAATTTCAGCAGGTGATTGCAGCAGCTCCTCTGCCTCGGGAGATGTTTGCACAGCCAGAAGGTATCTGCTTTAGCCCCGAAGGCAATCTCTACATCGTCAGTGAAGCGCGTGATGACGTGGCACGTGTACTGAAATTTGAAAGGAAATGACTCCTGAACAAGTAAGTGAATTGATGGTGCAAATCTGGGAGGGACCCGTAGCCAGGACCTATCTCAGGGGAGAATTATGTAGCAAGGTCAATTTACAAGCGGAAATCTATCGCCATTTTCAAGCCTTGAACTTACCCGATCTCAAAATCTGGTTCTCGGTTCCTTTGGTTTTTCCTCCTTTCTTAAGAGAGGAATATCTCAATTGGCGTCTGTACCGATTGAAGAAAGCACTGGATGGACAAGTCATAGACATGGTAGTCAGTGAAGGGACAGATATTTTGATGATTGGAGAATTGAATTTTGATCCAGGAGGATATGGCGACTATCGAAAAGATATGAAGCGACTCTGTGGACTGGCACAACTCGCAGGAGAAGGCATTTTGTATATTTCTCGTACACCTTTTACAGGGCAGGTCGATGATGGACTTCCCTTTTTATTGCATGAAGAGTTGCTCACCACTTACATGGTGATCAACCAAAAAGCCTCTATGGGTTTAGAGTTGAATACCTTGAAGAAAGCCTACACAGGAATTCAGTTTCCTTCTTCTTTTCTCCATCTCAAAGCTGCCGTACAGGAAGATAAGGTACTATTTGGACATAAGTAATCCCTTCATTCCTATCTACTTATTTGGCTGAAAGAATTAAAACTGAAACCAGTGCTGGACCATATGTGTGGTATTCTCACTCCCTCTGAAATGGGTGAACTCATTGGTTTGTGAGCTATACATATAATCCCTTTCCCATTTCATGTGCTGGTTTGCGACAGATTCTATGGCATGTAGCAATTGGTCTATCTCTTCATCTGTCATAACAGGATGGATAGAGGCACGAATCCAGCCAGGTTTGACACTCAAAAGACCAGCATCTATCTGATTGGTAATGGATTTTGATTTCTCCCTTGAGATGTTGAGGAGATAATGTCCGTAGGTTCCTGCACAGGAGCAGCCTCCTCTCGTTTGGACACCGAATCGATCATTGAGAAGCTTCACACCCAAGTTGAAGTGAAGATTCTCAACATAGAATGAGATCACGCCGAGTCTCTCGTCTATATGATCAGCTAGAACATGTACTTTAGGAATTGCTTTCAGGCCACTCATGAGTTTCTGAACCATGGGTTTTTCCCGTGCCATCATGCGATCCACGCCCATTTCTTCCTTCAATCGAATGGCTAAAGCAGCCTTGATAGTTTGTAAAAAAGCCGGTGTTCCTCCATCCTCTCTTGCTTCAATATCCCCTACATATTGGTGTTCTCCCCAAGGATTGGTCCATGTCACTGTCCCTCCTCCAGGTACGTCAGGGACACGATTGCGATAGAGTGAGCGGTTGAAGATCAGGATTCCAGGAGTACCTGGTCCGCCTAAGAACTTATGGGGTGAAAAGTAAATCGCATCCAGTCGCTCCGCCTCATCTGTAGGATGCATGTCGATGGGTACATAAGGTCCTGCACAGGCATAGTCTACAAAACAATATCCATCTACTGCATGGATCCGTTTGGCCACCTCTCGATAACAAGATTGAATACCTGTCACATTAGAGCCGGCAGTGATGGAGGCGATTTTGAGGCTTCGATCTTTATATTGCTCCAAGAGGTCCTCGAAGTGGTCGAGATCGATGTATCCAGAGTCATCTGGCATGATGGGAACGACTTCTGCCAGGGTTTCCAACCATGAGGTATGGTTAGAGTGATGCTCCATATGTGTGATGAACACTACAGGTCTATCAGAGCCTTCCATTTGGATATGGCTGCGATGTTGCTCGGGGACTTTTAATCCCAAGATACGTTGGAGTTTGGCGATGGCGCCCGTCATTCCTGAACCTGCCATGATCAGCACATCATCTTTAGATGCATTGACATGTTGCTTGATGATGTGCCTCGCTTCGTGATAGGCCATCGTCATGGCTGTGCCTGTTACATTTGTTTCAGTATGTGTATTCGCTACGAATGGTCCGAATTCGTTGATGAGTTTTTCCTCAATCGGGCGATAGAGGCGACCACTTGCTGTCCAGTCTGCGTAAAGAATCTGTTGGGGGCCGTAGGGAGAGTCAAATTTTTGCCCTTGTCCAATGATTTGTGCTCGGAATGGTGTGAAGAAAGCTTTGAGGTCTATCTGTTGTGTAGTAGTATGCATGGATAATTATACGAATAGCCAAATGAAAATACATTAAAAATATCCTATTTGGTAAGTTATATATATTCAGTGGTATAAAACAGGTATTTCTACGATCCTTCTAAGGACAAGTCTATTGATGCATAGAGAAAGCAAAGGATACAGGCAAAAGCTAAGACTATGTTTGAAACCTCAAATCTCTACTTTTTAGCTAGATTTTCATTTTCCAAAGATGGTCTTAATGTCCTGTTCTAGTTTTTAGGAGAGAAAGTGTCATTTACTAATCTTGGGATAAATGAAGCGGATATTGTACGCTGTATTGGATTGGGGATTGGGTCATGCTACGCGGAGCATGGTACTTATAGATCACTTGGTCCAACGTGGGGTCGAGGTACACTTGGCGAGTAGCGGATCGGCAGCTGTGCTTTTGAGACAAACATTTCCCCATCTCCCTTTTTTGCCATTGCCCCCTTATCAGATTACCTATAGCAAGGGCTTGGCTCAGGTATGGCATTTGACGAAACAGGTTCCTGCTGTCCTGCATACCATTCAGCAAGAGCATCAAACGCTGCAGGCCTATCTTCAGAAAGTTCCTATGACAGGGATCATTTCAGATCATCGTTATGGTATCTGGGATAGGCAGTTACCCTCAGTATTTATCGGGCATCAACTGGCATTGATCCTTCCTCCTGCCTTGGAGATTTTCCGAAAGGGTCTATATCGATATCACATGCATTGGTTGCGACATTTTGATCATATCTGGATTCCAGATGTGGAGGGAGAGGCAAACCTTTCGGGTAAACTAGCCCATGAGTTTG
Organism: Bacteroidota bacterium; assembly: GCA_038527485.1. Taxonomy (GTDB): domain Bacteria; phylum Bacteroidota; class Bacteroidia; order J057; family J057; genus JALEFZ01. The sequence continues at coordinate 16,674 of JBCBFT010000082.1, forward strand.
AACTGCCGAGCTGTGCGAAATTTGTGGGTCCACTTTCTCGCTTTATGCGAGCATCAGCCAAAAAGAGTAAAGAATCTAGACATGAAGTTGATGTGCTGGCGATTTTGTCAGGGCCTGAGCCACAGCGCACACTGCTGGAGCAGAAAATCAGGCAAACATTTTCCACAATGCCCGGAAAAAAGGTCCTGATTCAAGGTAAGCCAGCCAATCGGACGATCGAAGAGGAGCAGGACCTGAAAGTATTTCCACACCTACCCCATGCGGATTTTCTCGAGTTGTTAAAGAAAGCACCTATCATCATTTCTCGCTCGGGTTACTCAAGCATTATGGACTATGCTTATTTGGGTTTACAAAACATCATTTGTGTACCTACACCAGGGCAGACAGAGCAGGAGTATCTGGGAAAGTATCTCCATGAGAAGCAGGCGATTTTGACTGTCTCTCAATCCGATCTGAAGCTATCTGAGGCGATTTTAGAGGTAAAAGATCGTCGAGGCTTTAATTCTATGGATGGAGAAGGAATGTATCAGCCTGTATTAGATGACTTTCTTTCGATGATCTGAGAAAATGTGAGAACGCATCAAGAATGGCTTCCTCCCATACGTGAAGCAACAAACTTCCCTCCATTTCATTTCCCCCAAAAAAAGAGAAGACACCCCTTGACAAGAGATGCCTTCCTTTATGTAGCTAAAATTGAATTCCCTTACGACATCCTATTCAAAAACTGTGTCAAAATGCATAGAGGTGTAAGGAAAATGCAAGATTACTTCTCAATGACGTATTGATAGACATTGCGGTAGCGGGGATAGATACCCACAAGCTCAATTTCACTAGACGATTGCTCCATCATCTGTATGACTTCTTGGGCAGAAGAGACATTTTGATTGTTGACTTTCATGATGATGAAGTTCTCTTTCATATCCGTCTCCTGCTTGATCTTTCCTGCGAAAAGAGAAGAAACCAGCACCCCTTGTTCAATACCCAGTTTCTCCAACTGGTAAGGAGTGAGATCTTGTAGGCGGAATCCGAGGTCATCCAGTACGGCGATGCGACCTTGGGCTTGGACTTCGGTATTTCCATTGAGGTCCGTGAGCTGCACATTGAAGGTCTGGTATTTTCCATTGCGGAAAACTTTGACGTCAATCACATCACCTGGACGGTTTCTCCCGATCAACTCCGTCATTTTTGCATCGTTCTTGATCTTGATCCCATCGATGCTCACGATGACATCGCCTGGACGGATACCTGCTTTTCCTGCTCCCCCTTCATCAGCTAGTTTCTTCACAAGTACACCTTCTGTCAGATCCAAGCGTTCTTTTTTCGCGAGTTCTCCATTGAGGCTTTCTGCATTGATCAGGCCGAGGAAGGCGCGTTGTACACCGCCAAACTCTTTCAAGTCTGTGATGACTTTTCGTACGATATTGGCGGGTACAGCAAAAGCATATCCTGCATAAGCACCTGTAGGAGAGGCAATGGCTGTATTGATTCCGATCAGTTGGCCTTCTAGGTTCACGAGGGCACCTCCACTGTTGCCAGGGTTGACGGCGGCGTCTGTCTGTATGAAGGACTCGATTGCCATGCGATCTTCGATGATTTCGAGGTCACGGCCGATGGCACTGACGATCCCTGCTGTAGCCGTAGATGCCAGACTGAAGGGGTTTCCAACGGCAAGTACCCACTCACCTACAGCGACATTGTCAGAGTTGGCAAGTGTGATGGCTTCGAAATTGGTTCCTTCTATTTTGATCAAGCCGAGGTCTGTCGTAGGGTCTGTTCCGATGACCTTGGCTGTATAACTTCTGTTGTCGCTGAGGGTGACTGTAAGTTCGTCTGCAGAGGCAATCACGTGATTGTTGGTCACGATGAATCCGTCGCTACTGATGATCACACCTGATCCACTAGACACTTGCTGACGCGAGTTACGACGTTTGGGACGCATTCCAAATAACTCATAGAAGGGATCACTCATGCTTTGGGATACCGTCTGGATAGACTTGATGTGTACGACGGCAGGCATAGAGACATCTGCTGCGAGCTTAAAGTTGGCAGGTGCTGTCGCTTGGGCTGCTCGGTAATTGAGACTCGGCTGATCGCTAGTCGTCAGAAAGCTCGCACTTGTATCCGCTTTTTCTTCAATAATTATTTCTTGCTTCCCCATTCCTGAGAAGTGGTACAAGCCTAGGGTCAATCCGCTGACCATGAGCGATACGAGGGTATAAGACAATATATTTTTCATCGCGTATGTTTAAGAGACATTTGATATTACGGAATCATCTCATGAGGAGATGAACTGTACAATGGGTTTTAGATAATTTTAACAAAGAGAGGTAAAAGTTGGAGCATAGATTGGATGGGGAGACGTCTTTTACTGAAGTAAGTATTTCTCACTAACTATTCGATGGGTAAAGGAGTTAATATAAGAAAAGAAGTTGCATATGAATACGAGGTTTGGGGTACTCCTTTTGTGCTGCTTGTCGCCTCTGTGGAGTACGGCTCAGGAGTGGGACTTGGATGAATCGAAAACGGAAATTCGGTTTGAAACAGAAAATCCTGCGGGTGATGTGACGGGAACCTTTGATCCTCCTGTAGCCTATATGTTACGTTTGGATTCACTCGATCTTCCCTCATCCAAGATCAAGGCCAAGATAGATGTGCGGAGCTTACAATCAGGATTGGTGGCGCGCGATGCAGCCTTGATGAAGGAGGACTATTTCGATGTGGAGGAGTTTCCGTTCATGACATTTGAATCTCAAAAAATCGAGGCTTTAGAGACTGGCTATCTCGCGACGGGTATTCTTTCAATCAAAGGCATCACACGAGAGGTTTTGATCCCTTTTACCTTTCATGATCGGATATTTGAGGCTTCTTTTATCCTCAAGAGAAAAGACTATAACATCGGAGGAAACAACTGGATGTTGGGAGACGAGGCCAAAATTTTGCTCTACCTCCCTGTCAAATGAGAGAAACGAGAATTAACCCTTACCTTTGAACTCCATGCGAAAAATTCCTCACCTCCAGACCCTCATATTTTTATTTGCTGCAAACATCGTATCAGGTTTTTCTCAAGGAGTCACCATGCTGGCCATTCCTTGGTATTTGGTACAAGCACCTGATGGGAAGTTTCAGAATGCGATGATGGTTTCTATTGTGACATTGGCTTCGCTTTTCTGGGGGATCTATGCGGGTACACTCATCGACAAATACAATCGCAAGCGCATCTTTCAGACAGTGACGGGAGTAGATGCAGGGGTTTTGTTGACGGTGGCGAGTGTCGGAATATATTTGGGATATATGCCTTTTCCCTTGGTGGTTTTGGTATTCACAGCCACCATTTTTACGTACAATGTACATTATCCCAATCTATACGCTTTCGTGCAGGAGCTATTTGACAAGTCTTATTATGCAAAGGTCAACTCGGCGCTAGAGATACAAGGGCAGACGACCAATTTCATTGGGATGATGCTCGCGGGTTTGTTGCTGGGAGGTACACCTGAGTGGTCATGGTGGCCAGAGGCATGGACCATCACACCTTGGAAGTTGCAAGAGATATTTCTATTGGACGGATCGACTTACATATTGGGCTTTATTTTGATCAGCTTGATTCCTTATTCTGCCAAAACCCGTGGCAAGATCGACAAGGGCTCTATGGTTCAGCGAATCGTGCAGGGTTTTTATTATCTAGGGAAAAGAAGAGAGATTCTGATCTTTGGAATTGCTTCTTATGTCGTTTTCTTTTCCCTCCTTATCATGGTCCAGGTAGCCGCACCTGTGTATGTCAATGACTATTTGAAAGAAAAAGCCATTGTCCTCTCTTCTTTTAAAGGAATCTATGCGTTGGGGGCCATAACAGCAGGCTTATTAGGGTTGGCAGCATTTATCCGAAAAGATCGCCCTGTACAGTTGATCATATTTTTAGAAGTCTTAGCCGTAGCGACGTATCTACTGTTGGCTGGCATGCAATCGGTGGCTGTCCTACTCATGAGTGCATATATCTTGGGTATTTCCAATGCGGGGGTGCGTATCTTAAGGATCACCTATCTGGTGCGTATTGTTCCCAATCGAGTGATTGGGCGTGTCAATTCCTTTTTCAACGTCATCAATGTTTTGATGCGTGTGTCCTTTAGTGCTTTGCTGGCTATTCCTTTCTTCTCTCAATCAGGCAATGGAGGCAACATCATCTATGCTATGTATATGATGGCTGGGATCATTGCTGTTGCAGCTATTCTCCTGTATATCATGCGCGATCGATTTCCGCAGGAGCCCGAAGAAGATGAGACTCCCTTGCCCGAGGTCCCTCCCGCAGTCCCTGTAAAGGCATAGTATACCTTCCTTTATTCACTTTTGGACTACATCATGACTACATCATTCCCTTTGATTGGGGAAGAATACCGTGTGTTTGAGGGTAGAAGATCATTTACCTATATGAATTCCCACATATATAACTGAAATTATAAAGAGGATTGAACCTGTCTATGCTTTGAGGCTCAACTGCTAAACATGTACTTATGAAACTACACTACTTACTACTACCCTTTCTTTTATGCTGTTTCTCCTACGCGATGGGACAGGTAGAAGTATCGGGGCAAGTGACTCAAGAAGATACGGGTGAGCCGCTTCCTGGAGTCACAATTAGAGAGCAGGGAACTGCTAACGGAACACTTTCTAATATAGATGGAACCTACAGCTTAAAAATAAGTGGAGAGAATGCCACCTTGGTATTTTCTTATTTTGGTTCTGCCGACTACTCCGTGACTTATTCTGGTCAAACCGAGATCAATGTCAAGATGTCAGAAGAAATCACGAATGTAGATGAGGTGATGATTGTGGGGTACGGCACACAGAAGAAAAGCGTCGTGACAGGCGCGATCTCCAAAGTAAGAGGAGAAGATCTGGAAGACATGCCTGTACCACGAATTGAACAATCTCTCCTAGGACGTACATCGGGTGTACGCGTGACGACGGCTTCGGGCGCTCCAGGCGAAGGAGCTACAGTCCGTATACGTGGGACTAGCTCTATCAATAATGCCGAGCCTTTGTACGTAGTAGATGGTGTACCTGTAGGTGGAGGAATAGACTATCTGAATCAGGCAGATATCGAGTCGATTGAGGTGCTCAAAGACGCCGCATCGGGTTCGATCTATGGTGCCCGCTCTGCGGCGGGTGTGATCTTGGTGACGACCAAGCAAGGTACCCAAGATCGCATGGAGGTCAACTACAATGCATACTACGGCACCCAAGCTCCCTGGAAGAAGCTCTCCCTGCTCAATGCCACAGAATATGCCACACTCATGAATGAATCATCTGTGGCATCAGGAGGAGATATCCTTTTTCAAGATCCTCGCTCACTAGGAGAAGGAACAGATTGGCAGTCTGCCGTCTTTAATAATAGCGCGCCGATTCAAAACCATAATTTGAGCATCAGCGCGGGATCGGGACGTTCGAGTTACTTTGCTTCCTTTGGGTACTTCGACCAGACGGGGATCGTCTCGGAGGCGCAGTCACGCTACCAGCGATTCACAGCAAGATTTAACTCGACGCATAAGCTTTCTCGATGGGCAAAAGTAGGAACCACCATCGGTTACTCTCGCATCAATGGTCGAAGTATCTCCACCAACTCTGAGTTTGGCTCTCCTTTGAGCCGAGCCATCAACCTTGATCCCATCACCCCGCTGTTAGAGACAGATCCTGAGGTACTAGAAAGTGACGTATTTGTCAATAACGAAGTCGTGAGAAATGAAGATGGCGTGCCCTATGGTATTTCGGATCTCGTCACCTCGGAGGTATTGAACCCTGTAGCTGCTCTGAGCATCCAGCAAGGATACGGATGGTCAGATAAGATTGTCGGCAACGCCTTTGCAGAGCTCGAACCCCTCAAAGGACTGAAATTTCGCTCAAGTATCGGTACAGACTTGGCATTTTGGGGAGGAGAAGGATTTACGCCTGTGCATTATCTCAACTCTACCAACCGCGTAGACGTCAATCGCTATAGCCGTGATCAGAATCGAGGTTTGTACTGGATCTTCCAGAATACGCTTTCTTACTCACGTACGATCAACGCGCATGACTTCACGGTTTTGGTGGGTACGGTAGCAGAGCGCAATCAAGGAGAAGGCATTGGTGGATCCATTCAGGATATTCCTGTCAGTAGCATTGAGGATGCGTCATTGGCATTTCCCACCACACCCGAAAGTCAGAGCTTTTATGGCTTCGAGTATCAGGGAACACTGGCGTCTTACTTGAGCCGCATCAACTACAACTATGCAGGAAAATATCTGATGACGGCCACCATGCGTGTGGATGGATCGTCCAAGTTTGGGAGCAACAATAAGTGGGGATATTTTCCTTCTGTCTCTGTGGGATGGGTGCTTTCGGAGGAAGGATTTTTAAGAGGAAGTGGTGCAGTGAATTTCATGAAACTACGTGCTTCCTGGGGGGTAAATGGAAATGACCAGATTGGCGATTTCCGCTTCGTATCGACAGTTGGTGGTGGACGCAACTATACTTTTGGCTTGGATGAGCGATTGATCAATGGTGTGAGTCCCAATGCGATTGCCAATCCTGACTTGCGTTGGGAGGAAACAAGCCAGACGAATATTGGGATCGATGCGGTCTTGTTTAAATACTTTGATGTGACCTTTGACTTGTTTGACAAGCAGACGACAGGCATGTTGCTAGACATCGTCGTGCCTGGCTACGTCGGAAATGCAGGTCCTGTAGGCAATATCGCGACTATGGTCAATCGAGGCGTAGAATTGGAGCTGGGTTTCAAGAAGAATTTCTCTGGCTTCAATGTCGATATCGCAGGAAATGTCTCTTATGTAGACAATGAAGTGACAGACTTAGGTCCAGATAAAGAGTTTTTGGTCGGGCAAACATTCAGTCCACAAGGATTGGAGATCACGCGTACGACAATCGGACAGCCTATTGGATTTTTCTATGGATACCAAACCGATGGCATTTTCCAGACGACTGAAGAAGCAGCGGCATATGTCAATGCAGATGGGGAGCGACTACAACCTGACGCGAGAGGTGGAGACTTCCGCTTCGTAGATACAGACGGAGATGGAGAGCTTACACCAGATGACCGTACTTTCATCGGTGACCCTACGCCCAATTGGACCTATGGATTCAATGCGACTTTTGGATGGAAGGGATTTGATGTGGTGATCTTCGGACAGGGCGTGGCGGGAAATGAGTTGTTCAAGGCGACGCGCCGTTTTGACTTGCAGATGGCCAATCTGACGGCTGATGCGCTTGATCGCTGGACAGGAGAAGGGACTTCGACTACCTATCCTCGCTTGGTCATGAACGATCCAAACAGAAACTTCAGCCGTAGCTCGGATTTCTATGTGGAGCCAGGTGGTTTCTTCCGCATCAAGACGCTACAGCTAGGATACAGCCTCCCTTTGAGCGTATTGAGCAAAGTGAAAATTCGTAAGGTACGTTTCTATGTCTCTGGAAATAACCTCGTGACCTTTACGCAGTATTCTGGTTTCGATCCAGAAATCGGTGGGGGTAGCTTTGGTGTGGATCGAGGCATTTATCCTCAGCCAAGGTTCTTCCTAGGAGGAGTAAACATCACGCTTTAAAGTAAGACGATAAACGATCCCCTACATGGGATGGGATCTCGATTCTTTCCCTCGTTTATCTTTTTTCTCAAAAAATTGAATCATCATTTTTCTCATGAAAAAGACATTAATATATATACACATCGGTTTGTTCCTCTTAGGAGGCGTGCTGGTTTCGTGTACAGAAAATTTCCTTACCCTGACTCCTCGGGGGACAGAGCTGGAGACGGCTTTTTATCAAAATGAAGAGGAAATATTTGAAGGGCTTGTGGCTGCTTATGATGTGCTACAGTGGGGAGGAACCAATGGTTGGACCATGACTTTGGGACTGCTCAACGCTGCTTCAGATGACACATATGCAGGGGGCAGTGACGCTTCCGATCAACCCAATTGGGTGGCTTATGATAACTTTACCCTAGACCCATTTTTAGGACCTCAGTTGGGGCTTTGGCAGAAGTATTATTCGGGTATCTATCGTGCGAATCTCGTCTTGCAAAAACTAGACGAGCTGCCTGAGGATACAGAAATTGGTGCAGGCTTTATAGAGCGCACCCGTGCAGAGGCAAAATTCTTGCGAGCTTTCTTCTACTTTGATCTTGTACGTTTTTTTGGGAATGTTCCCTTGATCACCGCTCCGCTGGGAGCAGATGAGATCTACACACAGACACAGGCAGATCCTGCGGATGTCTATTCACAGATTGAGCAAGATCTGAACGATGCCCGCAATTCCTTCGATTTGCCTGAAACTGTCTCAGGACCTGAATTGGGGCGTATTACCTCTTGGGCCGCCGCAGCCCTACTCGGTAAGGTGATCCTCTATCAAAATGATGAGAGCCGCATGAGTGAGGCAGCCGAAGTGTTTGAAGCTGTGATTGGATCGGGACGTTTTCAGCTGGAGCCCAATTTCGAGGATGTATTCAAGACTGCCAACGAGTTTGGAATGGAATCTATCTTTGAGATCAACTACTCTAGCAACCAGCGTGGAGGCTGGCCCAACTTCGGCAACGGAACAGAAGGAAACTACAACGTACAGTTCTTTGGGATGCGCGATTATGTAGGACCCACCTTTGCTACGGGATGGAGTTTCTGTCCTGTGACGCCCAAGTTGGTAGACGCCATGCAAAATGATCCTCGATTCGAGCATACCATCATTGATGGAGCAGAATTGAAGAATCGTGGTGCCTCCTACACCGAGGGATATCAGAATACAGATTACTTCATTCGCAAATATGCGGGACTGTCTGACGAGCGCGCTTTGGATGGAGAGCCCGCCCTCAACTGGACGAACAACATTCGTGAGATTCGTTATGCGGATGTCTTGCTGATGGCTGCTGAGGCCTATGCCCGTGCAGGAAATGACAGCAAAGCTAGAGAATATCTCAACGAAGTACGTGCCCGCGTGGCCTTGCCAGCTAATACAGCAGACGCAGGATCGGCACTACTAGATGCCATCTACAAAGAACGTCAGCTAGAGCTAGCGACGGAGGGACATCGCTTCTTTGACTTGGTGCGTACAGGTCGTGCGGTGGAAGAATTGGGAGACCAGGGATTTGTGGCTGGAAGGAGTGAGTTGCTACCCATTCCCCAAACAGAAATTGATGTAACAGAAGGCAATCTGAATCAGAATCCTGGTTACTAGGCATCTTTGAGAAGATATAGGTATTTTGTAATACTTATTTTTCAAAATGAATCATTACGTATTTCAATTGACTACAACGCGCAATTAATATTTTGATCACATGAATCGTCTTTCATATATATTAATCATCGGCCTACTTGCACTCATGAGTTGTGAGCCTTTTGTTGCCGAAAAATCGGAGCTAGGTCCTGTGCCTACGGCTTCATTTGACATCATTCCTGGGAGCACGCCCAATGAGTTTACCCTTCGCAATACGACAGAGGGCGCCTTCGTGACGCAGTGGGACATGGGAAGTGCGGGAACTGCAGAAGGGGAGGAAGCTCAGGTGACGATCATCTTCAAGGGAGATTATGAGATCTCCATGACGACTTTCACGCGGGGGGGACATGCCACCACTTCGCAGAGTTTGACGGTGACCCAAGATGATCCTAGTGCTTGTGGAGGCAACCTGAAACTGCTCACAGGCTGTGGAACTAAGGTCTGGAAGTTGGCACCTGAGGCAGCGGCTATGCACATAGGACCTAGCTTGACAGAGACTTGGTGGGGCAACTCAGAGGGAGATGTGGCTTCTAGAGCTTGCCACTTTGATGACGAGTACATTTTCTCCTCTGACGGGACGTTTGAGTACGACAACAAAGGCGCTTTTTGGGCAGATGTAGATGGCAACCAAAATGTGACGCCTGGAGATCTGGGCTTGCCTGAGGGTTGCAATGATGCGACTTCTTGGCCTACCAAGTACAAAGTTTGGGACTCCAACACCCATACCTTCAATATCAATGAAAATCAGCTGACAGTGGTAGGAGAAGGCGCGTGGATCGGACTCTACAAAATTGGAACAACAGATGAAGTCGATCGTCCGCAAAGCTCGGTCACGTACTCCATCCAAAGCATCACAGAAACACGCATGGTCCTATTTGCTGATTATGGCTGGGGCGTTTGGCGTATCACATTGACATCGAATTAAGTTTAGTATTCTGGTGAGTAGATGGGTCCGATGGATTTATCTGCTCGCTTTTTATGTAAATCGAAGACCAACAGTATCTAAATATCATTTTCGAGTTTGGTAACAGGTCACTTGGGGTCCCGAGGTTAACGCTCGGGATGGACTTGGAATTTGGTGATAGGGGCGGGTTGATGTGCTGGATTGAAATTCCAAAGGGTTTTGCTTCTTTTTGCCTAAAAAGAAGTCCCGCTGAAGGCGAAGATTACATATTATAGGAAGGTTAATTTACACAATGATAAAACTACTACTATAATGAAAAAGTCAATGATACTTTCCCTCCTACTCATATGGGGAGGCATTATGTATGTAAATGGACAGGGATTTTTGAGGGTACAAGGGCAAGATATAGTGGATGAAAATGGAGAGGTTTTCATCTTGAGGGGAATGGGCTTGGGAGGATGGATGGTGCAAGAAGGTTATATGCTTCAAACTGCTGATTTTGCCAATCCACAACATAAAATTCGCGCCAAGATCGAAGAAACCATCGGCGCGACAGCCACACAGGAATTTTATGAGGCATGGCTGACGAATCATGTACAGAAGATCGACATTGATTCTTTGAAAAGTTGGGGCTTCAACTCCGTTCGCCTTCCGATGCACTACAACCTCTACACGCTTCCTATCGAGGATGAGCCTGTACAGGGACAACATACTTGGCTGACCAAAGGCTTCGAACTCACAGACAGTGTGATCTCTTGGTGCAAGCAAAATGAAATGTATGTGGTCCTCGACCTACATGCAGCGCCAGGAGGACAGGGATACGATGCAGGAATTTCAGACTACGACGATACGAAGCCCTCTCTCTGGGAAAGCAAAGCCAATCGCGACAAAATGATAGCGCTTTGGAAGCGTCTGGCTGAAAGATACAAGGATGAGCCTTGGGTAGCAGGCTATGACTTATTGAACGAGCCCAACTGGAATCTACCAGGAGGAACGCTTTTGAGACAGCTGTATGTAGAAGTCACCGATAGTATCCGTACAGTAGATGCTGATCACATCATCTTTATTGAAGGAAACTGGTTCGCCAATGACTTCACGGGCCTCACGCCTCCCTGGGATAACCAGATGGTCTATAGTCCGCACAAGTATTGGTCGCTCAACGACAGAGGCTCTATCCAGTGGGTATTGACGATTCGTAACAACTTCAATCGGCCCTTGTACTTGGGAGAATCAGGTGAAAACTCCAATGTGTGGTTTCGTGATGCGATCCGACTGCTCGAAGACAATAATATAGGTTGGGCATGGTGGCCCATGAAGAAGGTAGAGTCAATTGCAGGACCCTTATCAGCTGTCAAGACGCCAGATTATGAGGCTTTATTGAATTTTTGGCGTACGGGTGCGGGTTCGGTCAATGCCGATTTTGCCAAATCTACCTTGATGACATTGGCGGATAATTTTAAGATGGCGAACTGTGTTCAGCAGCCCGACGTGCGAGATGCGATGTTTCGTCAGGTATATTCAGAAGAGACTAAGCCATTTAAAAATCACAGCATTCCTGGTGTCATTCATGCACCCGATTTCAATATGGGACGCAATGGTTTCGCTTACTTTGACAATGATGCTGCGACCTATCATGTATCGACGGGTAACTATACAGCTTGGAATAGAGGATGGGCTTATCGCAACGACGGAGTAGATATAGAGCCTTGTCAAGACAATGTGAATACCAATGGATTCAATGTAGGATGGATCAGTGAGGGAGAATGGATGGAATACAATGTGGAGGTAACGACAGATGGAGTTTATGATGTGAATTTCCGTATGGCAACTCCTGCATTTGAGGGAGCTTTCCATTTGCAAGCAGATGGCGGGGACATTTCTGACCTTAAATATATTCCTAGTTCAGGAGGCTATCAGACTTGGCAGACGGTGACGCTTTCCAATGTGATATTGACGCAGGAAAATCAGAAGCTGCGTTTTTATTCGGACGGCAATGAATACAACTTCAACAGCATGGAGTTTGTGCGTACAGGTCCCACTACAGATGTACCCACTGAGTTTTTATCTGCGACGACAGTGAATGAGCGTGTAATCCAACTCAACCTCAATAAGCCATTGAATAGCAACTTGCCGACGAATCCTTCTGACTTCGAGATTTTTGTTAATGGCGTCGCCAAAACCATCACGCAGTATGCTTTGGATGGAGACAACAACAGAATTATATACTTTACCCTGGATCATAAGATTGATGCGCGTGAAGTCATTCGAATGTCTTATGGGGGCAGTCAAATCGAAGCGAAAGATGGGACGATCCTACAAGATTTTACGCAGGAGGAGGTACAGAATGATGTGCCCATTTTACATACCGTTCCAGGGCGTGTAGAGTCTGAGGATTATTTCTTTCAGCTAGGGGTGAATACAGAAAATACGACAGACAATGGTCGAGGGAAAAACATTGGGAATCTAGATCAGGGAGACTATCTGGATTATATGTTGCGTGTACCTACGCAGGGGACGTACGACATTCGGTTCCGCACTGCAGCTCCCTCGGAGCAAGGAGAGGTCAAGATTTTGCGTGTAGATCGCGATGGAATCGGGACCTTGTTGGGGACCTACAGCTTCGATCCGACAGGTGGATGGCAGACGTGGACGACGACTTCAGGCAGCATCAAATTACCTCATGGCGAGTATCAGCTTCGTATGGAGATCTCCCAGGCGCAGTTCAACATGAACTGGTTTGAGTTCTCACTCGTCACCTCCAACGACGAGTTGGAAGATGGCTCTGGCCTCAACGTATTTCCCAATCCTGGGAAGGGCTTGTACATGGTAGAAACCGAGCTGGACAATGTGTCGGATGTGCGCATGGCAGTGTATGATATGACGGGAAAGGAAGTTCTTCAGCGGACACTCAAGGATGTGCGTACGCTACAGGCAGAGATCGACCTTCAGAGCCAGCCCAATGGGATGTACATGGTACGTCTGGAAAATGAGGCAGGTCAGCAGATGACGACACGTATTTTGAAAGAGTAATTGATAAGGTTTTTTTATTCATAGCGTAAGGGGAGGGAAATTTTTCTTTCCCCTTTAATTTATACATCTACTTGGGTGTCGAGAAGAAGGTAGTAGTTCTATTATAGATTATTTGAAATGAACCAGATTAATTCTTCTCACAATTTTTACGCTTCGTAACTATGATAAGGAATTTACTCCCACTCCAAAATCTTTTTTCATCTAAAATATTTATATTATTTTTATTTAATCGATATGAACTTCTAGGATGATTAGATTTAATATTTCTAAGTTTGATTGGGCAATCAAGTACGATCAAATTTCTATCAATTACGTACTCTTCATAATAGTCTTTATTTACAAGAAGAAGTTTTCGCTCAGAAAGATCTCCCCTTAATCTGATAACCTCTTCTTTGTACTGGCGATTTGTATCTTTTAAAAATTTTTGCGCTCGTTTCAGTGAATCCTTTGATTTGGTAATAGACTGAATTTCTTGGTCTAGCCTAACATTGAACCTATTGAGTGTTTCATTTTCTTCTTCCAGTCGATCATTTTTTGATGAAAGCACTTCAAATTCTTGTTGCATATCCATTATCTCTTCTTCGTATTGAGTAAGGAGTAGGTTTAATTGATATAAGTCATCGTTTTTTAAGTTTAGTTCTCTCGCTAAAGAGAGAAGCTCTTGATCTTTTGACTTATAGTCATCAAATAAAATATCTAATTCCTGAATCAGTATATCCTGTTTTGTCTCTAATACTTCTGGCTTATATGATCGTAGTAGTACTTTTTGTTCGTGAATCCTTTCGACCTTGTTCCTAATCTCTTCTAATGTGTTAAAGTAGTACAAAAGTGAGGCTCTTTCTTCCTTTGCGCGTGCTTGCTCACTTACTAGATTCTTTTCACAATTCTCTAAAGCGACATCGCTTTGAGATTGAAACTGGCAGCTAGTAAACAACAGTAAGAATGTAAGGCTGCTAAATTTCATATCTAAATTACTTTGAGAAGTTGAATTGATATATGCTTTCGGTATTCGTTGAGTCGGATTCAATAAACATTACTTCACCCTTGTAGAAATAAGTTCCTACGCCTAAGTCCTTGAAGAAAATCTTACGATTCTCTGTATCGATATAGTCTATCTGAAAATGTTGATAATCATTCGAGAAGAATAGATTAGTCAAGTTGAATAAAAAAACTTCATTATTTCGATATATCTCCAGCTTATAGTTTCCAGGTTTTAAAGCAGCTATTTCATGAATATATCCCTCTTTAATGGATATCTCTCCGACATAGTCTCCTTCAATAGAAGGGAAATCAACAAACTGGATTCCAGGTTTAGATGGGATAAACGTTGATTTTTCCCAATTCTCCAATCCCTCACTGAAGTACATCGGAGTCATGAACAAAACAGCAATTGACGATAATACTAACGTAAGTATAAATTCAAAAGCTAAATTTCGTTTGATTATCGTAATTACTGTTTTGTTCATGACTCCGATGTACTTCAGTGAG
>JBCBFT010000083.1:0-30939 GCA_038527485.1 Bacteroidota bacterium
CCTGGTAGATAGGAGGAAATGGACCTCCTTTAAGCTCAATCTGATCTAACTTTGAAAAAGTGTACGGTAGAGAAAAAGTAAATGGGATATTTCTACAATAATGAAAAATCGGTAAACAATCTTCATCACAACTGTCTACCGATTTTATAAGTACTATGCCTTGGGCAAAGAGGAGGCGTTTACCTCACTACCACCTTCTCCGTCCATCTTTTATCCCCTACACGTAGCACAAATAAATAGGTCCCACTTACCAGCTGATCGGTTGGGATGCTATGCCTCTGTGGACCTTCTGACCAAGTTTCTTTTTGTTCCCAAGCCAATTGACCACTTGTACTCCATAACTGGACATGTACTTGTCGGCTTTCGGCCAAGTGGAGGTGGAGATGTAAGCCCTCTGCCTGGCTCACTGGATTTGGATAGAGCGACATATATTCTCCATCAAAATAAATCTGGACCGTCTCCGAGTAAGTTTCTACTCCTGAGACATCCACCTGTCGCAAGCGATAGTAATTCATGCCCTGTTGCGGTTGCGGATCTATGAACTGATAGCGGCGAAGCTCCTGACTGTTGCCTGCGGCTGATACCTTCCCGATTTCCTGAAAATCACTTCCTGAGTACGCTTTCTCTACAGCGAAATAATCCGACTCCAACTCGCTCAATGTCTCCCAATTCAACCAAACTTGATTCTCTCTCAAATCGCCTGTAAAGCTCAACAACTCTACAGGGAAGGAAGACGCAGAGGCAGGATATAAAAATCGCTGCGGGACGACGGTAAGGTCCACATCAGGACCACTCCACTCCAATCGTGCTTCTGCATACACGCCTTTCTCATAGTATTCCATGCGGATAGGCACCCTGACCCAGGCATTCAGATTGATCTGGCCTGTGGTAGGCGTCACGGCTTGGTCTTGCCAGTGATCGATGATCAATTGATTGTCTATATACAATCTCACACCATCATCTGTCGAAGTTGTGAAAGTATAGTTTCCCGTAGCTGGCGGTTCGATTTCCCCTTCCCAAACAACCGAATACGTGTTGTACTCCATGCTCGGAAGCGGCGCTCCACTTCCCCATTTGAAGTCAATGACAGGATCGACCCTGAAGTCTGCCACGAGGGTGAAGTCCATGTTATGGAAATAAGTCGCCAGTAGTCCTGATCCAATCCCTGTATTGTTGGGTGTGACCCAAAAACGACGCTCCACGGCAGGTGCAGGTAAGTAGTTCCCATTTCCATTTTGCTCGGCTCGGATGACGACCTCTCCTGGCTGCCCTGTCAACGTCACAGTTTGACCTGAGACACTTGCAGGACCTTCGATCACAGTATATGTAAGGGGGAGGCTAGAACTGCTGTAGGCTGTCAAGCTAAATGGCACAGCAGAGGTATGCTGAGAGGGAAGGGGATCAAAGAAAATGCGCTGACCTTTACTCACACTCTGCTGACGAATGCTGAAGTCCCAACTAAAACCATCACAACCATCTCCTGTATCCTTAGGGCCATGACAAATGTAGACTTTGTCACCTGCACTCAGCGTACCCAGATTCACATCAAAGGTCGCCGAACCTCCATTGGGATAGGTGACGGCCTGTATGAGGGTATTGTCTACATATACTTGTACTTCGGCTCCATCTCCACAACCCGTATTGGCGTCCTCTACCAGACTGTTCTGTATTTCATAGGTTCCTGTATGTTGAATGGTGAAACCTGCGATGACAAATCGACTGGTCGTTTGGCCTTGGTTCAAGGCGCGACCTGGATGGCCTCCATTTCCATTGAGCTGTCCCCATGCGAGATTGGTCGGATCGGGGATGCCTGGGCTGCCGTCCGAGTCGTACTGGGTACCATTCCATAGCAAAGCCTGATAGTTGGCATCGTTGCCGATGGGACCACCTGAGTTCCATAAGTATTCCCAACCTGCTGCGGGATTGACGCCTTGGAAATCGTCGCGATAGTCAGCTACAACCATATCGGCAGAAGTGGTGATGGCTGTATCTATTTCCATAATCCAATCTGCTAATAATTGGACTCCTGCTGTATCCATCAGGTTCTTGGCCAGCGGAGGCATAGAGAGCTGGTTGTGTACGGCCACCATTCGTTGATATAAGAGCGAGTGCTCCAAATCCCCAGGCACAATGACGCGTGGATCATACAGTCCAAACTTGGAAATCAATGAACCATAGATCAATCCCTGATCGGATAGGTCCGTGCTGAGTCGTGCGTCAAAATTCGCTTGTACCGACGTGTTGGGACGGTGGCAATAGGCACAGTTGGCGTCGAGGTAGGTGCGGGCGCGTAGTTCGAGAGAGGCGCTGTTGTCATCCTTGGCAGCGGAGGTCAAGTAAGACCCCAGGTCGGTGGTATCAGGTGCCGCATCGAAGATATTCAGACTACTTAGGGTATACAACTGATTGGCAGTACGTCCTGTCTGTGCATAGAAATGATCTCCATTGAGCTGGCGTGTCTTGGGACCTAGGACGCTTTTGGCGCCGTTGTTATGACAAAACAAGCATTCTTGTCTACCTGGATAATACCAGTGTAGCTCACGCGGACCCTTGGGCGTAGCAATGGCCAGCGTATCAATTTTACTTACACTCAAAAGATCGGCATCGCTTTGATCATCCCTCCATTTGTAGGTGACACCATAAAAACCGTCATCTGATCCTTTGACAAGCAAGCGTGTTTCCAGACGTTGGGTGATGGCGGGATCGCTTTCATCCATCTCCATCTCAAAGTGCTTGACCATGACCGCTCCTTGGGGAAAGTTCCAGTCACCATTGGCATCAAATTCAATTTGCTCAGACGCTGAATCAAAACTGCTGTCATTGGGCAAAATCATCCAGCGAGACTTGAGCGCAGCATCTGACCAGAAAGGCTCATTCAAGCTATAAGGGATCATAAAATCAGCAGGCGTGAGCGTAGCCAGATTGGTGAAGATGCCCAAATCTGAGAGTTTGGCTGGAGGTTCAGGCGTGGGATTCTCTGCTCTGAGTTTATAGATTTTTCCCCCATTGAGATTCGTCCCAAATAGTTTGAGTACATATACCTCGCCCTGATCATCTGTTGAGAAATGTGAAATACCTGATTTTCCCCCCTGACCAAATGCAGGTACTGTCGCCATGTAGGTTTCGGAGGAAGTCCAGTTATTCAAATCATAATCCAGATACCATATCTTCCTTCTGGTGTGATCTCCAAAAAGGTATTTCCCATATAAAGAAGGATATTTTGTGCCCCGATATACAAAACCGCCAATCACACAAGTACCTGTGCTTCTCGGATAGTCAAAAATCGGAGGCTTATCAATGCCGATCAATGGACTGGGTTGTGCCTGACCGGTGACGCGGTTCCCCTCCATATAGGGCCATTGGGCATTTTCCGCTTTGCCCAATACCGTGATTTCTTCCCGACTCCCTTGTCCGATGTCTCCTATCCAGATGGTATTGCTCAGTCCATCATAGGTCATGCGGTGCGGACTCCTCAACCCCACTGCCCAAAACTCTTCTAGATGACTGCTGTCAGGTGACTGCCAGGGATTGTCGTTGGGGACATAATATCCTTGCGAATAGCTTCCAGGCCAACCTGAGGGAGGGCTAGCAGGATTCAAGGGCTGTCGGCGAATGGGGTGGGAACGGCTGGGATCCTGGTCCACGTCGATACGCAGAATCCCACTCAGCAACCCTACATCAATCTGCTGTGCTGTGTTAAATGCATCATTGGCTCCTCCTTCATCTCCTACCGTCAGATACAGGAAGCCATCAGTCCCAAAAAACATACCTCCTCCATTGTGCCAATCATGGCGGTCATATTGCTGGATGAGGACAAACTCGGTGGAGTCATGGGATTTCAATGTGGTCAAGTCTACAGTGAAGCGAGACAATCGGCAGTAAGCTTTAGGACGCTGTACACCTTGCACATAGGCGTAGCGATAAAAGACATAGATGTATTGATTATTGGGTGAGCCTACTTGTCCGAATTCTGGGTGGAGGACGACACCGAGTAAGCCTGCATCACCCGCAGTATACACAGAGTCTGATATATCGAGTAAAGTATCTTTGATAGCCGTGGTAGTATCCTCACTGAATGTCCAGATATGACCCTGCTTTCCTCCCATGAGGAATTTGTTCATGCTCGGTAGCTGATGCAGTTCGATGGGATCGGTAAATTCGAGGTTAGGCCAAGCTACGAGCGTGCTCCATGAGCTTACACCCGAAGGGGTCGTGCTGGGAAGCTGTCCATCTAGAAACGCTCCTACAGGCGTAGGATGATCAAGTCCAGAAGAACTCGTGAGCATGGGTACAGCCGCCGCTGTCAAGATAAGCATGATCATGATCAGGGCGAGGCGCGGACGTATGAGGTCCTGCTTTTTGGGGGAGTTTAGAGGAGTTTGCATCCAGATATACAGGGGTTGTCAGCCTACTTTTGTGAGCTGTTGATGATGATTTCAGGGCAATGGATGGAGAAGGTTATTCGGAAAAAAGACTGCGATGCTGTATGACGCTTACTCATTAGTGGTTTGGAAAACAAGGGTTTAGATGGTCCTTTAGCTAAAGTGAGTAAGTAGACGTAAAAAACAGCTACGAAGGAACTTATCTTAGATTGTACTTATTTACTTATGAAAATTCTTACATGTAAATATGAGACTTTTTTAGGTAAAATGAGAAAAGTAATCAAGAAAATTTTGAGATATGGAATATTAACATCTCTAGCATTAAGTTCGTTTTTGGGAATAAGTAATAATCGAAATATACTCATCCCTGATCAAAGTGGGAACTTTTGTCATATCAGCCCCATCTTAACGTCGTGTTCTTACGTATAACATGATAAAAGCTGATTCCAGATTCCATTACAATGAAATATATCTTCCTTGCGCTGCTCTTCATCATGGGTATTTATTCCGATTCCTTAGCATTGGACAAGGTGAATGCGCGTCTTCATGCCCATGCTCAAAGCTATAAAAGTGGGAATATTGATTTTGATCACTTACACGACTATTTGGTGAAACCTGCCCAAACGCAAGCAGAAAGGGTAGAAGTTTTCTACTATTGGATGGCGCAAAATATCGTTTATGACGTTAAAAGCTATCAATCAGGTGCCTATCTTACCAATAAGAATTCCGTATTGGTAACAAAGCGAGGTGTGTGTGAGGATTATGCGAATTTATTCCAGCGATTTTGTGATCGATCAGGGATTGAGTGCTACAAGGTGAGTGGGTTTGCCAAGGGCTTCAGCTACGAAGAGGGAGATAAATTGGAAATCAATCACGCGTGGAATGTGGTCAAGGTAAATGGGAAATATCAGTTTGTGGACATCACATGGGGAAGTGGATATGTAGATTACAATAGATATGGACGATTGCTCTATTATCCAGAGCTGAGCCTGGACCAAGTCCTTACACAGTCCAATGACTTTCGGGAGAAGCATCTCCCTGCCCATCCGATGTGGCAACTTACAGGAAGTCCCATTAGGTACGATAAGTTCGTACAATTTGAGAACTTTGCCGAAATGAGATCTTCTTCTAAGATACGATTTGAGTATCTAGACAGCATTTCAAACTTTGCCAAGTTATCAAAACCCGAGCGGGAAATTATGGAAGCTGTAGGTATGTATCGATTTCATGCTGATCCTGAAACCGCCTTACGAGCCGCTTTTGCTTTTCATGAGCAAGCACAGGAACTTGCATTGGGGGCGTACTATCGAGAAAATTTGATCAAAGCAAAGCAATACTACCAACAAGCCCTCAAATATTATGGAAAGGCACGCCCCAATCCATCTTACATTCAAAATGCTAAGGAAGGGGTAACGTACTGCGAACAACGATTGGAGCTAAAAAGATAGTGACGAGACTTAGACCCTGTTTGAAACCTCAACTCTGCGAAAAGTTTGCGCTTTCAGAACCTGAACTTCCCCTATTTTGATCGATTTAGCCCTATTAAATCTCACAAAATAGCTTACGTCAGAACCTAAAATCTCTGCTTTTTAGCTAGATTTTCATTGTTCCAAACAGAGGCTTATGTATGGAGAAGATGCTGGAAAAAGTTATCTTTATGATTATCTAAATTTTTTGACATCATTCCTCAACTGTCTTTCCCGCACCTTGATTATTGCTGTTGGTTTTTGTCGGAGTGATAAAATTTCTCCTATTAATATTCATATTTGAATGTAATCAGTGTCTATTGAAAACACAGGCGGAGTTATTCTCCACTTATTACGTACAATTCAAACAACACAACCATGGATCTCTTAAAGTATAAGTTCCGCTTTCAGCAGATGGATCAGCTCATCCGAATGAAAGCAACAGGCCCACCCAAATCTTTTGCCCTCAAATTGGCCATTTCCGAAAGTCACCTTTATCGTCTGATAGAAGGTATGCGTATGCTTGGCGCTCCTATTCAGTACTCCAAAAAGAAGCAAACATACTACTACGTACAGGAAGGGAGCTTTATTCTTGGCTTTCTAGAAGGCAATGGTGGGGATTTTTGACATTTTTATGGCTTCCTATCATAATATGAGAGTGGGAATTTATAAATAGGGCACAATAAAGAGACAAGCCTGAGTAAACTCATAAACGCACGTACTTATCCTAGCCATGAAATTGTTGGATATTCGTTGTGAAGGGTATAAGGTATTGATTGTGAGTAATATATTTTGGGCTTGTGCTTCTATGCCTCATCGTCTTAGGCTACCCTTAGCTCGTATATTTTCTCCAACATTTAAACAACATGAAAAATCTCACAAGCAAATTTCAAGTCCTCACAGACCAAAAGCTTCGTGTAATCAGAGGAGGTACCAATGATTCGGGTAGCCATACAAACAGTGGAGGTTCAAGCCCCCTTGTCGCAGTGAAGATAGGAGACGTGAATGGCAGCGCTACCGCCGATTCTTAGGTCTCCCTATTATACACCTAGAAGAGAATATTATTCCTCACTCTCTTTATATGAGACTCTACGGACATAAATTGAAGAAGTGAAAAAGTTGTAGGACTTCTATTTCCTATTTATGAAGCCTACAATGAAAAGGGAATAGTTCCCAATGTGTTAATTTGTGGATGGTTTCATACAGTGGTGAGCCCTTCGGTATATATCGGGGGGCTTATGTTTTGAACATGGTCTTATTCACATTGGACGATGCCTGTCTTGTGGGTCTTAGGACTTACATAGGGAATTCCGAGGTTGAGTCCCCTGACAATGAGGAGCCCTACGATCACCAAAGAGATTCCTTGTAAAATAGGCTGCCATCGTAGGAGTTTTTGTTTGGGTAACTGGTATTTCAAGATAGAAAGTCCCATCATAGCGGGGATAGTCCCTAGACCAAAGAAAGCCATAAAGCCTATTCCCATCCATAAATCGCCCATAGACAGCGCACCTGCAAGTGCCATATAGACGAAGCCACAAGGTAGGAATCCATTGAGGATGCCGACATTGAAAAGGGTGGGGAGATTGGGATTTTGTAAAGACTTTCCGAGGTTTTGACGGAGCCAAAGCAAAGCGCGTGCAATGAGGGGGAGCTGAATAAGATAGCTTTCCCAGCGCTGAAACAGCAGCATAGTCAAGAGTGTCATACCCAAGCCGATCGAGAGACCTTGCTGCCACCCCAAGAACTGAATACCTTCTCCAAACAAGCCCATCACCACGCCCAAAAGTGTGTAGGTAGTGGTCCGTCCCAGATTGTAAAGGAGACGTCCTGTGAGGTAGCGCGACGAAGATACATGACCTCGTGGAATAGCCAGCGCGATAGGCCCACACATGCCCACGCAGTGAAAGCTGCCCAAAAATCCCATCAATAAAGCGGTTCCAATCCAGATCATAAAATGTAGCAATAAGGATGTTGACCAAGGATTAAAGTACGATGGCCTTTTCCCAATAATAGGGCGTATCTGCTGTCTCCCATGTGACCTGTATCCGCCACAGTCCTCTTGCGAGGGAAGCGACATCGATGGATTGTGGTTTCTCACCAGTAGGAGTCAGGGGAATCTCTTGATCTGCCTCACTATCATTAGGGCGATACAGGAGGATCTCACCCTCAAGATTATCGCTATTAGGAATGAATAGCTGTAACTCTTGGGCGTCGTGCGCATAGGTGATAGAAGGAGCTATGGTAAGTTTTCGAGTATTCTGAATACGCTCCATCATTGCATCATGCGCAATTTCTTCTTGATAATAGGATTCGGTGACCATATGTACTTTTTGCTTGGTCGAACCGATGACGAGCGTCAAGATGAGTGCGACAAAACCTAGATAGAGGAGGGTGATTTTATATGACCATTTCATAGATAGCAAAATGAGTGGTTTTGGGAGAGTTTGAGTGACCCGTAGGCATCATCGTACTTACTTAAAATTGAGTTTGAGTGGGCCGAGGAAGGAAGATTTCATTTGATCTACTTTTCGACCTCCGCTCCATGCTTCCATTTTCAGTATAGTCTTTTGATCTTGGATGACCGCTCGGGGAATGTCAACAATGAGGATGCCTTTTGTCATATCCTGACTAGGGACAGCAATTCCTGCTCCTACAATCGTCACAATGGCTCCTTCAGGCTTCGTAACTTTAAATGTCAAGGGCAGTTCCTCCAGGGTTTTGTTGACAATCTGCACATTGTACAAGTTGCGTATCATGCCGTCGTCTGTTTCTTCAAAAAGACGGCCTGGCGTGCGCAGCAGGGTCACCTCTACTTCTGAGCGACTCGCAAGTGAGAAGCCAAATACTCCTAAAAGTGCGGTCAAGAGCACGATGTATGCAGCTATTCGTGTGGTGAATCTAAAGGGGGTATGATTTTCAATCCCACTGTGAGAATCATAGCGGATGAGACCTCTGGGTTTGCCGATTTTATCCATTACATTGTCACAGGCGTCGATGCAGGCAGTACAGTTGACACACTCCATCTGAGTCCCATTGCGGATGTCGATCCCCGTAGGACATACCTGTACGCAAAGTTTACAATCGATACAATCGCCTTTTTCGGAATTAAGAACAGCTTGTTTTTTACGTTTACCACGAGGCTCTCCCCGTATCCAGTCATACATGATGGAGATAGAATCCTTGCCTAGTAAGACACCTTGAAGACGACCATAGGGACATACAATGAGACAAGCTTGCTCTCGAAACCATGCGAATACAAAGAAGAATACAGTAGAGAAAGCAAGAATACCCGTGAACTGTGCCCAATTGTCTGTAGGAGAAGAGGTGATCATTTCCAACACTTTCTCATATCCCAAGATATAGGCGAGCACCGTATTCCCAATCAAAAAGGAGATGGCAAAGAAGATGGACCACTTGATGGCGCGCTTCCTGATCTTCTCAACTGTCCAGGGTGATTGGGCCAATTTTTTCTGCTGAACTGCCGTGCCGTCGATCCAGTACTCAATCCGTCGAAAGACCATCTCCATGAATACCGTTTGGGGACAGGCCCAGCCACACCATAGTCTTCCAAAGATGACGGTGAACAAAATAATGAAGAAAAAGAAGCTGATCATGGCCAGTACAAAGAGGTGGAAATCCTGTGGCCAAAAGGGCATGCTGAGAATGACAAACTTGCGTGCCTCAATGTTGATCAGAAATAGGGGGTTTCCGTTGATTTTGATAAATGGCGTGACAAAAAACAGCAAGAGAAAAATATAGCTGGCCAGTTTCCGCCAATTATAATACCGTCCTTGGGGCTTTCTGGGAAAAAGCCAGTTACGTTTTCCATCCGAATTTACTGTGCCAATGGCGTCGCGGTACACCTCGGAATCTTCGTATATAATGTCAGCTATGGGATATTGCATTTCTTATGAGCATCTGGATGAAAGCCTGAGAAATCAAAGGGGAAATGTTCGTATATATTTCCTTCTTTCATCGATAAGTAGAGAGAATGAGTCAGATTCGAGGAGCATAACCCCTCTTCTCTGACTCTATAATTTTACATCTTCTCATTCGCACCTTCTGTAACCACAGCTACAGAGGTAGAGTCCACTTCACCTGAATTTTCAGTGGGTACATATAGCTCGCCTTCAGGATCTTTGGGGTTGGGAGGATTGGTTCCTTGTATGCTGAGGATGTAGCTGGAGATTTGTTGCATTTCGATAGGCTTGATTTGCGATTCCCAAGCTTGCATCCCTTTGGCAGGGACACCATACTTGATGGTAGCAAAAATGTCCTTGACATCTCCTCCGTGTAGCCAGTATCTATCTGTCAGGTTGGGACCGATCCCTCCTTCTCCTTGCTGTCCGTGGCATACGACACAGGTCTTACTCGTAAATAGTTCTTTCCCCTTGGCAATGTCTGAGGCCTCTGTCATGTAGGTAGCTGTGCGCTCGTCTACAAGATTGGCTTGTTTGGCGAGGTAAGCTTTTTTCTGTATTTCAGCCTCCTCCATTGCGATGACATATTCCTCTGTACTGGAATTGCTAGGCCCAAAGAACCCATTGAGGAAACTCAGTTCGACTACGTGAAAGTGGACCAAGTAAACCATGGCAAATCCAATCGTGAAATAAAATCCATACTTCCACCAAGGGGGAAGATTATTGTCGAGTTCGCGGATGCCGTCATAGTCGTGCCCCATATCGATGGAGGCTTCTTGGGCGACAGGTACAGCGTCGGTGAGTTTCTGCTTCCACCATGACCATGAGATGCCAGGGATAGGCTGGGGTATCTTCTCGGTTTCGGCTATGGTTTCTCCTTCTGTGGCAGCTTCTGTAGCCGCAGCTCTTTCAGCTACTTTGGCTCTGACCAGTGTGAGGATCGTCCCCGCGAGGACCAGTGCAGCCAGCCCAAGCACAATCATTGTAAAGAGCAGCGTATACAGCAGATCTTGCTCGTCTATTCCAGGAGCTGTCGTATCAGCTTGTAGGCTCATGCTACCCGAAATGAGTAGCAAGAACCCAAGGGCTTTTCCTATTCCTTTTGCCACACCATTGAGTTTGTGCTTCGTAGGGCAGGAGGGTTCATCTTCAAGGGGAATAGATGCCATATGTTGAACTTCCTCTTTTTTCAACCGCATGACATAGATCAGCAGCAGCACAAAAAAAGTAAAGAATATGGCAATCGCGATCACGGGAAACAGGTCAATACCGTCTATGGATCTGAGTACTTCTTTCATTGTTAAAATTCTTTAGAAGAAGGGAAGGACGAATCCTCCCCCTCACATGTGTGTGTTTATTTCTGCGCTTGAGCTTCTGTATCTTTTACCATGATATCGGTTCCTAGTCGCTGCATGTAGGCGATGATGGCGATGACCTCGCGATCACTAGGTACTTCGATCCCACTACTTTTCAAGTCTGTATTGATAGACTGGGCGATGCCTGCTGCCTGTTCCTGTAGATCTGCCAAGGCTTCCTGATCATATCCCTCTGTGTAGGGGACACCCAGTACTTGCATCGCTCGGATCTTCTCAGGGAGTAAGGATACATCCAGTTTATTTTTGATCAGCCAAGGGTAGGAAGGCATGATAGATCCTGGAGAAGTAATGCGTGGATTCAGGAAGTGGTTGAAGTGCCAGGAGTCTGATTTCTTCAACTTAGGCGTTCCTTCTCTTGCCAAGTCTGGCCCCGTCCGCTTAGAACCCCACTGGAAGGGGTGATCATAGACAAACTCACCAGCTTTGGAGTAATCTCCGTATCGCTCTGTCTCAGAACGGAAAGGTCGGATCATCTGAGAGTGACACGTATAACATCCTTCACGCAAGTAAATATCACGTCCTTCTAATTCGAGCGGTGTGTAGGGCTGAACAGAAGCAATCGTAGGGACATTGTTTTCTACCATGAAGGTAGGGACCATCTCGATGACACCTCCGATCAGAATGGCAATCGTAGCATAGATCGTCAAGCGGATGGGGCGACGCTCGATGATGCGGTGCCAATATTCATTTTTAGGCTTCTCATAGTTGCGTTCCATAGAGGGAGCTTCAGCTGGTTCGCTGCGCATGAAACTTCCTTTCTGGGCAGTCTTGATGAGGTTGTAGATCATCACAAATACCCCTAGCAAGTAGATCGTACCTCCCAATGCACGCATCCAGTACATCGGCATGATTTGGGTCACTGTTTCGAGGAAGTTGGGATAGACGAGGTATCCGCTTTCGTCAAAGTCTTTCCACATCAGGCCTTGTGTCCAGCCTGCCCAGTACATCGGTAAGGTGTAGAGAATGATACCGAGCGTACCAATCCAGAAGTGTGTGTTGGCCAAGCGAGTAGAGAAGAGTTTGGTCTTCCACATCTTGGGGATCATCCAGTAGAGAACACCAAATGTCAAGAAACCATTCCAACCAAGGGTTCCCACGTGTACGTGGGCGATGGTCCAGTCGGTGAAGTGAGAGATCGCGTTGACGGTCTTGATGGAGAGCATCGGCCCTTCAAAAGTGGACATGCCGTAAGCGGTGACAGCCACAACCATGAATTTCAAGGTGGGATCTGTGCGCACGCGGTCCCACGCCCCACGCAGCGTCAAAAGACCATTCAACATACCTCCCCATGAGGGAGCAATCAGCATGATCGAGAATACGGTACCGAGCGATTGCGCCCAATCAGGTAGGGCTGTATATAGGAGGTGGTGGGGACCTGCCCAAATGTAAATGAAGATCAATGCCCAGAAGTGAATGATGGACAGCCGGTAGGAGTATACGGGACGATTAGCTGCTTTGGGTACGAAGTAGTACATCATACCCAGATAGGGAGTGGTCAAGAAGAATGCCACTGCATTGTGACCATACCACCATTGGACGAGGGCGTCTTGTACACCTGCAAAAATGGGGTAGGACTTCCACATAGAGATCGGAAGCTCCAGATTGTTGACGATGTGGAGGACTGCTACAGTTACCCACGTGGCAATGTAGAACCAAATCGCTACATAGAGGTGACGTTCTCTACGACGCAAGATGGTCATGATCATATTGATCCCAAATATCACCCATACGACGGTGATCATGAGGTCAATGGGCCACTCCAATTCTGCGTATTCTTTCGAAGTGGTAATCCCAAAAGGCAGGGTCAAAGCGGCTGCTACAATGATCGCCTGCCATCCCCAAAAGTGGATGCGACCTAACAGATCACTGAACATACGCGTCTTGAGTAGACGTTGCAAAGAGTAGTACACCCCCATGTAGATACCATTACCTACAAAGGCAAAAATGGCAGCATTGGTGTGTAAGGGACGCATGCGGCCAAAGGATAGAAAGCTTAAACCATCCCACAGGAAAAACTCGGGCAAGACAAATTGGAAGGCGACAATGACACCTACCAACATGCCTACTGCTCCCCATAGGATAGTGGCTATCAGAAACATTCGGACAATCTGATTGTCGTACGCAAATTTCTCCAGCGTCTTCGGAGATTTAAGCGTGGGATGAATCATTGCTGCTGGATTCTCGCTCATAATGATGTGTGTTGTCTTCGAAAAGTATGCGAATGGAAGGGGTATAGTCGTCCTCGTATTGGCCATTTTTTACCGACCACATGAAGGCCAGTAGAAAGATCACTGCAATCAAAAGACTAAAACCCACCAGGATATAGATGGCACTCATATGCTTAATTGTTCAAAGTTAGGAGCGCTTATGCCTGCTTCCTCTCTGAGAGGATATCGACATTTTGATATGTGACTAAATTAGAGGCTCAAGTTCCCTTTGTACATGATGGCTGTAAGGGGCAGTATTGACTTTTATCATCTCTCTAGACATTCGTTTGCCCAGCATCCACGTACTCCCCATGCCGTAAATCACTACTGTGATAGAACTCAAAGGCATGAGTACAGCAGCAATGAGGGGCGTCAACCATCCCATGACAGCTATAGCAAGTCCTACACTGTTGTATATGAGCGAGATAATGAAGCCCCATTGGATCAGCTGCTGATTGTGAGCTGCCCACCGCATGAATCGTGGCAAATGCTTGAGGTGATCGCCAGACAAGATGCCGTCACAGGCAGGAGAAAAAGCCTCCGTCGTATCTGCCACGGCGATGCCGACATGTGCTTCCTTCAAAGCACCTGCATCGTTGAGCCCATCGCCGACCATCATGACAGGCTGCTCTGTTGCTTGGAGCTTTTGTACATATTCGTACTTGTCGTCTGGCTTCTGGAAGAAGTGCAGAGGCGTCCCCTCAGGAAATAGCTGGCCCATCCGTTCAGCCTCACGATCGGTATCTCCCGAGAGAAGACTGAGGTTATATTGGGATTGAAGTTCGCGAAGTAGCGTAGCAATTCCCTCTCTGTAGTCGTGACGAATGTCAAAGGGACCGATGATCTTTCCATTGATGCATGCATAGGTTCCAGGGGAGAGAGGCGCGTGTGGGGGTTTTTGCAACGAAGCAATGAAGGGTGCACTTCCCAATAGGACACGCTGACCCTCTATCCAACCTTCTATTCCTTCCCCTTTATATTCAATAAAATGTGCTACCTGTTGTTGGCTTTCTCCTAGTCTACGCCTGATCTCCTTGCTGATGGGGTGAAGAGACTGCGAAGTCAAAGCACTGACAAGCGCTTGTTCTTCTGGTGCAAAGTCTGTTGGAAGCCCCACTTGCTTTTGCGCTTGCTTGGAGGTCAGTGTACCCGTTTTATCAAATACAATGTGCTTGATTCGGGGCATATGTTCGAGTATCTGGGCTTTTTTGAGATAAAATCCTTGACGTCCAAATAATCGGAGGGTATTTCCTTGGATAATAGGAGATGTGAGGGCCAATCCACAAGGACAGGCTACAATCAATACAGCTGTAAAGACACCCAAAGCTTCGGTGAGACCTGCTGTATACCACCAATAACTTCCCGCCAGTATAGCGATAAGCAAGATGATCCAGGTGAAATATTTGCTGAGCTGATCTGCATAGGAGTCCATCTGCGAGGATGTATCGCTCGTTTGATCCCAGATCTGGGTGAGGTAGCTCTGCGAGACAGGCTTAATGACCCTTACCTCTATCGCCCCGCCTACTTGTCGCCCTCCTGCGTAGAGGAGGTTGCCCGCTATCCTTTCGACGGGTTCTGCTTCGCCTGTCACGAAGCTATAGTCGATAGCTGCTTGCGGGCTGACAAGTACTGCATCGGCAGGTATAAGTTCCTGGCTACGGATGCGCAAGACATCATCTTGAACGATGTCCATGACAGGTACGCTTTCTTCTTTTCCCTCGACCACTCGGGTACTGGCAATCGGAAAGTATCCTGTATAATCTTTATCAAAGGCAATGTGATCGTAACTCTTGCGCTGGAACCATTTGCCGATCAGTAGAAAGAACACGAGCCCTGCGAGAGAGTCCATGTATCCCGCCCCTGCCTGGGAGAGAATCTCGACGAGGCTGCGTATAAACAATGCAAGAATCCCGATCGAAACGGGCACGTCAATGTTGATACGTCTTTGGCGAATGCCTTGCAAAGCGGGGCGGAAAAATACCTGCGCACTGTAGAGGAGGACGGGAAGTGCCAATACGACATTGAGCCAGGAGAAAAATTGGTGAAAACCCCCTGCTCCTGTCATTTCCAGCCCCAGATACTCAGGAAAGCTGAAAAGCATAATATTCCCAAAACAAAACCCTGCAATTCCTAGCTTGAGATAGAAGGAGTTGTCAGCGTGCCGCCCAGAAGATTTTTGTCCATCCTGAAGGTGGATGGAAGGCTCATACCCGATGTCTGTGAGTAATTCTACTAAGGCACGGAGGGAAATCTGCTCTTGCAAGAAGGTAATTTGCACCTGCTTTTTCATGAAGAAAACCCGCGTCTGCTGGATACCTGGATGCAGTTTGTAGAGATTTTCCAGTAGCCAGATGCAAGATGCACAGTGGATCTGCGGAAGATATAGCGTGATACTGCTTCGGCTTTGATCCTGATAGTCCAAGAGTTGAGAGACAATCTTGGGATGGTCCAGATAAGCAAAACGCTGCCTGCTCTTGCCTTGTTTGAGTTGAGTGCCTGGATGATCTGCCAGATCATAGTATTGGCACATGTCGTGTTCTGATAGAATCTCATAGACCATTTTGCAGCCTTCACAGCAAAAGTAGGCGTCGCCTTTGCTGATATGTGTGTCTGGACATGTGTCTCCACAATGATGACATTGGGGGAGGGGAGGACCAGATGGTAGATTCTGCGATGGAGAAGACGATTTAGTGGGTGGTAACATATCGCCCAAAGTATGGGCTTATCTCCCCTCGTGAGAATAGGAGCCTCATGATGCTAGATGATTTTTGTCATTCCCTCGATTTTTCTTCTCAGAGGTGACAAAAGTCATTTCTAATTGTATGTGAAGTCATCTGGAAAAAAAGAATCCCCATGTTTCTTGGATCATGAAAATAGGCCAGTAGGCAAAGCATACAAGCCAATAGAATGACAAACGGCCTTTATAAATGATTCACACCTAATTGTATATATCATGCCTAATACGCAACAGATTTCTCAGACCCAATCTACAAGTAAAGGAAAGATTAAGCGGATCTTGCTTCCTACAGATTTCTCAGAGTCTTCTCACAATGCGTATCTGTACGGCTTGCGGTTGGCAGAGGATATGGGGGCGAATATTACCCTTTTCCATGCCTATCAAGATACACCTGCGGAGACAGAATATATGCCACGTACCCTGGTAGAAGCCATTCGCAATGAGAAAATTGATTTCGCCAACGAGCGCTTTGATACCTATCTCGAAGAGGCGCAACATGATGTCGGTCCCCATGTGGAAGTAGAGGTGATTCTTGAGTCAGGACGAGCGGTCAACCAGATCTGTGAAGTCTGCGGGCGCATTGGAGCGGATTTGATCTTGATGGGAACCCGTGGTGCTGCCAGCCCATTTGAGCAGATCCTGGGAAGCATCACCAATCAGGTGATCCAGCGTGCCGAAGTACCCGTCTTGGCGATCCCTGCTGAAGCCGTATACGAACCCCTCCGTGTGATGATGTATGCGATGGGAATCGAAGAGGCAGATTTTAAAGTACTTGCACGCCTCAAAGAAATCGCAGACCTGCTCGGAGCCAAAGTCATCTGTACACACGTCAAAAAAGATACTGATACATGGGCCAGACTGGATCTTCAGATGCTCAACGAAATCTACCAGATGGAGAAAGAAGGAGAGATCGAATTCTATGTCACCCAATTTCACAATGTCATGCACGGTCTTCACAGGTTTGTGACAGAACATCAAGTAGATTGGTTGGTCATGACCACCCATGAGAGTAGCCAGATTCGCCACCTATTTGATCCTAGCTTGACGCGCCAGATGGTGCTGTATACCGATGTTCCTTTGTTGGCCTTTCACGCCTAACCTCTTCCCTACCTTATCGCTTCCGTTTACCCACAAATGACGACAGAATGAAAGCTAAGACATCTCACCAGGGACAAACCCGCCAAGCGCAGCCTGTGAAGAATATTCTGTTTCCCACAGATTTCTCCGAAGAAGCCATGCGCGCTTTTGAGTTTGCTGTAGAGATAGCGGACCAACTGGGTGCCAATATCATCATCTATCATGCTTACCATTATGCCGTGACAGGAGAGTTTTATGTGGTGCCAGAGCTGATTGAGCGTATCCATACAGAGATGAAAGATCAGGCATTGGTAGAGTTTCAAGAATATGAGGCCCAAGCGCGGGCTAGAGTAGGAGCCAAGATGAAACTGGCTTACAAAGTAGATCAGGATTTTGCAGTAGAGGGAATTCTCCGTGTCATTGAGGAGTCAAAGGCAGATCTAGTCATCATGGGAACCAAGGGAGGGGAAAATATGTGGCAAAGATGGATGGGAAGCCTCACTTCTCTCGTGATCGAGCGTGCCGAAGTACCTGTCTTAGCTGTGCCAGCCGAAATCCTTCAATTGCCTATCCGTCATATTTTATATGCCACAAATTTTGAAGAAGAAGATCAGCAGATTCCTTCTCTCGTTTCCACATTGGCCCAGCAGTTCAATGCAGAATTGACATGTCTTCACATTCGTACCTTGTCTGAAGTAGAGAAATCTCAGGCTTATCAGGAAGCATTTCAAAAGATGAAGGAAAGCATCGGAGACAGAGTGACTGCAGAGTGCGTCGTATTGCACGCCAAAGAACCCTGGCAAGGGATAGAGGAATACATGCAGCATCACCGAGTGGACCTCGTCGTCACGCTGACGCGTCACCATACGCTCCTAGAGCGCTTGTTCCAGCAAAGCTTGACCCGAGAAGCCGCTCTGAAATCGCAATGGCCTGTGTTGGCCCTGAAATCTTAACAGAAACTGTAAGGCTGTCGATGTACAGCCTTGCTTTTTGCTGTGTTCCCTACATGAATCATGGTCCCACTGGAAACTGATTTTTATGCTTAAGTTATTGATCCCCATAGACTTTTCTGAATCCTCTACTGCTTCTTTGCGGCTGGGATTTGACTTGGCTCAGAAAATTCGTGCCGAGATACATGTGATCCATTGTTATGCACCTTCTTTTTTGGAGCCATATATGCCTCTGGCATTGGAGCATGCTCTCAAGAAGGCAAGGGAGAAAGAAGCCATGGAAGTATTGCAATCTTGGTTGGAAGAACAGGACCTGCGTACACCACAGTATACGCCGATATCCTACCACCTGTTGCGCGGCAAGGCTCGTAGCCTGATCCTATCTTACGCCAGAGAATGGATGGCCGATCTCATCATCATGGGAACAGGGCAGACCTACCAAATCGGAAGCTTAGGATCTACTGCCAAGCATATATTGAGTGACGGTGAGATTCCTTTGATGATGATCCCTTCAGGCTGGAATCTCAGTCAGATAAGGTCCATGTTGTACGCCACTCATACTTTGGAAGAAGATGTCCAGGCCATCAGCCGTGTCATGGATCTAGCAGAGCTTTATCAAGCCAAAGTTGCTTGCATCCAAATGAATCCTGTCTCCCATGGGACGTATCAACTCGAGATTCTCAGACAAGCATTTAAGCAGGAAGTAGAAGATGGAAAACTAGGTTTTCGCAGAGTAGAGGAAGAAGATATGGTAAATGGCCTATTAGCTGTCTTGGAAAACCAACAGGTCGATCTTTTGGCTATGTGTAAGCATCAAAAAAGTCTTTGGGATAAATGGTTTGGGGAAGACAATATTGAAAAATTAAGGAAATATACGCCCATTCCCATCTGGATTATTTCTCACTTGACACTAGGAAAGGATCTGCATGAGATCAAGTCATGGAACTTTAGACGGCCCTTTGCCATTTGATACACCATCAACCCATATTTCATGCGTTCAATGCGTCACAAATAATGATTATCACAAACGTATCAAGTTTTTTCTTTTCCCATTTTAATGAAGAAAATATCATATTTAATATTTATAATATACAGCATCAACTCGGGAGTGATCATCTCAGTGCATTGAGGTCATCATGCTGATTTTGCAAACTATGAATCAAACTCCATTGTATCAGGACTCATTTTTTGGACAGATATTCGACCAGACGATCGAAGGATTATTGGTCGCAGATGCGCAAGGCTCAATTGTGGATGCAAATGAAGCCTGTTTGCGTATGTTTGGCTACGAATCAAAATCAGATTTAAGGGGAAAGAGAATTGATATTTTGATTCCCACAAGACTACACCATCGGCATCAGGGGCATTTTGAGACGTACACACAATCACCTTCACCTCGTCCCATCAAGAAAAGTCCAGAAATCTGGGGTCTCAGAAAAGATGGAAATGAATTTCCCCTCGAAATCAGCCTCAGTCCTGTTACCATTCAGGGGAATAAGTATACACTGGCCTATCTGATTGATGTTTCAGAAAGGTATCTCCTGAGTCGAAGTATACAGGAAGGTGAAGCCCTCCTTCAAGCAATCATAGAGACGGCAGTAGATGGCATTATCACCATAGATAGAAAAGGCAAAGTAGAGTCCATGAATCCTGCAGCTGCTCGGCTATTTGGTTATGAACCTGAAGAAGTCGTTGGGAACAATGTTTCTATGCTCATGCCTGAGCCGTATCATAGTGAGCATGACGACTACTTAAAAAACTATCATCGCACGGGGATTGGTAAGATCATCGGGATCGGGCGTGAAGTAAAAGGAAGGCGAAAAGATGGCCGAAAATTTCCTTTTAGCCTCAGTATCAGCAAGGTGGAGTTCCATGATAGACAGATCTATACAGGGATTATCCATGATATTTCGGCGATGAAGGAGGCAGAAGAAAAACTGAGACAGTACGCCCGTGATCTGGAAAGAAGCAATCGAGAGCTGGAGGATTTTGCCTATGTGTCAAGCCATGATCTCCAGGAGCCGCTACGCAAGATACAAGCATTTGGGGACTGGTTGAGAGAGAAAGAGCAAGAAAAGTTTAGTGAAAAAGGGCAGGATTATCTCAATCGGATGCTCAATGCTGCCGAGCGTTTGCAGCAATTGATCAATGATCTCCTGACCTATTCGCGTGTCTCTACTCAGGCTCAACCCTTCCGACCCGTAGACCTCAATGATGTACTGGCTGGCGTCCTATCAGATTTGGAACTCATGATCACGCGTCAAGAAGCGACTATAGAGTATGACGATCTACCCACGATTGAGGCAGAGGCTACGCAAATCAGACAAGTATTTCAGAATCTTTTGTCCAACGCGATGAAGTTTCGACAGGCTGATCGCCCACCGATGATTACAATTCGTAGAGAGGAAGGCATGATCGATGGAGAGTATCCTGCGGTGATATTGCATATCCAAGACAATGGGATAGGATTTGATCCCAAGTACAAAGAGAAAATATTTTCCATTTTTCAACGCTTGGATGGGAGAAAGTATGAAGGATCAGGCATAGGGCTGGCCATTGTCAAGCGCATTGTCAATCGTCATAAAGGACTCATAACGGTAAATAGTGAATTGGGAAAGGGATCGACCTTTTCCATTGCCTTACCCTATCATCAAATTTACCCATCTGAACAACCTGAAGTAAAAAAATATGAATAATCCTCAAGTTATATCTATTCTGGTTGCTGAAGACGATGAAGAAGATCGTATGCTGCTCATGGATGCGATGCAAGAAGGGAGGTTGCGCAACAGCATGACTTTTGTGCATGATGGAGAGCAACTATTAGATTATTTGGCAGGTAGGGGCGTCTACGAAGACAGAAAAACCTATCCGATGCCAGGGCTGATACTTCTCGATCTCAATCTACCCAGGATAGATGGGAGAGAGGCCCTAAAAGTCATCAAAGAACACATACAATGGCGCCGTATTCCTGTGATCATTTTGACTACTTCGCAGGCAGAACAAGACATCTTGAAAAGTTATCATCTAGGTGTCAATAGTTTCATTACCAAGCCTGTAACCTTTGATGGTTTAGTGGAGGTGACGCGCACTTTGCAGCGTTATTGGTTTGAGATTGTGGCCCTGCCCAAGCAGGGCCTCGAATAAAGAGAGTTAACGAGTGAGATTATAGTATGAGTACACCTCAATATTCTACCCGAGTAGAAGCGATTGCCATTCTCTTGATTGATGATGACGAGGATGATTATTTGATCACACGTGATCTGGTAGAAGATATCAATCATCAAAATTATACCCTCGATTGGGTATCGGGATATGAGCAGGCCAAAGAATGGTTGAAGCGAGATATGCATCAGGTATATCTCGTAGACTATCGGTTGGGAAGACAGACGGGACTAGACTTATTGTCTTATGCTCAACAGCATGGTGTTGAAACGCCCATTATTCTGTTGACAGGGCAGGGAGACTTTGAGGTAGATCAATTGGCCATGACCTCGGGCGCATCAGATTATTTGATTAAAAAAGACTTGACAGCGGATCGCTTAGAGCGTGCCATTCGGTATAGCATCCAGCAAGCCTCCAATCTCAAAAAGATTCGCCATCTGAATCAGGATTTGGAAAAACGTGTAGATGCTCGAACAGAGGCATTGGCTATGGCTGTCAAGGATTTGGAGCGGCAGATTGCAGAGAATCAGAAGAAGGAGCAAGCGTTGAGGAAGAGTCAGGAGGAACTCCGCGTGGCCCTCACCAAGGAGCAGCAGCTCAATGAGATGAAATCTCGATTTGTCTCCATGGCATCCCATGAGTTTCGCACGCCTCTGGCTACGATTCTTTCTTCGATCTCCTTGATTGACAAGTATGAACTGGCGGAGCATGCCGATCGGCGCAAAAAGCATATCGAGCGCATCAAGTCTAATGTCCAGGCGCTGACGACCATCCTAAATGACTTCTTGTCTATCTCCAAGTTGGAGGAAGGCAAAGTCTCTAGTCACGAAGGCATTGTGAATCTCAAGGATAACCTGCAAGAAGTACTGGAGGAAATGCAGACCCAGACCAAGAAAGGTCAACAGATCAAGTTGGAGTATCAAGCAGATCAGGACATCGTCTTTCTGGATGGCCAAATCATGCGGAACGTTCTCAACAACCTGCTCTCCAATGCCATCAAGTATTCACCCGAGGACTCAGAGGTACGGGTTTCCGCCATGTTAGCGGAAGGAACCTTTACCCTGAAGGTACAAGATCAGGGAATCGGGATTCCTGAAGACGAGCAAACACATTTGTTTGAGCGATTTTTTCGCGCGCGCAACGTCGTCAACATCCAGGGTACAGGCCTAGGATTGAGCATTGTCAAACGATACGTAGAACTACTACACGGAACCATAGATTTTCGTAGCATACCCAATGAGGGGACTACTTTCATCATTACTTTACCCATAAAGACTCCCTAGCATGAAAAAGATATTGTTGATAGAAGACAACCAGGAGATGCGGGAAAATACGGCGGAAATTCTGGAACTCGCTGGATTTGATGTTTTGACCGCCGAAGATGGAAAAAAAGGAGTCGCGCTTGCGAATAGAGAGGAAATGGACCTCGTCATCTGCGACGTCATGATGCCTGAATTAGACGGATATGGCGTCCTGCATATGATGAGTCGCAATCCCAAAACAGCTAAAATTCCTTTTATCTTCCTGACTGCAAAAGCTGAAAAAACGGATTTTCGCAAGGGAATGAACCTCGGCGCGGATGATTATATAACCAAACCGTTTGATGATATAGAACTGCTCGATGCGATCGAAGTACGACTACGCAAGACTGAACACCTCCAGCAGGAGTTTTCCCGAGACGCCGAAGGCATCACCAGTTTTATCAGCGAGGTCAAAGGGCAAACAGCCTTGAATGAACTCTCACACAATCGTGAAAGTCGATATTATCGAGAGAAAGACTTGATCTATCAGGAAAATAGTTTTCCTCAGGCACTATTTTTCATTCAAAAAGGAAAAGTGAAGACCTTCAAAACTAATGAGGATGCCAAGGAGTACATTACGGGACTCCACAAGAAAGGGGACTTCTTGGGGTATCATGCACTGCTAGCCAATACCTCTTTTCCCGAATCTGCCAAAGCACTGGAGGATACAGAGATTCTGGTGATTCCTAAAGAAGATTTCTTCACGCTGGTATACAGCAATCGCGACGTCTCACATCGCTTCATCCGTCTTCTCGCCAATGATCTAGAGGAGAAAGAAGCGCAACTCCTACACCTTGCCTACGATACCGTGCGCAAGCGCGTAGCCGATGCCTTGTTGCTGCTTCAGAAGCGATATCAAGATCCTGAGGAAGCCCAGTTTGCGATGCCTATCTCTCGTGAAAATCTGGCGAGTCTGGTTGGGACAGCCAAAGAGTCTGTCATTCGGGTACTCTCCGAGTTCAAAGGCGACGGTCTGATCACGACGCAGCAAAGTGAGATCAAAATCCTGAATACAGAGGGGCTAGAACGAATCCGGTATTGAGGGATCTGTGGAATAATCCTTTTTGTAAGAGAAAGAACAGATAAGAATATGCGTGCTTCTTTACAGGAGGCACGCATCATTCATTTCGTAACTAAAGCATCAATTATCTTATCCAAAAGAACTTTCTATGTAGGTGTGCATTCGGAGTTTTGATTTGAAGAATGTATAGACCATTGGCGAGATGAGAAAGGGGAATTCCCTGACGATGCAAGTGCCCCTTTATGTGTGCGTGGACTTTACCATCTAGACCTATAAGCTGAATACTTCCCTGCGTAGCAGTGGGGGCAGATCGCTCGATGATAAGCTGTTCATGTGTACCGTCTACCTCGATATTCCATCTGTCATTGGGTTGAGAATCTAGAGATGTTTCTACCTCTTGCGAGACAGGAATCTGTGTCTCCAGAGTTTGTACAGGAACTTCCTCTCCGTTTTGGCGAATCATGAAGGCAGACTGAATGCGCAGTTTTAAGGTATCTGTCAGTAGGTCCTTTCCTGAAATATCATCTATCATGATGATGCGCAGGCGGGCAATTTTTCCATATCCACTTTGATTGATTTGGTTGATGCGGCTCAGTCCCATCGAAACTTTGCCTTCTGAGTAGAAGTCTTTGTCTATCGTGATCAGGTCGGTATTCTTTTGCCCCAGCCAGCTACCCGCATAACTAAACCAAATTTTGCTAGAATCTACCAGCGAGGGATCATAGCTGATATCAAATCCCAATCCGTAGACCTCAGTGGCGGGGAGACTGTCTGTACCCAACATCACATCTAGTATGAGGGTATCCCCTGCTTGCACAGGTGCGTTTTGAGGTTGAAGATAGATCGGAACGCCAGACTGGGACAGCTTACCTGAGGGTCGGTTGTGCATCAACCCAAAGTTAAGGTTAACCGCCAGCGTATCATCAAAATCTACTAAGCCAGAACCGTCGGTGTCTGAGAAGCAGTAGTCCGTACCATTGGGAAGCTGACTGAACCAAAGGGGCGCATATTGTCCCACCCAATTGAGGCTCGGATTGGGGCGTAGCGCGCCTGTGCTGCCAAAAGCTTGTCCCAAGGCAAGGATATCGAAATTATTTGCAATGCCATCATCGTTTGCATCTCCTGGCCATACCGAATCTGCATAGGTGATCGTCGCCAATTGATTATTGGATGAATGCCACAGTTGCCCACCGGGTGAGAAGGCAATTTTTTGGATGCTGTCCCACATCTGAGAAGTCCCAAAGGTTGCATTTTCCAGCTCCGTCCAATTGGTATCATCAAAGTAAAAGAGGGATTGATAAGGCTGGATGATCCACTTGCGACCCAATTCATCCAGAATGACATCTGTGACACCCATGAAACTGATGGGGGAGTTGGTACTATTATAGTAGGTAGGGGTAATACCATCATAAGCGACTAGTCCATCGTATGTACCGATCCAAAGCACATCGTTCTGGTCTATCTGAATGTCAAAAGGATCATAGTTTGTAGGGTAAAAATAGTTCGGTACTAACCCTGTAAGAGAGAGCTGAAAGGTGGTTCCATCGTAGGAATAGAGATTGCCTTGATAATCAACACACCAAATCTTGCCTTGGTTGTCCCCTTCTACCACCCCTATCTCATCAGAGCTGAGCGCGGAGTTAGCTGCATTAAATACTGTCCATGTAGTCCCATCAAATCGCCAAAGGCCATCTTCCACAGAGGCAATCCAAAGCACATCATTGCCATCCATATACGCATCTATCATGACGATATCGCTAGGGAGAGGGGTATTGGTGTGATCATAAATCGTATAGCTTATCCCATTGAAATGGGCAACCGCATAGGTGGGAGATCCTGCAAGAATCCATGAACCCCCATTACTATCCCAGACTATATCATGGACCATCTTTGTCGCTAGTTCCAAATAGTTCCATTGGTTCCCATCTTTATACACTACTTCGGGTCTGCTTGCATAGAGTCCAAAAGTGGGAATGAGCCATGGTCGACCTTGAGGATCGATTCTCAGATCTCTTGTATCGCTAGGTCTGGCTTGTGAGGTAGGTTCGGTATGGATCCAGTTTGTTCCATTGAAAATCGAGAGGGTTGAACTCAACTGGGCGTTTTCATTGATGGCATAATAGTCTATGTATACCTCTCCACTTACAGTATCAGATGCAAGATGATCGATCCTGTTTAGAAGCAAGCCACTATTGGCTGTGTTGTATAGGGTCCATGTATTGCCATTGTAGTAGTGCAAACCATTCGAAGACGCCACCCATAGTTTTTGTCCACCAGCACTTTGTATATCATAAAAGGAGGAAGCGGTAAGTGCTGAGACGCTTCCCCACACTCCGTTTTCAAATGTAACGAGTCCGTCATTGTTGGTGGTGATGTAGATTTTATTGCTCGGGCTGATCCACATACCAGTAGGATAGCGGCTAGTAGGGGCCGTAAAATGAGACCAATTTTGGCCATCGTAGTGGTACAATCTGAAATTGCTGGCTAAGACATCTGCTACTGCCCAGATGTGTCCATTGTTGTCTGTCAGGATCTTGCGGAATCTATCCTTACCTGAAAGATTGAGGATATTTGCCACATCAAACGCGGTCCAGTTGGTTCCATCGTAGGAAACGATCTTGCCATTGTTGTCTCCAACCCACAGGACGTCATTGTCATCCACACAGAGCGTATTGGGCCACAGATCAGGCAACCCCACACTGGGCAAGTTGAAAATAGTCCATGATTGAGTATTTGCCTCATATTTGCCCAGCGCAAAATCATACGATCCATCTCTCCCTTCGACCCAGATGTCTCCATTGGAGGTGACTACGGCAGGCGAGCCATCTGTCCCTATGAGTTGGAAATCACTGTTGAGCCTATTCCAGTATTGATCTTGGATCGGATTGCGATAGGTGATGCCCTGGGCATACTGAATCCATAACCCACTGATTGGATGGAAAGAGAGATTTCTGATGGGTAGGTCAGGCAGGCCCAAGGTCGTCATGTTAAAACAGCCATCAGGCCCACAATAGTCGAGGGTCGTGTTATCTAGATCGTCACAATCTGTGTTGGTATTACAGTTTGAAGGGGTAAAAATCCCTTCTTCTCCTGGACGAAAAATCTGAACCTGCGCCCACATATCTGTGAAGACAAGCCAAAAAACAATAAAAAGGAGGGTTACGAGAAGATGGTGGTATGCTTTCATATCATGAGATTTTATCAACATACCCAAGGTCAAAGAAATCGTGAAAAGTCTCAAACACAAATTTGCTGTTATATGAAAACATCCTTCATGAAAAAATGACTAAAAATAGATTTAAGTGCTATTTTTATAAATAAAATGAGCTTTATCTGAATTTGTAATATCCAATAGAAAATTGAAACACTCGATTCTTCGCAGCCTCATTCAGTCTCTTGATCCCTCTGAGCACAAGCGTTT
The DNA here is from genome assembly GCA_038527485.1 of Bacteroidota bacterium. Lineage (GTDB taxonomy): Bacteria > Bacteroidota > Bacteroidia > J057 > J057 > JALEFZ01. The sequence continues at coordinate 27,021 of JBCBFT010000083.1, forward strand.
CAGATCCTATTTGGAGTCTCCTTACTTCAATCGAAACATGCGCTTGGTCAAACTCTGGGAAGCCTTTCTTTCGGGTGAAGGGGTGCCTCCTGAAGGGGAGATGGATTTGCCTCGCCTATTTTCCTTGATGTATGGTCCTGAGCAAGCATATGAGTCGCAGAAGGTCTATGATCACTGCTCCTTTTTATTGAGACATGTAGAAGATTTTCTTGCCATGCAAGTATGGGAAGCCGATCTTCCCCGACAAAGGATAGACAGTCTGCATGCGATGATCGCCAAAAAACACGAAGGAGGCTTTCATCGCATGTTGCGTAAGCTAGATCAGGCCACAGGAAAGAGAAGCCGGAAGGATATCCCCCAACTATCCGTTGACTATGAGAAGGCGCAAGCCCAAGATATTTTCTTTTTGAGTAGAATGAAAAGAGATGCTGATCAAAGCCTTCAACAGGCAGTTCATGCATTAGATGCTTTTTATTTCGCTAGCAAACTCCGTCATACCTGTGCCATCCTCAATCGGCAGAATATCGTACAATCCACCTTTTCTTTGCCGTTTATGCCAGAGATATTGGGGATTCTGGATAAAGCTCCAGACCTCATTTCCCATCCCGCGATCGCACTCTATCATTGTATTTATTTTACGCTCACAGAGCCAGCGCATGAAGCACACTTTCAAAAATTGACAGCTCTTTTGGAGATTCACGCAGATGATTTTGACAAGGAGGAGCGGACAGAGTTGTATGGGTACGCCCAAAATTACTGCACCAAGAAAATCAACCAAGGGAATGCCCTTTATCTGCGGGCGTACTTTTCACTAGATCAGGAAATGCTGAAGGGTGGGCTGCTGCTTCACGAAGGCATCATGGACCACCGCAAATACAAAAACATGGTTACTGTCGCCATAAGACTTGACGAGTTTGCATGGGTAGAAAATTTCTTGGAGACTTATCGTGCGCATTTGGCTGCACATTACCAAGAGGTCGGATATCTGTACAATCGAGCAGCCTATCGACATGCGATAGGAGACTTTTCGGGAGCCAAACGATTGCTCTGGCGCGTCGATGCCAAGGATGTATATTACCAATTGGGGACGCGCGCTTTGTTGTTGAAGATATACTTTGAAGAACATGATCCTGAAGGGTTAGAGGCACAAATTCGTGTCTTTAAGAGCTTTTTGGGACGAAATAAGAAAATGAGTCCTTATCAAGTGCGTTCCAATAGAGCCTTGATCAGATATACTCAGAGGTTGCATAAATTGAGGGAAAAACGACCTGCCTTAAGTGCCAAAGTATTTCGGAAAGAATTGGAGAAAATCGACCAGGACATTACCCAAAATCCCCAGACTGCGAATATCAATTGGTTGAAAACGCAGATCGAAAGGATGAAGGAAGTATGAGTTGTTTATGCAAATAAAACGATCTGTTAGGAAAAATCTTTCTCTACTTCTCTCAAATATCCCCATTTGTAAAAACTGAACAGCCGCATGGAGGGAGCGCCTTGAATCAATCGCTTGCGCAACGTCTTTTTCCCAAGTCGGTAAGCCCCCCACGCCAATACATCCAGTCCCGACTTTCGAAGACGCTGGTCGAAGCGCAGCAGATTTACCCTTTCGATGAATCTTTGTGGATCTTCCAGCAAGGCCACAATCTGATGGAGGTTGGCGATCCCTGCCTCTGTCTTTTGTAAGAATACTTCGCTAGTTTCAATGTCTCCATTGAGGATGGGATTGTCGATATGAGAAATGGGAACCTGCACTTTCTCCAATTCTACTCCAAATAAGGTATCTTCATGGCCGTAAGTGGTCAGTTTCTCTTCAAAAGGAATCTGCGTCAAGACCTCCTTGGGCACCACAAAATTGTTGGTCATGAAAGAGGCATAAGGTTGCTGAGATCGGATCGCAGCAGGTTGGCTCTCAAGAGAGACACCGTAGGTCCACCGCAGCCATTGATCAGGATTTGGAGGCTTTTCTCCATATACTCTTCCCCCACAGATGACCCCTTTGAAACCTGACTGGATAGTGTCAAGATACCTGGAAAGAAAGCCAGAAGCGTGGATGAGCGCATCACAATCAAGAAATAACAGCCAGTCGTATTGGGCAAATTTCAGGAAGTGATTCCGTATTCGTGCGCGTCCGATATTTTGGGATAGGGGAATGTAGGTTCCTACAGCTTCGCAAATGGGTTGATTTTTCTTCTGGAAATATACTTCTGAGGCATCGTCGATGAAAAGGATCTCAGCTTCAGGAGGAAGCTGTTGGTGAAGGGCTTGCGCCAGTACTTCTACTTCAAAATTGTATATCGGAATGCAGATCGAGAGCATATCATTGCCTATCAAGCTTCAAAACTAAGGAGGAATTGGGGGATAGACAAAAGGGAAAAGTCTCCGCATGGCCTTTTCTCCATACGGAGACTTAGATTATCCTAACAGGATTTTGGCCGTGTCTGGTTTGACCTTTATTTGTACGCTACGCCAAATCAACTCATATGAGACTGCGCTTTTAGCTAGAAGTTTCTCTGTGGCGGGATCTGCATCAAAGATGGTGGTTGCAAAAGATGGTTGCCCTTTTGTCCGAAGTCTCACTCTACTTCCATCTGCGTTGACCTTGAATCGGTAAAATTGCCACTTGGCTGCTGTCGCTTCCCCCATTTCGTCATACGCTAGCTTATCCAACTGGGTGTTGGTGATACATCGGGTTCCTGGAGAAGCCATTTTGGAGTTGGGCGGTACTTCTGAAGCGCGATCGACGAATTCATAGCAGATTTTCTTCACTAGTTTTTTGTCATCGGATTCTACAAATTCATAGGTAAAGTTAAATTTTCCTCCTTCTTTTTTGACAATGGCGTCCATGATGTCCTTGACCGTAACCTGATTGAGTGGTTGGGCAAAATCCAACGTCAGATCCTTGTAATAACAATAAACACCTACGACTCTAAAAGTCAGTCTGAGTGAGCTCATAATTGAAAAAGTTAATGGTTGAGAATCATTGTATAGATCGAGCATAGGATGGCTGCCTCCCGTAGGAGTACATGATCTCATGCTTGGAAAAATGAATGAATAGATATCATGTGGAAGAATCAGAGATTCTTCAGATAGAAATTAAAACAGTGAAAGGATGTAGAATTACAGATCAATCTCTGTAATCCAGCCTTTGCGTAGCGCTTCACGGACCATGCCGGCTGTATTGCGGACACCCATTTTGTCTCGGATATTTTTGCGATGGGTATCTACCGTTTCTTTGGAGATGAATAATTTTTTTGAAAAAATTCTATTTGACCTGTATCTTTTTAAGAATAGTGCCTCCATCTTGCCAAATTCTGGCAAACACCATCCCTCTATAGTTCGTTTCAATCAAAATTTGGTTGGATTGGAGCGAAATTTTTACCCTCACCTCTCCACCAGTTGCATTGAATAATGTAACTTTTGGAATCGAATGGCCTACAATAAATCTATCTTACTACTCCTACTTCACATCATAAAAATAATATCGCTCAAATAAGCCTTTTTCATCCTCCACTTCGACCATGTAGGGAAGATGGGATTGGACATCTAGATAGAGCACTACAGATTGAGCATAAGAGGTCGGAAGGGTCACTTCTCGTCCACCCAGTGTTTGTGAAAAAGTCGTGACGGCTGAGTTGAGTTCCAGAATTTTGAACTCGTTGATCTTGAATTTGGCTGCAATGTCCATCACTGTTTCTCCCGCTGAAGCGGTGTAGCGGCGTGTCCCATATTGCTTGTCATTTACCTCAATCACCTGGCACTGGCGTCCGTCATAGGAGACGATCCCTTTGTCACTAAAAATTTCTTCATAGCGTTGCTCCTTGTGTGCCACAGCCTCTGCCGCTTGGCAGATATCCACGATAGGTTGAAAGCCCGAGGCTGTGAGTGGATGGTGCGCGTTTTTCATCAGGGTACCTCCCAA
>JBCBFT010000084.1:0-30407 GCA_038527485.1 Bacteroidota bacterium
CTTCGCCATCGTCAAAGCCTGGAAAGGCGACACCCAAGGAAACCTTATCTACAAAGGTACTGCCCGTAACTTCAATCCCCTGATGGCCATGGCAGGAACGGTCACGATTGCTGAGGTAGAAGAATTAGTAGAACCAGGCGAACTCAATCCTAACTTCATCCATACACCTGGGATCTTCGTCCAGAGGATCTTCCAAGGAGAGAGGTATGAAAAAAGAATCGAACAACGAACGGTGAGAAACAGATAACATGGATCGTTCTTCATAGTTCAAGTAGCCATGAGCACTGAACTACATGAATATATAACAAAATACAACCATGGAAAAACTAAGAAAGACTCCTGCCATGCAGAAGTCATATGATCTAGCAGTAGAGATTGTCAAATTTTCTCAAAATCTTATTCATGAGAAAAAGGAGTTCGTTTTAGGTAGGCAGATCCTCAAAAGTGGTACTTCTATTGGAGCGAACGTCGCTGAGGCCTATGGAGGGATATCTAAAGCCGATTCTTCTGCCAAGATTTCGATTGCATACAAAGAGGGCCTTGAAACGAAATACTGGCTCAATCTACTGCGAGATAGTTCTTTATTAGCTGAAGAAGAATTCCTCTTCCTTCTGGAAAAAACAGATGAAGTATGCAGAATCTTGTATGCCATTCTGAAAAAGTCCAGATACGACACTCAATAGGTTTATTTGGTAAGTAGTTGCTGCTGAAAAATGAACCATGAAAAATGAAACTGACATGCTTGATAGAAACGATATAGCCAAACGCATCGCCCAAGAACTACAAGACGGGTGGTATGTAAACCTAGGGATTGGCATCCCTACTTTGATCGCCAACTATGTGCCTGAGGGCATGGACGTGACCTTTCAGTCCGAAAATGGTATCCTGGGTATGGGTCCCTTCCCTTATGAAGACGAGGTAGATGCAGACATGATCAATGCAGGCAAGCAGACGATTACCGCACTGCCAGGAGCCTCTATTTTTGACTCTTACACGAGCTTCGCCATGATTCGTGGCAAACATATCCAACTGACCGTGCTCGGCGCGATGGAAGTCGCCCAAAATGGAGACATCGCCAACTGGAAGATCCCAGGTCGCTTAGTCAAAGGCATGGGCGGCGCCATGGACTTGGTTGCCTCTGCCGACAACATCATCGTCGCCATGACCCACACCAACAAGCGCGGCAAATCCAAGTTGCTCAAAGCCTGTACCCTGCCATTGACGGGCGTCCGCTGTGTGAAGAAAATCGTGACGAATATGGCGGTTCTGGATATTGTTCCTGAAGGGTTTAGACTGTTGGAACGTGCACCAGGAGTAAGCGTAGAAGAAATTCAGGCTGCTACTGAAGGCCATTTGGTGGTAGAAGGTGAAATTCCTGAGATCCACATCGGATAGACAAAAGCTGTAGAGACGCCATTCATGGCGACTGTATACGAGTTCAAGCCATACAACTGGTCCCCTTCAGTTTACAACTGAAGCCAAAAGCGCTAGATACAATCGAGACAAAACCAGATTTAATAAAAGACAAGGCTGAAAGTACTCATTGCAAGCACTTTCAGCCTTTCATCTTAAAGGAGTTGAATCCTCTCCTGATTAATTCCCCCTGATATAATAGAGCTGCGGTTCACTAAGTAGTGAAGCATATTCTATTCCCATAAACAAAGGAATCGTAGCTTGACTCGTCAGCAGATTGATACCCAAGGGTGAGGCAAAATCTGCAAAGTAATCATGCGCAATCGACATGGAGTTCATGCCAGGAATCTTGGAGACGATCTTCATGAAGGCACTGTTTTCACCCGTCGCATATCGGTTAAGGAAGCCGCTATTCCGTGGGATGCCCACATTTGGCGTACGAGGATTGATGACTGAGACATATTGTCCATTGTGGGACTTGACATCTGACTCCCATCCTTCAGAAGGCCTTAAAGTGGCACCTGCATCCTCCAAGAACTGTGCTTGGTCTGCCTGATTCGTCGGCCAGCCCGTTTCACGGAATTGCTTCAGTGCGCGCCACTCGACAAAGGCGTCACGCCCCCAACGAATCATGTCACCGAACATGGAGACCATGAAACCATCCGCAAACTCTCCCCCTCTGATTTTATTCATCAAACCGTTGACACCGCTCGTCGTCAGCGATCGCCCGATCTGAATCTGGATGCGCTTGCTGGCTGACAGCGGATTATTGGGTCGCGCAATTGAACTCGTTTGCATCCAGGTAGGCAAGATCTGGTCTATCCCATACATCAAGCCACCTGATAAGGCACCTGTAAGACCGCCCATGAGCCCCGCTTTGAGGGCCATACCCAGATCTCCTGTGGCGACAAGGGTAGCCCCAAACGAGCCCGCGGCCCCTGCCGCTGCGCCCGAGAGCACCGCAGCACCTAATCCTCCCCAGAAGCCCCCTCCCAAGGCACTCGTGAGGATCGGATTCACCACTCCAAAGGTCACGACAGCAGCCACTACACCCACAATAAAGGCCAGTGGATTCTTAAAGATGGATTTGACAATCCGTTTGAGGGCCCTGAACAGCTTCTTGAAAAAGAAACCACTTGGATCAACCAGCGACAGCGGATTGTTCATCACATAACTGTAGCGGTTCAAGCTTTGGCCCGTCCCTTCAAAAGAGACAAATGGATCGGCACTCAAGAATCGTCCAATACTGGCATCGTAGATACGGGCGCCCATGTGGATCAGATCCTCCATGTCCAAATGCTCATGCCCCGTGAATCCGCGGATGAAGCTAGCAGAGATGGAATTGGATGCCTGCCATGTGTAAGGATTGCGACGCTGCCCCCAAGCATTGTAAGATAGGACATCTACGACCCCTCCACTTTCATTGGTGATGGTCTGAATCGAGCCGATATGGTCTCTGTGGAGATAGCGTGTCCCTGCGCCCGATCCTGTCGTATGGACAGCAACGACCTTATCGCCTGCCATGATGTGGTGGATATACTTCGTCCCTCCTGCCCCTGTATGCTTCTCATAGATGGACCCGACATAGCGAATGGTCTTGTGCAAAGCATTGCTCTTGTAGATGCGCTGCGTCTGACGCGAACGACCTGGACCATAATCGATCTCGATTTTGTCACTCCCTTTGGTCAGTCTATAGGGCTTGTTGTAGGTCGTATAGAGGATGTTGGTCTGGTGGTTGCGGGTCATGTTGCCCGAAGCATCATAGGTAAAGGTCTTGAGGGTTCCTCCTGCGTTGTCTTTGAGCCTTGTGACAGCCTGAGGACCTGCGACACCTGCCCCATATTCGTAGCATCCTGCATCTGAGCGATACGTAATATTTCCCGCTGCATCATAGGTAACCGTGGTCGATCCACCCCCTCCTGCATGAGTACTGATCACACGGTTGATGCCATCGTAAAGGAAGTTTTCAGTCAAACTACGTGCAGCATCACGTCTCTGTGTGAGGTTGCCAATTTTGTCAAATGTAAATCGGAGATCTTGTACACCTGCTGTATAGATACGTGTGACTACGCCTCGATTGCTATCATAGTAATAGTTGGTGACCTTGTTATTTCCTGCACGGGTACGCTCCCATTGATCTCTAGCAGACTGTGCCTCCAACGTCCAGAATTTGGCGTTGTTACTGGCATTTCTCACCTCATAGAGATAGCCTGAAGCGTTGTAGAGGTTTTTACTGCGGAAATTCGAAGGATAGGTTACCTGCGAAGGACGTCCATAACTGTCATAGCTGGTCTGGATATTGAAAGTGCCACCTGGACCAGCGTAGCTCGTCTTGTAGAGACGACTATAGCTATCATACGAGTAGGTTTCCTGATAACCTCCTGGGCCTGTCACGCGATACAGACGGCTCTTAGCTTTGTTTCCGACATCATACGTCCAAGTAGTGGTCCCCTCTGGCTCCACGCGCTGCGTCAGGCGTCCCAGCTTATCATATCGGAAGGTTGTCGTCTGGTTTCGCGCATTTTTTTCTGTTACCAACTCATTGAAGGCGTTGTAGGTATAAAGTACAACTCCCGCATTGGGGTCCTGAATACGCGTTTTTCTCCCCAACAAATCGTACTGCATATAAGTCCGCGTCCCATTCCCATCTCGAATCTCAATCAGATTGTCAAAAGAATCATAGTACTGGTAGGTATGCTTCCCGATATGATTGGTCGTCTGAAGCAGGTTGCCTATCGCATCACGTTTCTCGATGAGTTGCTGTCCATTAGGATTGGTGATGGTCTGGGTGAGTCCGTTGTAGGAAATAGTACGCACACGACTTCCAGGAGCTGTCTCACGGGTCATGCGATGCAGCGCGTCATACTCGGAGACTGTATACTTGGCTGAAGTCCCTGAATAATAAGGCTCTGACATTTTCCACAGTCTCCCCTTGCTATCATAAATATTCGTCTGATAGATCCACGATCCACTAAAGCCCTTTCGGAGCATGCGGGTCTCTCTGCCCAGCACGTCATAGTAGGTGCGCTGCGTCGGTTTACCCTGCGCCGCCTCTTGCACATAGTAAATTTCATTGCCACTACTAATGCGCGCGTAGGTATAGGTAATGGTACCACCACCTGGCGTGTACTGCGTCAGCTTACGCCCAAAAGCATCGTAGGTATAGGTTGTCTTGATGCCGTTGGGTCCTGTAGACTGGGTGACATTTCCATGGAGATTATCATAGACATCGTTGCGGGTATGTCCCAATTCGTTGGTCTTGCGCGTTTGGAAACGTCCCCTAGAGTCATAGGTAAATTGCTTGATACGGGTCTCTAATCCATAGCCATTGTTGCCACTGAGGGTCGTACGCGTGATGTTGCCATAGCCATCATAGAGATAGTCCTTGGTAATTCTGAGAGAGGAAATGGCAGGTTCGATGGTCTCTCGTGTCATCAGGGTACGGGCCGAGTTATAGCTATAATCAATCCGCCTAGTCAATGTCGGTTGTCCGCTGCGTCTACGGATAAATCGCTCACTCGTCAGTTGCCCCAGTATCCAGCTAGAGGTATTGTTGTAGTAATATCTGTCGGTGGTCTTGGTATGTCCCCCTTGGAAAGTCGTCGCCTCCTTGGTCAAGTTGCCATAACTGTCATAGGTGAAGTTGGTGGTTGTAGTGGTAACTAAACTCCCATTGAGCTTATAAGACTTCATGACGCTGCGGCTGACCCAAGACCAGTTGACCTTCCCACTGAAAGTCGTTCGATAACTGATGGTATTGACCGTTTGGGAGATCAGTCGATTGTTGGAGATCAAACGCTGCTCGGATTTCTTGACTTTGGAATTGACGCAGCGGTGATCTCGTTCAAACTCCGTAATCTCCTTCAGACCTGTGGTGATATTCGAAGCTGTGATTTTCTTAAACCCTCTAAAGCCTCTTCCTTGTAGGTCGATATAAGCCCCTTCGTATTTATAATCGACTGTCGTAAATCCGCCGATCCCGTTTGAAGTCTGCACCCTGGACACGACCTGCATCGGTGCTTGGATGTCCATCTTCGGATAGGTAGAACTGCTGTATTTGCTATAAGCAGAGGCATCCGTCAAGGGCTTGTAAGTCAAGCGAACCTCTTTGCGAACATTGGTAATTTTGGTGATTTGGAAACGCGTATCAGGCTTGGCTTCCCACACGTGTACGTATCGGTGATTCACAAAGTGAAGCAAGTCCGTCTTCCCATCTCCCGTAAAGTCGCTCGTCGTAAATGCATATCCATTGGCACTCATTGCATATCCCGAATTAGGGAAAGGAGAGCGGATGTTGAAGGTCCCATTTCCGCGAGAGTACCAGACGTGAAGGTAGTTGTTGTTGACAAAATGTACGAGGTCGCTTTTGCCGTCGCCATTAAAATCCCCCACGCGGAAGTTGTATCCGTTGGCGCTGAGTGCATAGCCTGTATTGGGATAAAGGCCTCGAATGGAGAAGGTTCCGTCTCCCTTAGATTCCCACACACGGAGATAATTATTATTGACAATGTGAACGAGATCGGCCATGCCGTCCCCATTGAAATCGCCTGGAAGGAACTTGTAGCCATTTGAGGAGACATTATAGCCGTTATTAGGGAAAGAGGGCTTTAATTCAAAAGTTCCATCTCCTTTGGACATCCAGACGGTCAATCCACTGTTACTGGTGTATTGTACGATGTCTGTGAGTCCATCTCCATTGAAGTCGGCAAAATCCCATTTGTACAGAAATTGTAAAGGCGCGCCGTAAGTACCTGATCCAAAGGGAGATTGGACAGTAAATGTTCCATTCCCATTAGAGAGCCAAATTGCATGGATCATACTAAGCTGGATCGAGACAAATCCATAGACATTGATGTTGTAGATCAAAGCTAAGTCCGTACGACCATCGCCATTAAAATCACCAGGTTTGAACGTGATGTTGGGAAGATTGGAGGGAGAAGTAAATTTATTTTTGATGGAGAATGTACCGTTACCATTGGATTGCCAGACATGACCTGAGCCTCCTGTCAAGGCATGAAACATATCCGTTTTCCCATCTCCATTAAAGTCTCCAGGAATAAAGTTGTAGTTATTGGCACTCAAGGCATAACCAGAGTTGGGGAAAGGAGATTTGATGGAGAAGGTCCCATTACCGTTGGATTGCCAGACACGACCATAGTTGTTATTAACTACATGGAACAGGTCGCCTTTTCCATCTCCATTGAAGTCTCCTGGAATATATTTGTAGTTATTGGCATTGACACCATAACCTGAATTGGGGTAGGGAGATTTGATGTTAAACTGTCCATTCTCATTCATACTCCCCCAATCAAATCGGATGGCTTCCTTGCAGGAGCCATTGGTTCCGCACTCCTGAATCTGAGTCAAAAGCGACTGGTAGGCAGATCCCTGCTGGGTGTACGTCATGGTATACGTGCGAACGAGGGAGTTCCCATAGTAAGATCTCACACGCTTGAGACGCTTGGAAAATTTCACCTTGACACCGCTGAGATAGTTATCATTGACATCGCTGCGGCTTTCATATTCGAAGCGAACCGAAGCATAAGTAGCTAATCCTCTGCTGGCATTTCCTGTATAGTCAATACGTGTAGGATAGGATTCTGTATTCCCATTGATCTCTCCGTAGGTAAAGGTGTAGTAGTTCCCTTGGCGGTCTGTGACCTTATTGAGACGCCAGATCAATACATCAGATTTGCCTTGTGCTTCGATACGGGAGTTGGTAGTGTAACCGTATTCGCGGATCATGCCGTCTTTGGTCCATACTTTGAATTTCTGAGGACCCTTGCCAGCCGTACCATAAGAGACGATCTTAGCAAATGCTTCTTGCTCCGTGCGGTATTGGGTATTGTTGTATCCGTAAGATCCCGAGACATTGACTAGGCGTTCGCCGTCTAGCGTGAATCGATCCTTTCTATCAAAGTCGACGCCATCGATTTCATTGTCTTGAGCCTTGGTCGCAGGCGCACGCGTGATGACAGATAGACCTCCCAATGCCCAGCCTAGCCCCATATGGCCATTTCCCTGCTGAGAACTATAGACAAAGCTGAGATTGGGTCCCATGCCTCTTGTCCCAGGAGAGGTCATAATTGGAATTTGGTAGGAAGCAGCCCCGCTTTCATTGACGCGAAACTGGTCGGCTGTCCTGCCTGCTACCTGCGCTTGTAGGTGGTGGAGTAGGGACATCCCCAATAGGAGGATGAGTCCCAGTATATATTTTTTCATTGTGTGTTTTTTTGAATGGAAATAAGGTTAGCGGATGTGAATCACTTTTTCTTTCCAAGTCTGATCAGGGGTTTGAACTAGAATGAGGTAGGTCCCTGCTGCCCAATCTGTGGCAGCAATAGCTATCGATTGTGGGCCGACATGATCAATGGTGAGCGACTGTCGATAAACAAGTTGTCCGCCTGCGTTGAAAACAGAGATACTGGCCGATCCTGTTTCAATCATGGGGAACTGTAGATGCAGGGTTTCCGCAAAAGGATTAGGTGTGGCAGCAAATGTCAGATCAAAGGCAGGGGTTGCTTGGGGTTGGGAGACAATAGATGCTTGAATTTCCGCCACATTTACCCCTTGCAGTTGGAACTCGGGGCAGGTCTGGTCGTTGGTTTTCGCTGTAGCTTGTGTCCAGTTCTGGCCATTGTCCACACTCACGAGCAGAATAGGCTCATTGGCCGCATCCTGAATGCGATACAGCCAGAGGGTAGCAGCCGGTTTGTGTTGGCTCTGGTCAGACTGACATGCGCAAGTACTAGGATCTTTTGTCAATGGATTGTCATTTTCCATAACTTCTGCCTGAGATAAATCATGGGTCGGGTCATCTTTGAATACAGAGAATCGGGTCATGACACCTTTCTCATGCAGGTCATTTGTCTGAGCATCTGCGAGATACACTTCCAGGATGTGCATTCCTTCCTCCATTTCCAACATAGGAAGCATGAGTTGAGAAGGCTTCTGAGAATGGAATACAATGTTTCTACGCTGAATGTCGTAGCGTTGCTTATCAAGTACAAAAAAGACCTCGCCCAGGTGTTGATTGTGCGGTCCCTGATTAACGATTTCCAGTACAGGATGAAAGCTGAGATTACAGTCAACGGCATCTTGGGCCAGCAGTGTAGACATACTGAGCCATGCCACCAACCATAAAGTTAGGGGTTTTAAATACATCATGTGTGTTAGTTAGATACGTGTAAATACATCCATATAATAATAATTGAATATTAATTTAAAATTAATATTGGACGTATCACGAATATTTTTATTATCTGAAAGAATGATTTTCCTTTTAGGAGTTTGCGTACACAAAAAAGGCCCTACATTTCTGCAGGGCCTTATATTTCTATATTCTTATTATACTTATCTCAAGAGCGTCAGACTTCCTTTGTACAAGAGTCCGTTTACCGTCACAGCGTAGTAGTATACCCCTACAGGATGATTGCTGCCGTCGGCATTGCGACCATCCCATGTCTGATCTATTGCCTCAGCCTCAAACACCGTTCTCCCCCATCTATCGTAGATGCGTGTCGTCACTGGTGCTGTTCCATCAAACAAGATCTGGAACCTGTCATTCCTCCCATCTCCATTAGGTGAAAAGACATTGGGAATTTTGAGAGAAGGCTCAAAGATCTCCACAGGGCTTTGCTGTGCCGTATCCACACATCCATCTACATTTTGGACGACGAGCGTTACCGTATAGTTTCCAGGCTCTTGATAGATATGTCTGGGGGAGGTTTCGGTAGATACTTTTCCATCTCCAAAATCCCAGAACCATCTTACCGCATCAAGCGAAGCATCTGTGAAGTTTACAGTAGCATTGGGAAGTGGCAGACTGACGGGTCCGATAGGGTCTGTCGTGAAGTCCGCTAATGGAAGATCAGAGACGTTGACCGTAACCAAATTATTGCGTGCATTACAGCCTGAGGCACCGATAGCCGTAAAGGTTACCTGATAGCTTCCCGGCTGGGCAAATGTATGCAGCGGATTGGGTGAATTCTCTAAATCCGTTCCGTCTCCAAAGTCCCAGATAAAGGAAATCGCGTCTGCTGTACTGTTCTCTTGGAAACTTGCGGTTAGTGAACCGCAGCCTTCTGTTTGATCGACAAAATAATCATTCGAAGGTGTTGGTCTCACCGTCACATCTAGCGTCGCTGTATCCGCACACACGCCTTCTGACACGATCAATTGATAAGTCGTTGTCGTATCGGGAAGTGCAAACGTACTTTGTGAGGTAGGATTGGTCAGGCTCATAGCGGGTGCCCATGCATAATCGGCATTCCCCAATCCTCCAAGTGCTACGAGAGTGGCTGTATCTCCCCCACAGATCAGCGCAGTATCCGCTTGTATATCTGCTACTACCGCAGGGTTTACTTCGATGACCACCTGATCTGTCGTGAAACACTTGCCCGCAAAGCTGCTGGCGCGCACCTCAATGACGGTCGAACTGATCGGATTGACTGTGACAATAGAGTCTCCAATCGCAGGATCGACAAACTCTGTAGGCAGCCACGCATACTGAGTAGGTACTGTATCACCATTAAAGGTGTGAGCCGCAATAAGCGGGATCTCATCTCCCGCACAGATGGTCGTATCAGGTTGAAGTAAGTCTACTTGTGGTGTCGCCAGTACGGTGAGCACCGTAGAATCGAGGTTAGATATACATCCAAACTCTGTAGAAGCAATCACATTGTAAGTCGTGCTGACAGCAGGGTTCGCCTCAGGACTGGCAATCGTAGAATCACTCAACCCACGTCCTGGCGACCAAAGGAAATTATATATAGTCGCATTGGGATCTCCATTGGCCACCGCAGATAAAGTGATGGTTTCTCCTTCACACAGATCTCGATTGTTACTCGCCGTTACCGTTGGCTTTGTATCGACCTGTACCTCTACACTATCGGCTCCACTACAGCCATTCGAAGTGACAGAAAGGGTATAGGTGGTCGTCGCTGCGGGATTCACATTGGGATTAGGGGAGTTGGGATCGCTGATCGTCCCTCCTGTAGCAGGTGACCATGTAAACTCATAGTTGGGTCCTGCACCTGTGGCAAATCCTTGTAGCTGTATGCTCTCTCCAAAACACAAGCCCGTATCGACGCCTGCCTCCACGATGGGATTAGGCAATACGGTAACTGTAACAGTAGAGAGGGGATCAATGGTATTAGCATCTGAAGAACAACCATTGATGGATGTCCCTATTAAGGTATAAATGATCGTCGTATCGGGACGAGCAAATGGATTGGGCACATTGGGATCATTGAGACCAGAGGATGGGGTCCACTGATAGATGACGGGTTCGGGAGCATTATTATTCGCAGCAAGTGTACCTGTCAGGAAGATGCCAGGAGCGGGATTGGGGCAGATAGAGGTATCCACACCTGCATCCATCTTGGGCTTCGCCTTGACAGTCACTACGACAGAGTCGAGTCCACTCGAGCATCCATTGACGTCGATTACTTCAAAGTAGTAGGTTACGTCTTCGGTTGGATTGATGACGTTGGGGTTGACCTTGGGATCCTCTACATCGACCGAATCTATCCCGCAGTTGGGTGAGATGTTACACGTCCAGTTATAGAAATAAGGCATGGTCCCACCTGTGACGGTTGCGTCTAACTGCACACCTCCATCTCCTTCGCAAAACTCTCTATCAGGACCTGCACTCGCAACAGGTGAACCATTGACGGTAATGTCCTGTGTCGTCTGCGTGCTACATCCACGATTGGTGACTGTGAGGGTGACCGATTTGGTGCCACCTGATGTATAGGTGACTGTCGGAGGTGTCTGCAGTGTGGAACTCGTCGGAATCGCACCAGGACCAAAGTCCCAAAGGAAGGTCTGATTCGGTCCCAGCACGGTTCCCTGATAGGTGAAGTTTACGGTTCCACCTGAGCATGAGTTCGTTGTAGAAGAACTAAATGCAGAAGATGGTTCTTCTATCACATCAAACGTGACGAAAGACGTATCTGGTGAGCAACCTGCTGAGCCTGCAACCAATCGTACAGTCTTGGTACCTGGCGTCTGGTAGGTGACAGGAGGAGGCGTAGGACCCGTAAATTGAGGGGGTAAGGCAGAAGCACCAAAGTCCCACAGATAAAAGTCCGCTGTATCTCCTGTAGGAGTAAATATAAAGCTGTTGCCTGAGAAGCACTGATCTGCCACAGGGGCAATGCTTGTGCTTTGAGCAGGCCTTACGGTTACGTCCTGACAATTGAAGGAAGAGAAGCAACCTGCATTTTCTACTTGAAGACAGACTTGTTTTGTGCCAGGTGTATTCCAGCTGATATTGTAAGGGCCTATTTGTCCATTGGTATAAGTCGCACCAGGGAATGTCCAGTTATAGGTAGCTGAAGAAGGCGCATTTCCTTGATAAGTAAATACGGCTACACTGTTGAGACATACCTCTGATGGAAAGGCAAAGGCTGAAGTAGGAATTTCTTCCACCGAGATCGCTTGTGTAAATGGCGTACTGATACAGCCATCCTTTTCTACCGTCAAACTAATCGTTTTGGGACCTGCCGTATTCCATGTAACGTTATAAGGACCTCCACCAGAACCTGTGTTGACCGTTCCGTTGTCAAAGTTCCAAAAATAGTTGGCTGTTCCTCCAGCTGACCCTGTATAGGTGATGTTTGTTCCTGCATTTATACAAGTCTGTGGGAGTGTCGTAAAGGTAGCTTGAGGCGTCGGATTCACGAGGATCGTCACATCATCCGTAAGTACACATCCACCAGGACCTGTGGCCGTCACAGTGTATGTCGTAGTGACGTTGGGGGAAACAGTCGGACTGGGACTCGTCAGGTTGCCTGGCGTCCAATCAAACGTGTAAGCACTGAGTCCGCTAAGATTCGTCGTCAATGTCGTCGGCGTACCTGCACAGATGTTATTCTGACCTGGAGCGATGTTCACAAACTGACCTGAGAAGGGCAGCGTCTGGGCTGTCAAGGTAGCAGGGTTGCCACAGTTGTCTTCCACCAAACCTACGAGGCTGAATGTATAATTACCAGGAGTTGTAATCGTGGGAGAAACCGTAACCGAAAATTGATTATCAAAGTCACCTCCGATTTGGCATTCAGTGGAGGTAACAGCTGTGATGGTGTATACTCCACCAGGACCTGTTAAGGTAAAATCCGATGGATCTACGGAGGCACAAGTGACGTTTTCGGAAAAGCTGATGTTGATATCCGATGTACCACAACCTACCTGAACTTGATTGAGCGCAGGAGGTGTATTATCGACAATACTCGCTGTACTAGCAGCGAAATCCAGCCCGTAGCCACTTGTAGAGCTAGGGGTCCAATTACTCACTACTACGGCATAAGTCTCTCCTGCCTGTACAGGAATACAAGATTCAACTTGCCCTCCACAAGGGTTTCCTGGCAAATTCTGTCCTGTCGGACCTGTCACACCACCACAACCTAAGTTGGCACTGTAGTTACAGCTTACCTCTAGGGAAGGGTCTGCGCCAATGTCTCCACAATCGGCATTGGTCAGATTGTATACAGCATAATCATAATCGTCGCTGCCATTGACGGGTGTAATGGCAAAGCATACATCCCCTGAAGTCTGCGCAGTGAAAATATACCACTGTGCTTTCTTCTCTCCTTGTCCCAAACATGATAAGTTGTTGTTGACTACTTGGAGATTAGGAGGTACATCTATAGGTCCCACGGGCTGCGTAAAAGTTGTCTGGCACAATGGGAGTGCATTGAAACAACTCGAAGGCCCTTGGGCAAACGTGGCAAAAGGAAGCAGTGCCCCTGGTATGAGAAACCATAGGGTACGAAAAAGATATCTCATGGATAGAAGCGATTTATCTCTGGATAAGGGCAAAGTCGGAAACGTTAAAAATGAATTCATCGCTCATGCGATCTACGTAGGCTGCGGGTATTTCCAACCCCATATTCTTTAAGCTCACGGGAAAACTCCAGGAAACAGTAACTGTATTCCCTTTGACTTTGTGCGTCATAACGGCGGGAATGGATTGGACTTGATCCCCCATTTTCCACTCTACAGACAGATTAGACTTGCCTGACTGGGTCATGTCGATCCCATTCACATCAAATGTGAAGTTCATCAAGGGATAGGCATCCACTTTCCAAACTTCGCGAAGCATGTTTTGCTGATCCACTGTTTGACCTTGAAAAAAGGAAGTGGTTTTCATTTCAAAAACCATGCGCTGTGCATCGTTATACAAATATCCTCCTAGCTGTGTACTCACAAACTGGACAGCTTCGGTTGTTCCATTAGAATGGGCCTCTAAGCGTCCAGAACCCAAAAAATCTTGGGCACATAGCATAGAAGATCCTGAGAAAATCCAAATCAATAGTAGCGTTAAGCGGCTCATAATATTAGATCCTAGACAGGTAAATAATTGAAATTTGACCAAAAATAAGGATATCCATGACTTATGGATAATATCACTCCATTTTTCCTTCAGCAAGTCCAAATTTTTACCCCTTTCTTTTCCAGACGTAAAAGCTGTTGATGGCGTTGGGAGAATGATTCTTCAGGCGTTACGTTCCTGAAAATGGTTTGATTAGGTTTGGCGAGTAAGGGATAATTAAACCCTAGACTAGAAAATAAATAATAAGACGGGGGAAAAGTTCAAAATATGTGTGGATTTCTCACTTAATCTTCTTTTTGCTTATGGTTGATCATCTATTCGTGATGTATGCAAAAAAAGAAAAATGCCCCAGCTGAAATCCAACTGAGGCATGATATATTTCTAGCAAATGACCTTTTGATCAGTACTATTTTGCATAGGCGATGGCACGCTTCTCACGGATCACCGTGATCTTGATGTGGCCAGGATACTGCATATCCTTCATGATGCGTTGCGAGATATCAAAAGCCAGTTGGTCTGCTTTATCATCTGTGACTTTCTCACTCTCGACGATGACACGCAACTCGCGACCTGCTTGGATCGCATAGGTTTTGGTGACACCAGGATAAGATAGGGCAAGATCTTCTAGCTCCTTCAAACGCTTGATGTAGGACTCTACAATCTCGCGACGGGCACCAGGACGTGAACCCGAGATGGCGTCACAAGCCTGGATGATAGGAGAAATCAAGCAAGTCATCTCAATTTCGTCGTGGTGGGCACCGATGGCATTGCATACGTCGGGATGCTCCCCAAGCTTCTTGGCGATCTCCATCCCCAGCAAGGCGTGAGGCAAGTCGTTGTGTTCCTCGGCGACTTTTCCAATGTCGTGGAGGAGTCCTGCACGCTTGGCTTTTTTGACATCTAGCTTGAGTTCGGATGCCATGATCGCGCAGAGGTTGGCCACTTCTCTAGAGTGCTTCAGCAGATTTTGTCCATAAGAGGAGCGATACTTCATGCGGCCCACCATACGAATCATCTCTGGACGCAGACCATGAATACCCAAGTCGATCGCGGTACGCTCACCTGTTTCAATGATTTCTTCCTCGATGCGCTTGGTCGTTTTCTTGACGACTTCTTCAATCCGGGCAGGGTGAATACGACCATCCGTGACAAGCTTATGCAGAGAAAGGCGGGCAATCTCACGACGTACAGGATCAAAACCAGAAAGAATGATCGCCTCAGGTGTATCGTCTACAATGATTTCGATTCCCGTAGCCATTTCTAGCGCGCGGATGTTTCGACCTTCACGCCCAATGATACGGCCTTTAATTTCGTCGTTTTCAAGGGGAAAAACCGTGACTGTATTCTCGATGGCTTGCTCCGCAGCGGTACGCTGGATGGTCTCGATGATGACCTTCTTAGCTTGCTTATTGGCGGAGATTTGGGCCTCCTCCATGATGTCTTTTACATAAGCAGAAGCTTCTGTTTTCGCTTCTTCTTTGAGGGCTTCTACTAAGTTGGCCTTGGCATCTTCAGCAGAGAGACCCGCTATTTTTTCCAAGTCTTTTACTTGCTTATGGCGAAGCTTTTCCAACTCTTCTTGCTTCTTTCCGATGACTTCTACCTGCTTGGTAAGATTTTCGCGAATGGCGTCGATCTTCTTTTGCTGATTCTTTACCTCGTTAGATTCTTTGCGAAGCTTATCCTCTTTACTCTGAATACTTTGTTCGCGCTGCTTCAGCTTGTTGTGGCGAACGTCGAGTTTCTCCTTCTCCTTTTTGGCGTTGTTCTCAAACTTAGACTTGAGTTGCTGGTACTTTTCGTTGGATTGATTGATCCGCTCTTGCTTGATGTTCTCCCCGCGAAGCTCTGCTTCTTTGATGACGCTCTCGGCTTTTACTTTCGCCGTTTCGATCATACGGGTGTTTGCTGCTTTTAGGAAGAATCGGTTGATGACATAGCCTGCGGCGATGCCAACGACTAACCCGATTGCTAGTCCTATTATTATCTCCATGAGTTTCTGCTTTTATGCATGAAAAAAAGTTAAATAGAAGACCGCAACGGCACATTCCATGCATTACAGCTCCTTAGCGATGGCTAAGGACTGGCTCAGTTTCTCTTCAAGATTCGATAGTTCGTTAAGCACCGTCTGTACTTGCCCATTACTCTGGGTTCGATGGGCGAGGTACTCTGTCATGATATCAAGACAACACATAATGGCGATGTTGAGGTCATCTTGATTTTTATATTCGGCCTTAAAGGCTTTCATTTTTGCGTTGATTGACTGAGCAGCTTCTTGAATCACTGCTGCCTCTTCACTATCTACTCTTGCCGGAAACTGGCGACCTAGTACTGTAATGGTAATGGCGTACTTTTCCAATGTTTCTCTGATTGCCAGTATTGCTAATCTCCAAAGTTTTTAAGACAAGTATCTATCTCTTTTAAATACCAATCTATTTTTTCTTGTACAGAGGCTTTTACCTCAGGATTTTCAATGACCTTGACGAGCTTGATGGCTTCATACCTTTCGATTAATTCATCATAGGCATGCTGTTTGTCGTCAATTGATTGCTCCAATTCCGCTACCTTTTGTGAGAGCGTTTCTTTCTCCTCCTTTGCCTTTTCCAACATTTGCATGAGCTGGTTGACGGCTCGATTGGCTTCTTGCAGTTTTAGGAGCAATTCATTCATCCTATTTCACCTCTAACTGTCAAAGTAAGGGTTTTTTCCCAATTATTCAAAGTTACAAATAGGTTCATATGATACTTGAACCAAATGGTCGCAAATATTTATAAAACAAATGTTTAGCATGGTTCAAATATTCATGGTTCATTTTTCATATCGCCCGAAAATATGATCTATGAAAAATGAACCATGCCTCTGATTACTTTCTCATCTCTGCTCCTAACTCCTTCTCCAAAAGGGAGGTGACACGCTGCATGATCTTATCCACTGCCTTATCAACAAGCGTCTTGTTATCATCACGAAGCTCGATAGAAATCAGATAACTTTTCTTATCAGGATCAATGCCTTTGCCCATGTAGACATCGTGGAGCGCGACTTCGCGGATCAACTTAGGGTTGGCGCGCCCGACCAGTTGCTGCATCTCGGCAAAGGAAATCCCTTTGTTGATGAGCATAGAGACATCACGACGGACACTCGGAAACTGCGGAATCGGCTGGAAACTTACCTTGTTGTTGAAATAGATATCTACCAGCTGCTGCCAATCGATCAACAAATGGAAGACTTCATTGCGCAGTCCAAATTTCTGCCCCATCTCTGTACTGACCTTCCCGTACTTTAAGAGAATCTTTCCATGGACGACCATTTCCATTCCATAGTCAAACATTTCCTCCTCGCACTCACGCATTTTACCAGTGAAGCCCATCCAAGATTGCAGACGCTCCACCTCACGCGTCAGGGTAGTCATCGCTGCCTTGGGAGCCTTGGAAGCGTAGTGCATGGAGTGCTTGAGACCACTCACCGTAAGTGCCAACCATTCCTTTTCATCATAGCCATTGCCCGCGAGCTTATAGGTCTTCCCAAACTCATAAACAGCCAAGCCTTCTATCTGACGATTCTGGTTGTATAAGACCACCTCTAGTGCGCCTGGAAGCATCGACTGGCGCATGATCCCTAGTTCTTCACTCAGGGGATTCACAATAGGTACAGCTTTGTCATCGCCATAGCTAGCCGAAACAAGAGAGTTATTCAAAATCTCGTAAAAACCATTGGCCGACAGATAGTTGGCATAGGTTTCTTTGAGGCTGTAGACATCGCGATATTGATCAAAACTCAAGTTAGCGTTGAGTTTCGTCGGAATTTCGACATTGTTGTATCCGTACACGCGGAGGATATCTTCGATCACATCTACGTCGCGCTGTACGTCCACACGATAGGGAGGCACTTTGAGGCTTAAGAGATCTCCTTCTCCTGCTACTTCAATTTCTAATGCTTGAAGAATTTCAATAATCTCCTCACGCGTGACCTGCTTTCCGATGAGGCGTTGCGTCTTCTTGATCGACAGCTCTACTTCGAAATGAGGAAACTCCGCCACCTGCTGATCAACGATTTCAGAAGCCTCTCCACCTGCGAGCTCCATGATCAGATCTGCTGCACGAATCGCCGCAATTTTCGTCATGGCAGGATCTACCCCCCTCTCGAAACGGAAAGAAGAATCACTATTGATGCCCAGTCGCTTGGCTGTCTTACGTACCGTTCCAGGATCAAAGTAGGCCGACTCCAAGAAGACATTTTTTGTCTCGAAGGTCACCCCAGAATTTAATCCGCCCATCGTACCTGCAATACAGAGAGGTTTTGCTCCGTCATTGATCATCAGATCCACTCCTGGCAGCAGGTCGCGCTCGATATCATCTAGGGTAGTGAATTTCTGCTTCTCGGGCAGCGTATCCACGATGATTTGGCTACCTGCAATCTGGTCTGCATCAAATGCATGCAAGGGCTGTCCCAATTCGTGCAAGACGAAGTTGGTGATGTCCACCACATTATTGATGGGGCGCAGCCCGATACTTTGTAAGCGTTGCTTGAGCCAGTCAGGGCTTTCCTTGACCTCCACACCTTCGATGTAAATAGAGACATAGCGTTTGCAACGATCTGCATCTCCGATAGTGACAGGGATGGGATTCTTTTTCGTAGGATGGGCTTTGTCGAGTTTCAACTCAGGAAGGCGGGGCTGGGTCCGCATGTAAGCCGCCACGTCTCTTGCTACGCCATAATGATGGGAACCATCGACACGGTTGGGCGTCAGATCGATTTCCAACACAAAGTCTTGATCCAGCTCTACCACCTCACGGAAAGGCGTGCCTGGCTTCAAGCTGTCCTCCAGCACCATGATTCCATCATGACTTGCCCCGAGGCCCATTTCATCTTCGGCACAGATCATTCCCATAGAGACTTCCCCACGGATCTTGCCTTTTTTGATCTTAAAACCTTCTTCTTCAGATTTTCCGAAGGGATAAAGCATCGTGCCGATGGTAGCTACAGGCACTTTTTGTCCTGCTGCCACATTGGGTGCGCCACAGACGATATGGAGTGGCTCCTCTTGCCCGACATCCACTTGGGTTACCTTGAGTTTGTCTGCGTTGGGGTGCTGCTCGGCAGAGAGGACATGTCCTACGACGATGCCTTCCAGATTACCTGGGATACCCCCTACTTCTTCATATTTTCCTACCTCTAGCCCCAGCATTGTGAGGATATTTTTGAGTTCTAAAGGTGTGTAATTGAAATCTATGTATTGCTTCAGCCAGTTGTATGAAACTTTCATGAAAGAAGAATTGTCTGTTGGGATTAGTTAGGTGAATGTGCCTTGCTCTAGGCTGAAATTAAGGTTTCCAAAATGCGCTTACCATCTACATTACCAAGCATCTCATCTGAGGCACGCTCGGGATGGGGCATTAAGCCAAATACATTCTTTTGGGTGTTAGTGATACCTGCAATGTGATTCAAGCTGCCATTGGGATTGGCGTCCGCAGAAAAATCACCCTTTTCATCACAGTATTTAAAGAGAATTTGGTCATTATCCTCTAGCTCCTTCATCACATCTTCTGTACAATAGTAGTTCCCTTCTGCGTGCGCAATGGGGATCAAATAAGGGCGATCCTCAAGATTGCGCGTGAGCGCAGCGGACTTACTTACAGGACGGATGTAGGTATTTTTACAAATGAAATTCATGGATTGATTGCGGAGCAGGCGACCTGGCAAGAGTCCTGCTTCTGTCAGCATTTGAAATCCGTTGCAGATACCGATCACATAACCTCCCTTTTGGGCATGGGTATGTACTTCCTCCATGATGGGCGAAAACTGAGCAATAGCCCCCGAACGCAGATAGTCTCCATAGGAGAATCCACCAGGTAGATAAATGACCTCGCAACCTTGAAGGTCACGGTCTTTGTGCCACAAGTGGACGACTTCCTGCCCGAGGTTTTGACTCAAGCTATAAAGTAGGTCTTCGTCGCAATTGCTTCCAGGAAATGTAATGACGCCAAATTTCATGCTGCAAAACTAATCTTTTCTTCGATAGATAATATGCTTATCGCTGCTTTCTCGCTCATAAAGCTGAGATAAGAAGGGAAATCTTTGCACAAGTGAGGGAAATCGATCGGCAGGATCGATGATATACTGAGGAGGGTAGCTTCTAAAAGCTTCATATACGTCTCCCAAGTCTGCGGGTTGAGACCATTCCAGATAATCTTTATCCGAAGCGAAAACAGGGATCTTGTAATAGGCAATTCGGAAGTCTACATAAGGAAGTCTCGGAAACACATCCAAGATGGGATATAACTCAGGCCTATGGTCCATGATCCAAACATCTTGAACATTTTTTCCCTCCCATTGAGTCTGTATATCAGCAAATGCCTCCGAATACTGATACGCATTGCCCACCCTCAGCGTGTTTTGAGAAGGAGGAAATGAAGCTTTTCCTAATACAGGTAGAAAAGCTATATATTGATAAACGGGAAATGCTGCGATCAGTAGAATCAGTATCCAACGCAGTCTACGGATCAGCGTAAAATCAAAGGTTTTGGTGGCGTAAAATGAAAGGGGGAGTATCAATACCAGAAAATCCTCGGCTCGGACCCATGTCCATTTAAATGCCAGCATAAGCAAAGCACTGATTAGATAGGCAAATAAGGTGAGTTCTAGATTTCGAATTTTTGCTAGATAGGAGTAAAAGCGTAGCCTAAAGTGTATCATCCCTATGATGCACAGCAGAATCACAAATCCTCCCGTAATCAACCAATCAATCCAAGGAGAAGTCTGCGTGACTTCAGAATAAAATGCCTCCGATTGCCCAAACCGATCCACATCAAATAGCAAACCTACCTCCCAGAAACTTTTCAAACTTCCTCTGAGAAATAACATAAGCCCTACCCCAAAATTCACCAGAAACGATCCTCCTAAGAATGAAAAAAGCTCGTCCCAACGCGCGCGCTGAAACAATACATAGGAAATAAGGACCCCTACCCAGAGAAAAATCGCTTTGAATGCCATCAGGACTGCCAAGCTGAGAAAGAATCCCGCGCGAAACATCCGTGCAAAATTTTGAGTGCGATTCTCATCGATCTGAATCAACGCGTGATAGCCGATGGTCACAGGTAGCATGATAGCCAGTGCCCCAGAAAATTGCTGTGTATACCACGGAACAGCGCTCAGCAAAATCACCCAGACCCCAGGAAGGACACTTGCACGTTGGAAAGGCTTTTCCGCAGCAAACATCCCCGTCACATAAAGTGCCAAAATGTACACATAAAAACATGCAAAGATCTCCATCGCAATGATAGTCCCACTGCCAAACAAAGAGTGAACGATCTGATACCACCAGATCATAAGCGGTGGACCTGCATGCCAAAGGTCTTTGTAGAGAACATTCCCTTCGTTGATGGATTGGGCGAATACATAAAATAAGGATTCCTCTGCCAAGAAGAAATCTCCCAACAAGGAAGGAATTCTCAATACAAGGACAAGCAAGAGGTAGAGGAGAAAGGAAGGAGAAGGGATATATGAGAGGGTGCGTAACAAGTTCGATCCGAGCTATTTGGATGTCCGACAAAAATGGAGGTATTTCGCTTGTAAATCTAGCAAAAATAAAATTGGTGAAAGCAGAATTCCTCTTCCAGCAAGTACGTCAAAAAAAGTCGCTTTTGTGCATAGGCTTGGATACTGATCCGCAAAAGATCCCTTCTCATTTGCACAAAGAAGCCGATCCCGTCTTTGCTTTTAATAGGGCCATCGTCGAGGCGACACATGATCTGGCCATTGCCTACAAGCCCAACATCGCTTTTTATGAGGCCCAAGGCCCAAAAGGCTGGGAGAGCCTCGCCAGGACTCTGGAGGTCATTCCTGACGAAGTCATGGTCATAGCCGACGCAAAGCGAGGCGATATCGGCAATACCTCACGCATGTATGCACAGACCTTTTTTGAGCAGTATGACTTTGATGCGATTACGGTGGCACCCTATATGGGGTCTGATTCGGTAGGTCCTTTCTTAGAGTTTGAGGAGAAGTGGGTATTTCTGCTGGGCCTTACGTCCAACCCTGGCGCACAGGATTTCCAGTTCTTCCCTGAGGCGCAACCCTTGTATCAGCGGGTGCTGACCACTGCCCAGACATGGCCCAAGGCAACTGGGACTGAGCTAGGCTTTGTAGTTGGGGCTACAAAGGCAGAAAAGTTGCAAGAAATACGGGCATTGGCACCTGAAGCCTGGCTGCTGGTACCGGGAGTCGGCGCCCAAGGTGGCTCTGTCGAAGCTGTCTGCCAGCACGGCATGAACGATCGTGGCGGACTGCTCATCAATTCAAGCAGAGGCATCATCTATGCAGGCAAGGAGGCAGATTTTGCTGAGCAAGCAAGAAAAGCCGCATACAAGCTCCAATCGCAGATGCAGCCATTCGTGGAGAAACTGTAGAAAGACAAGAGAGACTACCCGTGTAAGGAGTAGTCTCTTGCTATATGTTTTTCAGAACGAATAGAATAATAGATTATTCCTTCATTCCCACCTCTGCTTTACTTTTGAACATCTGAAGCAAGGTATCGAAGAACCATTTTCTTTCAGATTTGACCATGACATCTAAAAACTGATCGGCTTGCCCTACAATTTTCTGTAGACCTGTAACTGTCTCCACAAAAGATTGTACTTCGGGGTCATTAGGATCTCCATCTACCTGTCGGACTTCATCTAGCACACGCAGGACAGGCTTAAGCTCTCGCTTTCTTCTTTCGATGATAACCTGCTTGGCGACCTGCCATATATCTTTTTCTGCGTAGAAGTATTCTCTTCGCTCGCCCGCTTTGTGTTCTTTACTGGCGAGTCCCCAGTCAATTAGGGCACGAAGGTTCATATTCGCATTCCCACGAGATATATTCAGGGTTTTCATGATTTCTTCGGCTGAAAGCGATTCAGGCGTGATCAATAGCAGGGCGTGGACCTGTGCCATGGTACGATTGATCCCCCAGTGGGAACCGAGCGCTCCCCATGCTTGAATAAACTTTTCTTTTGCGTCAGCAAATTGCATAAAGTGTTTGTCTGAAAATGCTATGTAGACGGACTGACTTAAATAGACGAAGTATCAATAGATAAATTTTTCTCTTCGTATGCCTCACACTTGATTGGTAAAACTTTGGCTGTCCATTTACTTTGGTAAAAAACGATCTGGTAATTTAATTTCTCTTCTCTTTCCTTAAGATATATAAAAACGGTCATGTTTTTTCAGAAAGAGAGCAGATTTCAGAAAAATGCAAATATTGATTTTTCACAATATTACAGAGATCATGGCTAAGTTCCTCCTTCTCAGTAGAAATTACTGCAAGATCTGCATCTTTTCAAAAATTCCTGAAAGTTTTAGATAAAAAATTAACTGCAAAATTTTGGAAATAGTTTTAAAAAGGAAAAAAAATTGAAAAAGGATATAGGTCCATCAGGTTTCGGGACAATGCGTCAAATGAAACAGGACACAAAAAAAGAACGGGGAGCATGGCGGGCTCCCCGATACAAACTACACACACTAGCACTACTAGTTAAAGGAAAGTATAAGTATAAAAAGTGACGCTGCTTTATGATTACAACAACGATTTTCTTAAAAACCCTCCATCAACATTACCCTTTTATTCAAAATATTTTTATGACCTAGACGATAATACGATCTGCTGACGATCTGCTTTGATCGCTGCTTTGATGAATTTACGGTAAGCATTGTACTCTGAAGCGGGAAGGTTGAATCGCTCCAACCTAAACGAACGTGTATACCGTAAGGTCTGAGGATCTATGAGTTCCATCTGTGAGCGATAAGTTCCATGCTTCCAATTGATCTCCGTAGCATCTGTATCCATCGCTTCTACAATGTATCCCTCAGGCAAGGTATAGGTGATGGTATCCTGCTTCAGCTTAGGCACGTAATTGCAGAGAGGCTGAGTCCGATCGTCTACAATAGGAGGAAGGGAAAGGTTATTTTCGAGTACATTGGGTGTCAAAAATAGACGAGAACCCGAAAGTGAGGACCAGTTACGGGCGCTGAGTACATAGCGGAGGCGTGCTTCGGGCGGATTACTTGGAGGAAAAATCTCAAACTCATAGCTCTCCAAATCAAAGCTAGAGGCCTCAATCCAGTATTCCCGCAAAAACTCCTCTTGATCTTCCTTGGTACGATTTTTTGCAAATTCTGTAAATGCACCTTGTGCATTGCCCAACCCGCGGATTTCTGTCTTGACTGTAGCGTTGCCTTCATCATCAAGCGCGACCTCGGCTGTACGGAACTGTGCATTTTCTGCAGGGCCCGAACGAGGTGTAGAGGTCAGCACCCCTCCCTCAGGCGTCAGGACCAGTGCATGACGATTCTCTGTAAATAATCCCAAGTACCCTGTAGGATTCACATTGCTCGTGCACTCTAACCAAACGGTATCTTGCTCGTTCGGAACACAAAGAATCATATGATTGAATTGATTGCTGACAAAATCGGTCACAACAGCAGGTCTGTCCTTCCCTGCACCGATGATCACATGGTGGCTTTTGATCCCGATTTCTTTGAGCATGCTCTTCATATAGTTCGACAATGCCTTGCAGTCTCCATATCCTTTCTCAAAAACATAGGAAGCCTCAAAGGTTTGAAACCCTCCAATCCCTAGCTGGATACTCACATAGCGCGTATTGTCTTGCATGTATCGGTAGAGTACATCGATTTTTTCAAACGGATCATCCAAAGGGTCCGTCAGCTCATGGACCTTCGATACCATGGCAGGTGGCAACTCATCTCGTTCTTTGTTGAGGTCATAGAAAAAAGCGCCATAGTCTTGCCAACTCGCCATTGAGCCTTCATAGTCGTCTAAGGAAACCGTATTCGTGGCCACCAGCAGTTTAGGACAAACCTGACTCAATCCAGGACTCATGTACTCCGATTCTATCGGCTTCATGTTCTTCCACTCCCAACTGTAGATATGCTGATCATCTCCTTGTAAGATGCGCGCTTCTACGTCTGTATTTACCGTCTTATGGCGAATGACAAAATCACTAGGAGATTTGATCACCATTTGTGCCTCTTCTACACTCACATTTGAACCAGGATAGACATAAAAAGTAGGAAATCCATGAATGCCTTTAATGGTTTTTTCGTAAGAGTAAACGACTGTGTAAGGATACTTCGAATAACCTGCACGTGCCGTGATCAAGCGAATGCTGCTGGCAAGGCTGGTGTAATCAGAAGGTTGAAAATCTTCAAAATCATTTGACTTAATCTTAGAGACGCGCTTGCCATTTTTGTCATAAATCGCTGCCTCAATATTGCGGACTTTAGAGAAGTTCTTATCGTAGGGAATGTTGATAAAGCCATAGGAAACAGCATCTTCTTCCAGTATTGTGACCGCATATTGTTGCTTCCACACTGCACGAGAGGCATTTTCTACTTCAATGGTTGTCCTGTCATAGCGGACAACGGCTTGTACATCTTCTGCCAGCTCAGATGGAATTTCGTCGAATGCAAAGTCTTGTGCCCACCCATAGGAAACACCTAAAAGAAGGCTCAATACCAATAATTTCTGAATTTTCATGATTGGGTAAATTTGAATCCACTTTATTGTATGAGTCAATAATACGATAAAGCGCGAAGAAAATCTAAACAGAAATTGAATATTTATTCGAAGTGAATAACGATTACCACAAATAAATACTTAGTGCATAAATCTCTACAGACAACAGAGCACAAACCTTAACGAAGATGCAGCCATTTTAACCCGAAGGTCTCTCCTTCGGCGACAAGATTTAGGATGAAAAAACCTTCGGGAAGTACTTCCACAGAAATTTGATAGGGAAGACGAATATTTGTCTCCTCTACCCACATCTTTCCCGTTAAATCCTGTACGAAAACCCTATCATATATCAGATGATCAGGACCGTAGATATTGAGTTGCTGGGAAACAGGTACAGGACCTATCTGAATATCCCTAGCCCAGGCAGGAATTTCAATGGATGAAACATCCTCAGTCGAGATGTCTTGGCAAGAGGTGTCTTTGCACCCTGCAGGGCTTGTGACTTCCAAGCATATGGTATAGAGCGTATTTTTTGTGGGGAAGATAAATGTAGGATTAGATGAGCCACTCATTCCTAGGCCATCAAAATCCCATTTCCATACTGAAGCGTTGGTTGAGGCATCAAAAAAGAAGATGTCAGTGAAGGTCGGTTGAGAGAAGGTGAAGTCCGATTGAATAGGATCGATGGGGACATTGACAAACTTCGAAGTATCGGCAGGACACAAGCCTGAGGTAGTCACGATCCGCACACGGGTGACAGCTTCTACCTTAGCGATCGTCGTACTGTCTCCTGTGCTTAGGGTAGTATCTGTCACGGTAGCGACCTCCCATTGTAGGCTTCCCACTCCTCCTTGTCTAGTGACTGTGACAGGCGCGCCTAAGCACACGACAGGCGGATCAAACACGATCTGTCCCTGAACAGGTGGAGGATCTAGTGTCAGGAATCCATCCAATGTATCTATTAGTGCCGGTGTACTGCTCGTGATACGAATCTGGTAACCTGTACCTGGAGCAAGCGCCGTAGGGAGGGTAATCGGCATACTAAGCCCACCAGGAACAATTCCCAGCGAAGTGGGATTAGAAAAATCTCCATTTTCATCTGAGAGTTCTGCTGTCACTACATTGCTCCCACCAAAATTTCCCTGCGAAGTAAAATAGAGCGTACTGCTCCCTCCAATGCTGCTACAAAATCTACGGTCATCCACACTATCTGCTGTTATGCTCGTCTGTATAAAGCCCGTAACCTGTAATTCATCTATCGCAAATCCAGGATCAGAAGCACTCAACACAAATCCGTTGACAAAGCGGAAGGCAAATCTCAGATCCGATTGACCTGCAAATACAGGGAGAGAGAAAACCGATTGGGTCCAGCTCGTTTGGTTATTGAATATATTAGAACCTGCCAGCAGCGTCCAGCTCATGCCTCCATCTATGCTATACAGCAACTCGCCATAGACACCTGGTGTCCCAGTAGACGCCGTCCCCACCCCACAAATCCAATAAAAGGAAAGTTCCACACTATCGTATGTGGCTGTCTGTATGCCTACGGGCATCTCTGCCACATATTGCTGAGCAAAAAAACAAAAGCCGTCAGGTGCTAAGAAGTTTGCGTTCCCAATACCGTCAGTTAGTGCGGTATCACTCACGATGTGCATATAGCGACTTTGTGGGGCATTCGTGATATTCATAGGCTGAGCTGAAGTAGCAGGAACATTATAGGGTAAAAGCAGCCCCAAAATACACTCGGCTAGTGTGCCACTTCCCCCCGTGTAGACATCATTGATGATCCATGAATTATACCTGGTAGCTCCTGTACCCCCGAGCGGCCCTCCCTCTGTATTGAGGTTAAAGACAGTGGTTGTGTCTTCAAAATCCTCAGTCAACAATATGTCTTGTGCAGATAGGATCAAGGCACTTAAGAGTAAGTTAAGAAGTAGGAAGTATCGGAACATATGGATGTGGTTTTGGTCTTTAAGTATAGTCGAATCTTTTGGGATAAAGACAACCCTTCCCAGATTTTTTGAGGATTCCTTAGCATCTCTAGGAGAAAAAACGGCTACTTTTATCCCTCCAAAATCTATCTATGAAAAGGATTATTTTTCTTCTTTCCTGTCTATGTATGTTCCCTGCGTTTGGCCAAGA
Organism: Bacteroidota bacterium; assembly: GCA_038527485.1. Classification (GTDB taxonomy): domain Bacteria; phylum Bacteroidota; class Bacteroidia; order J057; family J057; genus JALEFZ01. The sequence continues at coordinate 27,408 of JBCBFT010000084.1, forward strand.
TACATTAGTAGGGATCGTGACAGACTCTATTGTGATCAGAGCCACTCGTGTAAGGGGATTCCAAAATTCCATACCACGCGCGATCAACTTGATTTCAGAGGCTCAGTTTCAGGAAGGACAGCAGCAGTTGAGTTTGACGGAATCTCTAGTGGGCGTGCCTGGCTTACTCGCCAGTAATGGAGAAAATTTTGCTCAAGACGTGCGACTTTCTATTCGGGGTTTTGGGGCGCGTGCACCCTTTGGTATCCGAGGGATTAAACTAGTCGTTGATGGCTTCATTTTTTCGACGCCCGATGGGCAAGGACAATTAGACAATGTGGACCCAGGGATACTTTCAAAAGGTGAAGTCTTGAGAGGGACATCCTCAGGACTATATGGCAATGCTGCTGGAGGTGTCGTCAGCTTGACTACAGCATCGCCAGAGGAAGGCTTTCAGCTAAATGGAGGGATTTCATTAGGTGGGTTTGGCTTTCAGCGCTACCAAATGCGGGCCAGCTACGGCGGAGAAAATCTGAGCCAATTATATTACGGCGCGCGCACTGTCAATGAAGGGTATCGCGCACATAGCCAAGTACAGAATGATTTCTTTCATGGCAGATGGAGCTACACGTTGAAACCATTTCACACAATCACCCTCATCGCCAATTATCTCAACAGCCCCCTAGCACAAGATCCGGGAGGACTGACCTTAGATGAGGTGGAAGAAAATAGAAGACAAGCCAGGGGGAGAAATGTAGATTTTGGCGCAGGAGAAAGTGTCAGCCAAGGTATGATCGGGTTAAAGTCCACAAAATTATGGTACCCTTCTCCGAATAGTGTACACATTGTACACGCGCTTTCGGCTCGCCTGCAAGTCACTCAACGAGATTTTTCCAATTTCCTTCCCTTCCAGTTTGGGGGCGCTGTAGCTTTTGATCGTCTATTTGGTGGGGGAGGGATAGACTATGAGTTCCAAAAGTCAGGTGTCTGGGGCTATTATATGCTAACTGTGGGACTAGATGTGGATCTTCAGCAAGACGATCGGCAGCGCTTCATGAATATGAATGGCGAAAGAGGAGATCTCACGCTAGATCAAAAGGAGTCCTTCTCCGATGTGGGTGTATTTCTCCTACAAAGTTTGTCCCCTTTTTCCACGAGAAGTTTGACACTGGATTTAGGTATTCGATGGGACAGATTAGGCATCGGCTTAGAGGATCAGTTCTTGGCGGACGAAGACCAATCTGCGCAACTGAATTACACACAGTGGAGTCCGAGTGGAGGGATTTCCTATAGATGGTTAGATGGACGAGATGATGTTTATACAGAGCATTACGTATATGCGAATAGCTCCGTCTCCTTTGAGACACCTACTTTGACGGAGTTAAGCAACAATCCCAGTGGGCTAGGAGGCTTCAATCCAGAGATTCAGCCCCAGACTGCCCAAAACTTGGAGGGCGGATTCAAAGGACGCATCGGAAATGGATTCCAGTATCAAGCTGTAGGTTACCTTATTTTCCTTGAAAATGAATTGGTACCCTATGAGCTTGCAGACTTTCCTGGACGCACTTTCTATCGAAATGCGGGTGCCGCTCGACGGACTGGATTAGAGGTAAATGGGAACTATCTATGGACACCCAACTTGCAAACAGAGGTAGCCTACTCGTACGCTGTATATCGCTATAGATCTTATGTAGCAGATGGTGAGAATCTAGAAGGAAATGAATTGCCAGGCCTCCCCAATCATCAGGGGTATGTGGCCGTTATTTATCAAAATGAAGAGGGATTCTTTGGAAGGGCGTGGTTGCAGCATCGTGGGCAAGTCTTCGCTGATGATGCCAATACAATAGAAATTGCCCCTTACACAGTTGTCAACCTACGGCTAGGCTGGAATTTCTTGAGGAAAAAATGGGATGTCCAACCGTATGTAGGGATTAATAATCTTACCAACACACAATATTTTGCCAATATCCGTATCAATGCTTTTGGGGGGAGATACTATGAACCTGCAAGTGGAAGACATATATTTATGGGAGTAAAAGTTCAGTTCAAGAGATAAAAAGTAAGGATATTTTTGATAGATTTATCTCATATTTTCATGCACTAAATCATTTGAAAACATGCTAGGTATTTTACTCATCTACTTTATCGGTAAGTATTTTTTTGACCTTGCAGAGGACCATGATAAGTCAAGATGGGGTTTTGCCATTTTAGGAATCGTGGTATACTACGTAGGTACCTTTCTCGGAGGCATAATCTTGGGCGTCGTATTCTTGATCTTTGATTGGGGAAACATTGAAGAGTGGAATGATATCGTGTTATCACTCATGGCCATGCCTTTTGGAATAGGATCATGTGTGGGGCTCTATTTTATTCTAAAGAGTATTTGGGAGAAAAAAGCTTCTCAGACACTCGATATGATTGATGCAATTGGTGATGAAGACGCTGCCAAAACTTAAATAAATCACTGCCTGTATACAGAAATCCCATAACTTGTGATGGAATCGTGAAGTAAAAATTTACGATCTACGGTCCATTCACAAGTCAAGGATACCGCTATGTCTGCATTCGAAATAAAATCCGCCACATTACATGATGTAGTTGCCATCGCCCTTCTGGGACGTGTTACATTTAATGAAACATTTGGGCATCTCTTCCGAGACAAAAACGACCTACTCCGATATCACGAACGCACCTATTCCATAGATAAAATTGAGCAAAGCCTCCAAAAACCAGATAACCTATTTTGGATTGCGACAGTGGACCGTCTTCCTGTAGCTTACGCCAAGCTCAAGTTGCATTCCCCGACCCCTTTCATCGCAAACGAACATGTCTGTCAACTCCAAAAGATCTATGTACTTCGCGATTTTCTATCAATGAAGATCGGCTATGAACTACAGCATCAGATGATTGATAAGGCAGCAGCGCTAGGGTTTGAACACATCTGGTTATCCGTGCTCAATAGCAATCTCAGGGCGATTCGATTCTATGAACGAAATAGCTTTGGGAAAGTAGGTGAACATA
>JBCBFT010000085.1:0-12508 GCA_038527485.1 Bacteroidota bacterium
TCAAGGGGCAAAATTTAGTGACCGTTCTTGCTAATCAAACCTATCCCAATACAAATAGAATCTCTGTAGAATTTCAACTGATTATCCAGGAAGACAGCGTAAAGGTTGTTGATGGAGGTCCGCTGATCCAAGGATTGAACTATTCTGTTAAACCAGGAGACCAATTCAATCTGATTTTCTTTGTAGAAGATGTAAACTACCACTATGAAGAGTCAGTGTATAGCTTTGAAGTTACTCCATAATATAAAAACGGATACTTCTCCATGAAAAAACGCATCCTAAGCCCTCTCTTGCTCTGTTGGGCTTTTTTGACCGTAAATGCACAAAATAATGTAAAAGGAAGAGTTCTTGAAGCTCATTCAGGTGAGCCCATCCCCTATGCGCAAGTCTACGAAAGACAATCCGAACAGGGAACACTCACAGACCCTCAAGGATTCTTTTGGCTGAAACTCCCTGACACCTGCACACTTTATGTCAGACATGAGGGATATCGACAGGCTATATACAAAAAGCAAAAAGGAGAACAGAACCTTCTCATCGAGCTTTCGGCTCGCACTTTAGATACAGTACGTTTGACTGCTACCCAACCCGCTTCGGCAGGTATGGTGGGACGGATCTCCTTTCTTCCACAGCAAGTGGAGGAACTCCCCGCACTCGGAGGAGAAGCGGATCTGCTCAAAGCCCTCACGCTGCTTCCTGCCGTCAGTCCAGGAAAAGAAGGAAGTGCAGAACTCAATGTCCGAGGAGGAAGCCGTGGACAAAATTTATTCATCCTGGATGGTGTCCCAACTTACAACACAGGACATATTTTCAATCTTTTCTCTATTTTCAATCCCGATGCCCTCAAACAGATTAACTTTTATGCCTCGGGTTTCCCTTCACAGTATGGCGGGCGACTTTCTTCTATTGTAGATGTGGCCTTTCGAGAGGGCAATAAGGAGCGATGGACAGGTAAGATTAATCTAGGAGTTATTAGTTCTAAATTACTCCTGGAAGGTCCTATCACACCTAAACTTTCCATCCTATTCGCTGCACGGAGTACCTATCTGGATATCTTCAACATCGGAAAAGCCGCAAAAGTAGAAGCAAATGTCTGGGAGATTGTAAGTATGCGTAATTTGGGCTTCTCCGACTTCAATCTCAAGCTCAATTACGAACCTTCCTCCAACCATAAACTCACACTCACATCCTATGCGGGCAATGATCGATTCAGAGACCTCGCCATGCTGATCGATCGCAAGTCTGACTTCAACCAATATTTACAGAATCTCAACAGCTCGCTCACCTATCACTGGTTTCCCAACAAACCCTTCCACCTAAAAGCAACAGTCTTTCAAGTGGGGAACCGCTCACAAACCATTCATACAGAAACATTATTTGATAGGCAAGAAATACGGAATCCCAATAGCATTTTGCCGCCCGTCGTCATCCTGGATACCGTGAATACGACAGAATCGCAATCGCTTTACAGCCTACAGGACTATGGGGCCATCATAAGAGGAGATTATACCTCCCCTTCATGGGGCACTCTTTCGCTGGGTACACATTGGACTTCCCATTTCTATGCCCCTGGTAGATTCAGACGACGCATGACGACATACATTCCTTCATCGTCAGAGACGGATTTGACCTACACTGCTGAAAAGTTGAGGAGTCAAGAATGGGCAAGCTTTCTCACATATGAGAAAAGATGGAAGCAAAAACTCGCGATTCAAGCGGGGCTTCGACTCTCTGCTTTCTGGACGGGAGAGACGCGTTATATGGATCTGCTCCCTCGCCTACTTGCAGAGGGTAATCTTGGCAAAGGAATGAAATGGCAGCTTGCCTACGACCATACCGTCCAATATCACCATCTCATGGTCAGACCTGAGCAACTCATTAACCATAGCACATGGCTACCTGCGACGGATCGTATCCCTCCACAGCGTGCCCGACAGCTTTCGCTGGGGCTAGGCCAGATCCAATTGCACCCAAATGTGACAGGGTCTAGCGCGATCTACTACAAGTGGATGGAGAGTTTAAGCATTTTTCCTGCCTCCGTCACAGAGTTGGCGTGGACACTGGAGTGGGAAGACCTCCTCTTTACAGGAGGAGAGGGACGCGCCTATGGCATAGAAACTTTTCTCGACATACGCCAGAAGTCCTGGCAGGCCAGTCTGAGTTATACACTGAGCAACAGCCTGCGTCGCTTTGATGAGATTGACCAAAATACATGGTTCCCAGATGAGTTCGATAGAAGGCACCAACTCACGAGTCAGTTTGTGTGGGATATGCATGCACATTGGAAACTTTCTGCTTTTTGGACTTACAGCACAGGCTTTCGTATCAATCTCCCTGTAGACTATGTCCCTCAAACCAACTACAACCTGGGATACTATGCCTTGGGACCCTACAACTCCCAGCGCATGCCCAACTATCACCGATTGGATCTGGCACTTCATTATCGATATGCACTGGCACGAGGTCAATCTCTCGGATTTACATTCAGCGTTTATAATGCCTACTTCCAACGCAATCCCTACAGAGTCTACGTAACCGAACGATCCTACATCAATCCCTCTTCAGGCGTACAAGAAGTGAGGTTTGAGATCAAAGGGGTCAATCTATTCCCCATTATTCCTGCTCTCAACATTCAATATCAGTTTTAGGTGAGACGATCATGCAGATATATATGAAAATAAATCATTTCCCCATTTGGAAGCTTTGTTTGGGACTTATCTGTCTGTGTGCGGTAGGATGCGAACTGGAACAAACGTTAAATTATGATCTCCCAGTTACTCCCGCTCGTCCTTATATCACATGTCTTTGGGGACCAGATAAGGCATTGGAAGTATATACGGGGTGGACACAACCCTTAGTGACTGCTTCTCCTCAGGAACTGGATACGGTATTTGTATCCCTTTACAAAAATGGAGAGAAAGTAGAGGACTTGGTTCCTGTAGACAAGCATACATGGCGATTGTCAAAACCTATATCTCCACAAGCTTCAGCAGATTATCAGTTGAGAGGAAGTTGTAAAAGCTGTGAAGAAATCTACTCAGATATAGAGACACTTCCCTACGTGATTCCGATCTTGGATGGGCAGGTACAAATAGATACCTTAGAAGAATTTGGGTTGACAGGAATCCAGTTTCTGCTACAAATGCGTTTTCGGGACTCGATAGGAGGAGCCAACTATGGAGGAAGGTTTCTTTTCCTTGACACGGATTCGCTCCCACTTACCTTTGAGACGAGTTTTGATTTTCCCACAAGAATCCCAAGCAGACTGGCCATAGATACCCTTTCCCAATCTCAAGACTACACCGTAAACTTTGAACCCTTTCGTCCTTTCTTTCGCCTAGATCAAACGATCGGTGTGCGTTTTTATACCTATCATTTATCCGATGCTACCGAGCAGATCCTATTCAGCCAAGATGAGTTTGAAACGACGCGCTCAGATTACTTCTATCAACCTGCTTATGTCTTCAGCAACATCACCCATGCAGAGGGATTCTGGGGTATGTATGCGATTGACAGTTTGGATGTGTATTTGAAATGAATCGTATATGACTCCCCCCCCGTCTCCCGACATGGCGGTACGCTTGGAGATTTCTCAACTCACACACGCACAAAAAAATACGGGCACTCCCTGAAGAGCACCCGTTCGTATAAAATCACTCAGTAAAAAATTCGTTTAGATGGATAGAATCGAGAAAGGAGATCCGATACGTTAATGGCTATCTACATTCGTTAGCACATGTTCTATTTTGGAAGCATTTCCTCGAACGTGATTCCTCTAAACGATGTCTTCGGTTTATTCGCGCTAAGCTTAGCGCAGGCGAATGCCCTTGTGAACTTCTTCACCTTCCATTTTCACGACAAACGTCACGTGAGAGTCGCGTAGCGTATGGAGGTCAAAGGTCTGGCCATTCTCAGGATCGAGTACCATGGGGCCTTCGAAGATCAATTCTTCTGCGGCATTGTACACTTCCACAACGGGTGTTTGTTCGGCTTCCCCAATCACGGTAAGGGTCACTCGCTTGTCTGCTCCCATCTGTAGATCTACATCAAAAGGCTTTACAGGAGCGGCCACGACAAATTTTTCCTGAAACTTGGCTCCGCTTCCTGCGACTTCCAATGTATAGTTACCATAGGGAAGTAGTGACAGGTCGAGCAACTTGTCCACCGTTTCTGTCTTGCGCTCTGTCTCTTGATAGAAGATCTCTCCTTTGGCATCGTAAACTTTCAGGGTCACATGACTAGGCAATGCACCCAAGAAACGTACTTCCATTGCTTTTCCATTAGCTCTGGGAGTAATTTTACATTGCGCAGGAGCTACCTGAGCAGAAAGAACGGTAGTAGAAAATGCGAATACAGCGAGTAGTGTCCAACGAAAAAGATTCGTGAGAGCCATAATATTGTGATTAGAAGTTGTATGAAATACGCTTCAATAAACGCCCTCTTTTTGAGAAAGTTTTAACGAAACCGTCACCAAATGTAAAAAATTGTAACGAAGCGGGATATTTTTAAAAATATGTAAACGTTTTCGGATTTGATTATGAATTAGATAGCGAGAGAAGAGAAAAAATAAAAAAATGTTTATCTGTCACCTCACGTTTACCGTATATGAAAGTCCCCTCGTCTATCGAGCCTATTTCTTCCAACATAGGTAGACAAAAGACGAGTCATAGGCGAGATCAACAGTAATGCTTTAAGTCTTTTGTCTCTAGTCTGAATATCTGACCTCTTACTTAAATTATGAGTCGTAATCCCCAGATCCACATTCCTCCTCACGAGTATGAGCTCACAGCTATCCGATCCTCAGGACCTGGTGGGCAGCACGTAAATAAGGTGGCGACAGCCATTCAATTGCGATTCGATATCAGGAAAAGCTCGCTCAGCGAAGCACAAAAAACTCGGCTGCTCGCCATCAATGATAAGCGCCTGACGCAGGAAGGAGAAATCATCCTCAAGGTGGAGGAATCACGCAGCCAACAAAAGAATCGCGAGATTGCGGTCCGACGTCTGCATCAACTCATCCAAAAAGCCCTGCAACGTCAGAAAAAACGCCTACCAACCAAACCTACTGCGGCTTCTGTAAAGGCGAGAATTCAGAAAAAGAAAAAACGCTCCGACGTCAAGAAAATGCGTGGGAAGATCCATCCTGAGGATTAGGATGTAGCTTTGAGCGTAGGACTAAACTCCACACGCTATAAGACACTGTCCCTTCAGGACAACACCGCCTCCTACAGATTGTATCTGGAGCATACATGCAGCTTCAGTTACAAACTGAAGTTACACAAAGCCGACTCTCCCTTCTCTTCCATCCTCCAATAAACCCGTCATCCCTGCCTCAAACTCTTGCACGTCGGATAATACCAGTTCAGCCAATACTTGAGCGGTACGTTCGGCAGGAGGCAAAGTAGCTAGGCGTAAGTGTTGATTTTTGATGGCCTTCTCGACCAGTTTACGGACGGCCCGTGCATTGCCAAAGAATTTGTTCTTGTGTCGGTGGAGGTAGGTCAGGTACGCCTCGAGATGTGCCTCTGCCTCGGGTAACATGGTGATTTCTTCTTCCTGAAACATCTCTACCGCAATTTCCAGCAACTCGGCTACTGAGTAGTCCACAAACTCAAACTTACGGTCAAAACGCGATTTCAATCCAGGATTAGATTCTAGGAACTGGCGCATCTGCTTGGGATAACCCGCGACGATGACTACCATTTCTCCTCTGAGATCTTCCATGCGCTTGAGTAGGGTATCTACCGCTTCCTTGCCGAAGTCTTGCTGGCTCCCTTGGGTGAGCGCATAGGCCTCGTCAATAAATAGCACGCCTCCTTGGCTTTGCTGAATCAGCTCCGCTGTTTTGTTGGCCGTTTCCCCTACATACTTTCCGACCATGGCGGCCCGATCGGCTTCGACTACATGTCCCCGCTCCAGTAGCCCAAGCGCACGATAGATCGTCCCGATGATACGGGCCACGGTCGTCTTGCCTGTACCTGGATTGCCTGTAAAGACGCTGTGCAGCGAAAAACTATGCAGCACATCCTTGCCGATCTCTTTGTAAAAGCGTACCAGCTTGATGAGATCCTGGATCTCCTGCTTCACCTTGGTCAATCCCACCAACTTATTCAGTTCTGCTAGAGAGGATTGTAACAGCTCCTCATCCACTGGCAGTTCGGGGCTTATGCGACGCTGCGTATCAAAAATCTCCCTGATGTCTTCTTCCTCGATAAGGGAAAGCGTTTCATCTGATAGTTGATCAGGGGCTTCCATTCGCATGATCCGAAGGCCCATGTTCATCTTGGCTTCGTTGATCAGCGAGAGGGCATAGCGCGCATTGCCAAAGGACCTGTCTCGATTCCTGTATGCCTCCACAAGCTTTTTGTAGAGGTAATTTTGTGCTTTCTCTGAAAAATTTACCTGATGATCCGAGGCTCCTTGTAGACAAATATCTTGCAATTCTTCTGGCGTAAAATCCTCAAAGTCAAACCGTAGATTCAGTCGAGATTTAAGCCCAGGATTTGAATTGAGGAAAATATCCATCTCTTGGGGATAGCCTGCGACGATGAGCGCAAAATCCACTTGGGGTGCCGAGAGTTCTTTGATCAATATTTCAATTGCCTCGCGGCCATAGTCTTTCTTATCTTCATTGGAACGAACCAACGCATAAGCTTCATCAATGAAAAGCACACCTCCTCTCGCCTTTTCGATGGTGCTGCGCATCTTGGGCGCTGTCTGCCCGATATATTCTCCGATGATATCCGCTCGGTCTACCTCATGCACGTGCCCCCTCCGCAGGAGTCCTAACTTATGATAAATCTGCCCTAGCATGCGCGCAACAGAGGTCTTCCCCGTTCCTGGATTGCCTGTCAAGACTACATGCAGATGTGTAGGTGCAGTATCTTCAAAGCCTTTGTCCTTGCGCAGATTAAGAAACTCAAGGTACTTGGCATATTCTCGTACACGTGTTTTGATACGTCTGAGACCTGTCATCTGGTCTAACCCTACCAGCACATCTTCCAGTGTCTTCTCATCTTCTTCTTGCTTGACAGGGACCCCCACCCAGTTGATTCCCGACTCATCGGGCTGGAGCAGCAGGCTTTCGCCTTCGATAAATTGCTCCGCTACCCTAAACGGGACGACGCCGATCAAGGTATCCATAAAGACAATTTCAACGGTGTAGTTGTCGGTAAACCAAGTACCCTTGTGATCCGATCCCCAACCAGAATTGACGATCAGTGTGTCCTGCCCAGCATTGACATGGAGCAGTTCGGTGGTCTGAGCTTTGAGCTGACGCGCATCATTGTAGAAATAAAATGTCAACTCAGCCTTCCAATCTTTGGTGAGTTGATTTTTCGCAGCAAACTCAACCCATATGAAGCGTGTCTCCTCTGCCTTAAATGTATTGTAGTAAGTACGGATCGCAACTTCCTTATCCTGACTACTTCCTTCGTACAATTGGGCGCTTTTTACTTCGAGGTAAGGATTTTCGGTTGTTGTGACTTCTCCGACGTCATATATATAAAAGTCACAATTCCCTACGAGGGTCCCTTCGATGTAAGCTTCCCAGTAGTAGGCACCTTCATTCCAGATTTCCCCCCCAATGTCTACGGGCCACCCATCGCGAATATAGACGATGTTGAGATTTTCACTGACCAGCTTTTGTACATCTATCTGACATATTTCCTTGGGGGTCTGCTTGGGATCTTCAGGTTTGCGATAAGCCTTGAGGATAATTTCGGTTTCCCATTCCTCCTCATCAAAGAGTTTGTTAAAAAAAGAAAACTCCACGAAGATGTAGGACATCTCGTTTCGGTCGAATACCTGCCTATATTTTTTCTTACTATCTGCAAGCCATTCTGTGGATGTGTAAGTTTTTAGGGCTTTAAACTTATATTTTGTAAAGTCTGCAGATTTCTGATGTACCATGTATTACCCTTTAATAGACTGCAAATGGGGTTTTGCCTAGCAACGAAAATGGGATTTTTTGAGGAAAACCCCAATTTAGCCCTCGAAGCCAAAAGTTAGATTTTTTCGGAGTTTGCACAAAAATCCTACGCGAACGGTTCATAATGGCCCGACTTTTGTTCATTTCTGAGTAAAATCTGTCATTTGTTAGGGTCGGTGACAGATTGTTCACTTGGGGAAATTTCTTTCAACGTTCACCCATTTCCTTACAGGCCTTTTGAGTAAAAAGTTCATTGGCAATTTTTTGCTAGAGCCTATGGCTAAATCAGTAGTAGATGGGGATCTCTACTGGTTACAAAAAATCGTCCAGGACACATCTACTCAAGAGGTGTGGGGTGTAAAACCACGATCCATTGGATCAATACTTTTGATGAGGGTCTCTCCGACTCTCAATGGGGTACTTTTATTTAATTTTTATCTGAACACTCTAACACTCGAAGTAAAATGAAGACGCGCTTAACCGCTAATCAAAACCGCTTGCTCCAGCTCTATGATCGCCATGCAGAGACTTTGGTAAGAGATATCTCTTCGACTACGCCTTATACGGCACGTGTCAAGCGTATCCTTCTTCAGGAACTACGTAACCAGTCGCCTGGTATTGAGATTGTTGCGCTGCATCTCGATATGAGTGTCCGCTCTTTACAAATGAAGCTCAAGCATGAAGGTACTACGTATCAGCAGATACTCAACTCCCTTCGCAAAAGCCTTGCTATCGCTTACCTACAAGACCCTCGCGTCTCCAAAGGTGAAATTGCACATGTGCTCGGCTTCTCTGAGATCAGTGTTTTCTCACGTACATTTAAGAAGTGGACAGGCAAAAGCCCATCTGAATATCAAGCTGCACTTATCTAGGAAGTGCGTAGAAGATAACTTCTCATTAAAACGGAGCTTATTTTTTCGTTCTCTTAGATTCACATGTTAACCTTAAAGAGCGTCTCTGAATCATGCACAAGTAGAGGATATCGCATTCACACCCTCACTTATCAACCCTAGAGAAATATAGATCGAATATATACCTCAATACACAGGAAGCGAATCAATTTTACCTACCCTGCCTGAAATGATGCTTCAACGGCGTCTATGATTCCTTCCCAGATACGCTCTAACTTTACTTTAATCTGTTTGGCCCCAACTTCCTGAGTTGGGGCTCTCTTTTGGTAAGCCATCCTTGGGATAAGAAAAGACTCTGTTTATGTTTGTGAGATCACAAACGAAGGAGAAACCGCTTCACGGTAAGTCTTCGGCTGTAAAGAATCGTAGGCAATGAAGATTTTGATGCTCTGTACCAAACCCCCATGGCCCGCCAAAGACGGTGGGACGCTGGCGATGCTCAATATGGTGAGAGCGTATCACCAATTGGGACACAAGGTGACGGTGCTCACCATGAATACAAGCAAGCATTATCTCTACCTTCGCAACCTCCCTTCAGAGATCCAAGAAATGGCCACCTTTGTCGCAGTGGATGTCAACACCAGCATCAGCTACATCGACTTCATGGCCAATCTACTTTTCAGTAAGGACCCTTATCACATCCAGCGCTTTACCTCCAAAGCTTTTGTAGATGAAGTAAGACGTATCGTCAAGGATAAAGGCGGTTTTGATGTGGTGCAGCTTGAAACTTTGTACACCGTCCCCTACGCCAAATTCATCCAGGCAGAGTCAGATGCCTTGGTGTCTTTCCGTGCGCACAATATAGAGCACGAAATATGGGACAGGCGATCGCGAAATATGCGTAATCCATTCAAGAGATTCGCTTATGCCGAAACTGCCTACCGCCTTAGGAAATACGAAGCCCAAGCCGTCACCCAAAGGTCTTTTGACGTGATGGTGCCTATCACGAATAAAGATGCAGGGAGCTTCCGATTCATGGGAGCAGACCTCCCCATTCATGTCGCACCTGTAGGAATGGATCTGAAAATGATTCAGAAAGTTCGGGGTACCATCCCTTCTGAAGAGCGGTCGGTTTTTTATCTAGGGGCAATGGACTGGGAACCCAATATAGAAGGAATGGACTGGTTCCTAAAGGAAGTTTGGCCTCTGGTGCATGCGCGTTTTCCCGATGTCCCTTTTTACCTCGCAGGTCGTAACATGCCTCCACGATATATGCGCATTTCGAAGCAAAATATCCAAGTAGTCGGTGAGGTCGAAAGTGCGGAAGAATTTATCCAGTCTAAGGGCATCATGGTTGCGCCCATCTTATCAGGCAGTGGCATGCGCGTGAAAGTCGTAGAAGGAATGGCACATGGCAAACCCATTGTTGCTACACCCGTCGCTGTGGAGGGAATTGGTCCCAAACATGGTGAGCAAATCATGATCGAGGGAGAACCTGAGGATTTCGCCGAACGGATTATTTTCCTCTTACAACACAAAGATATCTATGAGTTGATGGGCCAAAAAGCAGCTGCTTTTATCGAAAGAGGCTTCGAGAATAGAGCTGTGACAGATAAACTGATCAATTTTTACAAAACCCACTTGAAACAGAAAAAAGGAAGATAAAGAAAAACCACGGGGTCCGTATGTTAAACTCCCCGTAGTTATTCTTCGTGATTTCTTCTACTGTTTCACAAATCTACTTACACCCACACGTTGATTATTTTCATCTTCCATGATCAGCAGATAGACGCCTGATGAAAGCTCACTTACAGGCAAGGAAGATGGGGAGCCATTCAAGACCGATGATTGGACCACTTGCCCCTGCGCATTGAGGACCTTCACCCGATGAGGCTTGGCAAAATCGTATTGTACATTGAGTACGTCATTTACAGGGTTGGGAAATAATACGATAGGCTCAAAGTCCTTTCCTCCTGGTTCTACTTGAGTCGTAGTAAATGAAAAAGCCGCATTGTCAACCGAATAGGTAGTCTTTGGCCCAACAGGTGCGTTAGGACTTCTGTTATAAATAAAAGCGACAATGAACAGGTTGGGAATGGTCACGCTGTCTAGCTCTACCAAAGGCATGCTGTAAGAGGTGAAACTTTGCGCTCCTCCTCCAATACTTTCGGTAGTAGAGTAAACTTCAGTGTAAGGCACCTCATCAAGTATGACATCGGCTACCAGAGAATCTATGTCATCACTTCCCACTGTATCGACATTGACACCCAAGACAAGGATTTGCATGGAATCATCTGCAGCCCCATCATGTGCATAGTCAAATGTAAAGGCAGTAGGTTTACCTGTACAGAAAAAATATCTACTCACAGACGCATCAAATTCTGTAGAAAACATCGTCACGGCGCTGTCTCCCATGCCACCTGGACCTGGTAAGGCAGGCTCGATGAAATCATCTACGCCATTCCATATAAAGGGACTCCAGCCTTCAGGCCAAAAGAAATCGATGCTATCAGTCGAAAATGGACGCTCAAGTCTTACCGTTTCCCACGATTGAAAATCGCCATTGGGAACGGGACAATTTTGCGCATAGGACGACAGGGAGAGAATCAAACAGAGGATGGATAAGGAAAAATTTTTCATAAGGATGTCTGAAGGTTAAATACTAGAGATATCAAAATAATCTGAATTGAACTTTATCATAAAATATAGTGTATTTATTTACACAAATTTAATTATAAAGTTTCATTTTTAGTCTGAAAAATCGGTATAGATTCTTTTTTTTGAATCAAATGTATAATCCTATACTACAGGATCATTTAACTGTATGAGACGTGGTGAATAAAATTTCTTCAACATCCTACCCTCATTTTTACCTTAAATAATGTGTCTGCCTCACGTCCTTAAGTTTTGAATAAGACTAAAAAGGGTAAAAAATTCCATATGAAGTATTTGTATCTTGCGAGGTATTTATATCACCTATCAATCTACCCCTTATGAAAACTATTGGACTCATTGGCGGCATCAGCTGGGAATCTACCACTGTTTACTATCAGATTCTCAATCGTACCATCAAGGAGAGACTGGGAAAATATGCCTCCTGTAAATGCCTCATCAACTCGGTCAATATGGCTGAAATACGAGAACATCAATATGCAGGAAGGTGGGATACACTAGGAGATATGATGGCAGAAGCAGCCGAACAACTCGCCAAAGGAGGCGCTGACCTCATCCTCATCTGTGCCAATACCATGCACAAAGTAGTTCCTGCCGTAGAAGCACGTGTCGCACTCCCCATTGTTCACATCGCGGATGAAACCGCCAAGCAGATCCAAACCCAGAAGCTCCACAAAGTGGGACTCTTGGGAACACATTTTACGATGGAGGAAGATTTTTACAAGGGAAGACTACAAGAGCAGCATGGGATAGAGGTAGTCGTGCCCGACAAAGAGGGTATCGCTACCGTCAATACCATCATCTATGAAGAACTGATCCAAGGCAAAATCCTGGATGCTTCGCGCGCTGCATATCAACAAGTGATAGAGGATCTAGTCGCAAGGGGGGCGGAAGGTATCATTTTGGGCTGCACCGAAATCCCCTTACTCATCCAACAAAAAGATAGCCCTGTCCCTGTGTTTGATACCACACATATCCATGCAACAGCAGCCGTGAACTTGGCATTGAACTAGCGGAAGTCGGTACTGCCAAGGTGATGCGCAGCAGGAAGAAA
>JBCBFT010000085.1:12607-30243 GCA_038527485.1 Bacteroidota bacterium
AAAAGGTGAAACACAAGGCTATGCGTAGTCATCAAACTACGCATGGCACAATCTATTAGTCTCCTGACTAACAAAGCTGCAGCGGTAGCCTATACGCACCAACGGGACGTTGGCGATGGCTAGATACAGCTCCGCTGCCTAGGTGATGCTGGGCAGAAAGAAAAAAGGTGAAACACAAGGCTATGCGTAGTCATCAAACTACGCATGGCACAATCTATTAGTCTCCTGACTAACAAAGCCGCAGCGGTAGCCTATACGCACCAACGGGACGTTGGCAATGGCTAGGAGTCCCGCGACTTAAATCCCTTGATAATACTGCCGACAAAAGCTCTGGAACTGATCCGTAATCGGTCGTGAAAACTCCTGAAAGAGTATCTCCGGCGGTGGAGGGGGGACGTATTCAAGCTTCTCAATGTAGGGTATATCCTCAGGCTCCAGAGCTCTTTTGTCTCCATTGAAGAACCCTTTAAAGTCTTTCCACACATAAGAACCTGCAAAATCTCGCTGGACTAATAGCTCACCAGAATAAGCATCTATGATGCGCATGTCGAGCGTACCTCCAGAAAAGATCTCTTTGTCAAATCGCCTCACCTCAGCTTCGACCGTTCCATATACATCCACAGTGGAGTCAGATGTAATATCAATTGTCCCTACGACAACACTGTCACGCTTTCGCTCATGGGTGGTGTTGAAATACCGAGTACGACCAATCGTAAAATCTTCAAACACCATACGAACAATATGCGTAGGGCCTTGAGTGGGTTTTTCTGTCGCACGTGACGAATAGAAATAGACAAACGGACTCAAATTACTCTGCGCCATCCATCCCATCAGTTGAGATTCAAAAGGCTCTATAGGAATTCGAAAATCAATGGCTGCCGCTGGTGGAGGAATCGATTCTACTTCTACATACACTGTAGCCAAATCTCTCGCCTCTAGCATAAGGTTCTCTGAATCACGATAATGCGGCAATAACTCCAAGGCATGCTCAAACTGATAATATGCATCCTTCGCCTTTAGTCTATCCCCTACCCTTCCGAGCTCCAATGCCTGCATGCCTAGCGTATACCGCACGTCCGCTGCATTAGAAACGGCCTCCCTGTACTCACCCAGATATTGCTGAGGGTTGGGAATCACTTGCTTGGCTGCAGGTGAGCGCTGGATTTCATCATAGACACGGTTGAGCAAAGCATATTGATCCATGATCCGCTCCCACTTGTAGACATCTGTTCCCAGTTTAAGACTCACCACCTGATCTTCGATGTAGTCTATAAAAGCGGGGTAGGCAAGTTTCAGGGTCTCGCGCGACTTTTTATTATCTGGACTGTTGCGGAGACGATCGACTGAATTCAAGACGGCTCGATCATAATCCCCTAACTCGTACGCCCTTTTGGTCGCCTTACAACTGAATAAGAAAAGGAGTAGAATAGAAAAAATGGGTAATAGCTGCTTCATGTTGGATGAATTTTGCACAAATAATTTGAGCGTTACATACGATTCCACAATCGCTCCTGGCTCTGTTGAGTATTCGATTTGGCACAGGAATCGTTCCACAAACTCGAAGTATATGACCACACGTGTAGACACAACAAAAATTCGTGCATAAAAATAGGCAGTATCCTGATTAAGAATCTGCCTAAATATGCTTTTTCACTGAAAAATATAAAATCCCTTGACTCAATGATTCCCAAGCGTCGTATT
Organism: Bacteroidota bacterium; assembly: GCA_038527485.1. Classification (GTDB taxonomy): domain Bacteria; phylum Bacteroidota; class Bacteroidia; order J057; family J057; genus JALEFZ01. The sequence continues at coordinate 14,309 of JBCBFT010000085.1, forward strand.
CAAATACTGCTTGATCGTGGCGAGGAGTTCTTCTGACCTAAAGGGTTTAGAGATGAACCCATTCATCCCCGCAGCCATGCACTTTTCTCGGTCACTATCCATGGCACTCGCAGTCATCGCAATGATAGGGATGCCTGCCTTTTCGGGAAGCTCACGTATGCGTTCCGTAGCCTCTAATCCGTCCATCACGGGCATCTGCATATCCATCAGGACCAGATCAAAATCTGTCTGCCGCAATTTGTCTACCGCTTCTTTCCCATTGGCTGCAACCTCTGCTTCAATCCCAAACTTCTTGAGGGTTCTCAAGGCCACCTTCTGATTGACGATGTTATCTTCTGCCAGAAGAATCTGGACATGCGAGAAGTCTTCTGTCTCCGCTTTCTTCACGGATGGAGCGGAAGCAACTGGTTTATCTCCCGATCCTAGGACGTACAGGATGGTGTGTTGGAGTTGACGAAATTTCACAGGCTTATTGAGTGCCACTTCTATCTCTTTACTCTTCACATTGATGCCAAGGGAACTCAACATGATACAGGCCAGATTGGGGTATAATCTGTAGATATGCTTCGCCAACTCAACCCCATTCATGTGTGGCATATGATAATCCAGTAGGACCAGATCTGCACGTTCCTTTTTCAGCTTATCAAGTGCCTCTTTTCCTGTAGAAGCTGTGATTGGAACCATTCCCCAATGCATCAACTGCACATGAAGTATCTGACGGTTGGTCCCATTGTCATCCACCACGAGTACTTTCTTCCCCTTGAGACGATCCAAATCCTGCTCATTGTAACGCTCCTCTGCACTTTTCAGGATTCCTACCTTTACCCTAAAAGTAAAAGTTGATCCTCTGCCAGGCGTACTTTCTACCCATAGATCTCCTCCCATCATGTAGCAAAGCTGCTTACTAATGGAAAGTCCCAATCCTGTTCCACCAAATTTGCGCGTTGTCGAGGCTTCTGCCTGGGTGAAAGCCTCAAATAGATTGGCTTGTTTTTCAGCAGGAATCCCAATACCCGTATCCTGCACCGATATGTATATGTGTGCTTCCTTTGCATTGACAGGAAGGGACCAAGCCTTAACGACAATCTCTCCTTTTTCAGTAAACTTCACCGCATTAGACAGCAGATTGACCAATACCTGCCTGATACGGGTCGAGTCACCTTCCACCAAAGCAGGTAAACTAGGATCAATAGATGAGGCAATTTCTAGCCCGTTGCTATGGGCTTTGGTTGCAATGATGTCTAATCCCTCTCCCACCACATCTTCTATATCGAGTGGATGTGTCTCAATCTCAATTTTCCCTGCTTCAATCTTTGAGAAATCCAAGATATCGTTGATGATCCCTAGCAGACCTTCGCTACTTGTTCGGATGATTTCGACGTATTCTTTTTGCTCCTCATTCAACACGGTCTGCGACAAAAGATTGGTCATCCCGATGACGCCATTCATGGGCGTCCGGATTTCATGACTCATATTGGCCAGAAAAACGGATTTGGCCTGATTAACCCTTTCGGCACGCAGACTACTCTCCATTAAGTCTTTATTTTGTTGCTCTAGAAGCGTCATTTCTTCTAGAAGCTGAGGATGAGAATAATCGAGGTGAGGGCTATTTTCAAATGTAATGGTGAGAAGACGGTCTTTGAAGTCTGTTTTTTGCCTCATACCTCCCCAGATCGATTGGCAAAGCCCGATCAGTCTACCTGTAATCATAGGGAATCCCCATCGATGATCTACGGGAAGATTTCGTTGATACTTCAATTCGCTACTTTCCTCTATAGTAAATTGTACCTGAGCCTCTTGCACATCAAAACGATGTAGAGAAACTTTTCCCCAACCTAAACTTTGAAAAGCTTTTTGTAATAAGGTGAATCTATCTTCAAAGCTAATATCCTCAGCCCATTTTAGCGGAAATCCTTGTTGGGAATATCTAGTTGCACACTTTCTTACCTCCTCTGTTCCCATGACCAAACACAAAGATTTCATCCAGTCAAAAAGCGCTTCATCAGGCTTGAGCATACCTAGTGGTAACTGAAAAATAGCCAGGCTATCTCCTTCGAAGGTTCCATAGATGGATAAACTTGCTGCTTTTACTATGAGATTATTTTCCTGCATCTAGCTCTTCATTGTCCTTGGATTGCCATCTCTCCAAAATGTGCAACGACAATCTCAGCGAATAGGTGCTAAGCCTTAGAAGTCACACATAACAAAAATGTCCAACTCCCCGCTATTACTCAAACCCATCCTCAGCCAGATATGACATGAGTTGTACTATACGAATTTTATTATTTTCAACTATTCGGCATGTCAGCAATACCTATGAAAGCGTGCCAATTGATTTAATTTCAGTGAATTTTTTTATAAAAAGAATATTTAATATATCAGTATTCCATATAAAATATAGGATACAAGTCACTAATTATCAGCGACTAACTTCATAAATACTCCTTAGGGTTCTAACGAGGTAAACAGGATTCATGAAATGTAACTCCCAGAAGATTCTGGCTGGGGGAATCCCTGATTTTTCAATAAATATTACAATATCAGCCTAAGAGATACACCTTACCTTTTTCCCTCTAGGACAAGAACGATTTCTCCCTTTAGTGTATGGGTTTGGAAGTATTGCACCACTTCTTGCAATGTACCACGTACCGTTTCTTCGTGGATCTTGGTTAGTTCTCTGCTGACGGATACCTGCCGATCCTCCCCCATCCACTCTGCAAACTGTCCCAATGTCTTCAGGAGTCGATGCGGGGATTCGTAGAAGATCATGGTGCGTGACTCCTCTTGAAGTTGTCGCAAGCGGGTTTGCCTCCCCTTCTTGTGCGGCAAGAACCCTTCAAAAGTAAAGCGATCGCAAGGCATGCCACTATTGACCAAGGCAGGAATAAAAGCGACAGGTCCAGGAAGGGTTTGAATAGGAACAGTTTGGGCGATGGCCTCGCGGACAAGCAAGAAGCCTGGATCTGAAATAGCAGGTGTCCCTGCATCTGTCACTACCGCCAAGTGAAGATCTTCTTGCAATACCCTTGTAACTAAGGCAGGAACTTTCTGATGTTCGTTGTGCTGGTGGAGGGCCATTTGAGGGGTGCTAATTTCAAAATGCTTGAGCAATCTGCCCGACGTACGCGTGTCTTCAGCTGCAATCAAATCTGCTTCTTTGAGTACCTTGAGGGCACGTAAAGTGATATCGTCGAGATTGCCAATGGGCGTAGGAACCAGCGTAATTTGAGGCATAGAGATAAGGCTCAGTCAATCAGAAAGTAGCTATCGCAATAAGCACACAAAATATAAAAAGCCCAGCGATTCTGCGCCGAGCTTCTTACGAAATACTAACTACTACTACTTATTTTTTCCTAAACGGTGTGTTCTACTCAAACTAGAACTTCAATACCTGCTTCAAAATCTTACTCTTTTCACGGCTGGAAATCACTTCTTTCTCATTTGAGAGAATGATCTTGAAGCGGTTACCAAACCAAATGACAATCTCTTTTACATGCTTCAAACCAATGATACACGAGCGGTTCACTCTGAAGAACATGTCAGAGGGGAGCTTACGCTCAAATGTATCCAGCGTGTGATTGAGTAGATAAGACTTCTCTTTAGTAAAGAGGCGTACGCTGCGTTCTTCTACTTCGATACATACTACCTCGCTATAATCGACGAGTTTGTAGCGGTCGCGTGTAGGGATGGGTACCTTATTGCTGAAGGGAACTTTGATGTCGTCTACCAACTCTGACTTGAGCAGATCCGCTAGCTTCTTCTTATCCAAAGCAGATCCGAGGCGATTCTCCCCTACCTTATTGACAGCTTGACGCAGACGGTCTTCGTTGAATGGCTTCAGCAAGTAGTCTTGTGCGTTCAAATCAAACGCCTTGATGGCGTGCTCGTGATAAGCGGTAGCAAATACGACCGCAGGCATAGGCTCTGTATCAATGTTTTCAGCCACCTCTAACCCATTCATTCCTGGCATCTCAATATCCAGGAAAACCAAATCAGGCTTCTCTTTTTGAATATTCTCCAGGGCATCCAGGCCATTTTCCGCGATGTACACCACGTCCACATCATTAAACTTCCCCAGGAGGCGCTTCATTTTGTTGCGAGCGGGTAGCTCATCGTCAGCGATTAGTACGCGTATCTTAGACATATAAAACTCGGTTTTCTAATATGATGTATAGGTAAGAGGACAGATGTAAAGAAAGTAGACATCCCGGCTAACTTACTGCTTACGTTTGAGAATATCTCTTCTGTCTTCTGATACTTCTTACAAAGTTTGGGATTGGAAAAAGAACGCACATGAGATAACGAAAATATCAGCATTTTGAAAAATGAAAAAACGTGAAAAGTCCGTCAAACCTTATTTACAAAACTCATGCCTGTGTGATTTATTATACAAAAATATTACGGTTTTAACTGTGGCTGTTTGTCTAATGGAAACCGCACACGGACCAGTGTACCATCGCCTGTATTCTCAAAATCCATCAAATCTTTCATATCATAGGTATTTTCCATACGCGAAACCGTATTACTCAACCCATGACTTTTAAATATTCTACTTGTATCTATTCCAGGCCCATTGTCCATTACTTCACACACCAAAAAACTATCGTCCTTAAAAGCGACTACTGAGACCTCGCCCTTGTGTAGTATTTTGGACACTCCATGCTTGATGGTATTTTCTACGAGTGTGAGCAACACGAAAGATGGGATCTGTACATCCTGCATATTGTCTCGAATTTCAATGTGCATCTCCAGGCGCTCCCCAAAACGGATCTTCTCCATTTCCAGATACGTACGGATGAGCTTCATCTCCTCCCCTAGTGCCACATAGTTTTCGCTGGACTTATTGAGGGTATAGCGAAAAATGAACGCCAACTTCTCAACAGCTTGTTCGGCAAGCTCGGCTGATTCATGAACCAGCTCTCCGATGGAGTTCAGCGTATTGAAAAGGAAGTGCGGGTTGATCTGCGAACGCAGGGCGGTCAGATTGGCCTCGTAGGTCTGCTGGATCAAGTCTTTCTCCCTAGATAGCAAGCTCAGTACATTCAGGGTAAGCTGTGTCTGCTGAATCAGCTGGGAGATAAGCTCCAAATCACTCAGGTTGTACACCCCGCGCTTCTTCTTGCCCAGCTGTAGCAAGGCATACCTACCCTCATCTACTGTGATGGTGCTCAGCAAGTGAATCGGTGTCTGACTGATCTGCTTCTCTTCTTGCTTGTCCAACCGGAAAGTAGAGATTACTTTGGTCTTGGACCAAATCGTCTTGCGCTGCGCCAGCTGATGATAGATACGATCCCACGGAAGATCTCCTGCGAGTTGAGGTACATCTGTAGCTTCGTCTTCCTCTGCCTCAAAATTTTCTGGTGACCACCAGAACTCCACAAAATCTGTAGAGAAAAATGCCTGAAGCTCCTGCTTCAGATCTTCGATGAGCTTGTCAGGAGAAGTATACTGGGAAATACGCGCAATGAAACTCTTAATCTCTGCTAAACGTTCCTGCTGACTCGATACAAAGTACCGACTCAACTTATCTTCATTCGAGTTGTATATAAGTCGGATAAATCCTAGTACAAGCAGGAATGTCACAAACTCTAGAATCCGTCGATATTCGATATTCAGCTTCAGATAACCATAGACTTGAGAAATCAGGAGATACAGAATGAGACTTAATACAAAGACGATGAGGTACTGAAGTGATTGTGTAATGACCAAACTGACTTTTCCGAACTGTAACTGCCGAAGCGAAGCATGAATCAAAGGGAAAAACATCAGCAGGTTGGCGAGGAACCAAACGTGTTCACGGGTAGCATCCTCGATATCCCCACGAAATATGAAGTAGCCCGTCACACCCAAAGCCAGTATACCGATGAGAGATAAACTAATTCTTTCCTTCCTACGCTCTTCTTTGTCTGCGGATGTCAAAAAGAGAAAAGCCCCTCCCAGCAAGTGAAGGAGGAAAAATTCGATGACGGTATTTTCTGTCAGGGTATGGTAGAATCGAAGCGTTTCCGAGACATACAGCACTTGATATGTCTGGAAAAATAAACATCCTGTCGCGAGCATGGAAGGAATCGCCAAAAACCACATTTTCCCTCTCCCCAATCCTTTAAATAGGAGATAAAGGACCGCGTATCCCATCAGTAGCAGCATGAAAACTAGGAAAAACTGCTTCTCAAAGGTAATCGTGGATAAATCATTTTCTACAATCAGGTAGATGTGCCGACCAAATTGAAAGAAAAAGAGAATCGCAGCAATCGCCACCACTCCCAACAAAGAAAGATGGGAGAGTATGCGTCTTCGGACAATCGGATATAAGATCACTAGGATCACCAGTGCGATGAAGGCTCCGATACCTGCAATCCATCCATTGAGATGCCAGTAGGTACCCATGATATTGTAGGAGAAGGACAAACGATAACCATTGGTGATAATGGTCCCAATAGGATCTTTCTCAAATATCTGGTTGTAGGGATCATAGGGACGAACCGTCAGGGAGATTAGGGTTGTGGGGGCCTTGGCTTCGGTGATTTTTTGGAGTTGCTCCGCACTGATCAGATCGTGATAGTCGATCTTCTCGATTCTATCGCCTGGCTTGATGGGCAGTAAGTCGGTCTTCTTGTATCCAGGAAGTGGGTGGACACGTTCGACGATGATCCCCTTTTCTGTATCTGTGCACGTGATCCAATCATTACCTTCGAAGATAGAATCCAGACCTTCTACTACTTCAAAATCCTGTATCCTCTGGAACTCGGTATAATAGGAGTAAAGAAAATAACCGAGCCCTAGATAGAATAAAATCAGGCTTAAATACCAGGGCCAACGCATGTGAGTCATCAATGGTGGGTATCGTTGAGGAATGAATGAAAAATGCTACATGTGATGGATAAAACTACAAAAAAAACTAGGGGACTCAAATCCCATTGGGATGAATCTACCCTAGCCCTTGCTCTTGTAATTCCAGGTTTACCGTCCTGTTATGATACAATGATAGGGCGGATTTTCGACAATCCAACGGATCTAAGTTTCAACGGAAATAGAAGCAACCAGAGCAGTCATATTACCACCATAAGCCGTACTATTTACCGAGATTAAAGTTTCAGAGATCTGTTATACCCCAAGTATTCTGAAGTAAACCCATAAAAAAACTAGGGGACTCAAATCCCATCTGGGATGAATCTACCCTAGCCCTTGCTCTTGTAATCCAGGATTATCGCCCTTTCGAATACAAGTATATAGGACAGATGGGTGAATTTATAGTTAGGATGCGCGAACGGCCATGGATTGAACATGAACGGCTCGATGAAATGTATGAACGGTTATTATTAAGCAACAATTAAAGGTGTAATATTTTTTAAGTTCGCCCCCTTGTCCAATTATCATATAAATATTTGCTAATCAATATTTTAAAATAAAAAATCTCAATTACAAGCATTAAAAAATGCTCGTAATTGAGATTTTAAAAGTGTAAGATTTTTTATATACAAATAAGCATACTATCCAAATATTCGAGCAATAGGAAAAGCTGGTATATTTGAGAGTAGTATGATAAGTGAAAGATTCCCGTCTGAGAATTCTTTTCAATCTATGAAATCAAATAATGTGCCAATCCCAACTACTTTGAAAAAGGGATGCTCAAATTTTGGCTTATTAGGAAAAGCCGAAAAACAGAAACGCATATAGCCTCTTGTAAACGAAGCTTTTGGCTCCATTCTCAAGAGGCTATCATTTTATTATATGTAGCCTTTAGACTACAAATTTCTCCTTTTACTGTGTAATTTCTGCACAGCCCAGCAAAGCTGTTACTTGATTCCCTGTCGGTTGAGCATGTCATGGAATTCTCGGGCATAGGCCAAGTGCTGCGCTAGCGTCTCAGAAAATGCATGGTAGCCCGAACCATCTGCCTTGGCACAAAAGAACATATACTTGTGTCGCTCCCCTTTCAGCACGGCATCAATTGAAGCAATCGAGGGTGTACAGATCGGACCAGGAGGAATCCCTGTTACCTGATAGGTATTGTAAGGACTCTGAACTTCCAGGTGCTTGTTGAGAATCCTACGAAGGGTGAAGTCCCCTACGGCATATTTTACCGTAGGATCTGCTTCGAGCGGCCAGCCCTTGCGTACACGATTGAGGTAGACACCTGCGATCGTCGATTTCTCATCATTTTTGTTCGTCTCCTCCTCCACGATAGAGGCGACCGTCATGATTTCTCTTCGGTTGAGGTTCAACTTGCGCCGCTGCGCATCACGCGTCTCATTCCAAAATCGCTTGTACTCTTTAAACATCCGCTCGAAGAAATCCTTGGGCTTGATGTGCCAATGCATCTCATAGGTATTGGGAATGAACGCCATCAGCGCCAACTCAGGTGTCAATCCATTGTGCTTGCGCAAAAACTCCGCATCATTGAGCACCTCTAGCAAGTCCTTAGCTGACATTTCAAATTGCTCCCCCACATAAGCCGCCAAATCCTCCTTGGTACGAAACTTCACAAACGTAAAAGTGATAGGCTCACGTTTACCCGAACGCAGCAACGTGATCAAGTCACGCGTACTCATCCCATTCTCCAATATGTAACGTCCGGGATATACGTGATTGGGATAATTCATCTGCTCCGCCAACCAATGAAAGCTCTCGGGATCGCGAATCAGCTTTTCTTCCAGCAGCTTATTTCCCACCATCCGATAGTCAAAACCTGTCGGAATATAGAACTCGACCTGATCACCTTCTGCCGTTTGGACGTTAGCTCCGAAAAAGGGTTTGTACAATAAGCTGTAGCCAAACCATCCACCGCCTACCAAAATCAGTATGAATATCCATCGATTGCCCAAAATCTTTCCCATAGTTATTGATCGTATGTATATGTGTTTCTTCTGGCAAAACCTCCTTAAATATACGTAGGCTTCGCTTAGGAGATATCATTTTCTGTTCTTCTGTGCATTTTTTTACCAAAGAGTAGGGTAATATCACCTCCTCGACATTCAATGTTGGAAAGTGGATCAATTAACTGTCGGTAATTTCAGGCAAGTGGTACCTTTACATTGCCCAACAGTTACAAGAAAGACGAGGTGTGAGAAAGGAAAGTGACAATGCCCAACTTGCTATTTTCTCCTACTCATTCTATCTGACTTGATCCATGATATCATCCCCCATGACCATTTTTGATCCACTAAATTGCTAATTCCAGTTTTATGAAGCTTTCAATTGCTTTTATCTTTTCATGGATCCTAATCGGGGGAGCCTTCAACCTACAAGCCCAATCATCTATCGTAGCTTCTGTAGCCACTGCTTTCCATCCCACAACCGCTACATCGAATATCCAACCTGCTGCCATTCCAACAGAGTCTATCGAACAAGATCTTCCCAACACTTTGCCTAATCCTGCTTCAGGAGATGCTTCTTCTATTTTTGAAGGAGAAGATGCGGCTGCATGGAAGGCATACGAATCAGAAGTGTACACAAGCACACCCACAGAGGAAGACACCTTCTTGATGAGCTATCTGTCCATCAGCAACTCCCAAGCACCTGCCCAAACCGTGAGCAGAGACCTTCCTGAGAAACGTTAAGACTACACTTGAAACTTCCAAGCATAGTCCCATTTCCTCATCGTACGATGCGATTGCATAAGGTATTATAAGGACAGTATCGGCAGTGAGATTCGTCCTCAGTTTGGGGATAGTCTCCCGTCAGCATCTCGTGTATCAACTCCTTGAGTCGTTTCTCGTACTCAACCAATACTTGATGGGGAATCACGTCTCCCTTTTCGATATACTTGACTCCCTTACTGAGTTCGCGGACAGTGTAGTATCCTACTTTGATCGAGGCGTCGGGCTGCTGCCGCTGAAACAACCAGGCATATAAGTAACCTTGAAATACCTCTTTGTATTTGTCTGACTCGAAGCATTTGTCGAGCGTCACATGCTCAGGGAGGTCTACATAGCCTGTCTTATAGTCGATGATACGAACGACATTGTCATTGGGGAGAAAATCTACCCTGTCGAGCATCCCGTTGATGCGCACAGATAGCCCCTCCACATCCAGCCTTGTAAAAAATCGGTTCTCATCTTCTATGCTGATGACCTGAAACGCTTCTCCTTGACGGTCCTGTGACAAAATACGCCCCACTTGCTGCTCGATGACTTCTCGCAGAAGAAAGTTCATGCCGCGCAGTTCGCTTCCCCACGGCAAGTCATGCGCATCAAAGGCCGCCTTTAGTTTATGCCCTATGTTGGCCTTTAGCTCCTTTGTCAGCTCAGGCGTCACAACCTTGTTGAGGTGATCCTGATAGAGCAGTTCTAGCGTATAATGTAAAACGGACCCTAAGGTATTCGCTTCTATATTCTCCTCTATCGTCTCAGGCTCACGAATCCCTGCGATGTATCGATAGTAAAATTTGAGCTTACATCCCAAATAAGTCGTCATGGCTGTCGCCGAGAGATAGGTAGGATTGGAAGCTGTCGTAGGATGTACATATCGCTTGAGCAGCTTCTCATGTGTCGCAGGAGATTGGGGAATAGAGATCTCGGGTGTCTCCGAATAAGGAACAGGAATCGTCACTACGGAATCATGGATGTGGATCTCGGGTGTGTTGCGGAAGAAATGGCGAATCTGCCGAATGAAACGACTCACCTCTTTTGAGCCTCCCTGTTCATCTACCACCGTATTATAAATCAAATGTATCTCATCCGTTCGCTGAAGGAGGCGGTAAAAGTGATAGGCGTAAATTGCATCTTTTTCTTCGTAAGTAGGCAGGCCGAATCCTTTACGCAGGCTGTAGGGCACGAAGCTATTTCCCGAACTCGTATCGGGTAGGTTTCCTTCATTGGCCCCCAAAATAAAGACCTTCTTGAAGTCCAATACCCTTGTCTCCAAAAAACCCATCAACTGATAGCCTGTCAAGGGCTCCCCCTCAAAGGGCACTCGGACTTTCTGCAAAACTTCCCGCACCAGATTTAGAAACCCTCGGAGTGAGAGTTCAGGTTTGTACAAGAGCAGGATTTCCTTGAGTTGGGTAAAATATTTGTGTAGGTGAAAGGCCAGTTCAGACTCCCATTGGTCCTTTCGATCAAAGGCCTCCTGTTGTATTTCGTCAAATACGCCCTCCACATATCGCATCAGCGGCAGTAGATCCTGGATCAAGGTGGGTGGAATGAGCGGTGGATCAAAGATGTGCGCTAATAAAGGAGAGAGTTCGTGCTGCTTGAGAAACTTCTGACTGACAAAGACCAGATTCTGCGCTCGAATCTCTTGTTGCAGCTTTTCACTTAGTTCGTGAAAACGTCCCTTGATGTAGGGATTGTTGATCAGTTGGGTTACCTCACGGTGGGTGAAGACGCGCTGCCCCTGGCTGTCAAAGCGCATATTCTGTATGAGGCGTAGCGTCGTGAGGATTAAATGATGGAGGTGGGTTTGCTTAAGAGGAAAACCCATGGTGATATTCAACTCCTCCATGTGGCTGGGCAGGGCGTAGAGCGTCGAAAATAACATTTGCTCATCAGCTAGTACCAGCGCATGGTCTCTAGGGAGTGTCTGATCCGTTTGGATATCCTGCATCAGATTGCCCAGATATTGGGCTTGACCTACTTGCAGGGGCACACCCGTGATGTGAATGTGCTTATCGTGGGCGCGCATATTGTGGAGGATCAGTCGGCTGTCCAGGTCACGCCACTTGTAGTGGTACTCGTCGATGAACTTTCCAGGTTCCTCTCCCGCCAAGTGCCCTTCGTCCCGTAGAGCGGTATCATCTTCTGGGCTTTCATGTTTGGTGGGGGTGAAATACACATAATCCACATCCCAGTAGACAATGGCTTTTTTCTCCTTCAGCAAAAAATGCATGATGCGCTCCTCGGCGGTCGAGAGGGCGTTGAAGCCGATAAATATGGTCTGCTTGTGTGGCCATGCCAATTTCTCTTCCTCCAATTGCTGGACTAGATAGCGATACGCCATGCCATCGTAGGCTTGATGCTTGGCTGCCAGTTGTGCTTTGTAGCCTGTGTAGATATCCAGCAACATTTGCCAGATGCGGAGAAATTCTTGCTGTACTTCTGTCAGGTCCTCCTTTTTCCCTCTAAGCGTCTCCCAAAAGCGACGAATGGGCACCAAGTTTTCGGGCTCTAGCGTAAAGAAGAGGTCAATTTCTTTGAGGTCTTTGATATTGGTGAAGAGTTGCTGGGTATCCACCAAGTACTTGTCGATTTCGTCGAAGTCTTTGACCAGCATCTCGCCCCAAGCATAAAAGCGCTCGAAGGGTTCGTCCCAGTTGGGCTGCTGCTGGCGCATGATGGTTTTGTAGACCTGATACAATTCAAAAACGAGGGGGAGGGTTTCGGGAAATTGCCAGCCTGAGAGTCCGCGGACCAGATCCTGGATGGAGATGATTTGGGGTGCCCAAAGAGTCTGGCGGTAAGTTTGTGCAATGGCTTCCCGCAAGAAGGCAACCGCACGGCGGGTAGGGACCACTAGGCAGAGGTCCGATATCTCAGGCCCAAACTCTGACTTGAGTTGTGCCGCAATTTCTCTTAAAAAGGTCATTGCCTGAAATTACATCTCCGCTGGCAAAGCGGCAAAATTGAAGAGGCTTTTCTGTTGCCTGAGGAATAACGGAAAGCAAGTGATCCATAAGCGTAAACAGGAGCTAGTAATTCCTTTACAAAAAACATAACAAAAAATCTAACTATTTATGTATATTCGATTGCCGAATTAAATCTACATCGGAAAATTCCTCCAATATTGAACTTAAAATGAAAACACTTCTCAAAAACCTTGTTGGGATAGGCATCTTTTGTTGGCTAAGCCCCCTTTTCCTCTCATCTCAGAGCCATCTCCCAGACATCCTTCCTGAACCCACTTCTCCCGCGTTTACCTACTATCAAAATCTAGGACAGGTCGTAGATACGAGAGGAAATGTGAGGCCAGAAATTAAATACTATATCAAGAGCAGCACACAATCTGTCTATTTAGGAGAAGATACCATTTCTTTTACAGGAATACGGCCCGACACAAGTAATGTGGGTCTAGATACCTTATACAGGCTAGACATGCAGTTCGTTTGTGATCAGATACCCGATCTAGGACAGCCTGAATCCGAAGGTGAGTACTGTGGGACCATTGAGCGATACGAAAAAACGCAGGATATACTCAATTATTACCTCGCACACTGTCCAAGTGGTGTGACAAATGTCCGAGGATACCAGCGAATCGTCTACAAAGATGCTTTCCCAAAGATCGATGTACACTTTTACAGCAACGAAGCGGCGCCTAAGCTATACTTTGTGGTACACCCAGAAGGAGATCCGTCCGATATCTTGTTACAATTTGCTGGGCAGGATAGCATCATTCCTCAACTAAATGGAGCCTTGGATTTGTTTATCGAAGGAAAGGCTACGAGCTTTCCCCAAGCCATCGCTTATACCTTGGACAATAGCAATCAGTTGGGGGCTACCAGTTGGCTTCCCACATGGCAGCACATAGGGGACGGGAAAGTGAACTTTCATACAGAGCCTTATAATACCAACCATACACTTGTCATCCGTGTAGCAGTAGCGACCCTCCCTACCCTCCCCCAGGCTACAGGAAATCTCGACTGGAGTACCTATGTAGGTACGGGAGCAGGGGCACAAGAGGTCTACCAAGATGTCTATGTAGACGATGATGATGACGTATTTGCCATCATGGATACAAGAGCCATGGAATACCTGAGCCTCCCAGGTGGAGAAATACTACAGAGCTCAGGAAACTTTGATATCATGATTACCCACTTTGATACCGGTGCCCAAATGGAGTGGAATACCTTCTATGGAGGAGGAGGGACAGAGAGTGGAGCCGCGATAACGGGTTCTGTAAATGGAAAAATTTATCTCTGTGGTCTCACCACCAGTGGAAATCTCCCTACGTTTCTCAGCGGCCCTCAGAGCTACACACAGACAGCCTTTGGGGGAAATGTCTTTGATGGTTTTGTGGCTTCTTTTACAAAAGCTGATGGTTTCGTGGAGTGGTCCACTTACTTTGGTGGAGGGGGACAGGATCAAGCCAAAGCGATTGCCCTCTCAGATAATCCTTTCGACCCTAAACTTGTCATCGCAGGTACGACCACCCTCTCTCCTTCGGGAATCTCGACCACTTGTACAGCTGATACCAATGGCACATTTCCCCTTTGCCAAGATCCTACCAACCTCTCTTATTTTCAATCCACGATTGGAGGGACAGAAGGATTCGTGGCAGAGTTTGACCTGAGTACAGATCAATTGGTGTGGTCGACTTACTTTGGGGGAGAACTCGCAGACATAATTGAGGGAGTAGAAATTGTACCCACTACTGAGTTTGTGGGAGGCACCTATATCACAGGACATACCCTTACTTCTAAAATCCCTAACGATATTTCCTCACCCTTGGAAGGGCAAACGGATGGATCTTTCCCTTTGTCGGATCCTTTTGGTCCCATTGATTATACACAATCTACATTGGGAGGAAGTTTCGATGGCTTCATTGCCCGCTTTAGCCTAGGTCATCAACTCGAGTGGTCGACTTACATAGGTGGAGCAGGAGATGATCGCCTGTATAGCATCGCAGCCAATGCGAAGGGGGGCCTCTACCTAGCAGGTAATACAGCGGGCATATCTAATCCTACAGACAGTACATGCACAGCCAATAACAATCAAACGTTTCCCATCTGTAACAGTAACGGAACATCTTATATCCGATCAACGCCAGGTACAAATACAGATTTAATTTTGATGCAGTTTGGAAATAGTAACAGACTCCTCTGGTCTACCTTTTATGGAGCGAATAATTGGATCGGAGACGCTCCCGCTAACCAAATCGCTGGAGCTGTAGACATTGAAGTAGATAGTGAGGATAAAGTATACGTCACTGGAGGAATCGTACTCAATCCTTCTAATACAGCGGTTTCCCTGCCGAGCATGAATTTTGGTAACTTCTATTACCAACCACAACACAGCTCAAACAATGACATGCTAGAGAAAGGAGATGCTTTTCTCATGGCTTTTGATGCACAAAACGTCAGACAATGGGCCACCCACTTTGGAGGACCTTCCAACTTTAATTCTGGGCATGGGACAGAGTATGCCCAAGCATTGGCGGTCTACGATAAAGATCGTGTATACATCGTAGGTGCTAC
The DNA here is from genome assembly GCA_038527485.1 of Bacteroidota bacterium. Taxonomy (GTDB): domain Bacteria; phylum Bacteroidota; class Bacteroidia; order J057; family J057; genus JALEFZ01. The sequence goes on from JBCBFT010000085.1 coordinate 29,439, forward strand.
CGATGGCTTCCTGACACCCAATGAGTGTCCAGCTTCTCCTAACCCTTACTGTCAAACTACGCCTGCTCCCCAGTGCGCTTTCATTTCTCGTTTTGATATATCCGCACTCTCACAGACCACAGGCATTTCTCCGCAAGCGTCTCATGAGATGCTCATTTCTCCTAACCCTGTCAAAGATATGTTGACCATTGAGTGGGGGAATCATGCCATAAGTCAAATTCGTATTTTTGATCTTCAAGGTCGCCTTATATGGGAGAGTCAGCCTTTTTCTCTCTCACAACACAAGCTCCAACTATCGACTCAATCTTGGAAAGCAGGTGTGTATGGGGTGCAGGTCTTGGGACAGCAAGGCGCTTCTACTCATCAGTTCATCGTACTATCTGACTAAATCTCATGTAGCTCTTCTTCTTATACCCATACATTCTCAACTTATGCGTCACCTCATCTTCCTCTTGACTTTACCTTTCTGGTTTTTCTCTTCCAAGCAAGCCTTGGGTCAGACCACCCTGTGGGATACCCTCCCTTTTAAGCTGAACCAAAGCCCTCGTACCTTCCTAGAAGATAAGCAAACAGACAAACTGTGGATTGCAGGTAACTTTTTCATCATCGATGGCGCACGCGAACATGGGGTCATGATCTATGATGGACAGAACTATGAGCTACCTTTCCAAGGGCAAAAGTTCGTTAAGACCCCTGTCACAAGCTTTATGTACCATGACGAAGTCTATATCGGAGGTTTTTTAGGCCTTGTCAAAGTCGTAGATACGCAATTGGTATGGATAGATACGACTGCTGTGGTCTATGG
>JBCBFT010000086.1:0-30208 GCA_038527485.1 Bacteroidota bacterium
GGATGTTTCGGCGGTCTTCTTCGTTGCGAACGCCTGAGATAAAGCCATAGGAAGCAGAGGATTTTTCGAAGTAGTAGACAGCTTGGAGAAATCGGTTAAGGTGGGTTTGAACTTTTTTGAGGGCAGGAGAAGGCGTTTCGATGTGACGCTCTCCACCACCTTTTTTGGGGACAGAGAAGGAGCGATAGCGCGGCTGGTTTTTCATGAGCATGAGTCGTCGCTTGTCAATTTTGAGGAGGCGACAGAGATCATTGACAGAACGAATACTCAGGAAAGCCTTTTTGAGTTTGAGTTGACGTTGGCGTGTTTTGGTATTCATGTGTAGGGGTTGGGTTGTAGTTTGTGTAAGTGTAAGCAGGAAGGAGGTTTTTTATTTATGGGTAGTTCCAGGGCATACTCTGGAACTGTAATGTATCGCAGTCCTATCTCTCATTGGACATGGCTCCTACGTGAATACTAAACTCAATAATAGACAGTGCAACTACCGTCGCAGTCCTATCTCTCATTGGACATGGCTCCTACCAGATTATCGATGCCAGGAAATGTTGAAACATGCCGTCGCAGTCCTATCTCTCATTGGACATGGCTCCTACCTTGAGGGAAAGATACAAATTACTATAAATTATGTCGTCGCAGTCCTATCTCTCATTGGACATGGCTCCTACGCTGCAGATGGAGTATTCAAAGGAGTGAAAGAAGCGTCGCAGTCCTATCTCTCATTGGACATGGCTCCTACTCGAAGCGAAAGGCTCGCCTATTCCAGGCTCGTAGGCCGGTCGCAGTCCTATCTCTCATTGGACATGGCTCCTACCCCTAAAAACACTATATGATTGATTATCAGTAGCACTTCCTCCCAAAACCTTTCGTATTTAGTCAACAAAATGCAGAGTGACAAATATCATCAACGGTTATTCAATGGTTTTTTGAGCCTGACTTTCTCTCTTTTCGAAGTAAAAAACGCTGTTTCTAGCCTCTGAGGGTTGTTTTCAAAACCGTGTAATCAATTTGCGAAGAATAGACGATTTCTCACTTGACTTTTCGCGCATTAAATTCGGACGTTTTTAGATAGAAATACTGGGAGTGAATGAGTTATTACTTCATTTTTTCCGATTAATTCACAAAAAAAACGTGCACTTTTACGCTTTTTGTCAAAAATGGATGTGTCACAGATCTTATGTCAAGGAGCCTTATTATTCATTCAATATAAGGAATTTGTGGATTTGTGTGGTGATTTTTGTGTAAGTATGTGCGTCAAGCCAAATTCTTAAGGGCAGAATCAAAGGTCTGAGAATGCAACTTCTAACTCTGCATTTTCAGAAATGAAGGGTTTACGAAACTTTTTGATCGAAAGTAGAAAGACTTTGGCAATTGACTGTATCTTTCATCAACATTCCAGAATCTACGTTTTCTCAACCTATTGATTCTCATTGCATCCCGAGGGACAATTACCTTGAGGGGTATTAGGGCAGGGGCAACTCTATCTCCAATAACTGTATGCTCGCGTTGATCAGCAGCATATGCTGCTGCATGACTCAATACACCGTGTACTAAGTGGAGCCCCAAATAAAATATGAGGTTCTTCCATATTCATGAAAGAACCTCGACTCTAGGGGCGATCATCGTCGCTCAAGATCGTGTTACTCCAGATCGGCGATCACTAATACCTCTACCCAGCCATTGTAGGGGTCATCAATCAGACCCGAAGAGTCGCGGAGTAAAAAGTCGACATTGAAGTTGACCTTAGCACCTTCGATAGACCCCATATCAATGTCTGTTTCCAATTGGTAAATATGATGGTCGCCATTCGTATAGCCAATCCTAAGACCTTTGATTGCAGCATTTGCACTTTGAACAGGCTTACTGAAAGTGACGGATCCAGATTTACGTTGCTTTCTTCCACGTGTTGGAGCGAAGTTGACCCAAGTGGACTTAAAGTCAATCATGATGATTGTCATTGTATTTGCTTACCTACTCTTTTTAGGGCTTTTCGGTTTCCTCCCTCGATGATCATCTGAATACTGTCAAGGAGAGCGTCCTCTCTGTATCTATATAGAGGGAAAGGTCTAGATGTAACAGAAATATTTATTTTTTTTAGCATGTAGTGCCCTTACTTTTCTTTCTTTGCAAATGCCAGCAGAATTCGCACATTATGAGGTATTCTACATATCTGAGGATTATTATACACATCCCTTAGACACATTTAGATCATCTTTGATGGGATGCGCCATTTTATTGCGGATTGGAGGGACTCATTTAAGTATGCACTCAATCCGATAGAGTCCTTAGAAAACGATTCATGAGAAAGTCTTGTCCATGAGCTTATTCTTGCCAATTATCATTTCGGTCAAAAACCTCATATGCATATTCAGAATATGAGGTGTCTTCGATCTTTTTGACCGAAGTTTAAAATATTTTATCCCTTAAAAATTTTTCCTATTTTTTTAAGTACGCTCCAAAAGAGATCATGTAGGCAGCACCCACCTCAAAGATTTCTCTTCGTTTCCTCTACTATTTTCCCTATTCTTTCCCTACATTTGTGCCCGATTTGAACGAATAGGCAATATCGCATATGATCAAAGGGATAATTATCAGCCTCTTTCTACTTTTCACACTCTCTGTGAAAGGTCAGAAAATTGTAACCTATGCTACAGGTTTTGAAATCTCACATGCATGGATGGTGGAAGCTGATCCCTCAACCGTCTATGAGGCGTTGACGCAAGACGTTGGGCAGTGGTGGAACGGTGACCATACGTATTCACTAGACGCTAAGAACATGTACTTTGTACTGAAACAGCCAGGCTGTCTGTGCGAACAACTTCCCGATAGCGGATGGGTAGAACATCTGAGATTGGTATACCTAGCCCCTAGAAAGGAGATCCGATTAGTAGGTGGACTCGGACCCCTGCAATCTATGGCAGTGAATGGCGTCATGATTCTTTCGCTTGCACAAGAGGGAGCCTATACAAAGCTACAACTGGTCTATAAGGTGGGGGGCAATGAAGCCATTAGAGACTGGGCCCAACCCGTAGCTGCCGTGCTGGTAGAGCAATTCGACCGATTGGTGGAACATATGAAAAAAGGTAAAAATTAATATAAGACTTTGTACGATTTTTGCGTTTTATTAGAGAATAGAGGAAATAATCAGGGTAATCTTGTGATTTTTCAAAAGTCTGCCCAAAAAGGAAACCTTGATTTCTTATTTGCGTAATTTTCGGTTAAGACATAGGATGGAACTTTGGAAAGTTCTTAGTCATTGAATTTATTCGGCTTTTCTTATCTATTGATTTGTTTCTACTTCAAAGATGAGTTAAGCCTCATTATAAAGATTTTTTTAGTTTTAGTTGTGTGTGAATGAAGGGAGCCGTGAGGTTCCCTTCTGTTTTTTGGGGCTTCCAGATAGGTTTCGCGTAGTTAGTTGGGAAACTAATAGATTGAGGGGCTACGTAGTTTGAGGACTACGCAGAGCGGGGGCGGGTTTCACCTTTTGGATTTGTGCGCCGCAGGCTTGGTTTCGCATTAGGCATTTCGAGCCTTTTACTCCGCCTCTATTCTGCATAAGCCATGCATTTTTCCTAAGTCCATCTATCCTCAACTCTTCTCGCTTGATCTTTTTCTTTATCCTTACATCTCCTTATTTTACTTTCTCTTTGGGCAATTTCCTGCCATTTTCATATCTCAGACCCGATTTCATACATGAAAAATACACTCTATATATATAGAAGGATATATTTATATCCTTTTTAACTAAACTTCTTCAAACCCAGGCAGTTCATAAGATCAAATTTAGAAATTATGGCTGCGTATTCAGATATACCGTACTTGATTGATTTGATAGATGATGAGTCCCCAGTGGTCCAAGATGCCATAAGCCAAGCGTTTAAGAAAATGGGGCCAGATCTGGAGCAAAAGCTAAAACCCTTTTCCCTCGAACTCGCCAATTCCACCCAAGAAAAGCTCCATCAGCTCACGCAAAATATACGCATGGAGAAATTTGAGGTGCATTGGCTGGACTGGTTGGAGATAGAAGATGAGCGCGAAGCCCTAGAATCTGCCATGGGATGGCTTAGCTATCTCTCAGCTCCTTGGGGTGCTCCCTCTCTCAGCACCTTACTCGACAACCTTCAAGACCGATTCTTTAGCAAAGGGAATTGGACTGAAGTACCCCTGCTACTCGATTTTCTTTTTCGTAGGGAAGAATTTACCTCTCCGCAAGATACTTATTACGATCCCTCTAATAGCAACTTGATAGAAGTGATCCAGCGTCGACAAGGGCTACAAATCAGCCTCTCGTTGATCGCTGTCATGCTGGCACGTCGCCTCACACTTCCCCTCTATGGGTTCAACATGCCAGGGCACTTCATGATGGTATGGCGCAAGGAAAATGAATATTCCCTCCATGATCCCTTCAATCAAGGGAAGTCCCTCCCCCGCCCTACTCAACTGTATCTCGAAAGAATTCTCAAAAACCGCGGGGAAACCATCAAGATCTATCATGTAGAAACCCATCAGATTGTCCTACGTGTACTGCGTAACCTGATCAACGCCCACACACGCATCAACGATGAATCGATGGCTGCCGCCTATCAAACCTATCACGATAAACTCGTCCAACTGATCAAAACACGCGAAGAGATTCAGGAGGATTCCAAGTAGACGAGAAATTAATTCTTAGGTATAACCTTCGAGTGAAGTAACAGGCTACTTGGGGTCCCGAGGTTAACGCTCGGGATGGCCTTGGAATTTGGTGTTAGGGGTGGATAGAGGTGTTGGGCTGAAATTCCGTCCCGAGATTCATCATCGGGATTGGTTCTTTTTCCCTAAAAAGAACTCCTGCTGAAGGCGATAGTCAAAATTATTTAAAACTTAATTTACAATTAAATAAAGATACCTTTGCAAGCAGGTTTTCCTGCTAATTTATTTCCAACCTTAGTTACAAAACGTCGACAACCCTCAAGTTCTCGGCGTTTTTTCTTTTTGCCCCAAAGGATGTACTACATTTGCAGACGCTTTTCAGCCAGACGTCTATTCTGTAACTATAAGGCCAGAAGATTTTCTAAACTTTGCGTTGAAACACTGGTTTGAAGCGATATTCTACTCCTAATTTCCACACGTGAAGCGAATCATTTTACTCTTTTTTTGGGGCATCACCCTCACCTGCGCAGCACAAGACACCCTCATTCCCCACATCCAAGTGCTCTCTATCGACGAGAAGATCGAAATAGATGGTCAACTCAATGAAGAACTCTGGAACCGCACGCAGTCTACGGGGAATTTTTGGCAATACTTTCCCAACGATGATGTCAAAGCCGAAGGAGGAAGTGAGATTTTTCTGGCAGCCAATGATCAGTTCCTCTATGTAGGTATTCGCTGCTACGCAAAGGATAATAAGTTCATCGTCAATTCTCTACAACGCGACTATCGTGCAGGAGGCAATGACAATATGACGCTGCTATTCGATACTTTCGATGACCGTACCAATGCCTTCATGTTTGGCATCAACCCACTGGGCGTACGTCGCGAAGGACTGATCGCAGATGGTGGGGGAGATAATGGAAACTTCAGCACCTCATGGGACAATAAATGGTTTGGAGAAGCACATGTATACCCCGATCGCTGGGAAGCAGAAATGGCCATTCCTTTCAAAACGCTTCGCTTCAAAGAAGGAAGCCGCAAATGGGGACTCCTTGCCTACCGGTTCGATACCCAACATAACGAACGCTCCACATGGACGCGCATTCCTCGCAACCAATCTATTTTCAACCTCGCTTATTGCGGAGAGGTGCATTGGGTAAAGCCACCGCCCAAACCAGGCGCCAACATCGCCCTGATTCCCTACGTCTCAGCAGGTACCTCTCAAGACTTTGAAGGCGGAGAAGATGCCCCCAGCAGATTTTATAATTTCGGAACAGATGCCAAGATCGGTATAGGTCCTTCGCTCAATCTGGATTTGACCATCAATCCTGATTTCTCCCAAGTAGAGGTAGATCGCCAAGTCACCAACCTCTCACGATTTGAGATCTTTTTCCCTGAGCGTCGGCAGTTTTTCTTAGAAAATGCAGACCTCTTTTCCAACTTCGGGACCAATGGAGCCAGGCCCTTTTTCTCTAGACGGATCGGAATCGCTAAGGACAGTGCAACAGGTGAAAATATACAGAATCCCATTTGGTTAGGCGCACGCTTGAGTGGAAAAATCAATGAAACACTCCGTGTAGGACTACTCAATATGACCACAGCTCCCGATCCCCAAAATGCAGTTCCAGGCTTCAACTATACCGTCGCTGCCCTGCAACAGCGGGTCTTCCGCAGATCCAATCTGGCCTTTATCATGGTCAATAAAAGCGGGATCACCGACTCTACAGGAGAACTCGGCGTAGGCGCGATCAACCCTAATCGTACCCTAGGAGCCGATTTTAATTTGGCTTCGGCTAACGGACGCTGGGCAGGGAAAATATTCTACCACCACAACTTTTCTGACACTACCTCCGCCCAGGCATTCTCCCAGGGCACACAGATATCTTACATTGCGCAAAATCTGAGGGTCAATTGGGACCAGCAATGGGTGGGAGAGGACTTCGATGCTGTCGTAGGCTTTGTCCGTCGGCGGAATTTCTTCTCCATCAGACCAGGAGTAGATTGGAACTTTTTCCCAAAATCGGGTAGTATCAATCGACATGGTCCTAGGGTCAACTTTCGTTCAGTCTGGACGCCAGAAGATGGCCAGACAGACTATAGGCTTCAATTCTCCTATCGCTTGTCCTTCCTCAACAATAGCAACCTCAACTTTAATGTGATCAGGGACTATACGTACCTTTTTTCTGATTTCGATCCTTCAGGTACTGGTGGGCTCCCCTTGTTGGAAGGAACCGACTATGCCTACAACAGCATCCGCCTTTCATACCGATCGGATCGTAGGCGCAAGCTAAATGGTAGAATAGAAGTCTTTGGAGGGGAATATTTCAATGGTTCTCGCTGGGGAATCGAATCGAATCTCAACCTTCGACTTCAGCCCTATTTCAATATGGCCTTGACTGCAAACTACAACAACATTCAACTTCCTGCCCCTTATTCTACAGCCAATCTTTTCCTAATTGGTCCTAGAATCGACTTGACCTTCAGCCGTAAGATCTTCCTGACGACTTTCCTCCAATACAATAATCAAACAGAAAACGTCAACCTCAATACCCGTTTTCAGTGGCGTTTTGCACCTGTTTCTGACTTATTCATTGTCTATACAGATAACTATATGTCTTCAGACTTTCGTGTCAAAAATAGAGCACTTACACTGAAATTGACATACTGGCTGAGCGTCTAAGTATGTCGTCCTTCATTTCTCCAAAGTCCTCAAAATCGTGCTTCATACATGATTTTGGGGACTTTTCTCTTGTACAGTTTATGCTTATTCCACTCATCTCTACACTTTCCTTCCCCTCCTGGATTTGATTCTTGACTACGAAACTTTCTTCTAGGATGAATTTAGCTCCACTTCCTTACATTCATTGTTTATTATAAATAACTGTAATTTTTCATATCAGAATAATTAAAGGTCAAAATCTTTACCTTTGGCCTATGCCTGATAAATCCATCTTCAGAGTTACAGGCTCCGAAAAACTGAAACGCTGGTATCTCATACCTTTATTCCTGGGGCCAGCTTATGTGTTGGCAGGAGTGATCACCAAAATGGGTATACCCATCGGCGGAGCTTTGATTGTATTGCCAGGCGTTTTTGGATTTATGTACTTCCTCTTCCAGTATCCCGTCATCGGTGTTTGGGGATCTTTTTGTTTGAGTTTCATCGCGGCAGGACTTTCACGCTATGTACCCATTCCTTGGGGGTTATTTCTGGATGGGCTCCTTACACTTGGATGGATTGCACTCCTCTTCAAAAACTTCAAATTCACAGACTGGTCGCCCTTAAACAATGGTCTGATGCTGGTCTGTTGTGCCTGGTTTGGTTTGATCTTGCTAGAAATTGTGAACCCCGATGCCAAGAGTATCGTCGCGTGGTTTTATGCCATGCGCACCATCGGGCTACAGACCCTCATGATGTTTGGATTGATTTTCATGCTGATGCGCCACGTCAAGGACTATCGCCGCATGCTCAATGTCATGATCTGGTTCTCCATCGCAGGGGCACTCTGGGGTATGAAGCAGAAGTTTCTCTTCCTCGATGGAGCAGAAAATAGATGGCTCAATACAGGCGAAAATGGCAACACACATATCTTGTTTGGGGTCCTCAGAGCATTTTCCTTCTACAGCGATGCGGGTCAGTTTGGTGCTTCGATGGCCATGATGACCCTGGTAGCTGGGATTTTGGCCTTGGGTCCTTATAAAATCACCAAACAAATCTGGTACGGCGCTTTATCGGTACTCTTCCTGATAGGTTTTGGAATTTCGGGTACGCGAGGGGCCTTGGCTGTGCCTGCCGTAGGCGGATTGGTCTATCTCATCATGCGACGCAATTTCACCATTCTCCTGCTGGGATGTGCTGTGGGAGGAGGAATGTTTGGCATCTTGGCGTATACCACGGCTTTTCAGAGCATAGAACCCGTCAGGCGTATGCGGACGGCCATGGACCCCGACAATCCCTCGCTTCAGAGCAGACTTCGAAATCAGAGAACTTATAGACGATACCTTTCTACGCGTCCCATAGGGGCAGGAATCGGAAGTGCGGGTTACTGGGGCAAACGATTTAGTCCCTGGACGATTCCCGCGCGTACCCCTACAGATAGCTATTTCGTGCGCATCTGGGCGGAGACAGGATTCATAGGCTTGATGCTCAATATCTACTTCATGGGATACTTCATGGGCAAAGTAGGGAATGACATTTGGAGCATACGAGACCCCGTACTCAAAAACCAAACCATGGCCATTTTTTGTGGGGCTGCAGGCATCATCGCCAGCAGCTATGGCAACCAAGTATTCAGCAGTTTCCCGACCTCTATGATCATGAATGCATTCATGCCTTTGTGTTGGATGGTCCCACTATACGATCAGCAGCTTTTGGAAGAAAAAGAAAAACAAGGATTGATACAAGATGGAAAAACAAGCTAGCGCGCTCAAATTCGGCAATTTTCAGACATATACTAGCCCTCGATTGCAAAAACGACCTGTACTGGCCAAGCTCATTCACAATGTGTTTGGGTATACGAATGTAGGGAGCTTTGCTCGCGCACGTATCTTCCGCGACCTGCTCAATGAGGTTCCTTCACAGAAGTTTGAAAAAGTCTTGGACATCGGATGTGGCTGGGGAGAATACTCCTTCATGCTCGCCAAAGGACTCCCACAGGCAAAGGTCACTGCATTGGAAGTAGATCCACCTAAGATCCAGCTTCTCCGAAGGATTTTACAGAAAGAAGCCATTCCAAACATCGAGCCATTTACAGGATACTTGTCCGATCTGGACGACGATGGATACGATTTCATGTTCTCTGTAGATGTATTTGAGCATATAGAAGAAAGTCAAATGCCCTTTAAGGATGCGTATGACAGACTCAAGCCTGGAGGGTATCTCATGGTTAAAATGCCGACCAAAATCCAACGGACGATCATGCCAGATGGTTGGTTTGAAGAGCATCAGGATTGGCTAGAAGATGAGCATATCGGTCAAATCTATATGCTCGAAGATTTGGTGGCACGCTTTGAAAAAGAAGGATTCCAGGTGACACATGCTGCTTATCACGACCAGTGGTTGGCACGCCTAGGATGGGAAATAGGTTATCTCAGCCACAAAGCAGGACCTATTCTTCAACTCCCCGCACTTCCATTAGCTAAGGCCCTCGTGAGAATGGATAAGGCATTGGGAAATCAGAAGTGGGGAAATACGATTCAGGTGATTGGGCAAAAACCACTCAAAAAATGAAGATAGAAAATCAACATAGCTGGACATATGAGGAAGCGAATCTAGGCGCGTGGCCCTTGGTTTCTGTCGTTTCGGTCAATTGGAACCAATCCAAACTGACACGCCAGATGCTTTCCTCACTCAAGAAGACAACCTATCCGAAAGTGGAAACATGGGTAGTAGACAATGGCTCCACTGAAGGTGATCTCCGTCCGCTAAAAGAAGAATTTCCTCAGACGCATTTCTTGAGGAGCGAAGAAAATCTAGGGTTTGCAGGTGGCAATAACTTAGCGCTTCCCCGTGCACAAGGTAAGTACATCTTGCTGCTCAACAATGACACAGAGGTAGAATCCTCCTTTCTAGAACCGATGGTCGAATTGATGGAAGCACATGAAGAAATCGGCATTGTCAGTCCCAAGATCTTCTTCTATGACAAACCTGACACCTTGCAGTATGCGGGGACGACTTTGATTGATCCAATCACAAGTCGAGGGAAGAAATTTGGGTACAATGAAGTAGATCAGGGACAATACAATGAGATCAAGCCTACAGGTTTTCCTAATGGAGCTTGTATGCTCGTCCGTCGTACCCTCTTTGAAAGGCTGGGACTCCTCTACGAAAACTATTTTCTCTACTATGAGGAACATGATTTTGCACATAAGGTAAGGCAAGCGGGCTACGATATTTATTTCCAACCGCTCAGCAAAATCTATCACAAGGTCTCGGCCAGTACAGGAAAACTCAGCCCACTCAAGGCGTATTATCTCCACCGCAACCGTCAGGTATTCAATCGTCGCAACCTCAGAGGGACGCTCTTCTTATTGAGTAGTCTCTATTATTTCATCGTCGCGACCCCCAAATATCTACTGACTTATTTGCTTTCTAAGGATTGGAAACGCGCCAAGGCCATTTGGCAGGCTACGTCTTGGCATTTCTCCAATATGTATTTGCCCAAAGAACAGCCATCTGCGGAAATACAAGTAGAGGCTTATTAGGGAGGATACAGTGAGACAAAAGAGCCGAGAAATGAGACTCTCCTACAGTAGTCAGAAAGATTTAAGTAGGTGGACACAAGAAATAGGGTTATAATAGAGCAGGCGCAGCCTCGAATGAAAAGCGCAAGTATGGTCATCCTGACGACCATTCCCGTAGGGAAGGAGGAAGGAACTAAAGCAGTATAACTGAGATGAAATCTCATGTCTAGTGTCGTGTAGATAAGACTCGTTTAGATCTTTCTCCCGCTATGAAAATTGCGGGACTGGCGCTATTTATTGGAGCTACGCTATAATATACATAACCCCTTTTTATCTGTCCACCTACTTACGACTACAACAACATCAAACAATAAACTCCCTCATTCTCCACAACATCCCTTTCTATCCCCCCACCCTTCTGTACGACGTATCTGCTGGATCACTTTTATCTAAAAGAGAATACTTATGCCAAGTCATACAGATCAGCGTCCCATCAAAATCTTAGAAACCATCCGACAAGGACAAATCGGCGGGGGTGAAACACATGTCATCGATCTCGTATCGCGTATGGATCGGACACAGTTTGAGCCGATCGTCCTGAGCTTTACCGATGGGCCGATGGTGGAACTGCTCCGCAAGCGAGACATCAAGGTGTATGTGGAGCACACAACCAAGCCATTCAATTGGTTCATGCGACCGAAGGTCAACCAAATCATTGAACAAGAGAATATTCAGTTGATCCATGCACATGGGACACGCGCCACATCCAATACCTTCTGGTCTGCCCAGAAGTTTGACATTCCCCTGATGTATACGGTACATGGCTGGTCATTTCACCCCAGTCTCCATCCACTTATGTTTTGGATGCGCCACCGCTCAGAGGGCTACTTAACAAACAAAGCCGATCTGACAGTATGTGTCTCCGAAGCCAATCGCCAAGAAGGAAAAAGCTTCTTCCCACTAGAGAAATCAACCATCGTCTACTATGGCATCGACACTGATCGCTACGATCCTACACGCCCGTCCAAAGATGTACGCGGGGAGCTCGGCATATCGGAAGACCAGATCCTTGTGGGCTACATCGCTAGGATGACGACACAGAAAGATCCCTTCACACTGGTCAAAGCCATCCAACAAGCCGCTCCCCAAGATCCCAGGCTGCACTTTTTGCTAGTAGGCGATGGCGAACTACGCGCTGAAACCGTCAAAATGGTCGAAGAAAGTGGACTCGATGAACGCGTGACCTTCACAGGATTTAGACAAGATATTCCCGATGTCCTACAGGCTATCGATATGTACGTGCTTCCTTCTCTATGGGAAGGACTGCCGATCGGCCTACTGGAATCCATGTCCATGGGACGAGCGGCCATCGCCAGTAAGGTCGATGGAACAGTAGAAGCAATCTCTCACAAGGAAAATGGCTGGCTCATCGACAGTAAGCGTCCCGACCAGTTGGCAGAGGCCATGGTCACACTCGCACGCCATCCTGAGATGATCGACAAACTAGGACATGCTGCCCGTCAGACCGTAGTCGAAAGATTCAGTCTGGAAGCGATGGTTCGCAATGTAGAAAAGGAGTACCGAAAACTGCTCCGACTACCCGAACCTACACCTGTTTTCCCCTAAATCCACTGACTCAAACGATTGAAAAGCCTTTCCTATGGAATGGATCTTACCCATACTTGGTTACATCTGGTGGCTCCCCGTCGTCATTACTGCAGGATATCTCCTCTTGATGGCCCTTGGCGGGCACTTACCTGCGCTCAAAAAGAAGTGTAGAACTGCTCCGCAAAAGCCTCTGCCCAGGGTGGCGCTTTTCGTCCCTGCCTACAAGGAAGATGCCGTCATACTCGACAGTGTACACAACCTCCTTAAGATGGATTACCCTTGGGAGCGCTGGGATCTAGTGGTCATCGCAGATCGGATGCAGGCAGAGACGATGCAGCAACTACGCACGCAGCCGATTGTGGTAGTGGAGATGAATGTGGAAAAGAGTACCAAAGCCAAAGCCATCAATACCGCCCTGAAAAGCCTCGATACAAACTACGACATCGCCGCTGTGTTAGATGCAGACAATCATACAGAGGCATCTTTCTTACAAGATGTCGCAACTGCCTTTGCACAAGGAGCAATCGCTGTCCAAGCTCGACGCGTCGCCAAAAATATGGATACGCCGATGGCCATCCTAGATGCGATGAGTGAGGAGGCCAACAATCATCTCTTTTGTAAGGCACACAGAAGGTTGAGACTTTCTTCTCGTCTGATTGGTTCGGGGATGGCCTTCCAATATGACTTATTTCGTGAGTTGATGCTCGCCAATCAAGCCATCGGAGGCTTTGACAAGGAGTTGGAGCTGGAGATTATGAAGCGTGGGCATCAGATTGAATACTTGCCAGAGACACGTGTATTTGACGAGAAGGTCAGTCAGCCTCAGACATTCAAAAACCAACGTTTGCGCTGGATAGCGGCTCAATATCATTATCTCCAACGCTATTTTATGCCTGCCTTATGGGCACTGATCACAAAGGGAAATGCCAGTTTTTTTGATAAAGCTTTCCAGATGCTCATCCTCCCACGTATGATCCTCATTGGCATGGCAGGCTTGGGACTTTTGGCGTCTTTGCTCCTTCCTTTTGGACCGCATACATGGACTTGGCTGGGAACATTTCTAGCCATTGCTTTTGCCTACGCCTTTTCTATTCCTAAGACATTCTACAGTTGGTCCTACTTAAAAGCAATGTTCCTTTTGCCCAAAGCCCTCTTCATGATGCTCTGGGAACTACGATTTCTGGGCTCTGCTAACAAACGATTTATCCATACACCTCACGGTACGACACCTAAAGCCAAAGAATCATGAAAGAATTGATCCAAAGAGAAATTCTCAAATTAGCTACAGAGAAAAACCTCCCTGGCAACCATCCTGCTGTTCGCTTGGCCCTGCTCCTGCGCCTCATCAGTCTGGGATTCAATTTCGCTATCTCAAGATGGAGACTACGTAAATGCACGAGCCTCGGTAAGATTGTTTTTACCCGAAAAAAGCCCACCATCCTCAATCAGGGGGAGCTCCGCATCGGATCAGTGGTCCGCATCTGGTCCAATGTCAACCGTGTTCGCTTGGCCGTAGGCAAAGGGGCTGTCTTGCATGTAGGAGAGAATACACGCCTCAATGGGCCTACAATTTCTGTAAGTAATAAAGTTCTCATTGGTAAAAATTGTCGTATCGCGCCCCATGTCATCATCATGGACAGCGACTTTCACGATGTGACGAATCGATTGGCTATGGGCAAAGGAGGAGAAATCATCATCAAAGACGATGCATGGGTAGCTACAAGAGCGATGGTCCTCAAGGGTGTCACCATCGGCAAAGGGGCTGTCGTCGCTGCGGGGGCTGTCGTGACCAAGGATGTACCCGACTATTGTGTAGCTGCGGGGATTCCCGCCAAGGTGATCAAACGACTCCAACCCAAAGAAGAAACGAAACCTCAAGTAGAATCTATAACAGCCTAATACGATGCTAGGAGATGGATTTCCATGGGACCTATTTTTCATTGCCCTGACATGGGGGATTGTCAACGGAAAAAACAAAGCCATAGAGCTGCGGGAAGCATATGCCGCGACGAAGGAAGGAATTGCAGAATAAAAAACTTCATATCCTGATGATCACAAAATCCTTGCCCAATACCTATCGGGCAGGGATTCAGGTGCATGTATGGCAACTGGCGCAGTCGGTGATTCGCGCCAACCACAAAGTATCTCTTCTGGTAGGAGGCTCCTTCAGTAAAAAACGGGATACCCACGCAATCGGCAGCCTCAAAATCATTCGCCTACGCTTTCTTCCTGGGAGATTGTCTCCTGTGCTTCCCCTCTTACTGGAAGATTTCAGTTTCAATATCCGCGCATTTTGCTGGCTCATTCGACATTACAAAGAGTTTGATGTGATCCATATCCATAGCCGAAGTGGGATGATCTTCGGGGCATTGGCCAAGTGGCTGAAGCGACCCATAGTGGTCACCTACCACGGTATCACACGGGAGGAATACAAACAAAACTTTGGGTTCAAGCCCCTTCGCCAGAGGCTAGATGCCTGGGCGCATCAATTTTGTGCATTCTTCTTTGAAAAGACGATGTATCAACATGCACAGCAGGTCATCACCGTAAGTCCAGGTATGAAAAAAGCCCTCCGTAAAAGCTACGGAACACGCCAAGCGATCACCCATGTTGTATCTAATGGGGTATTTCGCTTGCCCCGTGCCGATCGTACTCACAAAACGGATGACATTATTTTCGTCGGGAGAATAGAACCGATCAAAGGAATTTTTATCCTACCTGACATTCTCAAACATCTTCCTCCACACGTTCAATTACACATACTCGGTTCTGGCTCCGCCGAGAAGAAACTCAAGGCTTTATTTGAGGCTGAGGGCCTGCAAGATCGCGTCAAGTGGTACGGCAATGTCCCCCAAAGGCAAGTCATGGTAAGGCTTCAGCGCATGCGTGCCTTGATCGTACCCTCTTATCTGGAGCCACAAGGCCGCGTATTGCTAGAGGCAATGAGCGCAGGAACACCTGTCGTAGCGAGCGACATATCTGGCATCAATGATTATGTCACGCACCGAGAGACAGGAATGCTTTTTCCAAAAGGAAACCCGCGTGCAGCGGCAGCAGCCATCCTAGAGTTGATCCAGCATAAGGAATTGAATGAAAAACTGGCGCAAAACGGACAACAATATGTCCGTCATCACCTTACGTGGGACATCGTAGCCCGTCAAACCATTGATATTTACCAGGAAGCAGACCGATGAAAAGATTTTTTCAAAAAATACCCGACAGTGCCTATGCGATGATGGGCCAAGGTGCCAACATGCTCGGTGCTTTGCTCGTGATGCTGATGCTGGTGCGTGCGTTCGATGCTGCTTTATTTGGCATTTGGGTGCTCTACCAAGCACTCTTCACCTTTGCGGAGATGGCACGCATGGGCTTTGTACAAAATGGGCTGGTCAAATTTGCCACCGCACATCCAGACGAATACAAAGAGATATTGACTTCTGCCTTTGTCCTCAACATCGCACTGGGGCTAGGGTTATGGGGGTTGCTGATCTTGCTCACCCCTCTCCTGGCAAGTCTTTGGAATACACCAGAACTGACAAAACTGGTTTGGCACTATGGATTTACGGTATGTACGCTGGGCAGTCTTCGCTTCATGGAGTACATCCAAATGGCCAATAAAGACTTTCGCGGGGTATTTTGGGGAAACCTCATGGCTGGCCTAAGCTACGCGCTTCTCATAGGTTTGGCTTTTGGACGTGGGTTCGAGTTACGCCCGATTCATGCGATTTATGGTCAAGGGATAGGCGCGCTCGTAGGTGTCGGCTTCGTATGGTTTTATCGTAGATCTTTTTTCCGATTTGGAAAATTCAACAGACAATGGCTACTGAAGCTCTTTCACTATGGGAAATATGTGCTGGGAACCAATATCAGCTCCATGATTCTGCAAAAGGTGGACATCGCTATGCTGGCCTATTTCATCAACCCAGCCGCAGTCGCACTATATAATATTTCCTCCAAAGCACCCAACTACATGGAGGTTCCACTTAAGGGTGGCGCTCAATATTATTTTCCAAGAATCGCCGAAGCTGCAGCTCATCAACCACCCAAGTTCGTAGCCAAATTGTTTGAAGAAGCTATGGGTATGCTCCTGGCAATCAATATTCCGTTGTTCTTGGGAGCCTTTGTATTCGCCAAATATATCATGCTGTTTATGGGAGGGCAGGAATATGTAGAGGGATATTTCATTCTGCAAATTCTCCTCTTCAATACCCTAATCAAGCCCTGGGGCCGCATGTTTGGCACCACCATGGATGCCATCGGCCATCCCAAGGTCAACTTTCGTATGGTGTTCTTCAGTCTATTTGCCAACGCCCTATTGAACTATCTGATGATCCCAACTTGGGGGGTATTGGGGGCAGCCCTAGCCACGACCTGTACGCTATGCTTATCGACTTTGGTGAGCCTGCTTATCTTGAGACGCTATGTACCCATCAGTCCTTGGCGTTCACTGGCTCAGATTTGGATTTTCTACCGCAAACTCAGCACGAAATTGATTCCCAAGACTGCTTGATCGTTTTTCATTTTTCATTTTTCATTTTTCAGAATGAAGGTGTTTGTAGTCAGAAGATTACCGCACGCAAGTTGTTTTTATAAAAAGTAGAAGCATACACGTCTTCACCCATAATATTTCTATTAAATCTTCCCTTTTATGTCAGTGATTGAAATTGTGTTTTGGCTTTCCCTTAGCTTGGTTGTTTTTACCTATCTCGGTTATGGTTTGGTCATGCGCGGACTGATTCAATTGCAGCGAATGACGAAAGGAAAGCCAAGAGTGATGGAGCCAGTGGAATGGCCGACCGTGACATTTTTGGTGGCAGCTTATAATGAGGAGGACTTTATTGTAGAAAAAGTTCAGAACACCCTGGACATTGATTATCCTAAAGAAAAGGTACAGATCATCTTTGTGACAGATGGTTCTAGCGACCAAACACCTGAATTGGTTGCTCAGTTTCCAGAGATTCAGCTTTATCACCAGCCTGAGCGCCAAGGGAAAATTGCAGCTGTGAATCGTGTGATGCATCATGTCACACAGGAAATCACTATCTACTCCGATGCCAATGCCATGCTCAATCGCGAGGTGGCCAAGCGGATCGTCAGACACTATCAGGATTCACAAGTAGCCGCCGTAGCAGGAGAGAAACGCGTATGGGTGAAGGAAAAAGATGCTGCCAGCGCGGCTGGAGAAAGCTTGTATTGGCGATACGAGTCTACTCTTCGCAAATGGGATGCCGAGTGGTTTTCAGTAATGGGTGCTGCAGGAGAGCTATTTTCCATTCGCACAGCACAATTTGAGGCGATTCCCACAGATACCCTGATTGAGGATTTCTTCCTGACTATGCGCATGGTAGCGAAAGGCTACAAAATCGCTTATGAACCTGAAGCTTATGCCATGGAGAATGCCAGTTCTGATGTGCAAGAGGAGCTCAAACGCAAGATCCGCATCAGTGCAGGCGGCCTACAGGCCATTTGGCGATTGCGAAGACTTTTCAACCCTCTTAAATATCCACGTGTCGCCTTTCAATTTATGGGGCATAGAGCCATTAGATGGACCCTGGCTCCTCTATCTCTACTACTTCTATTCATCTTACATCCAATCCTCGCTAGCCAGCAAGGAGGCTTTATGCTGGTTCTCTGGGGAGCACATCTTACCTTCTATGGCATGGGTTTGATCGGCTGGCTAATGGCGAGACAGAATGTAAGGATGAAAGCTTTGTTCGTCCCTTATTACTTTTTGATGATGAATTATGCCGTATTTATGGGTCTCAATCGCCTGCTAAAAGGCACACAGACAGTTTTGTGGGAGCGTGCTAAGCGAAAAACCTATTCTTGATTACAGGTGAAAGAGAAGAGCTTGAGATTGAAACAAACACGTTTAATCATTCCATTATTCGTATTTTTTATGTTTTGGCATTTCCCTACTTTTGGTATATATGAAGCTGAGGCTTGATATTGATACAAGAACATTCAGAAAAAAACCAAAAGGGAAATGGCTCCAAAAATACTCGTCCTCGAAGACAACAAGATGATGCAAAGTTTCCTGAAAACCTACCTCAACCAGCGTTTTCAGGTGACTGTACTCGACAATCCTAAAAAGGCCATCAAGGCACTCCAGACAGGCGAATGGCCAGATCTGATCCTCCTAGATCTTGATCTCCCCGTGATGCACGGTTGGGAATTCTTAGATTATATGCAGAAGGATTCACATCTCAAGCAGATACCCACGATTGTCCTCTCTGGAAGAAAGAAGAGCTCAGACCGTATCATTTCTCTCCAGAAGGGCGCGAGTGATTATTTGACAAAGCCCTTCAATCCTGAGGAACTCATGCTGCGCATCCAAAATGCCATCAGTACATATCGCCGCTCGACAGAATTTGTCTCTTTCAACTAGGGGTAGAAATTTTGTGATGCGCTTGCGCTACTGACTACCCTGCAATTTCTGTTTTTTCTCTGCACCTATATGACAGACTGATCTGCGAAAAAACTACATTAAATCAAAGCATCGTGAACACTTCCGCGAACCTTTCGACCCGTCCTTCTATCGAATTGCTTTACTATGGTGAATCTTATGCCTCCTTCTTGCCGGAGCTGATCAACATGGGATTTGCCTGTAACTGGGTTAAAGAGTCAGCAGAGATCAACAAAATCCTGCAGGAAGATACAGATCCTGAACCTTCTCAACCCGTCAAGCCCATCCTCTTTGAGCCTGAGAACCTATCCAAAGGGAAATGGCAGGAACTTGTACAGCATGTGGAGCAGCAATCTACTGAAGGTAAGCCCTTGTTTTTACTTGCCCACAACATAAATAGTCAGCGTGTGAAAAGTTTCTTGAATAGCCCCCAACCCATAGAAGTCATCGAGCAGCCCTTCTCGGGCCAAAAGATAGGCACCAAAATTCAGCGCTGGCTGGAAGTAAAAGAACCAAAAAGAGAGATGAATCGTACGACTGCTCCTCTAAAGGGAAAAATTCCTCTGGGCAAGCGTCTATTTGATATCGCTGTCGCGGGGAGTATCCTGCTTGCACTTTCTCCCTTTCTACTCTTGGTGATTTTGGCCATCAAGCTCGAATCGAAAGGGCCTATTTTCTATATCTCTCAACGCGTCGGTACGGGGTACAAAGTATTCAACTTTTACAAGTTCAGGTCTATGCGGGTGAATGCAGATAAAATGTTGGACAAGGTCAAGCACCTCAACAACTATCAAGAAGCGCATCAAGAACATAAGAAGAAGCCCAAACGCAACCTCAGCAGCCCTGTACTCATTGGGGATGATACTATACTGACAGAGGAAATTCATGCTTGGAATGAAGAACAGGACGGGTCCACCTTTCTGAAGATAAAGAATGATCCACGCATCACACGGATAGGAAAATTCATTCGAAACACCAGTATTGATGAGTTACCACAGCTACTCAATGTCCTCAAGGGCGATATGTCCATCGTCGGCAACCGACCGCTCCCCTTATATGAGGCGGAGCAACTGACCACAGACGATTACATCGAGCGCTTCATGGCCCCTGCGGGGATCACTGGACTATGGCAAGTGACAGACCGAGGCAAAGCGGATGCCGAGGAGGATAGTCGTAAGATGCTCGATATAGAATATGCACGCCATTATTCCATGTGGATGGACCTTAAGATCCTACTTATGACGCTCCCAGCCCTGCTCCAACAAGACGATGTGTAGATAGATGGGGCCATATCCCACGTTTCCTCACGTACTTGTCGCCACTCTTGTAATTCCAGTTTCCGTCCTGCTCCAGATAATTATCAAACCATTATCATGAACTTGAAAGCCTTTTTTCGGTCCCTTCCCAGTGGGTTGAGCCGTGTGACCAGTGGTGGTAAATTTATCCGAGAGATCGACGGCTTGCGCTTTTTGGCTATCCTGCCAGTAGTCATCCAGCATACCAGCGAACGCACCGTGCGAAAGCTTCCCGAAGAACTTGCCAGTCAAGGAGATACAATGGGCGCTTTTCTTACCCAAAATGGAGGGGCAGGTGTTTTCTTATTTTTCGTCATCAGCGGCTTCATTCTTTCCCTCCCCTTTGCCAAGATGCATCTCTATGGAGGGTCAAAAGTAAAATTGAAAAAATACTTCGGGCGACGCATTACACGTTTGGAGCCGCCATATATCATTTGGATGACCGTATTTTTATTGGTGGTATTGATCAAGGGGATGTATACATTTTCCGATATTTTGCCCCATTATTTCCTGAGTCTTGCCTATTTACACAATGCAGTCTTTCTCAAATATTCCTTCATTAACCCTGTAGCATGGTCTTTGGAAGTGGAGATTCAGTTTTACCTACTAGCCCCCCTGTTGACTTGGATATTTTTTAGGGAGAAAAATGTCATCCGCCGCCGTACATTCCTCATTTTGAGCTGGATAGCGATGATGACTCTCCAACAATATGCAGGCTGGCTCCACTATCCCTACCGTCTATTTATCATTGGCCACCTACATTATTTCCTGCTGGGTTTTTTGCTGACCGATGTATACTTATCCGACTGGCAGGGAGAAAGAAAAATGCACCGAATATGGGATTTGATAGGGATTGTAGCCTTCGGAGCTATGTTTGCCACCTACTCTGAGACAGGGAGCAATGTGATTTTTACCTGCTGTTTGGGACTTCTGATGGCGTCTGTCTTCCTTGGCCCTTTGCTCAACCGTATGATCACCAATCCTTGGATTACCGCCATCGGAGGGATGTGTTATACTATCTATCTAATTCACTTGCCAATACTTGAGCTACAATTTACATTTACTGAAAAGTTCATAGTATTTAATAATTTCTACTCGAACTTTTTCATTCAATTGAGTATTGCATTGGCAGTGATACTTCCCGCTTCGGTTATAGGATTCCTCGCTTTGGAAAAACCTTGCATGGATCCCAAATGGCCTCAGCATCTACGGACGTGGCTCACACAAAAAGCGAGTCCCTCTTCGAAGCTCCCTGCCAATGCTCAGCAAAGTGAAGGATAAACCTTCCTGCTTTGGGTATAGGTAAAGGAAGATATGAAGCAAATTGCGTGGTTTTTGTGCTTGGTTTATGTCCTTATCATGGGATCCGACCTCATGGCACAGAATACAGAGGGTACAGGGCTAGAGGCTCCGTACCCTCCACGTATTCAACAGACACAGGCAGCAGTACCCCTGATCACGGATCTACAGGACGGTCTGCCCTCGGCTTATCCTGATTATCTTACGCCTATTGCCCCACTTGATACCTTGATAGAGCGTGCCCTGTCTGTGAATCCCGAGTTTCGCAATGCCGATATCGCCCGGCAGCAGCAAGACCTAAAAATCAGTCTTGAAAAGCGAAAATGGTTAAAAGCGGTCGCTATACAGGGTGTCTCCTCCTACGGGACAGGTTCGGCGCTCTCTGCTACAGACGATGGCACAGTCGTGACCAACCAGCTCACCAACAACGTAAGTCTCCTCTACAATGCAGGGATTTCTATCAAATTCGATCCCTACTACTGGGCCACCCGAAGAAAAGAAATTCAACTCCTTCAGTCACAGTCTGCGGTTGCAGCGAATGATCAATATGCACTAGAAAGTAACATCCGAGAAGAAGTCATCGCCAGGTATCAAACTTATCGAGAGAATCTGGCCTTACTCAGGCTCAATGCAGATGCACTAGAAGCCAGTTTGGTCTCATTCGAAACAGCCAAAAACTACTTCAGCAACGGGACAATCACTGTGACCGAATACAACGGAGCCTTGACCGCCCGCGTGGGTGCAGAAGCTGCCTTCGAAAAGGCCAAGATCGCCTTACAACTTAGTTATCTATTGCTCAAAGAAATCACAGGAGGTAAGGTAGACTGATATTATGAATGCTGTACAGTTTATCAAATTATTTGTGCATCATATCCGCCTCACGATGGGGGTCGGGCTTATGATGGCATTCTTGATATACAATAGTACCAAAGATACCAAACCTTCTTACTCTACTGAGGGACGTGTCAATACACACATCATTGCAGGCTATAATCCTGAAAGTCAGGGAAGCGGAAACACAGACCTTGTCCGTGTGCGCGCAGAAATGGGCAACCTCCTGACCATGGCTGAGTCCAATGAAACGTATGATGAGTTATCCGCCAGGCTCATTGCGGAGATCATCATGGAAGGACAGCCCAGCAAACTGATCGCTCCACGAGGATACGATGAATTCATCACGGACCTCACGCCTGAACTGGCTGATTCACTTCGTGATACAGCGTCGTTTGAGCAGACCCTCGCCAATGTCCAAGCCATGCGCGACCGGGGCGATGCCAATCCCCTCTATGAGTTGATCCACTCCAAAAATGACCTCGTCAGCCTAGGACAACTCAAAACGATCAAGATTACACAAGAAGGTCGAAGTGATATCCTCCTGCTTAAATACTCTGCCTCTGATGCAGGGATCTGCCAGCGAACTTTAGAGATCACCATTGACATCATCAAGCGGAGACATAAGGAGAATAAGTTCGGGCAGTCCTCGAATGTAGTCGATTACTTTCGCCAAGCTACCGATCAGTCTTTTACCAGGCTCAACGGAGCAGAGGGTTCCCTTAAAAACTACATGGAGAGCAACAACGTCATCAACTACTACGAACAGACGCGTTTCATCGCAGAGAAGCGGGAAGATGTGAACCAGCAGTTTGACGATGAGCGGATGAAGATTGCGGCTGCCGACTCTGTCTTGCGCAATCTCGAACAGCAGATGCAAGCCAAGGTAGACCTCGCCAATGTCAATCAAAATATCCTCCAAACACGGGATTCACTTGCAGATCTTTCGGCTCGCTTGATGGAGATACAGCTTTTGCAGGATTCGGGCATGTACCGCGGGCAGGTCAGCGGATTGGAGAGAGCTTACGGACGCTTGCGCAACAGCATCAAAGAAGATGGTCGACGCGCCTACGAAATCCAAGTAACCCCCAAAGGAGCTGAGGCGGAGAAGCTCTTGGAAAAGTGGTTGCTCAATGTCCTTTCCATTGAGGAAAGTAGGGCCAAAATGAAGATCATACGCGAGCGCAAGAAATCCTTCGATGAAGTCTATGCTTCCTTCGCCCCAATGGGATCACGGATCAAGCAGCTTGAGCGAGAGATTGGTATTCGAGAGGAGGACTACTTGCAAAATTTGCACAGCCTCAATATGGCCATTCTCCACCAGCGAAGTCTGATGATGTCTACCGATCTGACGGTTGTAGATGATCCTTTCTATCCTCCCAAGGCAGACCCTACTCAGACCATCATTTTGGTGATTGTCGGTTTCCTTGCAGGTTTTGTATTGACGCTAGCAGTGGTGATTGGGATGGAATATTTTGACTCTACCCTCAAATCACCGACTACTTCTGCTAAAATGACAGGAATGGAAGTGATCGGCGCTTTCCCTAAATTTCCTCCACCTGTCGAGAAAAAGTGGTGGATGTTTTGGAAAAAGCGGAGCAAAATTCAGTATGACAAGCTCAAAGAAAAAGTGACGCGCTGGATGCTCCAATCTATCAAATCCGACATGAACATCAGAGGATTGGAGTATAAGCAGATCACCATTTTCCTTACGAGTAATAGAGACAAAGAAGGTAAAACCTTTGTGGGACAGATCTTGGCAGAGAAGCTCCGATCCTTCAAGATCAATACCGTCCTCTTGACGCCTGAGCCTCAAGCGGATGAAGAAATCGAGCCTGAAACGCTCATGGATCGATCCTATGTACACGAGTATGTAGTCCCTCCTGATTTTTTCCATAAGCAAGAGGTAAAGGATCTTTTTCCAGATCAGGAAATCGATCTATCCACATACGAATTTGTCATCGTAGAACTTCCTGCACTCCTGGACAATCCTTATCCCATGGCCATGCTGACCCGAGGCGATTATACTTTCATGGTAGGTCGTGCCAATCGTACCTGGAGTGCTGCGGATAAGACGTTGCTAGAAAAGATCAGTGAACCCTTGATCAAGAAGCCTTATCTCATCATCAATGGGGTACAGGAAGACCTTTTAGAAGGAATGATAGGCGATATCCCCAAAAAGCGAAGCAGGGTTCGTCGCATATTGAAGCGATTTGTCTTCCTCGGATTTAAGTCGAGATCCAAAATTTGATCCACTCGCATGATAGAGGAAATCCTGGGTATGATCTGGGAGAAATGAACAAGGAACATGAAAAATGAAGCTTTTCAGCGCCCCCCTATAGTCTGTATTGCCCAGCCCGCATGGTCGACAGGCAACTATGTCAAGTCGACTGTCAAGCTCATGTCGGAGTTAGCAAAGTGGCATAAAGTATTGTACGTAGACTATCCTTTCACGTGGAAGGATGTATGGCAGGGAATCCGTAAGCCTGGCAGTAAGCCAGTGGGAGATATTTTGGGTTTCCAATCTCGATTGCGAAGAGAGGAGATGGCGCACGGACAATCTATTCATGTACTCACCCTTCCTCCCTTTGTGCCCGTCACTTGGATACAAAAACCTCAGCGCTATGATCGGATCAACTATATGAATAGCCGAAGGGCACTCCCCGTCATACGCAGCGCGATGCAGCAACTCGACATACAGGCTCCCCTCGTCGTCAATGCCTTCAATCCTACCTTGGGGATCAATCTCATAGACCAACTAGGAGAACAAAAGAGAATCTACTATTGCTACGATGAGATCAAAGCAACCAAATGGGCTGGCAAACATGGGGGTCGGCTGGAAGATCTCTATTTACCGCGAGTTGATGCCTTGATCACGAGTTCTGTCCCTTTGCGTCGGGAAAAATCTCGTCTTCAATCCCATGCATATACCGTAAAAAATGGAGTAGATTTTGAGCATTTTAATCAAGCGATAGAGATGAAGAAAAGGGGGAATACAGCACGTCCCTTCACCTTTGGCTATGTAGGAGCGATAGACGATCGGATAGATTATCATTTACTCGCGTCTCTAGCCAAGACACTCCCTCATACACAGTTGCTTCTCGTCGGTCCCGAAAAGGCAGAAGCAGATATTCGCCGACTTCAGGCCTATCCCAATGTTATTTTGACAGGGCCCAAATCCCCCCATGAACTTCCTGCATTATTGGCACAAATGGATGTGGGGTTGATTCCTTTTGTATCTAACCGCTTCACAGCCAATATTTATCCGATGAAAGTCAACGAATACCTCGCGGCTGGTCTTGCAGTCATCAGTACACAATTTGGGGATATGTCAGACTTCTATGAGATTATTTATCTTCATGAAGAAGCCGAGCCGTTTATCCAAACGGCCTTCATGCTCCAACAAGGTATCCCAGAGCCACTGGTCCAGAGAGGTATCCAATTTGCGGAACAAAATGCATGGACACATCGCGCGCATCAATTTTCAGATATTCTGATGGAGGTGGTAGATGGACAGCGGATACAGGATAGGATGTAGCAAAAATATCCCTGCAAATGTTATCCACTTGCAGGGCATTATAAAGAACATTACATCTAATGAGCAAAAGAATAAGACTATGTTTGGGACAATGAAAATCTAGCGAAAAAGCAGCGATTTTAGGTTCTGGCGAAAGCTATTTGGTAAGACTTAGTGGGACTAAATCGATCAAAATAGATGAATCTCAGGTTCTGAAAGCGCAAACTTTCCGCAGATTTGAGGTTTCAAACATGGTCTAAGCTATCGCTTGACGATAGGGAGCGTACGCAATGGCATGCCATTGGTCTGGCTCACACGCAGGAAGTAAGCTCCGCTTGCAAGCTGGGCTGCAGGCTGCTCGATGATCCCTGTCTGACGCACTTCCCTAGTCCAGTCAGGAATTAAGCGCCCACTGGCATCATACAACTCGATTTGAATGGGCGAAGTGATCGTCCCTTCGAGTTTGATATTCATCAGATCACCTACAGGATTAGGGTAGACAGATACATCTAGCACATACCCTTCGGGCGTCTCGATACTCGTCGTGAAGTTGTCGGGTTGCTCAAAACCCTGCGTAGCAATCACAGAGGCACTCGTAGAAGAAGTACCAATGATGGCCTCCCCTAGGGTCTGGCTGGCATTTATCGTGGCACTCGACGCAACCGATCCTCCACTACTGAATACTTGTCGCAGCGCGGCCACCTGTGCCTGTGTACTCACAGCCAGCAAAAGCATCGCGACAAACCATATGATTTTTTTCATAATGAATCACTTAAGGTTAAGTCATGGAGAAAAATTACTTGTCATCGTCTAAGGCAGTGGTCATTTGTGCGCGCTTGGGCTGCTTCTTAGGCAATAGTTGACGCTTGGGTGCTTCAGGTGCTACTTTTCCAGCATTGGCGTTCATGATCTGGCGGATCTCCTGTCCCGAAAGATCGGGAGTCAACGCATCGCGTACAGGCTGGTAGTTTTCGTATCCTTTACGGACAGCCTTTACTTCCCAGTCTACGCTGTAGTTTCCTGCACCTTGACGTAGCTCCTTTACCTTGAATCCAGTAGCTGTCTTTTCAATTACAGCAAGACCTTCAGATTCAGCCGAAAGTGGCGTCAAGGATACTGTCATCGTCTGAGGGTTGGCAATCGCTTGGAAGTGATCGGGGAAGATAACTTCAACCTCACCATTCACCAAAGTAGCGGTTCCACGGACATAAGCACCTGCTTCTGGTCCTTCCATACTCGCATACCAGATCTCTTTTCCAGGCTGCGTAGGGTGTGTCGTGCGGAAGTTTTTGATGTCACCAAATACGATACCATCGCCTGCTGCATCGACGTAGATACCTGCCTGGAAAGATCCTGTAGAATCCCACACAAGCGCCGAGCCTTGATTGTCATTACCGAAAGCTGCACCTGCACTGAAGTTGGCAAAGCCATTAGGTCCTGTCGTCTGCACCTGTCCTTTTCCACCCAAGTCACCAAAAAGACCTGCAGAAGAAGTAAAGCCAGCTGCAGAGTCAAATGCGATGACGAAGCCAGAGTTAGGATCACCACCAAAAGAGCCAATCTCTACATTCTGCGTTCCTGTAGCACCAAAGGTAACGATCTCTCCTTCGCCAGAAGTTTTGACACGAGACGCTACACGGGCATCACCAGATGTATCACCTAGTGCCAGGTAGCCAAAATCAACTGAACCACCATCAGTAGTAAGATTCACATTGCCGTTGTTGCCATATAATTCGATGAAACCTTGGCTTGTTTGACCTGGGATACCTGCGCCTACGATGGCACGTCCTGTTCCTGTTTCATCAAATACAGTCATTGCACCCAAGTCAGGATCTGTCCCTACACCTCCCTGGATATAGTTCAAGAAGCCATTGGTACCGAAAGTGATAAAGCGTCCTTCTCCGTCCGTTGTTACGTCCATGATCCCTTGTCCGAAGCTGTTGTCATCTGTGACGAGGACCGCACCGAAGTCTGGATCTGTAAAGGTATTCGCTACCACATTTACACTCCCATTTGGCGCACTGAGCGAAAGAAATCCTTCTCCACCAAGAGAGGCGAGCTGTGCTCTGAAGTTCCCCGCATCATCTCCTACTCCAAAGAAACCTTGGTTCACATCTGCTCCTGTAGCGAAGGCACGATAGTTGGCAGAGCCATTAGGGCCGTCGCCCTGGAAGAAGGCACCCGCAGGATCGTTGGCTAGGATAAAGGAGCTTCCGTCAAAGCGCTGAGCAGTCACGATCGTGTCTCCTACGATGACGTCCGTGCTAGCCACCCACTCTGTTCCGTCCCAACGCAGGATCTGCCCTACAGCAGTAGGGTTGGCGTTGCCATCTGTCAGATCATTGAACTCCATGTCGGTAGCGACAAGCGAGAAGATAGCGGTTCCCGCTTGATTGGCGGAGTCAGCGGTACCTGCTGTTTCAGCAAATAGGGCAGAACCTGCCTCATCTGCATAATTGGCCGAATCTGTTCTTACAGCAAAGAGGGCAGAATCAGCCGTGATAGCTGTTGCGGCCTCATCCGAAAAGAGAGAATAAGGAACACTGACGAGTTCAATTTCTCCAAGAGAATAAATAACCCCGTTGACGGTAGCCTCCGAAAGGAACTTATAGGGTCCATCTGTCCAGTCGATCTGATCAAACTGTCCAATGACAGGGGTTCCTTCTCCAATCGTATAGCTAATCAGTCCAAAAGCATCTGTTGTGATATTGCCTTGGGACTCTTCATACACGATGTTATTATTTTCATCCAAGATCCCAAGCAGGATATTGACTTGTGTATTGGCGAGGATCGCGTTTCCGTCGCGTAGCACTGCTTGATAGTTGATGCCTTGCGGGGCTTGCGCCTGTAGCAAAGTTAAGGACAGCAGCAGCCCCAAAAATAGCGTAAGCTTTTTCATAGTGAGAGAAAATTGGTTATGGAAAATGATTATTGGTCATGTAGCTCCTTCGGACAAGGAGGTACGCGTTTATAAAGAAATAGAATCTCAAAAGGGAAATATGTGGGATGGTTGGGGGAAGAATTGGGAAAGAATTCCATGGGGAGAATTTTGGCGAGTTGTAGGGGGTCAAATAATACTATGCCAATTTGAGGGAAAATGCCCCGAATAGACAGCGCAAAAATCACATAAAATCAAAATAGGTAATTTTACGGGGTAAGCAAGTATTTTTACTAATAGAAGCATCTGAACCCGCCTAAAATCAATATAAAAGCCAATTTTCACATATAGGCAATATCCATCAACATGAAGAAACATTAATTTATACTAATTTATTATTTATAAAGAATGTAAGATTTTCAAAAAATATTTTATTCAAGCTATTGAATAAAATACTGATTGGAGGCTAGGATGTAGGCAGTAGCTCCCATGAGATGTTGGCGCAGGCTGGGGGGATTTTAGAGAGGACCATGCCATGGCGATGGCCCTACGTTGCGGCATAGGCTTGCTGTATTTTCCATGCTATTGCTTCTCTGATGGCTGGATGATCCTGATAAGTCAGCAAGATGCTTTTCGCGTGTGGCGCTATCCCCAAATGTGGAATGGCGTAGGGACTGGCAGGGACAACAAAATGAAGGGCCTGCGATTGGCTCCACTTAGTTAAGCGCTCCCTTACCTGCTCTGTAATTCCAAACTGCCCCTTGGCTTTTAGCCCTATACCTTCTAGCCAAATAATAAGGTGTTTATGCTGGGTACATTGCGCCCGTTTTGCCTTCCACTCTTCTTCATCTGCGTTTGCAGAAAGCCGATAAGCAGGAATATTGGCTTGAATGTATTGCACCAAGACATCTGATTGATTTTCTACTCCCGTACCTGTCAGCTGATGGTGCTTCAGTTCATTTTCATTTTTCTGAGAAATATCTAAAAATACCCATGCCGTTTCTTTTTTTGAGGGCCACTCTTGCGTATTCCCCTTCACCCAGTACAAGGCTTTTCTCCCCACCTCTCCCAACAGCGACTCCCGACTAGATGATAAAGGTTGGGATTCCCATTCTCTTTCTATATACGCATATTTGGCTGCTAGATTTTTCTGGCAATGCTGGCGAATCACCTCTTCTGTGATTCTACCTTCCTCTACTACTTTCTCCACTAGGGCGATCGTCCCTGGCACATCCACACAAAAAAGCAGTACGTCATGTCCTGACAGGAGCGCGCGCAGGTTGACCTCTGCTGCTGAAGCATACTTTCGTACCCCCTGCATATCCAAGGCATCTGTAAATAGGAGTCCTTCAAACCCTAACTTGTGGCGCAACTGGCCTTGTATGATCGCTGATGAATGCGTCACTGCACGATGTGGCGTATCGTCCCAGACAGGTACATGTATATGGCTACTCATGACCGCTGGAAGACCCGCTCGAATCAACTCTCGAAAGGGGTATAATTCAACTGCGTCTAATCGAGCATCATCATGTAGCAAGGTGGGAAGATCCAGATGCGAGTCC
>JBCBFT010000087.1:0-29818 GCA_038527485.1 Bacteroidota bacterium
CTCCAGCGCGATGCGATATCTCAAGGACAAAGGACTGGACCAAGTCATCAAAGAGCTGAGACAGCCTGTGTTAGGCATATGCTTGGGCTTGCAATTGATGTGCCAGCACTCTGAAGAAAACGATACAGAGGCCCTAGGTATTTTCCCAGCATCCGTAAAATTATTTCCTCAGTCTGTCGGCAAGGTACCGCACATGGGCTGGAACAATGTCGAAACAAAGCAGCATCCCTTACTCGCAGGCATTCCCAATGGCAGTCACATGTATTTTGTGCATGGTTACTATGCCGAGTTGAATGACCACACGGTGGGTCAAACGAAGTATGGACTAGGTTTTAGTTCGGTGATGCAGCGTGATAATTTCTTCGCGACGCAATTTCATCCAGAAAAAAGTGGGCGTCACGGGGCGCAGATTCTTCAAAATTTCCTTAATCTCGCGGCATGAAAGCATTACGATTGATACCTGCCATTGATTTGATTGATGGGAAATGCGTACGCTTGGAACAAGGCGATTATGACAAGCAGAAGACCTATGACAAAGATCCTTTGGATATGGCCAAGGAGCTGGAAGATAATGGCTTGACCTATCTTCATATGGTCGATCTAGATGGAGCTAAGCAAGGAAAGATTGTCAACTGGCGGATCTTGGAGAAGGTATGTACACATACGTCGTTGCAAGTAGATTATGGTGGGGGATTGAAGCGGGAGAAAGACGTAGAGATTGCTTTTGAGTCAGGGGCCATACAGGTAAATATTGGGAGTATGGCTGTCAAAGACCCTGCGGCATTGACCCGCTGGCTAGGAATCTTTGGACCTGAAAAAATTATTTTGAGTGCTGATGTGAAGGGAGAAAAGATAGCCATCCATGGCTGGCAGGATACCAGTGATTTTACTGTCTTTGATCTCATCCATCGATATCTCCATGCAGGCTTGAAATACGTGGTCTGTACGGACATCAGCAAGGATGGCATGTTGCAGGGGCCTGGTTTGGACATTTACCGAAAAATTCAATCCGAGTTTCCACAGATTGAGCTTATCGCTAGTGGGGGAGTTACGACGCTCGAAGACCTAGACCAGCTTGAAGAGATGCAGGTCAATGGAGCCATTATCGGTAAGGCCCTTTACGAAGGGAAGTTGTCGCTCAAAGAACTGCATGCTTGGACTTAGTCTTCTGTAACGAGGATAGAAAGGAACGGACTTGAAATTCTGCTAAAGAAAAAGATTTAACATCAAAAAAAGCTGTTTTACGGATACTATCATGTTGACGAAAAGAATCATTCCCTGCCTAGATATAAAGGATGGACGCACAGTAAAAGGCGTCAATTTTGTGGGTCTCAGAGATGCGGGAGATCCCGTAGAGCTGGCGGCGCGCTATGCAGCTGAAGGGGCTGACGAGCTATGCTTCCTCGATATTACTGCAACTGTGGAGCACCGCGATACCATGGCAGAAGTGGCCCTAGCTGTATCTCATGCAATCAATATTCCTTTTACAGTAGGGGGAGGAATTCGCACCAAGGAGGATGTCTCCCGCTTGCTCAAAGCAGGTGCCGACAAAATTTCGATTAACTCTGCCGCTGTCAAACGACCAGAGCTGATCCAGGAACTGGCCCAAGAGTTCGGCAGTCAGTGTGTGGTCGTAGCGATCGATACTAAGCAGCATGAAGACGACTGGTATGTCTACGTTCGTGGGGGACGTACGGCTACTGAGTTGAAGGCTTTTGAGTGGGCGCAGCAATGCGAAGCACTCGGTGCAGGGGAGATCTTATTGACCTCGATGAATAGCGATGGGACCAAGGCAGGTTTTTCTTTGGATATTACGGCTCGAATTTCTGAAGCACTCAATATTCCTGTGATTGCCTCTGGTGGGGCAGGTACGGTGGGACATTTTGAAGAGGTCTTCAAGGAAGGGAAAGCTGATGCAGCATTGGCTGCCAGTGTATTTCACTTTGGGGAGATTCCGATTCCCGATCTCAAGGATCATTTGCATGAGGCGGGAATTCCAATGCGGAGAGACATTTAGAGGATGTTTGAAACTTAAAATCTCTGCTTTTTAGCTAGATTTTCATTGTTCCAAACAGGGTCCTAGAGAATGAATCTCAAAGAAATTTTCATTCTCCATCATCAAATGTGTAGATGAAAAACCGATGATCTACTGTACATTTGCAGCATTCATAAAATAAACAAATCCTAAATTAAACATATATCGTGCTGGATTTTGAAAAAGGAAATGGCCTGATTCCTGCCGTTGTGCAAGATGCGACTACCCGAAAGGTGCTGATGCTAGGCTACATGAACCAGGAGGCCCTAGACGCTACCAGAGAAAAAGGCAAAGTGACCTTCTTTTCTCGAAGTAAGAATCGTCTGTGGACCAAGGGAGAAACTTCAGGTAATTTCCTACAATTGGTAGAGATTCGGGAAGATTGTGACAAAGATACACTACTCGTCTTGGCGCACCCTATAGGACCAGTTTGTCATACAGGAGCAGATACTTGCTTCAAGGAAGAGAACCAAGCAGATATCTCTTTCTTCAATCAGTTATCGGAGGTCATCCACGCTCGCAAGGAAGCCTCTCCCGATTCGTCCTATACGGCTCAGCTTTTTCACCGCGGAATCAACAAAATCGCCCAGAAGGTAGGCGAGGAAGCTGTCGAGGTCATCATTGAAGCGAAAGATGAGGACGAGGATAAGTTTTTGAGTGAATGTGCAGACCTCATGTTTCATTTCTTGGTATTGTTAGAAGCCAAAAATACTTCGCTCTCAGCTGTTGCACAGGTTTTGGCAGAAAGACATAGTCCTAAATAGAGCGACAGTCTTTCCGCATGTTACTTACTCGCAAAGAAATTTTTCATGTCTTTTCAGCAAATTGCATTGGTAGGAGAAGCGCGTCGTCGTCTAGAGTTGAAAGAACGATTGCCCGAACTTGTCCTCATGTACGAAGGGGATATAGTCCCTACACAGAAGCAGATGATAGCAGCCGATCTGCTGATCGATCTTAACCTCGACGAGCATCCCGCTCGCCTACCCATTTATCTCCAACAGGAGCAACTGGTCGTGCTGGGTGCTGCCCTGAAGCAGTCTCTTCTGCAGATGCATGCCCGTTTTCAAGGAGAAAAGCAGGCGACCCTTTTGGGAATCAATGCCCTGTCAACCTTCTTGAATCGTCCCGTATGGGAAGTCTCTTATTTGCAAGAATCGGATCTCGAGCTAGCTCGAAAGCTTGAAGCATCCTTGGGCGTAGAGATCCAAACAGTATCTGACCAAGTAGGTATGGTGACATGTCGGGTGTTATTTCTCATCATCAATGAAGCCTATATCATGATGCAGGAGGGGACAGCCGATGCTGATGCGATTGATACAGCAATGAAACTGGGGACCAACTACCCCAAGGGGCCAATCGCATGGAGTCAAGAAATAGGAACAGGACATGTCGTAGAGGTATTGGATGCACTCTATCAAGAGACAGGGTCCAAGCGATTCATGCCTTCCCAGGCTTTGAGACGTGCGGCTGCGCTGGGTCATTGATTTTGAATAGACAGCACAGAGACTACGCGATCACGATCAATACATGCGCTATTTCCAAACTTAAATCTCAAGTAGGTTCCTCCTGATGCTTTGTCTGCTGTTGGGAAATAATCACCCTCTTTGAACACAAAGCGCCCCTGAAACTTGTCCAATACATAGGGCGCACAGAGCGCACATTGCTTGAGGACATCCGTCGAAAATGGGACAGGAACCTCAGGGCGGTTTTTTTCAAAGGCAGAAACTTCTATTTCGGTATCCAGGCCTATGACAAAGCTTTCTTGATTGGGAAGCGTGACGCGCTTAGTCGCTGACTGAACAGGTGGTGGGGTAAGCTTAAGCTGAAACACAATGTCAGTCTGGCAATCAGGAGAGAAGGTATACACCTCCATGAGTGCCTCCTTTTGACAGCCTGTGAGGATAGTCATGAGGATGAGAAAGCCGAATATATTTTTTCTCATGAGAGAGGATAGCTTTTCAGTAAGTGGATATTTTCCTCCACTCAAGGACAAATATTACCCAGGGGTTCTCTCGTATCGAATAGATCATTTCCCCTTACGTCGAACTGATCTGGAAATACACATGTATTACAGTTCTGGAGGATATATCGTGACTCTTCTCGGAAGGGAGGCCTGATGATCGCCACTTCACTCTCAAAAGAAAAGGATTGACCTTCGTAGGTAAATTGTAAGGTGAAATCATAATTACCTACAGGGACGGCTCGATCATTGAAATCTCCCAGCCAAGGCTCGTCAGGATTAAATGAAGTAAAAAGCACATTTGTTCCATCTAGAATTTCTAGCTCGAAGTCTGTGATTTCAGAGAGTAATACGGGAAACGTGATCGTAAGTGCATCATTGACATTGTCTCCGTTGGGTGTGAAAATATTGGGAGCTTTGACGAAAAGATTGTCCCCGATTTCTGCGAGAAGGTAAGGAGATCTACAGGCTTGACGATTTGCCTGATTGATTCTGGTGCGTTCACACGAACAAAAAGCCAGGAGTACACAGAGGTAAAGAAGCTTTTTCATGGATATTTGTGATGTAAATGGAGAATAACAGGAAAATCGATTCCCGCTTTTCAACAGAAAAGATACATAACAAATGCTCAAATGAAAAAGGAAAGCAAGGGTAATACCGTGTTTGACGTTTCAAATAAAGGCTAAAAAACCTGCTAGAATTGCAGAATTTTAGCAGATGCAATTTTACTTAACAGGGGCTTATTTACTTAACAGGGGTTTACTGATCTGCCACCATTTCGTACACGAGGAGCACACGCATCAAAGAGGGATCACGACCCGCTTCAGCTTCTTGCACCCAATGCATAAGTTGTTCTTCTGTCTGCTCTCTAAATGGAAACATGCGATAATAGTCCCAGCCTTCAAATAGATCCACGATACGCTCGATGGCGTCTGAGCGCTGGCTAGGCAGACTAGTCAACACATCAATGGCATAAGCTCTCGCTTCGTACTTTGCACGTAAGGGAGCAGGAATGGGTAGAAGAAAAAGTAGGAAAAGTAGAGAATAGAGTCCAATAAAAGGAAACAAAAGTACACCCGAAGCTAAGATCTGAGGAAAGAGATAACTCAAACTAAAACGTACATATCCATGCTCCTCTGCATCTAATAAATGCACGGTCTCATGCGCCAAGGTACGCATCGCAGACTGAGGGTTGTGGGCGATGTAACTCTGGGTAGGAAAATAAATCGTATTGCCAATGACGGTCGTAAAACTCGTCATGAAGTTAGGATTGAACCACACGATGAACACATTGAGTACCTGCATTTCCCATGACTCATCTTTAAATTTGATTTGAAATGGGACTACCTGCTGTAATTCGTCACAAAGTTGTTCAAACTGTGTCATACTTGGGATTTATTTGATTCTTAATATACGGTTTTTTCAGCAAAGAGATATGATGTAATGTTTGAGTGGTGAAAGAAATCGTGGTTTGAGCTGGATAATTGAAAAGCTGAAGACTTATTTTACCACAGCAAGATCAACCTATTCTTTCTTTTGAACCTTTATCTTCACATTGAGGAAGTAGCTCAAAGCAAAAATGACGGCTGCCACCGCGATTCCAAAATTCATCAGATCTTGCTCACCATCCCATGTCACGACCTTGCCCATAAAGGAGATGCCCATGACGACGATGACGACCTTGATAAGCATGCCTTTGAGGGTGTCTAGGTCTAGGACCTGTATCCATGCAGGGAAGTTTTTCAAGGGCTGAACAAACAATTCGTAGATCCCAATAGAAGCAATGAAAATACTGAAACCCAGCAAGATCAAATCCATGATCTCCATCGTTTGATAGATGAGCTTTTCTTTCGTGGCAGATAAGAAGACAATGTCCTGTATCAACTCCACACTGGAAATAAGGGCGTAGGCTCCTACGGCGATGCCCAGAAAAAATAAGCCAATAGAGGCTACAATGCCTGTGCCACGAAAGAGATATTCAAGAAGCTTCATAAAGGGGATTTTTGGAGTTTCGCGTCTAGCCAAAGATTCGAAATAAACGATTTTACATTTTACTAACTATGCTATGGCAAAATCGTTCGAAGTCTCTTATTGGCCCCCTCATGACCTAGGCTTCCCCATCTATTTCTCCATTTTCCGAAAGCAAAATCGCCACTTTTCTCGTGTTCTCGAATTGGGAGAAGATAATGACCATGATGACGGTAATGGGGACGCTGAGCAACATACCTGGAATGCCCCAAATCACGCCCCAAACGATGAGGGCCAGTATCGTGACAAGTGGACTGAGATTGAGCGAGCGCCCCATGATGCGAGGCTCGATGACATTTCCGATGACAAGCTGCGTCGCGCCCACTCCTCCTAGGATGATGATGAAAGGAGTGATTTCTCCAAATTGAATCAAACTAAATACCGCAGGAAAAGCCGTACCAATCAACGAACCAATGGTGGGTATATAATTCAGGATGAATATCAAGAAGGACCAAAAGAAAGGAGCCTCTACACCGACGATCAATAGAAAAACGTAGCTAATGGCTCCCGTAAGCAGGCTGACGTAGGTCTTTAGGCGAATGTAATCGCTTGCTGATTGATTGATTTTACGGAGGATTTCGGATGCACGTGCATAGTCTGCTTCATTGGGAAACAATTTCTGAAACTTCATCATGAAACTGGCCTCCTCTGAGAAAAGGAAAACCGCATAGATCAGGATCATGGATGTATTACCTAGCAAGCTTGAAATTCCATCTGCTACGCTACTGAGCATTTGCTGGTAGTCGAGGTTTTGTATCTGCTCGGTGAGCTGGGTGTAGAGATCAAAATCAAACTGCGCATTCAGCCCTGCGACCACTTCGTTGAGGTTGGCTTGGTACTGACTGGAAGAGGCGAGTAAGGACTGCACGTTGGAAGAGATCAACTGTGCGACAAGGCTGAGGGCAACCATCACCATCACAAAGGCCAGCGTACTGGTCACCCATGAGGGGAGTCTCTGCTTGAAAAAGGGAATTTGTTCGACCATGTTTTTGAAGTAGCGACTCAAAAACCAGACGACAACTCCATAGGTCAAAGGGATGAGGGTATCCTTGCCGAGGATGAGGAGCGCGAGTATTCCTCCGATCCCGATGACAGTGTAAGCTAGTTGTTTCATAAGTGGTAAGTGGACGAGGTGTGCAAGTTGTTGCTTATCTGGAGGAAAGGTCTAAGAATTCATATGAAAAAACAACTATCTCTGCGATTTAATCATGGGAGCTGTAGTGCGAGGTGATTGTTAGAGATGATGTAGAGTCTAGAAGTAAGGGAAATGACTCAATAATAATGGGGGGACTAAACCTCTTGTGAAGAAAGTCAATGTTATGTTATGAGAAAATATCTTTATTCAAGCTTAACCTTTTTTCTGCATTTTCGTTAGACCTTCAAGCAAGCACTATATCCATTCATGAAAATACATACATTCCTCCTTTGTTTATTTACGACCTTGTCTGCGCTTTCACTTTTTGCTCAATATCCAAAAGATTATGAGCCTGTACCGATCTATTCCGACTTTCCCTCTTATATAGCGGAGCATATGAGCACTCAGCTTAGTGAAGACCTTGAGGGAATACAAGCACGTGGAAAGGTCAAGCGATCCCTAAAAGAAGTCTATCAGGCGCGCCACGATCAGTTGCTAGAAAATGTCCAGAATGGATACTATATTTTTGATGATTTTTTATTCGGGTATTGCGACGCCATTTTTTCTCATATTCTAGATGCCAATCCTCAAATTCCCCGAGACAAGGTTCACTTAATTTTAGATCGATCTACCGTTCCGAACGCATCCTGTTGGGGAGAGGGGAGCATCGTTTTGAACACAGGTTTGCTCGCACGTGTAGACAATGAGGCACAAATTGCTTTTGTTCTTTGTCATGAGCTTGCACATCACATGCAGGACCACGTCAATGAAGAGATTAGACGAAGTGTGAAGGCGATTTATGATGAGGAAATAGAAGAAATCTACAGTACCACAGAAGGAGGCTTTCACTCAAAGGAAAGTTTGGAATTTGTGCGTAAATCCCTTTTTGATAAGAAACGCCATGCTAGACTGAAAGAATTTGAGGCAGATTCCATCGGACTAGCTTATTATCTGAATACAGATTATGCGCCAGTCGAAGCTCTGGGGTTGCTGAGGATTTTGGATGAGATCGACGATGAAAAGTATCCTTCGCAAAACGATCTCGTCCAGTTCTTGGATAACATCGGGTTCACCTATCGTGAAGAGTGGGTGCGTTACTTACCCGATACGACCTTTTATTATCAAAAGCCAGCCAAAGAGTGGACTGATTCACTCAAAACGCATCCAGATTGTGCGAAAAGGATCGAGCGATTGGCCAACTTACTGGTAAGCCAAAATGTGGGTTCAGGAGGTGTAACTACGCGCTCTACCCAAGTTGCCCTTGAAGAGTTACAAGAGACATTGGATTTTGAATTGCTATATTCTCACTATTATTTGGGGAATTACGGCCTTTTGATTCACGAAGGATTGAAGCTTTTGAAAGTGTATCCAGAGAGTGATTTTGTGAAGGGAATCTTGGCACTATCCTTCCAGGAATTGGCAGAGCGTAAAGCTGATCATCGTCTGAGTACAGTTCTCGCCACTGTCAACCCGCGAGAAGGAAAACCTTATGACCAAACGCTTCATTTCCTGTATTCTTTGCGCCTTAAGTATCTTCGGCGACTCAGTCAGTTTGTCGTCAATCATTGGGAGAATTCTTTGGATGAGAATGAGTTTCTCCTTCTGGCTGGGATATTGGCAGCGCATGATCAAGAGGATTTTGTGAATCGCGATGCTAGGCTGGATGCCTATTTTATGAAGTATCCTGAGGGGAGATTTCGAGATGTACTGACGAGCCGTTTTCCTCGATAATTAAGGATTTAATTTTTCGCCTGCTTTTGATTACGCTGCAGGCCACCACCATACTAGTTATAAAATTAACACATTTAACATCAACTTCTATGAATGCACGATTGCTCATCAAGCAAATGATGATCGCCCTGGGTTTCATGAGCCTATTTTTGGTAAGCTTTGCCCAAAAGACCCAATTTGTCAATGTAGAGAATCTTTCGGTTCGGAATACAGGGACTGTCTTAGAGAACAATGAAATAAAAGGATACTACACTTTTTACAAACTAGAGAAAGTAGACAAAAAGAGCTATTCTTACTTGCTTCAAGTTCAGGATGCAGACCTCAATGAAGCCTTCAATGTCAAATTGATCCGCTCTCGCTATAGCGTGCTTGCTGAAGTGGTTTACAATGGAAATGCTTTTGCGCTCCTGTTTTACGATAGAGACGAAAGAACTTTTGAACTTACGACTTTGGATAAGAGGGGGAATGAAATTGGGAAGAAGGTGTTCGAGAAGCTAGAGTCAAAAGATGTCTCTCTTTTTAACTCTTATGGGTTCCTGAGTGATGAAGGTGCAGGAGATAATCAGGCGATTTTTCCTGTAGGTAGCAAGGGTTTTCTTCGCTATTCTATCCGATTTTATAAAGGGACTAAGTTCGGCTACAAAGTAGAGTACTTCTCTAATGATTTGGACGAAAGTAAGTCTTGGCATGTCGGGACTGATGAGGCGACAGGTTTGAGAGAGTTTGCCTTAATTTCTTCTGTGAGCGAAGACTATGCAACCTTAAATGTAGTCAAGCGTGAGGGCTTGTACTCCAAGGATTTTAAATACTACACCTTGTTATTGGACCTGAATCAGAAGAGGATTGCTTTTGAAATTCCGATGGCGAGGAAGAAATACAATCATTCAGTAGCCTTCTGTGAGTTTGATGCGAAGACGAATTCAACCATCGTCATGGGGAGTTACTTCAATCCAGAGGATAAAACTGCAAAAGCCAAAAGCCTAGGACTTTATACTTGGAAGGTCAATCAATCAGGGGAAATTCTGAAAGAGAATTACTTTTCATGGGAGAAGGATATGGCGCAATTTATCCCTACAGATGCAAAAGGCAGACTTGACGGAGGCGGATATGTATACATTCATCGTGCGGTACGCAATGCGCAAGGCAAACTCTACATCATTGGTGAATCCTACAAGAAGACGGTCAGCGGAGGAGGCTTAGCCCTGAATGCACTGGCCATGGCATCTGGCAGTTCTTCTTCAGGAGTCGCAAACTTTCAGATTGTTCTGATGGACTTAGTTATTTTTGAGCTAGACAATGATTTTAACTTGAAAGAAATTGATGTTTTTGAAAAGAATGACCGCCGCGTGTTACTTCCCGCAGGTTATGGAAACTTTGGTTCTACCATTCTTGGAATGATCATGAAGTACCATCAGGGATTTGATTACTCATATACCGAGATGGTCGAAAATGGTGAGATCTTCTATTTGACGTATTTTACCCGCATCAAAGAGGAGGGGAAGGGACCTAAGAAATCTATGTTCGGGACCATTTCATGCGACGATCTTGGAGAGTTTAGCGAGGATAAAATCGACCTAGAGACAGAGGCTTCCTCGATTTGGGTCCTACAAGGAAAACCAGGCTACGTTTCCATTTGGGAGTATTTCCGTAAGGAGGAGAGGCTTGAGGTACGTCTGGAACAGATCAATTATTAGGAAATACCCTTTAAAGGTAGAGACTATTTCATTTAAGCCGAAGGCCGCCCTCGTTTCGGGGTGGCCTTCTCGTGTTTTGCTTAAAGGGATGGGTTGTGTATGTACGCTGTAGGGAGCATGTGGTTAGGATCTATTGGCAAATAATGCGCCGTAATCCTTGATGGTATTCCAAATAGTGTTGGGATGTACGTCAAGTTCTGCTGCTATTTTTTCGACAATTTTTGTTTTGTTTAGTTGGGGCAATGTCCGTTTTTCATGCTCAAATAAGCGGATGATGTTGTAATGACGCATCTTCCGTGTAGGAATCAAATGCCTTGCGATCAGGAAATCGACGACAGATACAGCAATGTTTTCATCTTGTTGGACCCATACAGTATCACCTTGAATGTCTTCCAATAAATTTTTGATAAATAAAGCTTTCATAGATTCAATATTTAAGAAGTTTTAAAAGAACACATATCTAAAACTTGATTTGTCAGTAAATGTGCATTGCGCTCGACTCATTTGTTAACATAAAAATATTGTTTTGCTCACACCACAATTTTATCCGACATATCTAAAATACTGGATATGAGTTTTTTGTAAAATTAATTGTTCGTTCAAAGATTTTTTTGTTCCTAATTTTAACATAAAATGAGATATTTCTCTGGCCATCGTATGCATTTATAAGGGGCCATGCGATCTTGTAATTACCTTTAGGAAA
Source organism: Bacteroidota bacterium (assembly GCA_038527485.1). Taxonomy (GTDB): domain Bacteria; phylum Bacteroidota; class Bacteroidia; order J057; family J057; genus JALEFZ01. The sequence goes on from JBCBFT010000087.1 coordinate 11,287, forward strand.
AGACAATACGTTGAAGAAACAAAGCATAAAAAAGGGGCAAGTTGTACAGCGTGTGGGAGAACTTAATAGCAAGGTCTACCACGTACGGAAAGGACTGCTAAGGAGCTACACCATTGATAAAAATGGTCGTGAGAATATCTTCATGTTTGCCCCTGAGGGTTGGACCATTGGCGATTACTTGGGTCCAGAATCTCCGACAGAGTTAATCATAGATGCCATAGAGGATTCTGAAGTTATCGTATTGCCCAAAGATCTTGAAAGAGAGCAAAAGAATGTGGGGCCCCTCATCAAGCGAATGGGTGTCCTACAAAAACGGATCATGATGCTCATCAGTACCCATGCCATCGAACGCTATGAGCATTTCATACAGACCTACCCAGACATCGTGAAGCGCGTCCCACAAAAAATGATTGCCTCCTACCTTGGCGTGACGCCAGAAGCGCTCAGTGCAGCCAAAAAGACATGGCTGAGAAACAACAAAGACTGATTTCTTAAGAAATATTAATGGAAACCTATATCTACTTGTAGAACTTCATCCATGAATAAGAAGAAAGTTCATGGCAAAGAAGAATATTCTTGTTTTTGGGGCATCAAATAGTAGACAATCCATCAACAAACGGTTGGCTGTATTTGCAGCTAACCAACTGACCGATGTACAATTAGAGATTGTGGATCTCAATGACTTTCCGCTTCCTATGTATTCCAAGGATGACGAAAGAGAGACAGGTGTACCAGAGAACGCGAAGCTGTTTGCGACCGTGATTGAAAGGTGTGATGGGATCGTGGCGTCTTTTCCTGAGCATAATGGACTGTTTACAGCCGTATTTAAAAATCTATGGGACTGGATGTCGAGACTGGATACGGCTAAGATTTGGAGAGAGAAATCTATGTTTCTACTATCTGCTAGTCCGAGTAGACGCCAGCATAATTATGTGATGAAGGCAGCAAAGGATCTCTTTCCTGCTTTTGGGGGCGTTATTGTGGCGGAGTTTTACCTCAGGTCCTTTTCTCAAACCTTTGAAGAAGGAAAGATAAAAGTGCCTGAATTGGCAGCGGACTTTAAGCTAGCACTCAATAAATATCAATCATACATCGATAACCTTTAACATCTCATGCAGATTTACAATGTATTTTTCAAGGTATCCGCTATCCTGTGGGTCATTTGGGGACTTGTCCATATCCTAGCGGGTGTGCTCGTCATGCAGGCCATCATCGGTGGGGACATCTCTGCAGCTGTAGCGGCCATAGCCGATGGCGTAGCTCCGGAGATGCTCAAAATGGATTATCCTGCGGCCTCTGGCGCGATCATTGGGCAGCATGGGTTTAATCTATTTTGGATTGGGATGGTCACGCTGATTTCTGCATTCTTTGTGTGGGGAGGCAATCCATACGCGGTCTTTCTCGCAGCGATTTGTGGCGGTTTGGCTGATTTGGGATACTTCCTCTTCATGGACTTGGGGGGATATGTCAATTTTATGCCAGGAACAGTCATGACGCTTGTCTCCTCTGCTGCCATCATTCTCAGCTTTGTAGCCTATTTCAGGACCCGTAATAGTGGCTAAATCATGAGATAGTCGTCTCTAGAGTAGGTAGATCAAAGGCTACGAGAGTTGAGAACCGCTACTTAAAGTACCAGTAGTAAAAAGGACTTGCTCTTACTTTGGGTATGGTAAGGTATTGGTTATTAATATTTTATCTTTTCTTTCTGCTTACTTTAAAGAAAAAGAGGCGACTACCTCATTCCTATTTCTTTTGTATCTATTAGCCCCGATCAACTTCAGGGCACCCAACCACCTATCTCATGATCAAAGGGAATCGCTGGGTGATTCGAAACTGTATCATCCTATATGGACTTGTATTGTATGCAGCCCCCATGATGTACGGGCAGACAAGCTCCCCCGAAGGGCGTCTTCCGCCTATATTGATGGTCCGAGGAGAAGAATCGTATACTTTTTTGAAAAATAATGATTCGACCTCCTTTTTGCTGCATAAGCTCAAGTGGATTCCCTTGAATAAGAAGGAATCTGTAGCGCTGACGCTAGGAGGCGAATATCGAGCAAGGCTGGAGCACTTTACCAATGAAGACTACACCCCAACGAATAGAACCTACTATGCTCAGAGGATGAGTCTGCATGCAGGGCTTACGCTGGGGTCTCACTTCCGAGTATTCACGGAGCTTTACCATGGCGCAACCTTCGACGGAGAGATTCAATTTCAGTCAGATGTGATCGATTTTCACCAAGTATTTCTTGAGTGGTCCTTTATAAACCAAGAAAAAGCCCGAGGGAAATTGAGGTTGGGGAGACAAGAAATTGGCTTAGGGACTTCTCGGCTGGTAGGAATCCGAGAAGGACCGAATATGAGACGGACCTTTGATATGGCACGCTTGATCTTACAAGTGAATAAGGCCTCCCTCAATCTTATTTATGGGAAAGAAGTCTCTATTAACTTCGGAGCTTTTGACAACCGTGCCTTTCTGTTTGATGCAGATCTTGTCGCTCCCTCCCTGTGGGGTGTATATTATCAGCGACCGCTCTTCCAAGGCATGGGTAAGCTCGATCTGTACTACTTGGGGTTCTATACGAAGGTCTCCAATTTTAACGATGTAATAGGGGAAGAAATCAGGCATTCTATTGGAGCCCGTTCTTTTGGAGAGGTAGGAAACCTCACTTACAATACAGAGGTGATCGTTCAATTGGGGGATCTCGCAGGAAATCAGATTGTGGCCTATGACTTGGAGACGGATTGGACCTACCAACTTTCTTCTCGCTGGTGGAAGCCCAGAGTAGGACTCCGATTGGACTGGTCGAGTGGAGACAGGCAGCAAGGGGATGGCAGGATAGGTACTTTTAATCCTTTCTTTGTCAATCCCGCCATTTATAGTTTAGCGGCTGTCAACACCCCTGCCAATATTCTCAGCTTTCACCCCAATCTCACCCTCTATCCCTGTGAAGATTTGTCGATTTTCATGGACTATGCGCTATTCTATCGGACCCAAGTGAATGATGGACTATATGTTCCGCCTCGTTTTTTGTCTCGGCCAGCCGATGGTCATCCAGAGCGTCATGTGGGAGATGTCTTGGGCATACAAATTACGTATGAATACAGTCGCAACATTACCTTTGATGTGAGAAGCTCTTACTTTATCGCAGGGAGATTTTTGGAGGCTACGGGACCGAGTGAAAATACCTTTTACGTAGCGCCGACTGTGAGTTTGAAATTTTAAGATAAGCTTGATAGGTTTCTTTTAATTGTTCGTTCATAGAGGTCATCCATCCCTTACCGCTTTTCCAAAGAGATTGAAAACCAGACACCTTCTCCCTCAGTAGGTTCATCAAAGAAGGTCATGTAGGTAGCGTTTTTCTCGGAGTTGACTGTTTGGTCCTCAAAGGTCACATCAAATAGAAATTGATTAGTAATTCCAAGCGTGAATTGATTGACTCTAAAGAAGCCTTGTCTCACACGTGTCTGATCCAACAGCCAGGCAGCATTCCCCGCATAGAGGGTATCGTTTCGTGTAAAAGAAAAGTGAACGGAATCCTCTGTAAATTCAAAGGTACCTAGAGATCCTTCCTCATTCACCTTATCTCTCGGATTATTGCCCATACCTGGAGGAGTCATATAAATAGAGGTAATGGCCGTCACATCCCAACTTCCCACTAAAGACTTCTGCGCCTGTATCTCGTCTCGATTGCAAGAAGTGAGTAGGAAACCTATGGTCAAAAGGATAGAAGGTATAATAAATCGTTTCATGGAGGAATCTACCAAATTTTGTTTAAATCATTTTGGTGTGAATCCTGTAGGCACTTTAAATAAGGGATAAGCATTCATTGTGATTGAATGCGGGCAATGGGGAAATCCATGAAGCTGAAGATAAGGTGAAAAATACCATAAAAGGCGCTGTTATTTGTCTCCTAAACATCATGAAACTGAGGCAGTCCCAAGATATAATATCCCCGCTTCTCACCGTCTTTCTTCTGGGCTTGTGCGATTTCCCATGTGTAATGCGCATCGGGTTCTGGGAGAAGATAATTCTTTATATCCTACCATGGGAAGTCCTCAAATTCAAACAGTTGAATCCTTTTCATACTGTGTTCCTTATATATGAAGAAAGGTACCCATAAAATTAAGGATTATCACGAATGAGTGGGGAGGGTATTTTCTATGTAGAGATGTCGATTTATCGCGTCTCTGCATAGAAAATGAATCCTATCTGAATTGATTCATGATAATCACTATTGAAGATACTTGTTGTGGGTTTATTCATTTTTGAGAGGATACATTATAAGGAAAATCTAGGTTCCCTACTCCCTCAAATCATCTATATGGTCAGGTTGGGGACGTTTTCCCTGCTTTACTTCCAGGATACGCTTCTTTAGGTACGATCATGATGCATGATAAGCAAAGGAGCATTTCTCTCCTACCTATAATTCTCAAATATCTCCGTACTCACCCAATAGATATCCTTGTTGCTCGTGTAGAAGAAGTATTTGCCATCTGCGGAGACAAAGGGACATAGTTCGTGGCCCGTTGTGTTGACGGGGAGGTCCATGTTGACAGAAGGAGTCCACTGGCCTTTGCCATCTTTGAAACTGATGTAAAGATCTCCTCTACCTTTTCCATCGGGGCGTATCGCACAAAAGATCATGTAGGATTCATCGGGTGCTACGTAGACATCTGCTTCATAGTGATCTGTATTGATCTGGGTAGGTAGCGTTTCAGGTGGAAGGAATGTGCCCTTTTGGAATTTGGATCTGACGATATCAAAGTTGTAAGGCCTGCCAGGAATATTGTCCGCCTCGATGGGTTTACGCGTAGCAAAATACATCGTACCCTCTTCCGTAAAGGAAATATAGTATTCATCCAGCGTGGTATTGATGTTTTTACCTGCATTGATGGGTTGGGACCATCCTGCTCCCTTGCGCTCCGCATACCAAATGTCATAATCCTTCCTTGTTCCTGACGGGTGGCTAGGAGAAATGAAATACAGCCTTTGCTCATCAGGAGAAAGCATGGGATCATTGACACTGAATCCACTGTCCTTGAATAGGTTGACAGGTTCTGACCAACCCTCGGCCGTAAGATGCGTGTAGTGAATCTCATTTCCATTTCCTGTATCGATTCCCAAAAACATTTCCTTTCCATCCTTCGAGAAGGTCGAGCCAAACTCATAGCGATTGGGAATAGAGACGATTCCAGGTGCAAACTTCTCTGGAGTGGTCCCAGGTCGCTTTTGCCCTAGATAAGTCATGGGATCTTCAGAGTTGGGAGTGCTGGTTTCGCTAGGAAAAAGGGCAAAACCACAATAGAAGAATGCAAAGATCATAAGGAGGAAGCCTGTATATTTCATCTTGAAAGGTGTAGGATTACGATGTGAATGATGCCTAAATTAATTAGGTAATATGGTGAAATAAAAGTGTGGGAGGAAAATTAGCAAGCGAAACGAAGGCGCCGCTCTGTATTGAAAATAGAATGGAAGATCACTTCGAACCTGATAGATAACCAGAAAAATCTCCATATTGATACAATTACGCTCGCTCTGAGGACAACCTATATCTCTCGCTTTTAGGCTATACGAGGATGTAATGTGGCATTTGTCAAAAGATACCATAAGATGCAAGAGCGTTGCTTCATGCAGAGACTAATTTTCATTTGCCTATGAATCTATCTAGCTGGAAGAATAAAGGTCAATACTTCTCCTACCGATCTCATCCTATTTTTACCATCGACGAGGGGAGGGGAGAAGTCATGCTATTGATTCATGGGTTTCCTACTTCTTCATGGGATTGGTGGCAGGTGTGGGACAGGCTAATCTCCGATTATCGTGTCCTCACGCTGGACATGTTGGGCTTTGGTTTCTCTGCCAAGCCTCCAAAGTATCCTTACAGCATTTTGGATCAAGCAGATTTGATCGAGCAGTGGTTAGAAGAAAAGGGCATTCACAAGTTGCAAATCCTCAGTCATGACTACGGAGATACCGTGGCGCAGGAATTATTGGCGAGATATGAATCGTGTTTGGGAAATGAAGAGATGAAGCCTGAGATCGCGTCCATTTGCTTTTTGAATGGCGGACTTTTCCCTGAGACCCATCGTGCGCTGCCGATTCAGCATATTTTGATGAGTCCTTTGGGAGGGCTTGTGGGGCGGTTCTTTAGTCGTCAGAGATTGGGGCAAAATTTCAAGAAAATATTTGGTCCTGATACGCAGCCGACGGAGGCAGAATTGGATGCCTTCTGGGAGGTGATGTCTCACAATGAAGGGAGGAAAGTCTTTCATCTCTTGATTCGCTACATGCAAGAGCGCAAGGACCATCGGGCGCGTTGGGTAGGTGCTATGCAACAGACGCGCGTTCCCATGCGATTGATCAATGGAGTGGTCGATCCGATTTCAGGGCAGCACGTGGTCGATCGGTACAAGGAAATCATCCCCGCTCCTGATGTGGTCGAGTTGGTAGATATTGGGCACTTTCCTTTGATCGAAGCGTCTGACTTAGTGCTTAAGCATTACTTGGATTTCATTCGGAGCAGGTGAGTTACAATTTATCAAGGACAGCAGGTACGATTTCCTGGAAGAATATCCGATTGAAATAGGGGCCGCTACAATTGGTAAACAGACTGATCCTTGTTTGCTCCTTTTCATGAACAAAGACGAAGGATTGATATTGGAGTGTACTACCCATATGGCCGATATAGGCTTTATTTTTGTAAACTAATTTCATCAAGCCATGACCATAGGAGGTGATTTGTCCTTTTCCTATTGGGATTGTCATTTCTCCCATCGGAACCCACGCCTTCATCTGTTCGATAGAACGATCTGTCAAGATATGCTTTTCCCAAAAAACACGCTGCATCAACTGATTCATGACTGCAGGTCGGATGTACGCCCCTCCATCGAAGCCATAACATTCCTTCCAGGAAGAGACATTGGAGACTTGCTCGAGCGTTTGACCAAAATATCCCTCTAAGTCTGCTTGATCATTTCCCATTTGTATAGTAGGAAAGCCATGTTCCCTGTAGAAAGCCTGCCAGACAGTCTCAAAGGCTTTCTCTGTCACCGATTCTACCACCTGCTCTAGCAGGAGAAAATTGCTGTTGCTGTAAGCGAAGGTGTCGACCTTCCCTAAAGTATCATGTACCAGTGCAAACTTTTCTTCGAATGTCTGAGGGGCCTTGCCTTGCATCACCTGCTGAATCCACTGAGGATGCTGGGTATAATCGGAGATTCCGCTTGTATGATTCAATAGGTGCTGAAGGGTAAGTATGTTCCATCCCTCGATCGTTTTTATCTGAGGAATGAAAATCTCTACAGGATCATCCAGGGCGATCTCTTCTGCTTCTATGAGCTTGAAAATAAGGATGGAAGCTAGCATTTTGGTCGTGCTGCCTATACCATAGATTTCCTGTGGTTGGACCGCTTCATTGTGATAGGTAAAGGCCAAGGAATCATTGGGTTGATGAATATACATTGCAAGAGAAGGGATTTTCTTCTCCTCACAGATCTTTTCGACCTGCTTCTGGATGCGCTTAAAAGCATTTGATGGCCCTTGCGCTTGGAGCGTGATCGCTAAAAGGAAAATGAGGGGGAAACACAACGTTTTGAGATGGAGATGCATATTTTTTGGATGTAAGACGATACTATGGATGATGGGGTGGGTCGGGAGAATGAAAAAAATTGTGGGACCTATTGGACGCTGTAATGAGTGGTCAAGTACTTTGCCATGGATTCCTATTCGAAGTAAAGCCCAATATCTATAGGTCTATTCTTCCCATAAGAATGCTTATATTCCGTAAGGCAGAAAAGTTGGTATAGGTAGTCTCAGCACTAGTTGCGGGAATGGGTTTAGTTCATACTCCTGGTAGGAATATCACGCATTTTAGCGATGTTGACAGTCTTTTTGACCAAGGCAGAGGTAATCTCTCGTTGTTCTCTAATACGTGTAATAAGATCCATAGCATTTTCCTTGCTGACGGCTTTCGTCTGCATCTGTTGCATCTCCTGAAGGTAAGCTTGGAGAAATGCGAGTTGAAGTTGCATGATCTCTAAGAGTGTCATATCTCAAATATACGAAAAAATGTGACCTGTGTTAATTTAGAGAATGGGGATTGTTATCTTCAAACCCAAAATGACTGCGAATATTTGGCCAGTTCTCAGGATTTGTCCAATCAATTTGCTCGGCTAACTCATCAAAACCATTCTTCGCTCCATCCTCGCGATGCTGGAGAATTTCAATGGCCTGATTCACCTCATCTATTTGATCGATGAGCGCACTCATTTCCTGATGGTAGATCTTCAGGAGCTCAGGATCTGTTGCCTGATCGATCACTACTTTGAGCGTATGTTGGCTCTGTTCAAGAACAGCTAGACTTTGCCGCAGCTGCGCAATTTCCTTTTTGTAAATACCCATAGACTAAATTTAAGGATTTCTAGGGAAGATGTCTCCTATCAGTAGAACTATTTTGAGGCATTGGTCAATGTGTATAAGACAAAGAAACGAGCTGGGGCGATCCCGATCTTTGAAGTCGAGATTGCCCCAGCCATCATTTAAAATAAGACCCTGTTTGGAACGATGAAAATCTAGCTAAAGAGCAGAGATTTTAGGTTCTGACGAAAGCTATTTTGTGAGATTTAGTGGGGCTAAATTGATCAAAATAGATGAAGTTCAGGTTCTGAAAGCGCAAACTTTTCGCAGATTTGAGGTTTCAAACATGGTCTTACTCGTTGTCCTCTGCTTACTTATTGGCATAACTCAAAGTTTTGGCTGACTTCAAGTTATCTGATCGATTTTTTCATTACTGCTGATCAATACGTTCGAACCTCCCTATTTCTCTCATGGATTGAACACATCTATAAATTTCTTCTCAAATCCAGCGCATTTATGGCATCGGCAATCTCATATCCCAGTCTGAGCCCCTCTGTGCAGTCCATCCTGATATGTACGCCCAATGGGATCCGCGAGTATCCGTTTTCTTCCGCCATCTGCTCGAAGGTGCTGAATGTGCGTGGAGCGCCTCTAAATTCCTCTCTTCCTTCATGGGTGCGATCTGTGAAGCTGGTCTGATTACCAAATGCATCGATGAAGATACCTGCCGCTGCCGAAGCGAAGCATGAGTGTCCCGAAGGATAGCCAGGGAAGCTGGGATTGGGCCAGTAGACCAGACGGTACAGATTGGTCTGAAAATCAGGATCGATGAACTCATGGATATAGACATTGGGTCGCATGACCATGTGCTGGTATTTGTACTCCCATGTAGAGACAGCCGCGTCATTGAGAGAGAAGCCGAGTTTGAGCAAAAGGACCAGTGAGGCTTCCAAGTTAAGACCATATTGCTCGATCAGCTGACCTGCAATCGCAAACTGCCTGGCAGGTGGACTCATCATCAAGCCTTCTACATCGTCGCTCCAAAACTCCGCAATCCATAGTTCTTCTCCGTCTTCCTCACGCGCCAGATTATTGACCTCATAGACCTCCATCATCTGCTCAAAATAAGCGCTACCACTTTCTTCGCTATAGGTTATAGGGTCTAGGGTGGTCGTTTGGTTAGGCGAAATCACGAAGGTACGGACATCGCCCCAATAGGGAAATAATGCACGCTCAGGCTCTGCGGAGTATGTCCAAAATCCTTCTCCTGTGGGTGGTTCATAAGATGTGGGCTGGGGTTCCAAAATCTGCTCCTCGGCCTCATCATCCGTCTCGCTGTACTCAATGACCTGCTCGGCTACATATGCACCCCATCGCTTGGAGTCTTCGACCACCTCTTCTGATACATTCTCCGAAAGTGTCGCTTCCATTTGGTTTTCGAGCACGGCGATCTGGGCCTTTGCATTGCCGTCCACATTGAGCATGAAGTGGTCCAGTACAGATGCATAGGCAGTATTGAGGGCGATTTGCCAGTCTACTTCTTCAGGAATTTCATCATTTCGGATGCGAAATCCTCTGAGTCTATCGTCATTGGACACATATCCTGTCATACCAGGGACGACCGTCTCGTAAGCAGCTAGTTGGATATATGCCAGGGCACGAGCCGTAGAAGTAGGACGCATTCCGTAAGCATATCGGTCGATTTCCAGCATCAAGGTATTCCATTGAATGACCAGTTGATGGTCGATATTCGCAGCTAGGGGATCAGAGGCGTTGAGTTCCGTTTGATCGGAAGTAGCATCCCCCGTCGAAATGACCTCCGCACTCGGATTACAACCGAAGAATAACCAGATACTTACTACCCAAAGGAAATGAAAATTTGACTTTGTGAAATCCATAATCTCTCAATTTTGTGTTGTAAAAGGATAGTATCACAGAAAGAAAGGACATGAAGAAAGGAGTGAATGCGAAAATGCAGGGAGTTCCTTGCTGAATGCTATCTGTCCATGATCCAAAGGGTAGTAGGTATACTCGAATAGGCTATAAATTTGATGAGAAAAAATATGAGGACGTATTAGAGACAGACCATAGAGTGAGGGACCTACCTGAGAGGGAGATTTTTTTGAGAAATATGATAAGTTGTACTGATGCATTTTAGCTTAGTATCCTATATCTTACGGGAAGCTAAAATAACTACGAGGAATATTAATTTTTAAGAGAGATAGTTATATTAAGGAATGTAGGTGTCTAAAAGCCCCTGATATGAAATCGATTATACCCTCCTCCTTGCTGATTGTATTTTGCCTATTTCTTTCAGTCGTACATGGTCAAGAGCAGATTAATGCCTCTATAGGGATCCATAATGCTACCATTGCGCCAGGTGGAGGTGGGATCGGTGGGCTACAGTTAGGAGTAGGAACAGAAATTCCCCTCAAAGCGCCCTTTTACTTTGCTCCTAGCCTTTGGCTTACACAGGGTGGGCAAGTAGACAGGATCGATAGCATCCGTTTTGGTATTCGAAACACCTATGTCCAGCTTTCGACAGCCGTTGGTTATGAATATGCGCTTGATTCGGATGCTTCTTTGAAACTGGAAGTAGGTCCCACTCTTAACCGATGGACCAGAGGTGTACGGTTTGATAACTTCTTTGGTGAGCCCATGCGCAACAGATTGGACATCGGAGAGGCTGAGGGGGCCAATCGATTTTTTGTGTCGGGCTCCTTCGATCTTCGCTACGAGCGCAAGGTAGGAGATCTGGAGCTTTCAGCTGGCGTAAGAGCAGATGTGGGACTGACAGCAATTGAGAGCTTTGATGATGGAGCAGGGGAGAAGCAGAGGTTTAGAACGCGCAGTCTCGGAGTAGTTGCAGGTGTGAATTATGACCTTGAGGGCGTATTGGGAGGATACGAGATAGATACTACAGTCAAATGGGAAGTCGATCCAGAGGATTTGATTGTGACTACGCCCTACGACGATGCGGTAGGATCATTCAAGAAAGCACGCAAACTGGTTGATAGTGCGTATTCGGGGGTCGACTCTACGACCTTGCCGCCCAGTGTGGCACAGGATGCTTTAGATGAACTAGAAAAAACAAAAAAACTACTAGAAGACGGAATCAAAGCATGGGATAAGGGGGACAGTGAAGGCATCGGTCCTGAGGCAGCCAAATTATTAAGAGAATACATTCAAACGCTAGTGGAAAAAGCTCAAGTAATGGCAGATTCCACTTGGGTGGTGGAAGTTCCAGAAGAGGATACAGGAGATGATCCCACAGATACACCCCCTCCTACCATTTATGGAGAGGAAATTACCCCGCCTTGGATTACGGTAGAGGGTGCCATGCAACCCTCACAAGCTGTATGGCAAGATGATCAATACTTTGAGGACAAACCCACCAAACAGATTGTCCAAAAAGATCCCAACAGATGGCATGCGGAGCTAGACATGGTCGCCAATCGCTGGACGGGTGTATTTGGGATGAAATACAGTCATAAGACGATCTATATGTCGGGAAAAACGACCTACACGACAGCGGTCCCTGTGAAGTTTCGTTTGAAGCTCATCCAAGGAGGGAGCGAACGCATCATCTGGACGCAGAAAGAATCTAAATTTTCCATACCCATCGAGGGTGGCGCAGGGCCTGAGCGCGCATGGTCTACCTACTTACATGGCCCAGATAATCCGCCTGTCCCCAAGACATTTAAGATGGCTTCAGGAGATTATAGACTCGAACTAGAACTGATCAAAGTGGATGGACAGGAAACGGGTTTGAAGCTCATCACCTATGGCAAGGCTGTCACAACCACTATGCCCAAAGTCCATATTGTCCCTGTGTTGCTGACGGACAATTGGACCCCTGCGGAGGGACGGGAGCTAGCTGACAATGCCAAGCGCATCTCCGAAGCCTGTAAGTCAGAGTTCTATAATTACTTTCCTGTGCCAGAGGGTGGGGTAGACGTGCGCGGGGAGGCCCTACAGTTTTTAGGTTCCCAAGAGTTAGGGACTGTGGACTATTTGGTTAGTTTGATGCCGCTGACAAGCACACAAGAAGAGGTGCGAAAGGACCGATTAATTGCGCGTTTGACGCAGCGTTTTGCAACAACAGCTCAGCTGGGGGGCGCGGGACGTGTCGTCGTCGTGATTAACGATAGTGATTTCGCGCGTATTTATCGTCGTCATGTGGGCGTAGGAGGTTTCGCTCCACATCCCAAGGTACAGATTTTGAGAATGCGGTATTATGCTACCACTGTTGCGCATGAGTTGATTCACTCATTTCCCTATCTCTGGTCAGTGGATCAGATGAAGTCTTCCTGTGGATTGAATTATCATAACTCAGCAGATGGGGATTATGGAAACGGCGTAGAGGTATACAGTTATGGCTCCTTTTATCGCGATAAGCGAAGTTCCATCATGGGATCTGTAAGCCTCCTTGCTTTCATTACCCAATGTACTTATTGGCACCTAACCCAGCAGTTCCAGCAGCCCAATGATCCTGAGTTATACCTAGTGCGAGGTTTTCTGGCACAGCAGGAGGGACAATATTATGGTGCGATGTCTCCCACTTATGAGATGGAAGGAGATGAAGGACTCGTCCAAGGTATCATCCGTTCTGATGGATGGGGGATTGTCCTGCGTGATGCCAATAATAATATACTGGCTTCCTATCCTTTTGAGGTGGTATGGCAAGACCCCGAGGAGGCAGAACCTCGTGTTTTGGTTCCCTTCAATCATCGGATTGACCGCTTGCCAGGAACAGCAAACATCGAGTTGGTAGGTCCTGGGGGGGTAAAGGCGACTCAGAAAGTAAGTGCCAATGCCCCTGAATTGGAGATCTTAACGCCTGTGGATGGAAGTGTCGTGAGTGGAGGTAATCGGGGGGTAAGCATTCAGTGGAAGGCTTCGGATCAAGACAAAGACAAGCTTCAATATTGGGTCCAATATTCTTTGGATGAGGGGAAAAACTGGATTCCCCTAGGCGATGAGATACAGGAAAATACCATTTCCCTTCCTCCTTTCCAGCGTGCCAAAAGGGTACAAGTCAAAGTCTACGCAACAGATGGCGTGCGTTCTGACATGAAGGAAGTAGCCTTTGGATTGGTGCCATGAGCATAGGCAGAGGAGAAAACAAGCGCAGTCCCTTCCCGCTTTGCGTAGTCATCCCCTCATCCCGCCCTACGTAGTCTCCGAACTACGTAGTCCCCAATCTATTAGTTTCCTAACTAACAAAGCCAGAAGCGGCAAGCTAAATCCCAGCATCAACGGTACGTTGGCGCTAGTTTTCTGAAGAGCCAGAAATCGACCTAATACCCCAACAAATCCTCCAATTTCTCCCCCAGTTCACTCTTCGCCAAGTACTGCTTCTCCAATTCAGGATGGAAAGGGATCGGGGTATCCATCGACCCCAGGCGCATGACAGGGGCATCCAGCCACTCAAAACAATGCTCGCCTACGCTCGCCGCAATCTCCCCGCCGAAGCCACCTGTCAACGCATCCTCATGCAGCACCAGACACTTGCCTGTTTTCTTGACAGAGTCAAATACCGTCTCTCGATCCCAGGGGATCAACGTGCGCAGATCTACGATCTCTACGTCGGCTTCCAGCTTTTGTACGATCTCCTTCGCCCAGTGGACGCCCAAACCGTAGGTGATAATGGTGGCCTCCTCACCCGTTTGGACGATTCGGGCTTTGCCAATCGGTAGGGTGTAGTAACCCTCTGCGACTTCCGCTTCCAGCGAACGATACAGGGCTTTGTGCTCAAAGAAAAGAATGGGATTCGGATCGGCGAAGCTGGAAAGCAGCAAACCCTTGGCATCCTCCGGCGTGGAGGGATAAATGACCTTAAGACCTGCTACTTGAGTAAACCATGCCTCATTGGATTGGGAATGGTAAGGCCCAGCGCCTACGCCCGCTCCTGTAGGCATCCGCACAACGACATTTGGGGCGTGGCCCCAGCGATAGTGGGTCTTGGCGAGGTTATTGACAATCTGATTGTAGGCGCAGGAGACGAAGTCGGCAAACTGCATCTCGACCATTGCCCGATGTCCACCTAGGGAGAGACCCAAACCTGTTCCGATGATAGCGGACTCGCAGATAGGCGTGTTGCGTACACGTTCCTTGCCAAATTGCTCGACGAAGCCCTGGGTAATTTTGAAGACGCCGCCATACTCGGCGATGTCCTGCCCCATCAAGACTAAGTCTGGATAGGTCTCCATCGCGACGCGCAAGCCATCCTGAATGGCATCGACCATGCGCAGGCTCTGTTTGAGCCCTGTAGCCTCCACCTGAGGCACCGCAAAGTCTTTGAAAACCTCTTGCGATTCTTTCGCTTTGTGAGATTCAATGACAGGAGCTGCCCATGCCTTATCTACAGCTTCCTGGATTTCTTGTTTGAATCCAGTGATGATTTTTTCTTTTTCCTCCTCACTCAAAATCCCCTGCGCGATCAACCATTCTTCATAATTGCTTAGGGGATCTCGAACCTTCCATTCTTCAAACAGATGCTGAGGTACATACTTCGTTCCCGATGCTTCCTCATGGCCCCGCATACGGAAGGTCTGACACTCCAACAAAATAGGCTGAGGTTTCTTCCGCATCCTGCGACTCAGATCTTGGACCGTGTGGTAGACTTCGAGGATATTGTTTCCGTCGATGGTCACCCCTTTGATTCCGTATCCTCTGGCGCGGTCAGACAGTTTTTTGCATCTATACTGTTCGGATGTAGGTGTAGAAAGGCCGTATCCATTATTTTCAATAACAAAAATCACAGGTAAATCCCATACCGCTGCCACATTTAATGCTTCATGAAAATCACCCTCACTCGTTCCTCCATCTCCTGAAAAGGCGGCTGCTATGGTCTTATTTCCATCCAACAGTCCACTCAACGCCAATCCATCTGCCACAGGAAGCATAGCCCCCAGATGGGAGATCATCCCGATGATTCGATCTTCAGGACTGGCAAAATGGAAGGAGCGATCCCGTCCTTGGGTATAACCATCTGCTTTCCCAAGCCATTGGCAGATTAGGCGATAGAGCGGCAGTTGCCGAGTAGTGAAAACGCCTAGGTTACGGTGAAGGGGGAGAAGATAATCGGTAGACTCAAGGGCAGTAGATACCCCGACAGAGATGGCTTCTTGACCTATGCCTGAAAACCATTTGCTGATCCTTCCCTGCCTCAATAGTACCAGCATTTTTTCTTCTATCATCCGTGGGAAACGGAGCTGTTTGTACAAGGCGAGGAGCTCTGCATCCGATAAGTTGCGGCGCTCGAAATTCATTTGAGTAGTGAATGCAATCAAAGCGTATCGTATTGAGTAGTAGTGTAGTAATATCTGTGCTAGCTTGTGCTCGTACGAAATAAATAGGGTATGTTGTTTGAAAAGATCATTTTTCCATATATCCCTATTTACATATAAAACTTCCGAAAAATTCTTTAAAAAGACCATCCCTTTTGCTTGCACAGCAAAGATTCAGGCTTCCAAGGTAGGAGAATTTGATTAATCGGAGATGAAAAAATTTGCATATTTGTCTTTGCATCAAACAAGAGGCAATGGAACAAGCATCTACTACACAGGCGATCCCCCCTACACTACAGGAAATTGAAGCCGCACAGGAAAAACTGAAAGGTCTCATCCGATATACCCCTACTTACGAATGGAAAGGACCAGGCAAAGACGAAATGCTCGGTAAGGAGACGACCGTACACGTGAAGCTTGAGCTCCTCCAGCGAGCAGGGAGCTTCAAACCTCGTGGTGCATTGATTAATATGATGGCACTAACCCATGAGCAGCTCGCCAAAGGCGTGACAGCCGTATCCGCAGGAAACCATGCCATCGCTGTAGGCTATGCCGCACAAGTCATCGGGACGTCCTCCAAAGTCGTGATGCCACGATCTGCAAATCCCTTTCGTATCGAACGCTGTCAAGCACTCGGAGCGGAGGTTGTATTGGTGGACAATGTGACGGAGGCCTTTGCAGAAGCAGAGCGGATTCAGCGAGAGGAAGGGCGGACGTTCATTCATCCCTTTGAAGGGAAACTGACTGCAACAGGGACTGCCACTCTTGGATATGAATTTGCCCATCAGGTGCCAGATATGGATGCAGTGATCATTCCTATCGGTGGGGGAGGGCTAGCCGCAGGTATGGCTTCGGCTCTAAAACTTCTGCAGCCCAATTGTAAGCTGTATGGTGTGGAACCTACAGGAGCAGATACGATGCATCGTAGCTTTCAGTCAGGGCATACCGAAAGTATAGACGTGGTGCGAACCATCGCAGATAGCCTGGGAGCACCCTTTTCAATGCCCTACAGTATGGCGATTTGCCAGAAATACCTAGAGAAAGTGGTCTTAGTAGAAGATCATCAGTTGCGTTCGGCCATGCGCCATATGTTTGTGGAAATGAAACTAGCGGCAGAGCCTGCAGGTGCAGCTTCCTTGGCAGCCTTGTTAGGACCCTTGGAGGAGGAGTTGAAGGGGAAAAAAGTAGGAATAATTGCTTGTGGATCTAATATCGACGTGGAGACTTATTTTCGATATTTAGGCGGGTAAGCGCGTGGAATGTCAGGCAAAAAAACACCCAGCGGCATGTCACATGCGCTGGGTACACACAACTCTAACGCTTTATTAGTAATAGGTATGCTTCGTGACTGCATACAAGGGGTATAACGGAAGGAAGGAAAGAAAGATATGAGTTTTAGGCAAGCAGCATGTTTCCATCGGCAAATACCTTTTAGGTATATACAAGGGCCTTTTATCGAGGAAATAGGGATGTTCATCTAGCTTATAGAACCAATGTTGATATATGATTTCTGCCCTATGACAACTTGATGCACCTTTGGGGGTAAAGTGTGTGTCGTTGGGGAGGAGAATAAGGTTGACAGTCGAAAAAAAAAGATATTTTGAACCACTCATCAGTTTTTATGGTAAAATAAAGAGATGGAACAAAGACGATCACAACCAATTTTAATCGAAAAGCTCTTAATTGAGAATAGGGTACAGGCGCATATTGGGTTCTGGCTGACCTATATTCTCTTCCAGGCCTTTTTGATTTTTACTCAAAATGGCGTGGTATATGATGCCTTAGAATCATTGGGTGCTTCGCTTGTTTTGCTTCCACTGAAAATTCTGGCTGTTTATTTTACGCTCTACTTTCTGATTCCACGCTACTTTTTTCGTGGTCATTATTTCATGTTTGCTTCAGGGACAGCGCTTTTACTCTTCCTGACAGGGTTTTTACATCGTTTGGTCAACTATTTCATTATTCTCCCGATTCGACTCCCAGGATATGATCTGCCTAGTGATCAGTTTTTTATTATCCCAGCCATCCTCAATGCCTCTCTAGATGTATTGATTGTCCTTCTGCTTACTTCTGTCATCAAGATTTTCAAATACTGGTACCAAGAGCAGCAGGTAGCACAGGCCATGATCGAGGAGAAACTCGAAGCAGAGTTGAAATTCCTCAAAGGGCAGATTCATCCTCATTTCCTCTTCAACACACTGAATAATCTGTACGCTTTAACCCTCAAGAAATCAGACGATGCTCCCGAAGTTGTTTTACGGCTTTCAGGTATGGTAAACTATATGCTGTATGATGCTTCGGCACCTGAAGTAGGCCTAGAACAGGAGATCGAGAGCTTACACAACTACATCGCGCTAGAGCGGATTCGATACGGTAAGGATTTGGATATATTTTTTGATGTCTCTGGAGACCCTTCAAGGGTTCGTATTGCGCCCTTACTTCTGCTACCATTTGTCGAAAACAGCTTCAAGCACGGCGTGAGTGAAAGCATACAAGATAAGTGGATTGCCATTAACCTGCAGATCAAAGAAAATAGCCTCATTTTTAAAGTGGAAAATAGCCGAATGCCCGTAGGGAAAGAATCTGATAACCCCTACCAATCGGGAGGAATCGGCCTCCAAAATGTCAACCGTAGACTGGAACTTCTCTATGGGGAGCACTATGAACTCAAAGTGAGGGAAGAAATAGATTCGTATCTGATTGTCTTGCGCTTACCCAAAGATGTACCCAACTTGAATGGGGAGGAAATACCACATTTGAATACTATTACAGGCGACAGACTGAAGACGTGAGACAGAATATGAAAAGTGTGGGTAATGAAAGCCTTAGACCCTGTTTGGAACCATGAAGATCTAGCTAAAAGGCAGAGATATTAGGTTCT
>JBCBFT010000088.1:0-29690 GCA_038527485.1 Bacteroidota bacterium
TATCTTTTCTCCTTTTTTACCGCCTGTCCCATATCATCTTATTTGCTTAGACAATATACAAAAATCATATGGATGAAGGTTCGTTTCATCGTTCCAACGCCTGCTTGATGTATTCCTGCGCCTTTTTATGCGCTGGGGTAAAACTTTTGGGTTGTTCTCGGGCATAACTCATGTAAGTAGGCCACTTCCACCAATACATTCCTTTGAACCACGATTGCCCTTCTAGCCCTTTGAACATTGCTTGGTAGCATCTAGCTTGATCCTCCTCACTTGCGGGTGCGCCATTGGGTTCCTCGTGTGGATTTTTCCAACAGGCTTTGACACTGCGAAAACCGACCTCTGTAAAGACCAGAGGCTTCTCAATACGAGCGGCGAGCTCCGTCATTTTTTCCATGATCCGCTGTACGCCTGCATCAAGCTCCGCATCCGTGGGGTTGTCCTTGTCACTTAAAGGATAGTAGCAATTCACCCCCACATAATCGAGGGCATCGGCGAAGGCAATCTTCTCCGCTTCTTCTCCCCAATTGGCTGCATAGGTCACATACCCAGCATAAATATGCCGCACATCGTTTGCCATTTTCCGCCATTGCTCAGGATGCTTCAAGGTCGCGTTTGTGAATTCTACGCCAATACAAAAATGGTCAAAATCATGAATGGCTGCCAGTAGCGCATAGTGCATGATCCACCTTCGATAGTAGATAAAAAACTGGTTCCAATCGGCTTCATTTTGCATGTCCACGGCCCCAGGCCAAGCACCTGGAAAATAGATTTGTGGCTTCAAGAGCGAACGCATTCTATGCTCCCATCCATAATGCTTCGCAAAGATCACGCTTACGTCGTTTTCACTACCTGCGCCTTGCCACACGCTGTAAGGCTCAGGTGTTCGGATGGCTCTACTGCCCGAATAGGGAACAATAGCCAAAGCATTCACGCCGATATTTTCGAGCTCTTTGACTGCCTTTTGCGCGTTGAAAGATCCATAGCCATCAATGATGTTGTATCCCTCATGGGCTAAGGTCATGCCCCCCATGTACGAAAGTTTTTTCTGCTTACTCTCAAGTACAGGTCGACGGGGAAATTGCTTCGCCAGCCACTCTCGCCAAGCATCTTCTTGCTTTCGAAGCGTCGAAGAACTGGGATCAAGGGTCAGATATACATCAAGAAAGGCCTCTTTTCCCATGCGCTCGATCAAAAAATCTACCCACATGGCAGACCAGATGTTACAAATCAAGTAGGAAGAGTTTTTCATCAGGTCTTCATCCACCAGATCAGCAGGATTCAGGACAGCATCTGCATGATACAAACCTCGAGCCCAATGACGATGCCCCTTCCCCTGCCATCTCGGTGTCATGACTACTGCTAGGCCTTCTTGTAGACGTTTATTTTTGGGCTTACCTAGGGCTTCCTCCAAGATCAAGGATTGCAGCGCTTCCGTGTGTTTTCCAAGAAATACAGGATGAAGGATCTCATGTACCGCCTCTCCCTTCACAAAGGCTTGCTTCATTCTTCGGGTGCGGAGACCAATGCTCTCCGCATTTGCATAGAGGTGGTATTTGATTGGATCAAGTTGGGGATCGCTTCCCAAGAAATTGGCTACATGTTGGTAGTTTTGCTCAAGATTCAGCGAAAAATCCTCTAAGACCTGAATGTCCCATTTTTTGTCATGCGGGATCAGGTTGAAGTGAGATGATTGTGCCGCCGCTGCATCACCATCTGCCAAATTCCAATGCTGCTGAGGATCTACTTTCCAATCATCTGTAAACTGTCCCAGTTGAAGGCGTACATCTCCCTGAGCAATCTCATACCCCCACTGGCTAAATAAGGGGTGGGACCAAGAAGACGGATTGGCCTTTGCTAATTTTTCCCATATTGCCTCAGAGGAATTACCTGTCATGATGCTCAGGACCTGCTGGTCATGGGTAGGATGAGGAAGGAAGGTCATCAACAAGGTATGATCCTCTGACTGATAAACTTGATTCTCATAAGTGAATCCCAGTGCAGAAGTCTGAAAGGGCAACGATTCTTTCCATTGTGACAGTTGTTCGTGGGATTGATGGTCGCCTATGAGATAGATGGATTCAGACTGCCAAACAGAATCTTGCAGCGCGGTATCCGCGACGACTTTTAAGTTGAACCAACGCGCCCGATCCGCCAAATCTTCTAAATGCTGTCGAATCTCCTCTGACTTACCCCCATTGGCTTCATACACCAAGTTCATCACAGGGTTCTCTTTGAATCGTTGGATCAGATCTGTCCTGCCTATACGCTGATTTAGTACAACAGGAGATTGTTGGGAGGACGAAGAAACAGACTGACAGCCCATCCATAAACAAAATAGGATGCATGTTCCTCCAAGATAAAGAAGTAAGTGATTGGACATTTTTTCTCTTACGATGACTAGGGGTAGGCTGTTTTAGCTATTCCAAGGATTCCTCCCCTTCCTCCTACAATAAAAAGGTATACCCACCTAATTCCTAGCGGAATCCTTGCGAAAATGGAGAATGTCTCCTGCTTCCTAAGTCCATACAATGTCCATAACAGGTCCTCATTCATCTAAGGGAGAGATAGAGAGAAATAATCATATGGTAAAACTTTCATTATTTCAAAAACCATTTCTTCCTCCTACGGTTATTCGTCATAATCTGAAAAAGGACCTATATTTACATTATATGAAAGGCTCACAACTTTTACCTACCATTATATTAGTAGGTGTCGGACTCGGGATTGCACGTATCATTTTGGGTGTGTCTGTGATCACCAATATGGGGATCGATGCACTATCAGGAAGCTACATGATTGTGGCAGTAACTTTTGCCCTTACCATTGTAGCGATGATCTACGCAGCTTATCGCTACCGTGATCTTACGGTCGATCCAGGAAGCGCGTTAGGACTTCAACAAGCATTTGTGGTCATGTTGGGTGTCTATGCCATGGGATCCCTCATGGTCATCTTGGGTACAGGTATTTATGTAAATGCTTTCAACCCTAGCCTTATACCTGATGGGGTCGACTCTCCTTTTGCTGCTGCCAATGCCATCAACGAATTGGGAACCTCCCTTGTATATGGGTCTGTGTTCGCCCTGATTTTTGCTTTCTTTTTCTCTAGACTGAAGAAGCCGCTAGTAGTCCAGAAATAAGTGTATTCCGTTTATCTCCGTATTTATCATGGCACAATCACAGCCAAAGTGCGCCCTTTGCCAGCGAGAAGTGGACAAGACGACACGTCACCATCTTATCCCTCGGACTGTACACCGCAACAAATGGTTCAAAAAGCGATACACGAAACAGGAGATGGATCAAACCATTGATCTATGCATCCCTTGCCACAAGCAAGTACATCTCTTGATCGACCATAAGAAATTGGGCCGGGAGTTTAACACATTGGAAAAACTCCAGGCCCATGAAGCTATTCAGACCTTTGTCGCGTGGTTGCAGAAACGCTAAAGCAAGAGGGTGACCCAGCCTTTCAACTCTATCGTCTCATCTCCAGACAGTCGGCGCACATCAAAACTGATGTAATAATAATATACGCCCGCAGGAGCTTGTGCCCCCGTACGGTAATGTCTTCCATCCCAAAGATTAGGGAAGCCTGTCGTAGCAACCTGCATCAACCTGCCCCAACGGTCATAAATTTTCACTTCCCGTAGCACCACATCGCTGAAAGATTTGGGTACCCAGATATCATTGACATTGTCTCCATTGGGGGTGAATACATTGGGCAGATCTAGATCAGGACAAAAATCAATGCATAGAGGGGACGAGGGCCGAGAAGTCACCCCAAATGTGTCTGTCGTAGCGACTGAATAACAACCCGTAAACCGCTCTGGATCTCCCGAATAATCAATCGTAAAGGTAGTATCTCTACCAAAGTTGCTGTAGGGTATTTGAAGAATCTCTTGAAACTGCCCTGAATTGCCCAACGCATAACTGAGCGTCACCAAGCCCGCGTCCAAGTCACATACTTCGTCTTGCTTGGTCAACGTAATGATATGTTGCTTCGTCTCACAGTCTCCCACTACGGACAAGTCTGGATTACAAGGATCTTCATCATCTCTTGCGAGATCACATGTAATCTGCGAGTTGTTTCTCAAGCTGTCTCGTACATCAGGTCGTCCATAGGAACCGATCGAACGTACCATGTAGCAGTACTCGATATCTGGATTGAGCAAAGAATCTCGATAGGTGTGAATCGAATCTCCCGTCCCCGCAACTGTCTCGACTAAGACAAAATCATCGGCATCAAAAAGGCCCGTGAATCCCTGATCAGATCGATAGATTTCGTAGGCAGAATTGGACCAGGGGACAGCTTCTTTCCAAGTGAGATCAATGAAGCCTGGACTCCCTCCTACTGTTCGTAGGTAAATACTGCTCCCGATATGGTCACCATCGTTGAGATTGATCGGCTGATCTCCTCCGTCGTGAATCTCGATTCGATAGCTATAGCCCTGGGTTACTGTATTGATCCCGACGTCAGTGAAAGAAGTATCTGTATAGGGCTGACGCGCAATCTCCACATCAGGAAAGGAGGTACTGTCTCCTCTATAAATGATATAAGTGTAAGGATCAGGAAAAATCGTATCAATTTCAGGCTGCGTCCATTCGACATCGATACTCCCACTGGTAGAATCCGTGAATGTGACACTGGCCTCCGTCAAAAGGATCGGTTGATTCTCTATCTCAATACAAGAAACAGCCGCACAGCTTTCGATCTGTCGATCAGGATTGGTCGGCTGGAGCGGATCACCGAATACCGCCGTCACCGCATAGCAGATCTCTGTCCCAAATCCACCATCGATGTCCAAGAGATCATCTGTAAAGTTGATGTTCTGCAAGCCCGCATTCGTCCCGATCAATTCGAAGCCTGCCGTGGCAGGGTTGTCTTCACAGCAGACGGTATCCTGCTGATAAGCCGCACCATCTACCTTTCGATAAATAAAGTATCCGCGCACCAAGTCTGGACAATCAGGTGGCAGCCATGTAAGCTCAATCGACCGATTGCCTTTGGCAAGAAATAAGTCTTCAGGAGAAGGAGGAATGACACGGATCTGCACGACTTTATTGGCTGTAAGCGTCGTAGTACTAGATCCAATATCAAAACTCCCTCTGTCCAAATCGTCACTTGCAAAGAAATCGACCTGATAAAATCCAATACGAATATGATCACAAGTCGTCTGCCAGTTGAATTCCCCTATAATCGTATCTACAGGCGTACTTCCATCCCCATCATTGGTAGACATGACGGGGAGATCGGTAAAGTCTACGATGGTATCCCCTTCAGGTCTTCGGATAAATCCAGACAAAGTCGCTGGATCGTCTACCCTAAAAGGCCCATTGTTTCCATCAGGTCCATTGTTTAGGTCTAGGTAAATCTCATCTGCCGAATCAGGGTCCCAAGCTTTGAACTCAAATTCCAGAAAATCTCCCGCTGTCACACAGGTGTCTGTAATCGTTTCGATAACAGGTGGTTCATTGTCGCAGTCAAGAACAAAGACTGCCATGTCCCGCTGCACATATCCCAGCAGATTCCCATTTCGATACTCCTCTACTACATAGCTGATGTTGTAAATCCCTGCCTCATTAGGCGTATTCCAGGTGATCAGACCTGTAACAGAATCCATTTCGATGGGACCATTGATAAATAAAGGATCATCAGGAAAACTATAACCCAAAATGGGTCCTGGATTGGGATTGATACCTACCAAAGGTTGAAACGATTGACCATCTACATAGGTGTTGGAAGGAATCATATAATAAACTAGCGAATCCCCATCTGCATCAAACCCTCCAGGATTGTGCGTCCAGGGCTTCCCTATACATGCATCAAATAAAGGTTCATTGAGCAGGACGGGGGTATTGTTTGTGCCAATGATCGGAGGGGGGATACAAAGTTGGGTGACGACTGTAAAGGGAATGTCATTGGCCAGCTGGATATTGATGATGTTTGAAAGGCGGGCGATGTCGAAATAGTGGATATAATAGCAATCGGCATTAGGAAAAATTATATCTGCCTTATACACATTGCGCTTAACGTTTCCCCGAACCGCTACCCCATCATTGGTTGAGTCTACCCCACAATCTGGTGTCCCCACAGGAATCAGGGGACCATTCATCCGCTTCACACCAAAAATTTCCTGAACCACCTGAAAATTATTGGTCACTTGATCAAAGGAGAAAATACCAAAATTGGCGACACATCGATCGACTCCAGCTTCTGAGGGATCGGTGTAGGTAGTCAAAGTGATCGTATAACTCAAAGGATTTGATGGATCATTTCTTTCCAGGGTGATCTGACCCGCAAGATTGTGTGTCGCAAATAGCGCGTGTCCATGAACAAGAAAGAAGGTGGACCATAAAATGAGGAGGAGGTATCGACTATATTTTGTGGAAATTTGCATAAGGTCAATTCGCTTGGGTACTGCTTTTCTTTGTTTGAGTGATGATAGTCGGGATCGTGTGGATAGATGAAAGAATGAAATATAGTGTATAGTAAAGGGATATCATGGATTCCAAAAGAATGTTTTCGAAAAATGTGGAAATAATGGATTTCTCAACGTATCTGAGGCGACGCAAATCTCTATTTGCCCATTGAAGGATTGAAAAATGTCTCCTGATTACGGCTGAATCTTCTGGAAGAACAGTGGACTTCTCTTTTCGCCTTTCCTAGCTGTTTATTCCTCAGGATAGATCTCTTGCCATAAGATGAAATTTATAGGATAAAACGTTACATTCCTATGGTAAGTTTGGTCCCTCAATTACAAAGATCTTCCTCTTTATGGACTCCGCCATCTCCCTCTATAGACAAAAGAAGGGGAGATCTTCCATAATTCCTTCCTTTTCAGTGGATATTTCAGCTAGGAGATTGCATGTTTTTCTAAAAAAGACGTAATTGCACGACCATTTTAAGAAGAGATCTGTAATCACATTAATATATGTACGCCAGAACCTATAAAACTGTCTCGGCCAACCGCCAAACAGTAGAAAAGAAGTGGGTGGTAGTAGATGTAGAAGGCATGGTCCTGGGCCGTGCGGCTAGCGAGATCGCGAAACTTCTTCGCGGCAAGCATAAGCCCGAATTTACTCCTCACGTAGACTGCGGTGACAATGTCATCGTATTGAATGCTGACAAAATCGTCCTTACAGGTAACAAGTGGAATGCGAAGAAATATCTCCGCCATACAGGTTATCCAGGCGGCCAGCGCGAAATCGTCGCCAAAGATATGTTGGCAAAGCACCCCATTCGCTTGGTTGAGTTCGCCGTCAAAGGTATGCTGCCCAAGAATCGTCTAGGACGCCAGCTTTTCCGCAACATGCGTGTTTACACTGGAAATGAGCATCCACACAGTGCTCAGGAACCTGTCGTAGTTGAATTAAACAAGTAATTACACAGAAACTTAATATATGAGTCGTATCGTAAAAGTTGGACGAAGAAAACGAGCAGTTGCCCGGGTTTACCTAAGCCCTGGTTCTGGTGGGTTTGAAGTCAACAAAAGGTCGTTAGAAGTATTCTTTCCTTTTGATCTGTTCCGTATCAAGGTCAAGGAACCCTTTACTGTCCTCGGGCTCAACCCGAGTGAGTTTGACGTGAAAGCCATCCTTGCGGGTGGTGGTATCAAAGGACAAGCTGAAGCCCTTCGCTTGGGCATCGCACGTGCATTGGTAGAAATGAACGAGGAGTACAGACCTCCATTGAAGCGCGCAGGTCTTCTTACACGCGACGCGCGTAAGGTAGAGCGTAAGAAGTACGGTCTGAAAAAGGCACGTAAGAGCGAGCAATTCTCAAAACGTTAATCACGAGGGCAAAAAATTATGGAACAGCCGACTTATCAACAACTGCTGGAAGCAGGTGTACACTTTGGTCACCTCAAAAGAAAATGGAATCCCCGCATGTCTCCCTATATTTTCATGGAGCGCAGCGGCATTCATATCATTGACCTGAATAAAACACTCCGCATGCTCGACGAAGCCAGTCGTGTAGCGAAGCAGCTTTCGATTTCAGGCCGTAAAATCCTTTTCGTAGCTACGAAAAAGCAAGCAAAGGAAATCGTCGCAACCGAAGCACAGCGTGTGAACATGCCTTACGTGGTAGAGCGCTGGTTGGGAGGTATGTTGACCAACTTTGCTACTGTGCGCAAGAGCATCAAGCGCATGAAAAACATCGAAAAGATGAAAACTGACGGTACATTTGAGCGCATCAACAAGAAAGAGCGCCTCATGCTGAACCGTGAGCAGGCAAAACTGGAGAAAGTACTCGGGGGTATCGCCGAATTGAACCGTCTCCCTTCTGCCCTATTCATCGTCGATATCAAGAAAGAGCATATCGCCGTAGCAGAAGCGCGCAAGCTCAACATCCCTACAATTGCCATGGTGGATACCAACTCTAACCCTAACGTGGTAGATTTCCCTATCCCCGCAAATGATGACGCTGCCAAGTCTATTCAGCTGATTATTCGTACGATTACAGACTCCATTGCTGAAGGCCTAGAAGAGCGTAAGAAGCGTAGAGAAGATGACCGCTTGAAGAAAGAAGCTGCACGCCAGCGCGCGCAGGAAGAAGGTAAAGCTGCTCAAGAAGCTCAAAAGCAGGAAAATACAAGTGAAGGAGCTGAAGTAGAAGCGCAAGCCTAACGCTTCATTCCTTTCCTCAATCATATATAAAGCCGGTCTCAATGATCGGCTTTATTTTTTTACCAGCGTTTTTTATCCTCCCGTCGTCTATCTAAAAGAGGAGAACCATCGACCCCACTTCCCATGGATTCTTCTTATAGATACATATAAAAAAGACGCATCGCTTATGACCCCAATCAAGCATTTTTTCAGCTTCTTCCTCCTCTTGCTCACTGCTACTAGCATATGGGCTCAGACCGAAGGACAGATATATTCTCCTCGGAAGTATCACAATGTGGTATATGTCAACAACGGCTGGATCATCAGAGGAAAAATCCTAGATCACGGCAAAGAGAAGCTTACGATCGAAACCTCAAATATGAATGTATTTGTCTTCGATCAGTCCCAGATAGATAGTATCAGGCTTGAGCGCATTCCCAAAGCGAATAGAAGAGGAGCCTTCGTCCCTGAGTTTCATTATCAGCACACGGGACATGTGACCCGACTACAGGTATCGCTTCCCTTTGGTCAATCTTCTCACTGGTATTTTAGTGGAAGCCCTCATCTGGATGTTCAAGTCATGAGAGGATACAAGTTTCATAAGCTCTTACAAGTAAGTGGAGGAACAGGTGCAACCCTATTTTCGAGAGGATTGCTACTTCCCACCTATGTAGACATTCGCAGTGATCTGACCGCGACCAAGGAAACAGTCTTTCTCTACGGTCAGTTGGGGTACAACTTTAGAGGATTTGCCAATGAAGATAGGGATGGCTGGCAGGCACCTAATGTATATAATTTCAGAGGGGGATTGTATATGGGATTAGGCGGGGGAATGAAAATTCACAGCTTCCAAAAGACAGCATACGAATTTACCATTGGTTGGAGAGAGTATAATGCACGTGAATACAGAGAAATCTTTGATCAGGGAATCACTGAAAACTTCTTTAGGGTCAGGCGACTCCTATTTGGCTTTGGCGTTTCATTCTAAAGCAAAAGCTGGATCATAAATCAGCTTGTAGAGATCCTGTGGGAATGTATATGATATGTAATCTGTGGTAGCCATTTGATTTACCACAGATTATTTTATTCTCGTGTAAAATTATACACTCTACTTCTTATTTTCTACAAATATTATGGGAACAAGAAGGGGAGTTCCCGCTCATTAGGGTGTATTAGCCTTTTACTATACATTATCAGCAACTCGTTCAAATGTATATAGGATTCTATCATATACGTTTTTTCATGTTTGAAAAAATTTTTAGACCAAAATTTTTCCTTGTGAAAGTCCTTGTTGACTGATTATGAGTCTCTAATGCGTCTCGTCTCCTCATTCGCCATAGGATGATGTTGTGCATTTCTGCAAGAACGTTTGGGAAACGGGTAATTTTGCCCTAACTTTGTGTTCAAACTAAGGTTACGTGCTTTCGATTAATTAGCTTGGATCATGATTAATGCGCTGGAACTAAGTCGTTTAATTAACAACAATGGCGGCAACTTGCTAGACGTTATAGACATCGGAGATATCCAGTCTTACAGTAGGCTTCGTGGGTGGCTCTTGACAGAAGATGTCTCTACTCATACCTCCTTTCAAGAGACTTTTCGCGATTATTACGGCTTGGGTGGAGTCGGAGTAAACAAAGAGTTCATTCAAAAGTTTTTTGAAGTTCTAGAATCACAGAAAACTGGGGAATCATTTGATTTTCGGGTCGTTTCTAGAGAACTTCTAGGTGCTCGCCCAAAACGTAAACTGAGTTCGGCTCAATTTGCTTATCTCAGTAAAATGGCAAACGTCATCAATCCCGATTATCCCATTTACGATAATCACATTGCAGATATATTCGAGTTTGAAAAGCCCACACAATCTAAGCTAGATTCTCGTGAGCGTATGAATGTCTATGTTAAGTTCTATGAGGAGCTACGTAGCGTTTATCAAACACTCCTAAGTGAAGCGATGATTCACGATACGCTTGTGGTATTCAAAATCCTTTTGAAAAAATACCGCAACGAGGAGTTCCCGAATTATAGTTTACCAGACATGAAAAAGCTAGATTTCTTAGTCGAAGCTGTCTCCAAGAATCGAAAGAGCTTGGTCAAGGCCGCCAGATAAGAAACGCTTGTATAAACGAAAATGAACGCAGTCTTTTTAGGCTGCGTTTTTTTTTATTGGTCCACTCGCACCTTCGTCTGCCACATTCTCCCTTCATGCAGCACACGTAGGATATACAATCCTGTAGGCAAGTCTGCTGCCCCTAGTCTCACCAGTTCTCTACTCCCTTTATCTACAAATACCTTTTCTTGATGTACCCTTCGTCCCCTTAGATCCCACAAGGCGCACATGACTTCACCAGAAATGGTAGAGGCAAATCTCATACGAATGTCATCTCCTTGTGCATTCGCACTTACCCACGGCCCATAAAAATCAGAAACTTGAACCTCCAAGATGGGGGAGTACGTCCGCTTCCCATCTATGTCTATCATTTCCAATTGGTACAAATTAGTTCCAGCCTGTGGGAACGGGTCCCGCCATTTGTATGCGCGCCGATCAAACGCAAATGTTTCCAGCAAGCTTGACGTGCCACTCTCTTGGATCTTCCAGAGATTTACTTTGTCGCCGCTGCTTTGAGCCGTAAATGTCCACGCTAGCTCCACCTGATTTTGAAGCGCGCTCCCTTCAAAGGATGTCAATTCAAAGGGAAGTACACAGATGATTCCCCCTCCTTGATTGAGGGTCAAGCCTGTCAGTTCTACACCTGAAGATCCATTATTGGCGCCCTGCGTACTGTTCCCACATCCGCCTGCTGCTGCAATCCCCGCGCTTCCGCCATCTGTTTGCACATTGATGGTACCTGGCAGGATTCCTGAACTCCATACAACGCCACCTGCTCCCCCACCGCCAGGTCCTTGACACTGAGAGATTGCCGTGTTACCTCCGTCTCCTCCTTGTGCTAAGATATCAATCACACCACTGTAAGTCCCTACCTGAAGAATTACTGCCCCCCCTGCCCCACCGCCAGATCCTCCATCCGAACCTGAGTTCACAGCATCCCCTCCGTTTGCGCGAATCTCTACCCCCGTACTGACCAGCGTACTGGCTCGGATGATGACAATGCCTCCGCCCCTACCACCTGGCGTGGTTTCACCGCCATTGGCATGGCCTGCACCTCCTCCACCTCCCATGAACACATAAGAATTGGAGGTACTATACCCCAGTGTATTGAGCGTACGCCCAGCGATGCCGACATTATTCCCTTTGCAATTAAAGTTACCCGTGCTTCTGATACCTCCACTTCCTCCTGCACTATAGTTACTGCCACCAGCACCTCCTGCGTTATGGTCGTTTCCCCCACCACCTCCATTGGCTTGTGCGCCTCTCCCCCACTCTCTCCCATTGATGTAGGATGCTATACCTTCTCCTTTTCCACCTCCTCTTCCATCTGAGGCAGGATAGTAATAGTCATTCCAGTTGTCTAAAAAGAAACATCCTGGCTGAACACCATTGGCTGCTCCTCCTCGAAAACCTAATTCGCTCACATCCAGATCGCTATCTAGGATCAAGGAATCCAAAACCTCTAGTATCAGCACACCTCCTGTCTCTCCATCCCACGCTGGTGCTGTGAGATCTCCATCTACCCGTGCATCTTGATACCTGGGCACACGCACCAGTTGTATGCCTGCACTATCCAGATTGGTAGTTGAAAAAGGCTGTGAAAGGTCTTCTTGGAAAGTCACTTGATTTGAGCTTGTCTGCACATCACAAATGGTCAACAACTCGAAAGAGCCTGCACCTCCCAAGCTGGTCACGTTTCCAAAGGTGCTCGCATTCACAGAATTAATAGAGGCGCCGCGCATCTGAATCAGCAATACCTGATCATCTGGTTGGAAGCCCGTCGTTTGATCTACCGTGACTAAATTATTGGCATAATCTACCTGACTCACATGGGAATAGAGGTTGACTACACCCGAGATAGAAACGGGTTGAGCAAAAGAAAATAGAGGAAGCGATACAAGTAGCAGACACAGGTGCGAAAAGAATTTCCTTTTCATGTGCTAGGGTTTGAGGATTCTTGCGAAATTAGTCGTTTATCGGGGGACTCTAAACGTTACGAAAAATTAACTGTAGATATTTTGTGATGAAGGGTAGAATTTTCTACGAAAATAGTTTCTTTATCCGATACTTTTTGAATTAAATCAACTTTCATTTATCCAAAAACAGAACTTTGGTTCATTTTCGAAAGATTTTTCTCCTTATCAGGACATTGAGTATGAAAAAAGTGCTCAATTTTGTCCTCATCTATTTGTCATTCTACCTTTCTAAGGCACTCAAACGGCCGCTAGACTGGGGGATGCCCATCAAAATTGGTTTTGAGCCCACCACTTTCTGCAACCTTCGCTGTCCAGAGTGCCCCTCGGGTTTACGAAACTTTACTCGCCCCACAGGTACGTCGGATTTGACTCTTTTTGAACGAGTCATTGCAGAGCTTCATCCTCACCTCGTTTACTTATTACTATATTTTCAGGGAGAACCCTACCTCAATCCCCACTTCCTAAAAATGGCCCGGATTGCCTCGCAGCACGGTATTTATGCAGCAACCAGTACCAACGGACATTACCTGAGTCCAGAGAAGGCAAGGGAAACAGTAGAAAGTGGGCTTTCGGAGGTCATTGTCTCAGTGGACGGAGCGACACAGGTCACGTATGAAGCTTATCGTGTAGGAGGGAATCTAGAGAAAGTAAAGGAGGGGATTCGCAATCTTGTCCATGCCCGAGCAGAAGCCCGCACCATGCATCCCTTCATCATCCTCCAGTTTTTGGTGGTGCGTCCCAATGAGCATGAGATCGAAGCCATTCAAGAAATGGGGAAAGCACTGGGTGTAGACCAAGTACTCTTCAAAACTGCCCAGATTTATGATTTCGAAAATGGTCATCCTTTGATTCCTACTCAGACAAAATACAGTAGGTACAAGCAGGTAAGTGGCGGAAAGTACATTTTGAAGAACCCCCTCCACAATCAATGCTGGAAATTGTGGCAAGGGGCAGAAATCACATGGGATGGGAAGGTCCTACCTTGTTGTTTTGATAAAGATGCGGAGTTTGAGATGGGAAATGTAGGGGAGACAGACTTTCGATCTATTTGGAAAAGCCCATCTTATCAATCCTTTCGCCAGCAGATCCTGCATTCCCGTCAGCAAATCGATATGTGCCGCAATTGCTCGGAGGGGACGAGGGTCTGGAGTTAAAGAGAATGACACTAAAATCTGTAGGCGACAGAGCCAAAAGTCAAGCCGCTTCCGCTTCCCACCATGATACAAACTTGTCCTTGCTCAATTTTTCCTTTTTCCCAAGCATCATTGAAAGCAATGGGGATACAAGCAGAACCTGTATAACCATAGCGATGCATGACGGTGTGCGCCTTTTCACGTGGGGTTTTCAAGCCATCCAGGGTTTTGCGGATAGAGTTAATGTTGATTTGGGTAAAAATAAACAGCTCTACATCTTCAGGTTTGATCTCCAATCGCTGAAATAGATTGCGGCACATGAGCGACCAGATCTGTACATTTAGCTCAGGGGGCATCCTGTAATTGATGGTCAGAAACTGCGATTTGTCTTCTAGCACCGCTTGATCTAGCGGCCGCTTGGCCCCTCCTGCATAGATGCCCATCCCATCGTGATATTGTCCCAAGGTGACTAGCTCGCTGGCGAGAAACCCGCGGTCTGTATCTTTCTCTACTCCGAGTACTACTGCACCTGCTCCGTCAGCAAACAGCGTCACGGTCTTTTTATCCGTCGTATCCAAGAATTTGCTCATGGCATAGGCCCCGATGACCAATACATAGTCGTATCGATCATCCGTGCGGATGTACTTCGCTCCCACATCCATACTCGTCACAAAACCTGCACAGGCAGAGTTTAGGTCAAAGGTTCCTGCATGACCTGCTCCTAGGCGATACTGGACGACTGCGGCCGTCGAGGGGGTGAGATATTCAGGTGTGTCGGTTGCTACGATGATGAGATCCAGGTCTTTCGGGCTGATTCCCGCTCGGTCCAATGCTTGCTTAGCTGCTGCTACAGCCATATCTACGGTAGATTCCTCCTCTTCGCACCATCTCCGCTCATATATTTCCAGGTTTTCTCTTAGCCATGTATCGACGTCCGTCCCTAGGAGGTCGTTGAAGTATGTATTGGGTAACACCCGCTGGGGTAAGTAGGCACCTGTTCCTCTAATTACTGCGTTACGCATAAACGATTCAATCCTCAAGAAAGGGAAAGTTTTTAGGTAGGAGACCTATGCTGTTATACCCTTCTCCCTTTCGTCCAAACCTATAGATCTCCTTGATCTTTTGATCAATGATCCTTCTTGATCTTGATGAATTTAACGAAAAGTTTCGGTAATGGATGTCCTTGATGAATAGATTTATGCGAAAAAGTTCATACAAAAAAGAGGTACCCAACGGCACCTCTTATTTTATGCTACAAGCTGCAAACAACTTACACTTTTTCAATCACCATAGCTGAGGCACCGCCCCCTCCGTTGCAAATAGCTGCCAGGCCGATGTTTCCACTGTTTGCGTTCAAGACCCCATTGAGGGTGGTGATGATGCGCGCACCTGAAGCTCCTAGTGGGTGTCCGATCGAGACAGCTCCTCCATGTACGTTGATCTTTTCAGGATCAAGATCTAGGACCTTCGTGAAGGCGAGGGCCACTACAGAGAAGGCTTCATTTACCTCCATATAATCGACATCATCAAAGGTCAGACCTGCACGCTCCAATGCGATGGGCGCAGCCTTGGTAGGCGCGGTGGTAAACCACTCAGGTTCGTGCGCAGCATCTGCAAACGAACGAATCTTCGCCACAGGTGTCAATCCCAAACGTTCTACAGCTTCCTTGCTCGCCAGAATGATCGCCGATGCTCCATCATTGATATTAGATGCGTTGGCAGCAGTGACTGTACCCTCAGGGCTGAAAGCTGGGCGGAGCTTGGGTACTTTTTCGAAGATGACCTTCTTAAAGTCTTCATCCTCCTTCATGAGGATAGGGTCTTTTTTGCGCTGAGGAATAGAGACGGGAACGATTTCATCTGCAAATTTTCCTGCTTCTGTGGCTGCCGCCGCACGCTTGTAAGAGTTGATCGCGTAGTTGTCCTGTTCTTCTCTGCTGATGCCATACTTGGTAGCCGTATGATCCGCAAATAGGCCCATCGCATGGCGGTTGTATACATCTTCCAAACCGTCTCGGTACAATCCATCTACAAGTTCTGCATTGCCATACTTATATCCATAGCGTGCCTTGGGGACGTAGTAGGGGACATTGGACATACTTTCCATCCCACCTGTCACGACGACATCATTTAGGCCCAGCATGATAGATTGGGCACCGATCATGACGGCTTTGGCACCTGAAGAACAAACCTTATTGATCGTAGTACAAGGAATGGTATTGGGGATACCTGCGTGAATGGCTGCCTGACGTGCAGGTGCTTGACCGAGATTGGCCGATACGACATTTCCCAAGAAGACTTCCTGCACTTCATTGGGGTCGACACCCGCCTTTTCAAGGCCACCTTTTATGGCCATTGTTCCTAATTCAATAGCAGAGAAGCCTGCGAGCATGCCTCCAAAACCTCCAATCGGAGTGCGAACAGCAGAGACAATAAAAACTTCTTTCATTATATGTCCTTTTTATTTGAATAGTTCCTTTTACCACCTGCGAAAATGGCAATTATTCTACTAAATCAATAGCACTCAGCGGACAAATCCATATGCGACCTAAGGGCATTCCAAATAATTCTTATTCTTACCCCAACATTCAAGCGGGAGGTATTGAACAGATCAACCGCTTTTCTCTTCTCGATATTCTGTTCATTCATCTATTATTTATCTCCAAAAGTCGGGTACTTATAAGTGTTAGTCTTGAGAAAGGGGCCACATATAGATTTAGACATATATCAGATAGACTTTTTATAGGATTCGTCCTCTTTAAATCGAAATGAAAATGAAACAAGGTGCCTTCATTTTCGTCGAAAAGTCAACATCCACCCATAACTTAATATGATGATCAAACAACTTTCTCTTTTCACTTTCCTACTGTCCATGGGCTTAGGGCTCTTTGCTCAGGACAAGCAGGTGATCACACGTGCCGATCAGCTCCCTAGACGTACGATAGAGCTCCCTACGTCCAATGTCATGGAGCTGATTGGAGATAAAAAGGCCCTAGATAAGGTCGAGGCAGAAGTGAAAGCAAATGTCTTAAAAGATCTAGAAACCTACGATATTCAAGATAAGTCTACGTTGAAAGGATATTACAGCACGCTACAGCTTTTTGCGATGTATGAAAAGGACTATGAGACGGCGATGTCTTATAGCAAAAAGCAAAAGGAACTTGCCGAAAAAGAAGCAGAACGTCTCACTACTGGTTTGGGCCTCCAAGCACGCATCAAAGCGATGAAGGATGCAGGTGCCGACGAAGGCGCAGCTTTTGAGAAAGCTTATGAAAAGTATCTGTATGAACTGTATGCAGAGATTCCCTTTGAAAAAATCCGCGAATCTGTAGAAGCACGTAAAGGCTCTATGTCGATGATGAGTGAAAATGTACTCAAGGGTTCTATTCAAGGACAAATCCAACCTATCCTCGATCAAATGGGGACTACAGTTCCTGAAAATATCGGGGCAACCATGGTCGGCTTGAGAGTGACCATGGATGCCTTGAATGTCAAAGAAGAAGCACTGGCTGTCTACACACGCTTGCTAGACGAAAACCCTTCGGAGGAAGTGGTGAAAGTGGATATCTGGGCTAAGCGCAATGTCAACTTTCCTACAGATGATGGACTAGAACCTGTGGTCATCGGTGTCTGGGATACGGGTGTAGATATGGAAGTATTGAAGGCAGAAAATCGCTACACCAATACAAAGGAAAAGAAAGATGGCAAAGACAATGATGGAAATGGTTTCGTGGATGACATTCATGGGGTCGCTTTCGATCAGGACTACAGCAAGCATCCTGAAGTCTTACAGCCAGCTACAGACATCACCTATGATCTCGGTGAGCTAGAAGCCTACATCAAGGGATCTTTGGATTTGCAGAGCAACATCGACTCAGATGAAGCTAACAAACTCAAGACGTACATCACAACCCTTGAGCCCTCCAAAATGCAGACCTTCATGGAGGACCTTACTTGGTATAGCACCTACTCTCACGGTACACACGTAGCAGGCATCGCCCAAGAAGGAAATCCTGCAGCTAAGATCCTTGCTGCCCGCTTAGAGTATTCGACCAAGACCGTCCCTCCTCCACCGACCATCGAGCGTGCCAAGCGCAATGCACAGTCTTACACAGATGTTGTCAAGTACTTCCAGAAGGCAGGTGTGCGTGTCGTCAATATGAGCTGGCGTTATAGCGCAAGTGCCTATGAGCAGCTACTGGCCGTCAATGGTATCGGCGAGACCGCAGAAGAGCGACAGGAACTAGCAAAGAAGATCTTCCAAATCGAGCGTGATGCTTTGTATGAAGCCATTGCGGGTGCTAAGGATATCCTCTTCATCTGTGGATCAGGAAATGAAAACAACAGCGCAGACTTCCAGGAGTATATCCCAGCAGGTTTCAACCTGGACAATATCATCACGATCGGAGCCGTAGACAGCGAAGGAAAAAAGACCTCCTTCACAACAGAAGGAAAAAGCGTCGATTTCTACGCCAATGGATATGAGGTCGAAAGCTTTGTGCCAGGTGGTAATCGTCTGAAATTTTCGGGGACTTCCATGGCCTCTCCCAACGTAGCAAATTTGGCAGGTAAGCTTTTTGCGGTCAATCCCAACCTTTCTGTATCAGAGGCAATCTCTTATATCGAACAAGGGGTGGATGTTTCGGATGAAGGGATCAAACTCATCAATCCCAAGAAATCTTTGACTGCACTCGCGATGAGCATGCAGGATGATTAGTGACTTGAAGAGAAGAGAGCCGAGTGGCGATCCCGTATAATCGCTTTCTTTTTCGGACTACTTCATTGAAATATAGAGGCATGAGAGGAGCTTTTTAACGCGGGTGCTTCTCTCCCTCTTTTGAAAAAAGCCATTCTGAAGAAATCAGAGTGGCTTTTATATTTTTTGTATATTGGACTAAACACATATGTATGGCCATACCGTTGAGTAGTCGATTCGTCAAGATGTCTGAAGAAGATTTCTTTCTCTTCTGCCAGGAGATGCGTGACTATCATATCGAGCGGAAGGCCGACGGCACAATCTTGATTATGGAACCCAGCGGATCTGAATCTGGACACTTTGATTTAATTGTAGGTTCAGAACTAAACAATTGGACAAGAGAGAGGAAAAATGGGGTGGCCTTTGGCTCCTCTACAGGCTTTACCCTCCCCAACAAGGCGGTGCGCTCACCTGATGCCTCTTGGATCGCAATAGAGAAGTGGAAAGCACTACCAAAAGAAGATCGAAAACGTTTTGCCCATATCTCTCCAGATTTCGTCATCGAGGTGCGATCGGAGACAGATAGCCTTTCATCCCTCCAGGAAAAAATGAAAGAGTACATCGGAAATGGCGTTCGTCTAGCTTGGCTCATCGACCCACAACGTGAGACGGTGTGGATCTACAGGAAAGATGGAAGTGTGGACGAGGTGACCTCCTTTGACCAAGTCCTTTCAGGTGAAGATGTGCTCGAAGGCTTTACCCTAACCTTAAGTGAGTTCTGGCCTTTAGAGGACTTATAAAACACAAACAATTATGGCCATCCCGTTGAGTAGTCGATTCGTCAAGATGTCTGAAGAAAATTTCTTTCTCTTCTGCCAGGAGATGCGTGACTATCATATCGAGCGGAAGGCCGACGGCACAATCTTGATTATGGACCCTTCCAGCTCTGAAACAGGCAACCTCAACTCAGAAGTTTCTACTGAACTCAACCTTTGGAATAGGCAAACGCGCAAAGGGAAGACCTTCGACTCTAGTACGGGATTCACCCTGCCCAACGACGCGGTGCGTGCACCTGATGCCTCCTGGATTGAACTGAGACGATGGCTGGAACTTCCTCGCGAAGAGCGGGAACGTTTTGCCCATATCTCCCCCGACTTTGTCATTGAGATTCGTTCCAAGAGCGATCGTACAAGCATTCTCAAAGAGAAAATGCAAGAGTACATCGAGAATGGCGTCCGTCTAGCTTGGCTTATCGACCCACAACGTGAGACGGTGTGGATCTACAGAAAAGATGGAAGTGTGGACGAGGTGACCTCCTTTGACCAAGTCCTTTCAGGTGAAGATGTGCTTGAAGGCTTTGCCCTAACCTTAAGTGAATTCTGGCCTTTGGAGGAATGAACCCATTCCCAGAAACTCATATATATCTTTCTCAAATTTTGAACAAAATCGGTACATGGTCGTGTAAGATTTAGTAAATCATCTACTAGGTCATCCACTCCTATGCAACAGCCTAAACGCCAGGTAATAGAGGCCATCAAGCCGATTTTCCGTTTCATCAAGAAAGAAATCAACTCAGGTATTGTCCTACTCATCGTCTCCATGCTCGCTATGATCGTGGCGAACTCCCAATGGGCACATACTTACTTTGAGCTATTCGAAGAAACCAAGATCAGTGTAGACTTCCAGATCTGGTCCCTCAAAAAGCCTCTTCACTACTGGATCAACGATGGCCTCATGGCCATTTTCTTCTTTATGATCGGTTTGGAAGTCAAACGAGAGGTTATGCTGGGAGAACTATCCACCTTTAGCAAAGCCATCATCCCTATCATCGCTGCTATCGGAGGTATGGTGGTTCCTGCCTTGGTCTACTATCTGATCAACATGGGGAATCCTGCCTATGCAGCGGGCTGGGCCATTCCGATGGCGACAGATATCGCGTTTGCCTTAGGTATCTTAGCTTTGCTGGGCAGTAAGGCGCCTACCGAACTCAAAGTCTTTTTAACCTCCCTAGCCATCGTGGATGATATTGGTGCCGTCCTAACCATTGCGGTCTTTTATACAGATGATCTCAACTTTACCTATCTCTTTATTGCGCTTGGGGTCTGGGCTTTACTGATGGGCCTCAACTTTGCCAAAGTCAGAGTTACCTGGATCTACATACTGGTAGGCATCCTGGGGGTCTGGTATCCGCTGTTGCTTTCGGGTGTACATGCGACAATCGCAGGTGTATTGGTAGCCATTACCATCCCACTCTGGCGAAAAGTAGAATCCCAAGACTTCATTGCAAAGGTAAAGGACGCCTTACAGCATTTTGGTTCCCATGTGGGCAAGGAAAACTCACTCAAGCTTACCTCTGAACAGTACGATGCGATCGAAGACATCAAAGAATATACGCATGAAGTAAGCTCCCCCCACCAAAGATTGGAACACAATATCCATGACTTTACACTCTACTTCATCATGCCTATTTTTGCCTTTGCCAATACAGGGATACAACTCAGCTCTGTCAGCATAGGCGACCTTTTCAATACGCCACTCAGTATGGGTATCTTCTATGGATTGGTCTTGGGGAAGGTGTTAGGCATTGCGGGATTCATATGGATCGCTGACCGATTGAATCTGATTGATCTACCCAAAGCACTCAGTTGGCAGCACATCATTGGAGGGGGATTTTTGGCAGGGATCGGTTTTACGATGTCGATTTTCATTACAGAATTGGCCTTCCATGGAGATGAACTAGTAATCCTGTCCAAAGTGGCTATTCTCAGCGGCTCTATTTTGGCGGGGGCTTGTGGCTTCTTTTTGATCAAAACGGCGAAAGATCCCGAAGAATTCTTGGAAGAGGAAGAAGAAATAGTAAGTGAAGAAGAAGCTTCTCTGGTTTAATCCCGCATAGCCAAATGAGTATATAGCTATTTCCACTACCACAGATCATATTCGTTACCCCAAGTAGTGCCGATGTGTAGGGAAAATTTATCCGCCGTTTTCCCTACACGCAAACAAAATGGATAATTCCTATCTTTGAAAGCTATACGGAAAACCCAATTTCATGAGACGAGTCTTTTTCTTTTGTTTACTACTTCCTCTGATGTATGGCTGTGAGACATTCGTACTTCGAAATGCCACCGAAGAGGTTGAAATCCTAGCTTCGAATGATACAGGTTACGAATACGAAATTACGGTTCTACTACCCGCCAACTATGACGCGAACCGCACCTATCCTTCCGTCTACCTGATAGATGGCCATTGGCACTACCTCAATGTCGCCGCTGATGCTAAGCAACTCATGGAAGCAGGCAAAATCGAAGACATCATCCTCGTGAGTATTGCCTATGCGGATCTTCGTCCGAGCAATCTCAACGATTTTGGTGTTATTTCTGAGTATAGGGTAGACGACTTGACCTTTCCTAAGAATAGGGACGACGACGAATTGGGAGGCAAGGCCTTTGAATTTCGCCAATTCATCGCAAACGATCTGATTCCGTTTATCGAGGCGAATTATGCTACCGATGGTACAGACCGCACGTTGATGGGGCACTCACTTGGGGGCTACTTTGGGATATGGGAAATGCTCAACTTCTCTGATAGCTCACTTTTTGTACAGGTCGAAGCAGGCAGTCCTGCGCTTTGGTGGGCCGATGGCTATCTCATGTCGCAGTTAGAAGAGGCAGCAAAGGATAATCGTAGCCTTCCTTTTGATTTCCACACGACCATGGGCACGCTGGAGTCCGTCGTTTGGAATACCTTCTATGACGAATTTGAGGAGCGCATTCAGAATAACGATTTTACAGGTTTGACTTACCAGTTTGAACGCTATCCCAAAGGACATACAGCAAATGCTGAAGTCGGTTTCAGAGATGGCTTACGCTATTTCTTCGGTCAATAATTTTTCTTCCACCTCAAAATCGACGAACATGCGTACGACATTTTTTCTCTCATTCCTTCTATTTTCATTCGTCTATCTCCAAGCACAAGAAGCCCCTTTCATCCGATCTATAGAGTTAGCATACCAAAAGGCTATCTTCGATCCCTCTCGCGGCCTCTCACTCCGTGCCAATCACGCTTGGAAAGAATCAGAAAAATCCATCCTGCAGACAGGGCTGACATTGACGGGACTCCTAGCACCGGGGTCATCGCCTTCTACGACAGGCACTTTGTCAGAGTTCAACTCGCGACTTCGTATACAGGCGCATACAGGCTACGAACGCCTGATCTTGGGGAGCAATAAGCTGTATGGCATCGCTGAAGTATTTGTAGGAATCCGCTTAGGAATCATCTCAGGAAGCTTGAATCAGACCAGTCAGGACTTTGATCGAGAATTTAGCGCAACGACTTTGCAGTGGGATGCAGGGACACGCATCGGATTGGGCTATCGTCTGGGAGAGAAATGGGGCGTGCAACTTACGCTCACCAATTCCTGGCGTCAAATCAACAATCCTTTGGGCATTCCGCCTGGGCTTTTCTTCTGGGGACCCGATGTGCTGGCGTTGGGAGGAATCGGGGTGAACTATCGTTTATAGGTTATCGTTCGAGTTGTCGGACAAGGAAGTATGGCTTCCCGTCGAAAAAAATAGCAGGTAATCTCAACGTTTTAGATCTTAATGAAGATATCATTAAGGTGTAACACTCTGCATTCAATCGATGGACACTTCTCTTTCCCTTACTCCAGACAAACGGCTCCTTATCTGGAGTTTTACAATTCTCTTTTTGGGATTAAATGCATGCAGAGAAAAAAGAGCTGCGGAAGTATTTCTTTGCCCACCTTGTGGCATGTCTTGCGATAAGCTGATCTTCCATGCGCCTGGCATCTGCCCACATTGCCAGATGGCTTTAATTCCTGCTTCCGAGCAGTATACACGCTCCAAAGAAGACCAAGTAACTCAACTCCTCAAAGCCTATAACTACGATACAGTTCCTGGATTAGCATTGGGTATCATCAAGCATGGGGAGTTGATTTTTGCCAAAGGTTATGGTTCCGCCAATCTTGACTACGAAATTCCCAATACCCCCAACTCACGCTTTTACATTGGGTCTATGGCCAAACAATTTACAGGAGCCGCTTTGGTCAAACTGTCGAGTGAGGGAAAAATCGATTTTCATGCGCCCATACAAACCTACCTACCCGATTTTCCTGTGTATGATCATCCTATCACGGTACAGCACATCATCCATCACACCAGTGGCATACGTGGTACAAGTTCGATGCAGCTTATAGCAGGTATAGAGAAGAACTTTGAGGAATATTTTTCTGCGAATATGCAGTATGAGATGATAAAGGCGCAAAAATCCTTGAATTTCATTCCAGGTAGCGAATATCGATACAGTAGCGGAGGATACATTATTCTAGCCAAAGTAGTAGAAGCTATTTCTGGTATTTCGTTCCGAGAATATCTGAATATCCATTTCTTCCAACCCCTAGGCATGGATCAAACATTTGTTATAGATGACCACCAAGAGGTTGTCAAAGATCGTGTCATTAGCTACTTCCCTACACATTCAGGAGAATTCAAAAGGCGGTCCATGATATTCGACGGCATGGGAGACGGTAGTATATTGACTACAGTATCCGATTTAGCTAAATGGGATCGAGCTTTCTATGAAGATGCACTCCTCCATATCCCTCAATTTGCAGCGCGCATGTATGAAGTAGGGATACTCAACAGTGGAGATAGCCTAGACTATGCGAAAGCTCTGCAAGTACGTCAATACAAGGGGCTTCAAATGATTCATCACAATGGAGGCATGCTAGGGTT
Organism: Bacteroidota bacterium; assembly: GCA_038527485.1. Classification (GTDB taxonomy): domain Bacteria; phylum Bacteroidota; class Bacteroidia; order J057; family J057; genus JALEFZ01. The sequence continues at coordinate 24,270 of JBCBFT010000088.1, forward strand.
TAGAGCTGATATGATACGCTTTCCTCATCAGGCGTTTTCGGTCATCGTCTTGGCTAATCATGCTTCTGTTCACAGTACGGGCATTGCATTAAAAATTGCAGATATTTATCTCAAAGATGTATTTACGCATTCAGCCTCATCTGAAAATCCAGAGCCTGCCTCCCCCTTGCTAAATCGTGATTTGCAATCCTTGACGGGTAAATACTTCAATCACGATGTCAATAGATGGGATCGAATCACGACGGATCATGGAAAATTGTATGTGGACGGGGGAAACCTTGCAGCAAGAACGCTCCTACTCCCGCTAGAAAACAAGCGTTTCCGCGCATATGAAACAGACATCAAGTTCAATTTTGAAAAAGAGAAACTCATCAAAGATTATGGGAGTCATCAGCATACGCTCATACGCTTTGATCCTACCCCTCCTCAAAATTTGAATGAATTGAAGCCATTCGAAGGAACCTACTACAGTTCGGAGCTTCGTACCCATTATCAGTTTTACTCGAAAGGAGCAAAATTCTTCATGCGCGTCAACAGTACGGAACCTATCATTCTTTTCCCTGATCCTACAGATTCACGGATCAATTGGAATAGTAGAGATATGGTCTGGGTAGGTTATGCGATGATCCGATTCTTACAAGATCGTAATCAGAAGGTAGTAGGATTCGAAATAGGAGACAATCGTGTCAAAGGGATTCTATTTGAAAAGCTAGAAAATCAGCAAAAGTGAAGTACCCCGCGAATCACAAGGACACTCAACATCTCCCCAAAAATTTCCCACACATGAATGTGGAAAGGAGATTAAGACCATATTTGAAACATCAAATCTGCAGAAAGTTTGTACTTTCAGAACCTAAACTTCCTCTATTTTGATCAACCAAGGTCTTCATACCCAATGACATTAGATCTAGAGAGCAAGATACCAAAGCAAAGGCTGCTTCTCTTTATGCATCTTCCACTTCTTCCAATATTTCCTTCACACGTCCGACCTCTCCTGTATCTAACATGACCTTGATCCCATGTGGGTGCTGAGCTGACTTGGTTAGGATTCTTTTGACAAAGCCTTCGGTCAGCTCACCTGTTCGCTGATGATGCTTCTGTACGACAGCTACTTCTAGCCCTATTTTGATGTTTTTTCTTTGGTTTCCTCTTGCCATGATATTTTTATATGTGACTCAGTTGCAAAAATGTAGCAATTAAACCCAAAACTCATAGTGAAAAGAGAGGAGAATATTTACCCGACTCCCTCAGAGATCCGTATCTTTTGATATGGCAAAACAAAAAACACGGACCTTTTTGGGAATCAAGATCAATCCTCAATACATGAGGAAGAAGGGATCAGGATGGGTCATCCTCGACCTTGTCATGCTCCTGCTCCTGGCCATCAATATCGTCCTTTTTATATTTCACTGGATATATGGCTATTACCGAGTAGAGACGCTGATGGAAACACAGCTTCCAGAAGTGCATAGAGTCCTTTTTCCCATATACCAAGAATTCCCCTTCATAGACCTCATATTCTTGACGATTTTCATCTCCGAGTTTATGCTGCGTTGGATCGTCGCCATTGTCCAAAAGACTTATCATCAATGGTTTTTTTACCCCTTTATCCATTGGTATGATCTTTTGGGGTGTATTCCCTTTGGTTCGTTCAGGTTCCTGCGTATTCTCCGATTTTTTGCCCTGACGTATAAACTCCAGAGATTGGAGGTACTGGATTTCAGAGATACTTATATGTACGACCGGTACAAAAAATACCGCGCAATTCTCATGGAAGAGATTGCGGACAGGGTCGTCGTACATGTACTCAATGGAATCAGGTACGAACTCAAAGAGGGCTTACCCATCACAGATCGGATTTTGAATGAGGTCATCCTGCCTCACAAGTCAGAGCTCATCCACTGGCTTTCACAGCGCCTTCAGATGGTGACACAGCGCAGCTACAGACTGTATCAAAAGGATCTACAGGACTATGTATATCTACGGATAGAGGAGGCAGTAGCCCAAAATAAGGAGATCAAGCAACTGGGACAGATCCCTGTGTTGGGCACTAAAGTCTCGCAGACACTCGAATCGGCCATACAGGATATCGTATTCCAGGTGCTCAATGGCATCTTGCAGGATATCGCAGGAGGAGGGACAGGTAGGATGATGGACGAACTCTCAGAAATCACATTGAACACCCTCATAGAGAAAGACCTGCAAGCCCATGATGAAGGCATCCATAAAATCATGTCCAGCATGGTACTATCTAGCCTAGATATGATCAAATCCCACGTAGAACTGCAAGAATGGAAACTACGTGAGAAGCTCCGACAGGAGGATGGAGAATTGGCTGCTGCGGTATTATTTGACGAGCGGGTCATGCCACAAATGCCTGAGGAAAGGGAAACTGATACAAAAGAGAAGAAAGCATAGGGTGTATAATCGTGATGATCACGAATGAATTTAGATAGGATTAATTTTCCAGGTAATTTTCCATGTAGAGACGCGATAAATCGACGTCTCTACATGGAAAACAGGATTCCCACTCATTCCATTTTTTCATTGATACAACACCATCTCCCCCTTACACTTCTGCAAGATATTTGTGGACCATGCTTATGCTCATCGCACCTTCGCCCACAGCTGATGCGACACGGTTCATCGCGCCCGATCGGACATCACCAGCAGCAAATATACCTGGGATACAAGTCTCCAGTAAGTAGGGATCACGCTTGTATTTCCACATGCGAGAGAAGTCTTCCTGGTTTTGTACATCTCTTCCTGTCAGGATGTAGCCCTTCTCATCCCGCATGATGTCTAGTTCTATCCAATCGGTGTAGGGTTTGGCACCAATAAAAATGAACAAAGCTCGCGCGTCGGCGAGTCTCTCATCTCCTGTCTCTCTATTGCGCAACGATACACACTCAAGTTTTTCCTGGCCTTTGACCTCCGAAATCTCAGTATGAGGAAGAAGATGAATGTTTTCGGTCTGTCCTATCTGGTCGATCAGATACTGAGACATAGAGCTTGAAAGGTCCGCTCGGCGAATGACGATGTAGACATTTTTAGCATATCGAGAGAGATACATCGCGCCTTGGCCTGCGGAGTTACCTCCACCGACGATGTATACATCTGTGCCTTTGCAAGCGTAAGCTTCTGTGGTAGCTGCGCCGTAATATATTCCTGCCCCTGTAAAGTTGCTGATCCCTGGTGCTTCCAGCTTTCGATAATCGACCCCTGTGGTGACTACGAGTGCTTTTGCGTAGATTTTTTGTCCAGTACTTAGCTCAATCACCTTGTATTGGTCCTGAATATGGACGTTTTGCACCTCAGCAGGAGACAAGAACTCCGTTCCAAATCGTTCGGCTTGGGAAATAGCCCGACGTGTCAGCTCCGCTCCACTCAGTCCTGCTGGAAAGCCTAGATAGTTCTCGATCCGAGAACTGGTACCTGCCTGCCCTCCTGGGGCACGACGTTCGATCAAGAGGGTCTTCAAGCCTTCTGATGCTCCGTAGACGGCTGCTGCTAGCCCCGCAGGTCCAGCACCGATGATGGCCACATCATAGAACTCCTGTGCGGCTGTGGTCGATTTACCTAGTTTGGTCGCAATCTCTTGCAGCGTAGGGTTGGGAAGTACTTCGCCCTTTTCTAAGACGACTAAAGGCACGTCTTGCTCATTTAGGTCGTGCGTACCCAAGATTTCCTTTGCGCGAGGATCTGTTTGAATATCAAGCCACTGATAGGGGATCAGATTGCCTGTCAGGTAGTCTTTTACAGTGTGTGATTTAGGAGACCATTGATATCCCAATACTCGAATTCCCTCAAACTCTGGGACATAGGTGGCTTCCCAATCCTTGAGTAAGTCTGTCAGTACAGGATATAATTTTTCTTCAGGAGGGTCCCAAGGTTTAGTCAGATAATAATCTAATTGAACATCATTGATGGCTTTGATCGCTGCATCTGTATCTGAGTATGCTGTCAAAAGTACCCTTTTGGCATAGGGATAGTAAATTTTTGCCTTAGCAAGTAGGTCTACTCCCAACATTTCGGGCATTCGTTGGTCTGATAAAAAGAGGGCAATGACTTGACGTTCTTTTTTGAGTGCCTGAATGGTCTCCAATGCTTCATTGGCAGAGGAGGTAGCCATGATACGGTAGTCTTGCTTGTACTTGTTGCGGACGTCTCTCCTCACGGCCTTTAATACCGTAGGATCGTCATCAACAATCAATATAATGGGTTGCTTCTGTTTCATGAATTTTTGGGTCGCTTCAAAAATATCTGAAAATAGATTGACTCAACGTCTAGCAACTGACGGTAAAACAGAATGAAAGGGCGTTGGTCAAAATCAAAGTCCTATTCTAGCTAAAGGTAGTATATAGGCATCAGGGCTACAACACTTGAAACGGATAGAAGTGTGACAGAGGCAATGAAGAAAATGCGCTTTCAAGTGGCCCATGCTTTACTTCAAAATTATTTAGTGGAAGGACAAAAAAAAGTCTCGCAGGTTATGATAGAAAGTGTTGATTTTTGAAAAAAAATTATTTATTATATAGTTGATATTCAATGGAATAGCTTATAAATATATGCATATTAATTCATGTAAAAACTTTTATGCAGTTTATTTCTTTTTCTAGGTAAAAGCCGCAGGCTCATGATACTAAAGGGCAATCTGGTAGATCTTAGAACGATGACCCTTCGAGAAAGACCCCTTTTCTTTCGATGGGCCACGAGATCTGATGCCACGCCTTACTGGTACGGAGAGCTGTATGGCGATGAAGTTCCCTCCTATGTTATTTTCAAATTAGAGTGGCCCAACTACTATTTTGACGGGACTCAACCCGAACTAGGGAGGTGTTTTATGATTCTCCGTGAAGGCCGTCCTATAGGCCAGATTAACTACAATAAAATCAACAGTAAGGATAAGTCCGTAGAGCTAGATATTCTGATAGCCAAACAAAAAGACCTAGGTAAAGGCTATGGAACGGATGCGATCAGGACCCTCACTACCTACCTTTTCAGAGCGATGGATGTACGCCGATGCCGTATCGAAGTCCTCGCCAAAAATCCTCGTGCGGTACGCGCCTACGAAAAAGCCGGTTTCTCCCACTCCTATGCCTACACCCGAGAAAATATCGAATGGCGTGTCATGGAAATGATGGCAGATGCTTTCCCCGAAAGAAAACTTGTCATTGTCAATGACCTCATGGAGGGAGAAAAGAGATAAAGGGGCGAGAATAAGGCCATGGTTGAAACCTAAAATCCCTGCTTTTTAGCTAGATATTCATTGTTTAAAACCAATTCAAAATACTAAAAAATTTAGCCTTTCTCATATAAAAAGCTTGAACCAGTCTGCGTACGTCTTGTAATTGCTTTTTTGCCTGCATGAATATTTACCTACATAAGCCATTGAATCAAGGGGATAGTTGAGCGGGGGGA
>JBCBFT010000089.1:0-28973 GCA_038527485.1 Bacteroidota bacterium
TCAGTGGCATTTATTCAACTGATGTTCATCACGATCATTTTGGCAAGACTATGAGATTTTCTTCCCAAACATGCTCTTAGAATGGATAGAAATTAAAAAATTACCATGTGTAGGGTCTAGGCATGCCTAAACCCTACTAGGGATTCTCCAAATACTCAATCGCCTTCTCCAAGGCAGGATCTTTGTCCTGGATGAAGTCATCGAGCGACTTTTTGACGTAAATGTCAGGCTGGATGCCTACGCCCACGAACTCTCTACCATCTGGATAGGTGTCTTTTTTGGTGCAGATTCTCGCCGAGCCGCCCCCTGGCATGTCAAACACCATGGGTTGGCCTGTACTACCAAAGGTGGGCTGACCGATCTTGATCATGTGCTTTTGGTTGTCTGCCGCGATTAGAAAGTCCTCAGCAGCCGATGCTGTCCCATTTCCAATCAATAATACTGTTGGGATGACGATTCTTTCTTCTTTTGCTAAGTCTAGCTTCGTCGCATGATAAGGGAACTTATGAAAGTAGCTATCCTGATAAGTCAGCAAGGCCTGTTTGTTCCATTTTTTATCTTCCTCTGAGACATTCACCGTATCCTGAGGTGTCGTCCACTTACCCCACGCCTTGAAAGCGGGAATGTGTAACCTACTTTGATAAGCGGAGCCGTACAGCTCCTGGTCATGCGTCAGGTATTGCAAAATCGCCGTCCCGACACCTGTACTTCCTCCTCCATTGTAGCGCAAGTCTACAATCAACTTCTTGGCTTTTCTGATTTCGGGTAATTTCTCTATGAATAGCGTATCTATTTTCTCATAAGCGAAACTATTCAAAGAGACATAAGCGATTTCGTCATTGATCCACTTGAAATCGAGCAAATCTCTCTGCTCATAAGGAGGGTAGATTTCTGTATCCGTCATGTCGCCATGCGTCACCTCTAGGTCCATCAATTCTCCATTTGGTTTCTTCAACTCTAGCTGATAAGTAGTTCCAATAGGGCTACGTAGAAGCTGAGCTATGGTCGAACTTTCGAGGATATAATCAGTGGAAGACGCAATGTAGGGCTTGACAAACTGATCAGCATAGGCCCGCGTGGGTAAGCCATTTACCTTGGTAATTTCTGTCCCGATGGGGATCTCGTCCTTCTTGCTTTGGTTTACATGGGTGACGATGGCCTTCCCTTCGATGTTGTCCAAGATCAATCGATAATCCCCAAACCAAGTAGTGTAGATGAGGCTATCCGTAGATTTTGGAAAATAGACGTTTGTATGGCCGTCCTCTAGGGTAGCACAAAACTGCTGCAGAAGCCGATAGTAGGCATAATCGCTCTCGGTTGCTTGTACCTCGGTGATCAATTGTTGGTAATCCTGCTCCCATTTTTCCCTATCTACTTTATTGATATAGACAAAGTTGTAATTAGCTTCCTGCCAAAACTTAGACAGGCCATAGACTTTTTCAGCAGGAGAGAGCGTATGCGGAAGTTGCGGTTGGGCAGGTAGTGTGCCCGAGAGTGCCACAGCCAAAAGAAGTGTGATCCATGCTCTGAAAAAAGAGAGAGGGACAGATGGTAGAAGGTTCATAGTAGATGGTTTGTTAGTGTTTCGCTAGTTCTTCTTTCAAAAAGTGCTTCCTTTAAAGCCCGTCATCACTTTTTACTTTAGAAAAAAGCCCAGACTCATCATACATCTGGGACATCGTGTTTTTTTCATAACCAAGATAAATGACATGGGACTAGTAGGTTAGTTGCGCTATCTCCATCAACATACATACAAATCTTTTCATGTGTAGGAAGCGTCTCTGTGCTGAACTTGCTAAATCTGGGGATATTATGTAGTAGGGTCTAGGCATGCTTAGACTCTACCATGCCTAAACCCTACCGAAACACAACCTCTGTGATATCAAACTCCCTCGACTTCTTTACGAGGGTCAATCCATAGGTTTCCTCTAGATGTATCCTGAGTTTCTCTATATCTTTGATCATGGGGATTTTCACATCGTACTCCTTTCGATCGTCCCCCTCCCATTTGATCTTCTCACTTGTGATAAGCGATATATATACCGGGATACTTTCTAGGTTTGCATTTTTGAGATCCACATATTCATCTTTCACGAACTCTGTCTCTGGTTCCTTGCCCTGTTCAAGAGATTCAAACTGCTTCAACCCCTCCCCCATAGGCTCCAAATACCATCTTTCGAGTGTCTCTTTCGAATATCGGAGGTCAAAATTGAGACTTTGGGACAAATGCATGATCGTCCTATCTACTAAATACCTCTTGTGGTCAGGACTCGCAGATTCCACATCTAGATCTAGCGTATAGTCGATGCTCGATTCTCCTTCAAATCGCCATTCTCTCTGTTTTCCTTCTTGGAGCTCGAAGAGGTAGTTTAAGATGCTTTTGACAGGAAAATTGCTGAACCCCACATGAAACCCCTCATCAAATTCCCACTCTAAGCTCTTTGTGCTTTTCTGTGTCTGGTTATAAAAATACCGCTTCATTTTAACCGTATAACTCAAACTATCTTCCTCACTGGCTACTTGGGTCGTAAATCTCTCGTCCAATATATTGACAGAGCGATCGTAGGTAATGATGCTGTCTTCTTCTAGGAAGATCTGGAAGAAGGACGTATCCAAATTACTCGCAAATCCTCTCCACCTTAAATAGCCATCCTTATCTATCAAAATAGCCACAGGAATCGCCCCGATATCAAACATTTGCTTCAATTCTTGTGATTCATCATGGAAAATATGGGTCTCCATCTGCACCCGATTCAAGAACTGAAGAATCTTATCCTCTTCATCAAAAGAGTTGACAGACACAAAGTTAATTTCTTGTCCGAATGTACGCTGCCATTCATTCAAGTCTGGAATCGCAGCCACACACCCTCTACACCATGTAGCCCAAAACTCGAGTAGGATAGGCTTTCCTTCCACATCAGCAGGATCAAATGCTTCGTTGACCCATCGGTCCATAGAAAACTGAGGGGCTTTCTGATTCTCATAGACAATCTGACTGGATACGAATCCCCAAGCTAGGATGAGAGGGGTGACCAATAAAAATCTGAGGGTGTTCATCATGGGACTAAATATTGGTTACATATAGTGATATATATATGATAATGAGCGCACTATCATTGTCTATTTACATAAATTCTCATTAGAAACCATAGGCAAAAAATATCCCTTCATGATTCATAAAGGTCCCATCTCTGCGATTCAGATCTAACAGCCCTCCTTCGAAATTCGTTGCAGTCGAACCTAACGCATGAAACAGACAGGCCGTAGCCGCAAAGTCCCAGAGGCTTCCCCCTCCTTTTTCTTTTTTGGGAAACTTGAGCATGCAGGCAGGGCCGTTTTCTAACACGCGGATGGCATTCAGGACAGATCCCGCACCTGCCATCTCTTTGATGCTCTGCAAGCCCAGATCTGCTACTTTTTGTTGTAAGAAGCCTTCGATTTCAACTGCGCGAGGCGTATCCTTGAGCTGACGATCAGTCACATATGTCAAATGATCATTGACAGGCTGCACGTTCCATACTTGCTGATTCTTAAAAGCTCCCTTTCCTTTGATGGCGTGATAGAGGGTATTTGTAGTAGGATCACATATAACGCCCACTAGAGGAGTGCCATCCTTAGCGACCAAGGCAATGGATACGGAGAAACCTGGACGTTTTTGGATAAAAGGAAGGGTGCCATCTAGAGGATCGATACACCAGAAGTACTCTTTCTCGAATCGACTCCCATCGTCTTCGGTCTCCTCCGACAATAACGCCAAATCAAAGGCTTGACAAGTAGGAAGGAGGTGTGCGAGAATGGCAGCCTCAGCGGCTTTGTCCACTTCGGTGACGACCTGTGCGGCATAGCTGGTGCCAGCTTCTTTATATGCGACAGCCACATCTTGATCCATATATTGCTGGATGATCCTACCTGCATCGAGCGCAGCTTGGATGGCGATTTCGGTGAGTGACGAGAGATTCATGGCTAAAGATTATGGATGACTTCTGCTGTGACGCGTTCACTATAACTGTTGATCTTCCAGTGGCTAGGACTCCATCCTTTGAGAAAGCGATGAAAATCTGCCCAGGCCACACGATACAAGGCACGCCATTCAGCTTCTAGTGCTTCATTCTTCTCTCCCAACGCACTTTGTAAATGCCCGAAGTAGGTGTCCAGAATTTGTCCCTCCAGGCGTTCGCAATCTCTTTCGTTTAGACAACTTCCTACAAAATACGCCACATCTTTCATTCCACATCCCCCTCCCACATACTGAAAATCCACACCTGCCACTTGTCCATCTTGCCCAAAACAGAAGTTGGCGAGCTTAGCGTCTCCATGGACAAATGTTTGGTAGGTACATGTATTCAGCTTCTCGTCTATGCGTGCGGCTGCCTTTTGTAAGGCTTGATCGGCTAGCACTTCTAGCTCCTGCGGACGAGTCGCCAGATGCCAATAGGTTCCCATTTCCCAGAGTCCTTCTGGCTTCTTTCCCAGATAGCTTGCATGAAACTGGGCTAACCATAACAGGCAAGCGTCGATTTCTTCCCATGATACAGATCGTTTGCGTAGCGGGAAACCTGCTTCGTCTAGGTCTTCCAGGACCATCAGCACTTCTCCCTCATATGTTTCGAGCGCCAAACATTGGGGAAGACGTGCTTTGCTATACTGGCTGAATGACTTGTACCAGTTCGTCTCTACCTGATAGGATTTCACCTTACGCTGGTGGCCTATGTCTGTATTCCACCCTCGGGGATGGTTTTGTTGGCGTGGGAGCTGGACATGCTTGACAACAACGCTTGGAGTATCTGCCCCTCTTAAGCCTATGCGCATGATTTTTCCATAGCCACTCCAGAGTTCCTGGATGATTCCTTTTTGGGACAAAGCCGTGGCTCCTGTGGATTGGAGAATGAGGGATTGGAAGTGTTCGTTCATGGGGGGCAAATATAGTAAGATGCCCTTTTGAATGGTGTTCGGAAAGGAAGATGTTAGTGCTGGGGCGAAATATGTATGCGCATCTTTGCGGGATAGAAGCCCGTGCCGTGGAGCAAACGAGACACCTTGCAGAGACCACGCCATGGCGGTGGTCCTACGCAGATTCTGTATCATAGATCAATAAGCCCTGATTTTTCTCATCTAGCTGCCCAATCAATTTTCCTTCGCGATTCCAGATCGAACTTTTTCCATTGCTCATGAAGTTGTCACAAAATCCCACACAATTGGACATGAGGATGGGGATTCCAAATTCTTGGGCGATGGACGGGAAATGTAGATAGGCTTTGTCCACGCCTCTATCGGGTTTGGCGACACTGGCGATGTAGATCTGGGCTTCATGTGCGACTGCATGCAGGAAATGCTCCCTTTGTAGTGTCTCGTAGCAGATCCCCAAGCCGATTTTGAGTCCTTGGATATGGAGGAAGGGCTGGTGGCTCCCACTGACAAAGTAGGGAAGCTCGTCAGCATGCAGGATTCGTTTGGAGTAGACGGTACGATCGGCCTGTGGCTGAAAAATCAGCATGCTTATGTTGATCCCATCAGGTGCAAGCGTCGGCATACCCGCTCCGATCACCATGCGGTGCTGATCCGCTAATGCTTGAAAAGGGTGGAAGATTTCATCATCGACTGAGACTGCTAGCTCTTTGGCCAGTTCAGGCTCATAGCCTGTGAGAGATAATTCGGGAAATATGATCAAGGAGGCTTGAGATGCGATGGCTTGCTTCACCATGCGGAGATGATTCGCTATATTTTTCTGGACTTCTCCTTTGAATGAATGTGTCTGTGCAAGGCAAATTTTCATGTAGAGGGGACCGAATTAGATTGAGATTTTATCTGTCTCCTAAACTATCTTCTATTAGATGTAAGTTCACCTATCAATTGATCTGCTGGTCTCTCATCTTCCCATGCTCCAAAAGCTAATTCCATTTGATCAGTAGTGGAATCTATATTTTCTCTGACCGACTGAGATAATTTCTCTATCAAGTCAAGTTTCCACTCATTACTTAGATTTTTTAGCAAACCCCAATAAAGATTTAATATGTTCTTTTGTGCCTTATCCATTAACTTCAAGATACGGATTCTAGTTGAATTGTTTCAGATATAAAGAATCATCAAGAAGAATTTCTTTCTACGCCTAGATGATCTGAAACAGCATAAAGTAGCTCACCAAATATTGATTTTCCGTTTTTGCCTATTATCTCAATCGTCCTTTCTCTCTTTCTTCTCAGCCGCTTCCTGTCTCATATAGTAATTTTTCATACTAATACCTACCCCATCCTGCTTTAGGATCGTGTAGGAAGGGTCGATCTGTAAATCTACATAGTTTTTGTGGACCGTGAATGTATAGACTTCCTTTTTGCCTGCGAGTTCGCAATGTAGGGTATACGTTCCTTCAGCGACATGCCCCAGACGTATGTCTGTCTGGGGATAACCTGGATCTGGTATAAATTCAATGCCATAGCAAGGCCCCTTAAGAGGAATGATCCTTTCTAATTTGAGGTACACTTCTCTTTTCTCCTGATCAAAAGAAAAGGACCGTTGAATGGCTGTCCCCTGCTGTATAGTAGGATCTTTCGAATAAATCCAAAAAGACAGCAGAGAATCCCTGTAGATAGGTCTAACTGATAGTGTCTGATAATTTTCTAAAGGCTCAGTCACGTAGAAATCACGCGCTCGGAATACTGTATGATGGATCTTTGTGGTAGCGTCATATTGCTCCTTTTGGTACGCATCATAGGGATGCAGCATGTAGTCATATCCTGGACGGAAGGGAATGCTATCCAGATATAATGAATTCTTCAGATCACAATTGAACTCTAGATGCATCGAATGCTGTCCATTGCGGACGATCAATTCTACATATTGTGGGACCTCTACGAAGCTGTCAGGCCAAGACGTGTAATAATAACTCTTGCCTTGATACCATATCCGCTCTAGTTCTGACACAACAGAACCTTTGTCAACAGATCCAAAAAGTTCGTTATAACCATTATTTTTGTTGGTCAGCATGTTGATCTCTACGGTATAGTCATCAAAGGCTAGCAGAGTAGGATCAATGGTCTCTCCTGATGAATCTATGAAATGAAAAGCAAAGGCTTGAGAGGAGAGAAAGGCAGAATCCACCATAGCCGTACTTGTCCGCAAATGCTGAGAGGGCGTGAGGACGTATCCCCAGATCCATTCGTATGTCCCTCCATCAAAGTTCTTTACAGCCTCTCCCCTGTCTCGAAAATCAATCTCAAAACTCCCCTCCTGAAAGGGAATAGCGTCCATGAGGAAGTCTAAATCTGAGGGAATATTTTTCAAGGAAAGCTGCATGACTTGCTCGCCTTTGATCATCTGCATCTTCCATAACCTGATGCCGCATCCTGTATCCAAACTGTAAAAGGGGGTTTCTGTCGGCTCATAGCTGTGTAAGCTGAGGATGGGCGAACTCATAGACCCTTCCCATTCTACTGTAGTCATTGTAAGATTTGATGCTAATGGCTGACTCGTTCCATCTAGTACCCGAAAGGCAAAAAAGGAACCGCATCTTTGACCGAAAGTAGGAGAAATACTCAGAATAGCGAGTAAGAGGCATAAGGTAATATGTGGAGACATCGTGAATCGTTTCTTGTGTACGGAGGTAAATGTATACCTATAGGATACCCTAACACCTCTTTTTTCACAGCGAATGGGAGATTTTTCCCATTTGTGTCTGATCCTACTAGCTCCCGTTGGTGTAATACTTAACAATAATAGCTGCCCTCCATGATGGATCATCACAGATGAGCAGCTATTGTATCCCTTGTTACAGGTTGTTACAACTTAGGGGCTGATGAATTCCTCATAAGACATGATGTCCATCTCCTCTATTCCCTTCTTGTTCATATACTTCATCATCTTGACCACGTTTTTCTGCTTGATTGCTTGGAATGCATCTGAAGCGGCATTGTACCTTTCTTCCAGCAGTTTCAGGTTCTCTAGCTCCGAGGCTGAAGGAGCCTGAAAACTCCCTGCAATCTTGCTATACAGCGACGCTATATCTCCTCTCAGCTGTGGCTCCTGTGAGTCTACGTAGTTGTCTCCTGTGGTGGTGACCAGCGTCTCCTTCAAGGCAAAAAGCTCTTGCATTACCACATCGGCTGTCTTACTTCCACCTTGGGCACTTACTTCTTCTGCTTTGGCCATGATCTCATCTATCTCAAAAACCATATAGGCAAGCCCTTGAGACATATCGTAGAGTTTGTCTGTAGCCTCTAGATTGGCCTTCCGATCCGCATCTGTCAATAGTGACTTGGGATCGTTGATCAAGGTAACCTCTGACTCATAAGATTTTCTCCCTTTGGTCATGACCACTTTGTAGGTGCCCGCAGGAACGCGACGTGATGTAAATCCACCAAACGTGATGCTCTTTCCTTTGGCCATTTTGGGTGGCTTGATTCGCCCATTCCAGGTGACGATGTTGATTCCGCGCGATTTCCCAGGCGTGATGTCAATGAGCTTGTTACCTTCTTGATCCTGGATCTCCATCTTCATCTTGCCAAAGGTATGACGCTTCTTGAGGTAGTAGATGATTTTCGCATCGCTGATGCTGTTGTCCCCCACAAACTCTCGTTCGGTTGCCGTCCCACCAAAAGGACTGCCTTCTACCATGATGGCGGGCTTGTTTTCGAAGAAATGTACATCCTCCGCCAATACCTTCTGATCAAGCGCCCGCAAAGGACTGATATCATCGATGATGATGATGCCACGCCCATGCGTCCCCATGACGAGGTCGTTGGTTTGCTTTTGCAGGTCGATGAAGTGAACCGCCGTAAGCGGCATATTATTGGTGAACTGGCTCCAGTTTTTGCCTCCGTTGATGGTCACATATAAACCGAACTCCGTTCCCAAGAATAAAAGGTCTTCATTGACATAATCTTCTTGGATATTTCTGGCAAAACCGTAGATATCATCTGATACGATCGATGTCCAAGTCGTGCCATAGTCTGTTGTTTTGAACACATAGGTATTCCAATCGCCTGTCGAATGGCCTTCCAATACCGCATAGGCAGTTCCTTCTCCGTGCACACTGGCTTCGATGTGATACACCCACGTATTATTAGGAACAGCTTCAGGCAGATTGGCCGTCGTATTCGTCCAGTTCGCACCTCCATCCTTGGTCACCTGGATGTTGCCGTCATCGGTCCCCACCCAAATAACTTTTTCATTCAATGGAGATTCTGCAATGGTAAAGATGGTGCAATGATTCTCTGCACCCGAATTGTCTCTAGAAATACCTCCTGACTGCTCCTGCTGCTGCTTGGCTTTGTCATTTGTGGTGAGGTCAGGAGAAATGATGGTCCAGGTATCGCCCATGTCCTCTGACTTATGCAGATACTGGCTACCCATATAGAAACGATCAGCTTGAAACTCGCTGACTGCCATGGGCGCATTCCAGTTGAAACGCAGTTGGTCGTACCCTTTGATGGGTAGGGGTTGAATGGTTTTGACGGTTTTACGTTCCATGTCGTATCGCCAGACATTCTCCGCTCCCTGCATTTCTGAGTAAAGAATTCTCTTGCCTGGGTGTCTCAAGACTCTGAATCCATCTCCAGCACCAATTGTCTCCCAGTCTCTGGCTTCTATCCCTCCTGAAGATTTGGATGGACCATACCAAGAACCATTGTCTTGCAAGCCGCCATAGATATGATAAGGCTCCTCATTGTCTACAGAGATATGGTAAAACTGAGACAAAGGCAGGTTGTCTACAATTTCCATCGTGGTCCCTCTATCCCAGCTCCTGTACAGCCCACCATCTGTCCCTACATACATACGGTCAGAGTTGTGGACGTCAAAAAGAATGTCATGTATGTCTGGGTGCATATTGCCCAGATTCTTGAAGGTGTTCCCACCATCTTGGCTAATAGAACCCGAATAACCTGCTTTAACGACGATGTCTGGGTTTTTGGGGTCTACGACGATGCGTGAAAAGTAAAAGGGCCGCACCACGAGACCGAAGTCTCCATTCTTAAATTTCCATGACGCTCCTCCATCCGTAGATTTATACAGTCCACTTTTTTCTTTTACTTCAGACTCTACCACTGCGTACAAAATGTTCCTGTCAGAAGGCGCAACAGCAATAGCGATTCTCCCCATTTTCCCTTCGGGAAATCCTGTATGGATTTTATTCCATGTCTTCCCTGCATCTGTAGATTTATAGAGGGCGCTGTTTTCTCCTCCCGAGTTGAAGGACCAGGGCGTTCTCCTGAATTCCCACATAGAGGCATACAACGTATTGGGGTCCTGTGGGTCCATGATGATGTCTGCGCATCCTGTTGTTTGGTCAATATATAGGACTTTTTCCCATGTGACACCTCCATCCGCAGACTTGTACACGCCTCGCTCCTCGCTATCACTCCAAAGTGCACCTAAGACACCCACATACATAATCTTCGAATCGTCGGGGTGAATTTCGATGCCTGCTATACGCTCAGACTTTTCAAAGCCTACCTTGGTCCAGTTGGAGCCGCCGTCTATGGATTTGTAGAGGCCGTCTCCCACAGACACACTGTTTCGCGTCCAGATTTCACCTGTTCCGACCCAAATGGTGTTGTCCGGGTCCGATGGATCGAGCTTGATTTTCCCGATCGACTGCGCATGTTCATCAAAGATCGGCTGGAAGGCAGCCCCTCCATTGGTAGATTTCCAGACACCTCCGCCCGCAGCTCCGACATAGACGATGCGATCGTTGGTGGGGTGTTGTTCCAGATCGATGATTCTTCCGCCCATGAGGGCAGGGCCTATTTGTCTGGCACTCATATTGCCAAACAGCTCTTTTCCTTTGAGTACGATCTCATTGTCCTGCGCCATTCCTGAAAGGCTCACAAGACATATTAGAAATGATATATAGTATTTCATTATTTTCAGAGTAAATATGTGTAAGCGATACCAAAAGGCGTGATCTCATACAGGATGTCACGATATGTCAAACGTGATCACACGCCTTCTTTCGTCTGTTTATCTCATGAAAATTATTTTTCGGGGAAAGCAAAAACGCCTTCTTCTATCTCAGGATTGAGTTCGATAGATTCGATGATGATCGGCTGTGAAGGGCCATCTTTCACGCCACGAGACATAGAAAATGGGAAGTACAATCCATCCACTTCATCATAGTCGCTCATCTTGACGAGGGCGATTTGTCCAGCTTGGGGTCCCTGGTTGATGGTGACCTCTTGTGCCAAAGGAACAAATGACTCCGCATCAAAGTAATAATAGCTGACATCCTCTACTTCTTTTCCGTCAATGGTTTGAGGTTCCTTCGTCAGTTTGACTTTGTAGGTTTCTGCCCCATCAAATGTTTCGGTGCCCACCAACTCGACTGCATATCCTTTCTCTGCATAGTTTAAGAAGGGATCGGGAAAATCATTGGACTCTAATTTGAAATTATCTGTGGTTTCCTGATCGGACTTCTCAGCTTGCATACTTTGAAAGTTGATGCTCCATAGCGTCTCTCCGTCATAGACACCCTGATAGAAGTCTGTTCCCTGAAAGCTAAACTTGGTATACTGTCTGCCGTCCTTGAGGCGTACGATCTCTAAAGGAATCTCGACACCGCCCTGGTTTACCTTGGCGATCGTTTTGACGCCTTCCAACTCCATCCAAGCCTCTTTACCGCCTGTATTCTCGAAGTAGCCTTCTAGGATTTCATCTACTGTGACATCTTGAGCTTTTGCAGTAAATGGCACCAAAAATACAAGTAGAAGTAAAAATAGTGGGTTCAATGTTTTCATTATAAATGTATTTAATGATCGGTTTATCCAGTTTTAGTTATGTGCAATGAGATAAGATGGCAAATGGATTATTCGCTATTCTAATTCTTACGCATGCCTCATGGTTTTTATTTGCTTTGAGAATACCCATTTCGAGATACTCTTTCTGGAAAATCTTAGCAAATCTTATCACAAATGATGGGGGAAAGATGGTTTGGTTTGAAAAATGAGCAAATTCTTCAAAAATCCACAGGATTCCATGGTTGAGAAGTACCTACTATGCAGGATTCTGAGGTTTTAGATAAATCATTCTAGCCAAATTAAATTCATTTTCCTCCATCTCTTATGTGTCGAAAGCTATAACCTCCCGTCCTTATAACGCAGTATGCACAGTCATAAGAAATATACATGAAATAATTAATATGAAAGCTATTTCCCTGCAAAGTTCGCCACCTTACCGCCTTCCTGGCCGTTTTTCTCTATCAAGCCTTCTATTTCCCTTCGAAAATTCGGCGTAAGATTTTTACCGATAATGTCTTGATTTTTACCCATTCACAAGATTCGCAGTGTCAGTTACTCCAATTAATGTTTCTTTTATGGTTAAGAAATTCGTGTTGAAATGAAAATCCTTCAAAACATCATACTAATCACAGCCTTGTGCCTCACTTTACCTACGATGGCACAGAAAGGGCCCAAACAGCGCAAAGTCAAGCAAGAGACCGTCAAAGGATTCTTTGATTTTGTACCTGATACGATCAACTACCGCAATGGCTCTCGCTATATCGGTGGCATCGTCAACGATCAGTTGCATGGAAAAGGTGTCCTGCTGAGTCCCTACGATGACACCCTATATGTAGGAGAGTTTCAATTTGGTAAAAAAGAAGGCTTTGGGAAATACTACTTCAAGAATGGCAATGTCTATTGGGGTAACTGGAAAGACAACCATATGGATGGAGAAGGCCGCATGACCTTTCTTAGTGGGGACGTGTATGAGGGAGGCTGGATTCAGGATCGTAGGCATGGCAAAGGCGAATATGTCTATGCGGATGGCTCAGTGTATGAGGGGGATTTCTTCGAAGGGATCATCCAGGGACGCGGCCAACTCGTACGCGACGATATGTCGTATACAGGAGACTGGAAAAATGGGCTGAAACACGGACGTGGGTACCAAGTCATTACCAGTCCCGACCACTATGAGGAGTACCGAGGCGATTTTCTACTGGGAAAATACCACGGAAAAGGATACTGGAAGCATGAAAAGGATGGCGTCGTCATCGAATATCAAGGAAACTGGCGTGAAAGCCGTCGCTTCGGAGAAGGTATGTACCGCATCAACGGACGCGAGATCAAAGGCTACTGGCAAGAAAACGAATGTACAGGTAAGGGCGAATGCTCCACTAAAGACGGTGGCACCTACAATGGGCAGTTTCACAGAGGGTTCTATCAGGGTGACGGTACCTACACTTATAAAAATGGAGATGTGTACAAGGGTGCCTTTATTCGTGGGAAGAAATCAGGCTACGGAACGATGAATTATGCCAACGGCATGGTGTATGAAGGCATGTGGTACATGGACGAGCCTGAAGGCCAAGGCAAGCTGACCTACCCAGATGGCAAGTATGTGATTGGTCAGTTTAAGCAAGGTAAATTGGAGGTACGTCAGTGATGTATCCTGTCAGCTGAAGAGTGGTGAGCAAATATAATCATCCCCCTATTCACGCTACTTGTGGATAGGGGGATTTCGTGTATCTAGGAACCTCTCTCACTTGACGGGAGTCTGAAAGCGCAAACTTTTCGCAGATTTGAAGTTTCAAACATGGTCTAAGTCTTTACTTTCGAATCATCAGCATCCCATGCTGCCATGTTCCTGCCGTATCTTCCACTCTTAGTACATATGGACCTGAAGCAAGCTGGCTCACATCCAATTTTTGAACTTCCTGCGGAGAGGAAAATACGAATGTCTGCATGCGCTTTCCCTCTATACTCACGATCTCCACACGCTGAATATTCGTGGCATGTCTGATCGTCAGCCTATGCTGTGCGGGATTGGGGTAGACCTTCCATGAAGCAGGCTGCGCTTGGCGACTTCCGCCACAGTTTCCTACAATAAATGAATGTCCATGTGTGCTGCTGTTGCGCTCTCCGCTGCCGCCGACGGAGTAGGTGTAATAGAAGTAGACGGTTTCTCCTGCACTCGCTGTGAGCTGATAGGGAGCTTGAGGCGTCACATTGTAGCCAGGATAAGGACCCGTAGGGGATGTACCATAGTATAGCAGACAAGTGGGCGTACCCAGACCTCCCCCTGATCCTGGAATGAACGTTAAGGTAGGATTCGAAGCATCATCCGAAATCTCTACTGTGTAGTCATTATTCGGTCCTGCCTGTGTGCATGTTCCACCGCCGTTACTCCCTCCACTTTCGACAGTAACATCTATATAGTTAAAGTTAAAATCACTCCCTGTCATTCTTACATACAGCGTATGCGTACCTGCTGTCAGGCTCACACCTGTAGTGGTCAATGTCGTCCAAGTCTGCCAACCTCCTGTGTAGGGGATGTTGACATTTCCAGAAACGTCTACTCCGTCAATCTCTACATAGAACCTCCCTGAAGAACCTGAAGATGCGACCCTATAGTCTAGTTGGAACGTCCCAGCCTGTGTCACTTCTATCGTATACCGAAGCCATTCGCCTGCGAGGACCCAACCTACATTATACCCTCCTCCTACATCACCTGTCACCTCTATGTCTACGTCATCCGTCCGATAGGCTGTCCCACTATTTCCAGGATTCAGTTCATGATATGCGACACCTTCTCCTCCTTGATCGTAATCTTCCATTTCGAGTCTTCCAGGAAGCTGGATCGTGGGTGTAGATGGGGGGGAGGTTCCTTGGACAGTACCTTCGATATAATTTAAATTAAACCCACCCGAGACCATGCGCACGTATAGCTCATGAACGCCTTGAGTTATCGAGATATCACTGAGGGAAACGGTCTGCCAAGCCTGCCATCCTCCTGTCGTAGGAACAGAAACGGTCCCCGAGACATTCATACCGTCTATTTCGATATAAAAGCTGGCATTGGCTTGGGGAGAAGCGACCCGCAGGTCCAATTGATAATCTCCTCCCTGCGTAGCATTGAAGGTATATTTGAGCCATTCTCCCGTCATGATCCATCCTACGTTGAAGCCTCCCCCTTGGTCGGCAGTTGCTTCAATATCTACATCATCCGTTCTGTAGCTGTTCCCTGTATTTCCTGGAGAATTGTCATTGTATCCCACACCTTGTCCTCCTTCATCATAATCTTCGGCTTGAATAATCCCAGGAAAAGTGAGAGATGTCGTAATCACAGGATTCACGGTAATGCTTGCTGTTCCTGAAACTGTCCCAGAAGTAGCTGTAACCGTGAAGGTGCCTGAAGCAGATCCTGTATAAAGTCCTTGTGCGTCAATACTCCCTCCATCCGCAGACCATGCAATCGGCACAGTCATAGGCTGCCCGTTTTGGTCTATTGCTTGTGCCACAAACGATTGGGTTTGCCCTTCATCGATGGTCGCATTGGCAGGAGTAACGGTAATGGAGGTCAATGTAGCCACCTGCTGCTTCGTCCTGGAGCGAAGGTTGTCGATATAGTATGTATCTCCTCCTGTACTGTTGGGACCAAAGAGGAAGACCACACGGTCTACATCATTGTCCGTCACAAATAAATCTGGAGTAGCCGTAAGGACAAACTCTAGTGTATGCCAGCTATTTTGTGCTTGAACTACCGCCTGATAAATGCTATGACGCCCTACGGGATAATTAGAGGATGTGGCCATTGTACTAGATTCTAGCTGCCAACTAATGACCGTCCCTACAGGAGCTGAAGTGTAAATATCCATTGCAAATCGCTTTTCTTCATTTGCATACTGACTGGCATCTGTAATCGCTGTGGCATCTAGGAAGAGGACATCATATTGCTCAGTGGTATTTCGGGTGTACTGCGCGACTTGGCTAGAGGAGTTGATCCCCGCAGGATTGGGATTGGCTACAGGAGCCGCATGTACACCTGATCCGCTGACGAAGGGAAGCTGCTGTGGGCTTTCATAATCCTGAAATAAGGTCCCATCTACAAAAGTGGGTGGGTAGTTGATAATCCCATAGCGGAAATTGTCAAAGTAATAGACATCGCTCGTATTGCTATTAGGGCTGAAGAGAAGGCTGATCTCATCAATACTGACATTGGAGGTGCCTCCATCAGGCGAACCCACATGTACAAAGCTCACGCTATGCCAAGCATTGGATTGTTCTACTACTCCCGTATACTGGCTGTTGCGCCCTGCGGGAAAGTCTCCTTCTGACAGAGCCGCATTTTCCAGACTGATCAATATCTCCGTTCCTATAGCTGCCGAGGTGTATACATCCATCATGAATACCTGATCTCCATCCTTGAAGGGTTTGGCATCTGTGATGCTACTCGTCCCAAAGCTGACCACATCGTACTGCTCGACTGCATTACGTGCGTAATAGGCCACCTGGGCTGAGGTATTGCTTCCTGTAAGATAAGGATTGGCTGTATCCGCTGCATATACCCCATTTACAAAGATGGGCGTGAGGTGATTCGTCCCGTCGTAGTCAGCGAGCATGACTTCCTCCTGGATGGCAGGTGCAGGTAGGCGCATGCTGACTAAGTTGTCAAAGTATAAGGTATGATTTGTATTGGAGTTTGGCTCGATGAGCATGGCCAACTGATTGACGTCAAAGGCCCCTACTCCTAAATCGGGACGATCTAGCAACTCAAACTCCAGGCGATGCCATGCATTTTGTACACTTGTGCGCGCTGCATAGCGACTGTGCCGCCCTGCGGGATAGGGGTTACTCGTTTGGGTACCATCTTCTAGTTGCAATAGGATTTCTGTTCCCACAGGAGCATCTGTATACACATCTAGCCATAGCAATTTTTTCCCACTTACATAATCGAGCGCGTTGCCGATTTGGCTATTTTCCATCAATACAATGTCATACTGCTCTGAGGCATTTCGGACATACTGACCTGTCAAAGTAGAGTTATTGGCAGTAGAGGGCGCAGGATTGGCTACCCCTTGTGTGAGCGTACCCGAAGCCAAGCCATAGGTAAGGTTACGATGGCTTTCAAAATCTTCGAATACATAATCGACGATAGGCGGAGGGGAGACTGTAACCGTCATCTGGTAGTTTTGAGTACCACAACCACTGGTAAGATCTACACTTATCTCTCCGCCTGTGTTTCCCCAATCTACGGTGATGTTGGGTGTTCCTTGTCCACTTACCAAAGTTGCACCAGCAGGGACAGACCAGTTGTACGTAGCACCTGTCACAGGCGTGATGCCGTAAGGGACAGCTTGATCGCCTTCGTATACGGTCTGATCTCCTGAAAGGCTGATGTTAAATGTGCCATTGTAAACTCTCACATAGTCCACCTCCATCTGCACAGGATAATCTCCTGGGGTCGGAGGAATGAATCCCGTGTAGGGTGTACCGGGGCCTCCCACTGCAACATTGAGAATCAAAAACCAGTCTCCTGCGTCAAATGGCCAAGGATCGACGGTGTTGGCTGGGGTTACGGTATGGAAAAGTACATTGTCTACATACCAGCGGATCTCGCCAGGTTCCCATTCGATGGCATACTGATGGAATCCTTGGGATAGGTCCAGACCTGCATGGTATTCGCGAGGATTGAAGCTATGTCCATTGTTGAAATAGTGAACGGTACCTCCAATACTGCTGGGATTACTATGCTGTGACTCCATGACATCGATTTCCCCTGTATAGGGCCAGTTTCCATTTTCGGGGAGCAACCAAAACGCAGGCCAGATCCCACCAGCTGAAGGAAGCTTGATGCTTGCTTCCATACGCCCAAAGCGAAAGTTGTGTTTGCCTTGTGTGGTGATCTTCGCCGAGGTGTAGGGTTTGCCCCCAAAGTCCTGACGGTTGGTCGTGATGGTCAGGACGCCATTGGCGACAGACGCATTTTCGGCACGGTAGTATTGTTCCTCTGCGTTGCCCCAGCCGCAGAGAGAGGGGCAGCCATCTCCGATGTCAAAGCTCCACTTGGTGAGATCGACAGCATTTCCCTGAAACTCATCTTCCCAGACTAATGTCTGGCATTGCGCCCAACTTTTTTGGTAGATGCCTATCAGAAAAGTACTCAGAATTAAGGGTAGAAAAAACGTAGCGAGTTTGAATGATTGTCCTTTCATTGCAGGTTTAGTTTTGTGTGAACGATGAGAATTAAGATCCTCATTTTTCCCAGAATGAAAGGATTCCCACAATCATCCCCCGCCTCAATATTCCAATACATCAACCATACATCATTCCATTTATTTCTACATCAAAATAATTTTTAAGATTGGAGATAATGCCATTTAGCTTATAATATGAAGTGTTTTTCATATTTGGTCAATACATCATCTCCCCACTTACCGAAAACGATTGCAAACAAATTCAGCTTTCTTCACATGAAGGAAATAACCTATGTTGTATCCATGATGTATTGATGTAAAGGAAAAACAGATGAAGCGGTATTTATGAGGGGAAGGGAGGACTTGACCAGAAATGAAATACAAGCCCAAGAAGAAAGCTGAGTAAGATGGGTCCTACTCAGCTTCTATAGAGGATTTTAAATGAGAAAAAGGTAAGAGTTTTACTTTAACCCTATCCTTAAACCCACACTCAAGGATGCGCCCTGCCCACTCTTAGGGAATAGATAACCTGAAGCATTCTCCATTTGTGCGATGTATCCAAGGTCAACTTTCCCTATGTCTATTGTGCCCGACAGCATCGCACCTACTCCCCACTGTGTGATGTCTCCTACAAAGGCATTGACGCCCACATTTAGAAGGGGAGAAAACGCACGCTGATAGATGAAATTCATCATGGCGGAAGGCTGACCGATCGAAGCGTCTGTCAAACCTATGATGGCAGAAGCACCGACCAGGTTGCTACCAAAGCGATACTGACCGTGGAGCATCACGCGAGCTGGAAGATTTTGAACTTGCCTACCTGCCACTGTATCTGGGAAGACCAATTCGCGCAAAGTATCTGCTGCGATAAAGTTGGTCCCATCTGCGAGAGAGGCAAATTCTACTACCTCAAAGCCTTCATACGTTAGGTCAAAATCTCCAGAGACCACATCTCCATCCCAACCTATCTGTCCAAAATCATTCAGTGCAAGGCCCACCTTCCACGTAGAATCTGTCCCGTAAGTCAGTCCTAGATCTAGTCCAAAACCCATAGGCGTATTGGCTGATCTTCCTTGGAACAAGGCATAGTTGCCACTGAAATCGATCTGTGTACCTAGCGACTCCGTCAACAGACTGTAGGAGAAAGGATCTAGCTCGCTGTAGGTATTCCCCAACAGCAGTTTGACACGCCCACCGACTGACAGTTTCCCAAAGGCATAGCCACTTCCTAGTGTCAACTCTTGATAGGACGCGAGTTGATAGCGCACATCCTGATCCGATATCTCTGTACCTGCATACTGGACATTGCCGTAAAGAACCAACCCCAGCGTATGGGGCTGACCAAAATTGAGCCAAGCCACTTGCTGGTTGCGGTAAGAGAGCGAAAAGGGCACCTTCTTAATCTTTCCATAGAGCATCTGCTCATAGCGCACACCCAACCGTAACTGTGTAGGCGCCTCCATGTCCGCAATGATCCGATCTTTCATTTCATTGGTGATGGTCCCGCTCTCCAAAAATATATTCTGAAAAGTCAGCGCATTACTCCCCAATTCGTACCCACCGTTCAGTACAAGGCCGTATTCACCTGAGTGGAACTGGGCATGTGCAGCAGGCTGGACCAAGGATGCCAAGGGCGCATCTGTGAGAAAGGGGAGTGACAGCATGGGTTGTGCCATGAGCATACATCCAGCTATAATCACTGCAAAAAAACTAAGAATCGATTTCATAAGTAAGAGATCAGATATTGAGACGCGATCCCGTAAGGGATTTCACTACATTCAAAATAAGAGACTTAAAGTATTGCTGTTGAAGGTCTCGTATTTTATGTGTACCTCGTTTTTTATGTCCACGTACTTGGATAGATGGAAATAAGAAATCGAGCGATGGAAAATGATCTTGTAGTCTAGGGTTGAAACCACTAGCCTAGATTATACCACCCTTTCAGGGTTCAAAGCTAGTTCATTGTCCTGAAGGGACAGTGTCATATAGCATGTGGAGTTTAGTCCCATGCTCAAAGCGTGTGCTACATAGCCCTATTTTATCTGTCCACTTAGTTAGAAAGCCCATAAATGAATTGTCCCACCAATTTCGCCTTGATCCGATAGTCGCTGTAAAATTGTACATATTCATCCTGTGGACGTGTATCAAACTTGAACTGTAGGGAAATAAATGCTCCCTCCGCCAATATGTCATTCAACGCATCTACGGTATAGGATTTATCTAGAACCGACTGTGCCAAATCGCTTACATATCCTCCAGAACCTGGAATTCCAGGGTTGAGAATAAAGCTCTCCGCCAATACGTCCAGCGTTTGATTTTGCTCATCTAATACTTTAGCCGTGACTCTGACCTCCACTGGAAACTGATTCTCAAATACGAGTCGCAGCGTCCCTTCACTCACCTCTTCTATGTCAATGGTACTGGCATCAAGTGCTACGGTATCCGTGAGGACCAATTCCTCCATCAGCCCTTCTAGTGGCAGCTCAAAGTCGAGATAAAGATTGATCTCACTTTTGTCTGTCACGAAGTTGTCTAGCTGTCCGACGCTGCTGCGGAAGTTTGTTTTCAACTCCACATCGTAATTGATCTCATCTGCAAGGATGGAGACAAAAGAGTTGATGTTGCTATTGTCAGGGGTAAGGGGAATATTGGTAAAGACCGTCGCATTGGTGTCAGGCAGACGAGGCCCACCGACAATCACAGGTCCAGCCACCAAAGGCGTACCTGAAAGACGTACTTTCTCACCTGTCTCATTATTGATCGCCGTAAAATCATTGACCTCTAGTGCCCCTTCCAGCCCTACAGAGCTACCGATGGAGATTTCTCCTTTGGCTTGCGAAAAGCGAATCCGCTTGACATCCAAATCACTGAATACGTCGAAGACTTCATTTCCTGTATAAGAGAAGGTCTGCTGTCCCACATATCCCTCTATGTACACAGGATCGAGGTCTACCAGAGAAAAATCTACCGCGACACTGTCCGTTTGATCTAGGGTGACCAGATTACCCGATTCTAGCAATTGAACCAGCAAGCGCTCTTGCAGCGTATTGACTTGGCTACCATCGCCCGTGAGGTTGAGGGTATAACCCGATAGGTCAAACTCTGCTACCTTCCGTGAAGGCATGCCTTGCATCGCAGGATCAAGTTTGATATTCACTGTGGGGACTTGCCCAAGTGAGTTCGAAGCACCTGGAAGAGAATAAGCAAATAAGATACTGTCCTCTACGGTACTCTCTGCCTCCGCCCGGATCTTTCCACTCTGCAAGACGATCTTGGTCAGTGATAGCTCGGCAAACTCTCCCGTGGACGAGTAGTCACGACTTTGAAGCGTGTCGACAATCGTCTGTGCAGGAAAAATGGCTGTAGCCGTCGTGGGCTTGAGGTCTTGGGCAATGAGTTTGATGGAGAGAAAGTCCTGGTCAATGTCATAGACAAAGCCCTGATCAATGTTGATACTCAAATTTGAAAGTTGACCTCCCAGATCACTTCCCAATTCCTTTCCCGCCAAATCATATGTACGCGTCTCTGAAGTTCGAGAGGCAATTTTTGGAAAGAGATCGTTGACTAAGTCAGGTCCTGGGATATTGATATTGAATAGGCTCAGCGCGACACTATCCAGATCAATGGGAAACTGGTTGTCAATGATGATGACCAGCTCTCCCGCTTCCAAAACAGCAGACTCAAAGAAGTCAGTCGCATCAATGGAAATCGTATCTGAAGCGATCCCACTAAAACTAATCGGAGAAAAGACAGGGAAGAATCCCACAGGATTGGCCAACAAAAAGGTCCCGACGAGGGCAACCTGCGGATCAGGATTATCTTCTAATTGCTCCGCAAACTGACGGAGTGTGATGATCTCTTCAATCGTATCTGAGCTGAGCGAAAGTGTATCCAGCGTCACAACATAGCGGGTCGAAGTATCAGGTATATCTACAAAATCACTGACTTTCAGACTCGCCACTGTATCTCGATAGACAATGGAAATCAAGTTGTCGTTGTCTGTCTCAAAAAAGGAGGTATCACTGATCGCATCCCAGATGTTGACTTCACCAAACGCAATAGGCGCCATGACATCGGTCTCCCAGTTGAGATCCTCTAGAGGGTTGAGCCGACAGCTCGCCAGCATGAGTATGATGATGATAAGAGAGAAAATCTTTTTCATTTTCTGTGTATTTATCGAGCGAAGAGGCCATAAAAGACAGAGAATCCGCTTTCTTTTTGCCTCTCATAAATGGATCTAATCAAAAACGGTATCCCCATTTGAATACCCTAACCAATAGAACGCTGCGTTTGCAGAAAAAGTAATTTGAAATATGAATTGCGAGGGGGAAATCCATTTTACCTACATGAAAATTTAAATTCCTCCTGGCACATTCGACTTTCTGTGATCAAGAAATGGGTTTTCATTCAAGAAAATAGTTATTCCGACTGCTCACAGTGTCATTTTTCATCCAGACCGTCACATCTTCTCTACGAAGGAGAACATGGTGGATAAATAGTTGCCTCGCTTTTAGTCGTATCTGCACAATATCTGCTGGGTGTTTAAGCTGAATTCTTTGAGAGAACCGCACATTGCCTTTCCAGACGTCTTTTGATCGCATGGAGTAATAGGTATTCGTTTGTTGATTCCCCCTTTCAGAAGCTACCTCTACTTGGACTTTGGGCAGTACTTTCCCTTCTGTTCCCAGCTTCATCCAAAATGAAATCTCCCAATTCTCCACAGAATCTCCTTGAGTAAGAGGGCCTTCAAATAAGGTGTAGGTTTCATTCTCCACCCAGACTCCTTCCTCCATTTTGTAGACAAATCCACCTTCTTCTGTTCCACTGACTCCTTCCTGTATCGGGACAGATTCTAGCTGCTGGGACGCTAAGCTGTCTCTCAACTTGGATATTTCCAGCTTATACAGCTGCGCAAAATCTGTTCCGCCCACAAGCTGGGCCTGGTCCACTAGGAATTGTTCCCCTGCACTTAAAGCAGCCCCTGGCAATACAACAAGCAGGATGGCTCCCTCGCCTACATCTTCCAGATTTTGGCGGGCGATGGCAGGATGGCTTACCCATTGGATGGCCTTCCATGAGTCGGTGAGGGAGGCTTTGGCAGAGCGATTGTTGATCATGGGGAGACCTGTGTGTGCAGATGCAGCCAAGCACAAACGATCCACTTCCCAGCTTTCCAAATTGAATTTTCCCGTACCGAAGTGGGTATAAGGCAAGCCGATCAAGGCCTGGTAATTAGCTATTTTTTCTCCATTTTTTTCTATCCAATCCCCCCACTCAAATGCATATTCGGGATACAGATTCATAGGCTGCTGCTGCACTCTGTCCACGACTTCTCTCCATTGTAAATAGGCATAGGTCCCCCATGAAAATGTGGCCAGTACAATGACCGATATGCCAATCCAACTTGTCCGATATTTGCGTCTAGTCCATCTCAACATCGCATACAGCGCCCAGCCCGAAAGCACCATGTAGACATAATAAAACCACCAAGCCAGTCTCCCAGTCGAACGGAAATGCTTGAGCGGTCCGACAAACTCCGCCAAGTCATGGTTCCACTGGATGGGATAGGCCATCGCTATAGGCAGTAAAATCACCGTAGCCCAAATAGACGTACGCAAAGTATTAGGCAATACGGGTAGTACGATCCTTCTTCCTTTCTTTTGGGCTAGTAACCGTCCGATGCGTCCCAACCAAAAGAAAAGGAGCAATAAGCCTGTCAACCCCACATACGCATAGCCTTCAAAGGTCAACTCTCGGATTCCCAACACCTGATTCCACCAAGTCCAGTAAGGCTCCAAGTGTGGTAAAAATATTCCTTCAAACCCTGCTACGTAGACACCGAGTCCATAAGGCGTATCGATATAATCCGTATTTCCATCCCAACTTACTGCCATATATAAGACGAGCAGCAAGCCAGGAATCAAACTGCATCCTAGTGCGAGTGCTCCCTTGCCCCAGTCAAACGTACGAGTTTGAATACTGTGAATAAACCACATGGCCCCCATAAAAAAGAGGGTGAAGTAGGCGTAGTAGGGATGGAGGAATGTCCCGAGTACCGCTACGAAAATATAAAGCCCTAAATATTTGAGCGAAAAGTCATGTTCAAGGTACTGGATGAGGCAATACCACATCAGGGGAATGAAAAAGCTATAAGCTAAAGAATAATGCCCTGTCAGTCTGGCCACTTGTGGACTCAAAAAGGTCGTCAACAAAGCAAATAAGACGGAGAGATAAGGAGGCAATAAACTTTTTCGGAAAAGCAGATACAACACGTGAGCTGTGATGAAATAGCTCAGGATCATAGAGTAGTTGAGAATACCTGGAATGTAAGGCACCACATCGACGAAGATTTGTACGCCCTGCAACACCCAAATGAGTAAGGGAAAAGCAACCAAAGGAAGCGGCTGACCATAGGGATAATGCATCCCTTGATAACTTGCGCTTTCACCAAATTGAAGCTGGTAGGAAGTGACATAATAAGGCGTAAGCCCATCTCCCACATATCCGAAGAAATAGCTCCCCAAATGAAAGAGCATTTCCCCAAATATCAGGAATAATATAGCTGCCACTCCCCCCCATAAAAGTAGAAGAGGTTTCCAATCCTCCCTTTTACTCATGTGAAATGACCATGAGTTGGTGTGCACGTACAGGACCTTGCGTGATGATGCAGATATATCTTCCCGCAGGGAGTGCGCTAATGTCGAGCCCCGAAGCTCCTGCCAGCGGCTGTGCCTCCCAGCGTGCGATACGTATCTGCTGCCCTTGTAGGGTGTACAAGGTGAACGAACAAGCGCCCTTAAGGTCAGGGTTCCACTTGATGTAGAGGAAATCGTCGGCGGGATTGGGATACAAATGAACAGCAGGCTCAAGCGCTTCTTCAATAGGCAGACCAGGCAAAAACTCCACAGATCCAATGTCCACCTGTCCATTGATGACGCGGATTCCCCCGAGCTGGTCTGTTGTGGCTACGCCGTCATTTTGCCCTGCGTCGATGAGCGGGCTGCCAGGCTGAGGGATAAAAACGGGCGTATTCCCCACATCGAAGCGTAGACCACCTGCCAGGGGATCGATCCCGATCAGGTCAGAAGTAGCATTGATACCCATCATCTCGACGGTGTCTTTGACAAGGTTATTGCCTTGTGAGGTGAACAAGCCAAATCCATCAGAGCCTTCAAAGGCTGCATTATTGGCTACAACGGTATTTTTGAGGGTGACCGATCCGCCCAAATTGTTCAAGGCACCTCCACGGTTGAAGGCCTGATTGTCAAGGATGGTACAATTGATAAGTTCGACTTTCGCCTCATTTCCTACCACTCTGTTGTCTATAGCTCCTCCATCCAGATCCCTAGCCTGATTCTGGGTAAATGTGCAATTCTCCAAACGGATTTGGGCCGCACTGTCAATGCCATAGTTGCCAATTGCTCCGCCTGAAGCGGCTTCACAACTGAGGAAGGTCACGTTTCGGACATCTGTATCTCCATAGTTAAGCATGGCTCCTCCTCCCGTGCTCCCTTGAGGGCCTCCATTTTCCAGCGTCATATCACTCAGCACAAAGCGTACATCGACATCCACCTCAAAAATGCGTGCCGTATCATTCCCATCCAGAATGAGCGATTCTTGGCTATTTCCTTGAATCTCTACATTCTTCTGAATCCTCAGAGGCCGCAAGACTTGCAATCTCCCTGTCAATTGTCCCAAATCAATGGTCTGGTCAGGACAAATCAGCTCAATCGCCTGTCGCAAGCTCCCCCCACCATCATCTGTGAGATTCGTGACAGCAAGATCTAGTTGATCATTGCGCTCATAAGCTCCGATATCAGAAGTACCAATCCGCGTTTGCCCGCGACTGTCCAGCATGGGGGCCGCTCCATCGTCTCCACTGTCAATAGCGGGACTCTCACATTGGAGGGTTTTGACAGGGACTTCACCAGAGTTGAAGCCAAAGGGTCCCAACAACGGATCGACCAATAACTGGTCTGAGGGCTGATCTACGAGGGTGCCTCCTCCCCCACTCCCCAGGATATTATTTCCCTGCGAAAAAAGCGTTCCGAAATAGTCTTTTTCTGCCCCTGTTCCTCTATTCGCAGCCACAATGCTATTCTTGATTTGATTGCCTTCGGCTTGCGAGTTGTCAATCCCTCCTGCTCGCCCTCCATCATTGTCTGCAATGGTACAATTGGTGCACTCAAAACGGGCCCCTCCCGCAGGATCACCAATCAGAAAGATGGCCCCTCCTGAACCTTGGGCACGATTCTGAACAAAGGTGACATTCGTTCCGATCACTACTGCCTCTCCTCCATTCCTGGCGTCTGCTGCGATTCCTCCTCCAATCTTGAGGAAAGTCGCGTTTTGTCCGTCAGCGACATTATCGTAAAAGGCACAATTTTCCAGCTCTATACGAGATCGTCTCCCGCTCGCGCCATCTAATAGGATTCCTCCCCCATCTAAAGCTTTACCTGCTCTGAAGATGCATTCGGATGCATAGATGCTTCCCTGACAAAAAATTAGACCTCCCAGAGGAGGATCAGATATATCATTCTTGGCAGTGACATCTCCAAAAGCGAGGTCGATACCTGAAATATGCAGGGTATCCGAGATAATGACGTCGAATATACGATCCTGATTTTGGCCACTCAGTGTCAGTTGAGTTGCGCCAGGACCTAGGAGAAAAAGATTCTTATCTATGACCAGTTGGGAATCCAGTAAGATCGTCCCTGTCACATCAAATGTGATGGTATCGTTGGTATTGGCGAGTTCGATGGCTTCACGCAAGGAGCCTGTCGCATTGTCTGCGAGCGTCGTGACAGTCACATTGCCCGCCCAAAGGGAAGAGAGACTGAGGAGGGTCCCCAAACAGAGGGAAAATAGGTTCTTCATGCAATAATTTTCTTCAAAACGAAAAATAGTAAGATTTCCTTATCCTATCTGTTCAAAATACATACCTGAGGAGAGAGAGGAGAGAAACTCATGCATAGGTGTACTTTTTTGTACTGATTATCAAATTGTTCCAAAAAGTAAAAAACTATGCATTTTTCTGTAAATCATCCTCATTTTTTACTTCACTGAGTAATCTGTGTACATCTTTCTTATCCACTGCCGATGTGGATCACAGACTCAGGTAGGATATCCTAGTATATGTAGAAACAAAAGGACGGACGATCCTGCGTTTTAGCTGCATGAAAATAAAAAATCCGACCCTTGGGAGGATCGGATTGTATGTTTACGGTCGAATGGCAAGCACTACTTCTGATCTTTCAAGAAGTCTTTTACCATATCAGTAGGGACCATTTCTTCCTTGTAGTAATAAGCACCCGTTTCTGGGTTCTTGAGGCACTGCACTACTTTGGTCAATGTCTTGGATTTGCTTCGGTCGCGGTACCCCGCTACGGTTTTCTTTGCCATGACGCGTTATTTATTTGATTTCTTTGTGGATCGTGTGACGCTTCAAAATAGGATTATACTTCTTCAGCTCCATACGGCTGGGAGTATTTTTGCGGTTTTTGGTGGTCACGTAGCGAGATGTTCCGGGCATGCCAGAATCCTTGTGCTCGGTACATTCGAGGATCACCTGTATACGATTTGCTTTGCTTTTCTTTGCCATAACTAAAAGTCCAATGTCAAATGGATGGCAAATATAAGGATTATATTCTGAAACTGGAATGAAAAGCGGAGAGTTTTTTCAAATTTCATTCATGTGTATTCAAATCAAGCGGCGGCAAAAACATTTATAAACATCTCCCGTACGCACATATGTATTTCAAAATAAAACACATATAACAGTATTTCCATGAAAAACATCTTTCTACTTTGGGGTGCTTACCTATTGTTATTAAGCCCTGTATTTGCACAGCCTTCCTTCCCTAATCTTACATTGAGTTTCGGAGAAGAATTTTTAGCCGTCACACATGATCCTACCAGTATTACGAGTGGTCCTTCGGGTGCTAATGTTAGCTGGGATTACACCAACATCGATACAGGGGTGGTTACAATCGCACAGATTCTCGATCCCACGACAATAACTGGTTCCAATCTTTTTCCCGATGCCAATTTTGCTGTGCGGGGTCGCTCAATTTCTGGTATCCCAAGCCCTAACTCTACATTCTACAACTTTGGGGGAGATACTTTCGCTGTTAGAGGAATGATCCGACGACAAACCAATCCATTTACCAATCTTACAGAAGAGATTGTTTTTGACTATTCCGATCCTGAGGTCATTCTTTACTTGGATATCAATTATCAGGAAACTCGAAGCGACAGTTTCACCGTAACCTATACATCTGATGGGTCTACCTACTTGCGTGAAGGGGTAGACTCTATCACCTACGATGCATATGGGGACATCACCCTTCCTTTTGGAACATTCTCCAATGCCGTCAGAATCAAGCGTGTTCAGGACTACAGAGATTTCTTGACGCTAGGTTCAACTCAAACGGAGTATGCTACCTATTATAGTGAAACCCATTACTGGTACGCAGCGAACCAATTCCAGCCTATTTTTTCGGTTGGTTTTTTAGAGATCCGCTTGTTTGGAGGCAGCCCTACAATCACCAAATTTGTTGCTAGCGCTGACCCCAACTTTGTAAGTAACGATCAAGTGGTTGTACAAGATTTGTCACTATTTCCTCAACCAGCTAGTGATGTATTGAACCTGTCTTTTGATATGGAACAAGCTGGCCCTGTACAAATTTCTATTTTCAATATGAAAGGCAAAAAAGTAGTGACACTCTATGAGGCTGCTTCAGCAGGAGGCTTACAATCGTTGAGACTAGATTTACCTGAGCTTTCTGCGGGCTTGTATTTAGTTGGTATCGAAGTGAATGGCAAAATCCAGTTGGAGAAACTTCAGATCAAGTAAAGGATATATTCTTTCGTAAAATGAGCCGTATGTTATGTTGCATACGGCTTATTTTATGTAGATAGAAGAGGAATAAAAATTGATAATGCCAACATGTGAATTTAATTTCTCTCTACCGTACACTTTTGTATTTGTTCCCAAAAAAAAACATAATCGGCTACCTTAGTTGAATCCTACTTCTTCTAACTCACCGATTATGAATGATAAAAAATTTAC
>JBCBFT010000090.1:0-28531 GCA_038527485.1 Bacteroidota bacterium
CTGGTTTGTAGTGTAGGTATAAGTGGAGTCGGAGGGTTTGAGCAGGATTAGGGGATTAGGGGTGGTGGTTTGATCGTAAAGTATCCATTAGCGGTCATGCTTCTAACAAAGACATACATTTTTTAGTAAGCATAACAGACCTTCCTTTGTGGAGGTCTCTTTTTTATTATTGAGGTCGCTATGAAAAATTTCTTCCAAGGGGAATTTGTATAAGTGCCTTGTTTATCACTCAACTTATTTGTTCATGTCAAAACCTATTGCCCTGATTACAGGAGCCGCAGGAAATCTCGGTAAGGCCATGGCCGAGCGCTTTTTGGCCGAAGGCCACGAGGTCATTGGGACGATGCTACATGCAGAACCCAAACAAGAGATTGAAGATCACGAAGCTTGTGTACGTATCAGTGTTGATCTTACAGATGAGTCCTCTGTTCAGCAGATGATTGCTGATATTGAGGCTGAGGGAAAAGAAATTGGAGTTGGAATCTTTACTGTAGGAGGCTTTGCTATGGGGAATTTGGAGAATACGGATCATGCTGCCTTGAGCAAGATGCTTACGCTCAATTTTTATACTGCCTATAACAGTGCCCGCGCCCTTTTTCTCCATATGAAGCAACACGGTAAGGGAGGACGGATTATGCTCACGGCTTCACGTCAAGGCTTGCATCCTGAGATAGGAGGGGCTACTCTGGCCTATGCCCTCTCTAAGTCGTTGATTCCTGCTCTTGCTGATGTCTTGAATGCGGAAGGGAAGAAGTATAATATTACGGCTACGATTCTGGTTCCTAGTATTATTGATACACCGCAAAATCGTGAGGCGATGGCGGATGCGGATTTTTCGAAGTGGGTTACGCCAGAGGCGATTGCGGAGGTTGTTTATTTTGCTCTGGCTGGGAAGGGAGGGCCTCTTCGAGAGACTGTGCTGAAGGTGTATGGGGATAGTTAATAGGGTAGGTGGGGGAGCAGGATGTTAGGATGAGAGGATTGGTGGGACCTGGAATCTAGCTGGTTTTATTCAGTTTTTAACTAGAGTAGGTAGAGGAGCAGGATTATAGGATGAGAGGATTTGCAGGATTTGGGGTGGTGTTGTGAGTTTTGGTTGTTGTTTCTTTTTTATAGAAGGGCTCTATTTAACCTCTTGGGGTGGTTTTCGTAAAATTTTAGGAGGTGTTAAAATAAAGTTGCTTATGGTCCGTCTACCCAAATGTAGAGCTTGAAAAGAGGCTATAACAAAATTCTCAGAATGCCTGCTTTTTAAGGGACGAATACAAAAAACGATGACTGATATACCCTTAGGCCAGACCCAGTTGATACAACAGACTTTCCAGCGTGACAGGGACCGCCTGTATGCCTTTATTAGGCAGCGTGTGCCCTCGATGGAAGATGCGGAGGATATTCTCCAGGATGTCTTTGCTCAACTGGTAGACCGCTACGATACGATTGAATCGATTGAGCGTGTGAGTGGATGGCTGTTTTCTGTAGCGAGAAATAAAATCACAGATAGCTACCGTAAAAAGAAGCCTGCTTCCTTCTCGCAGATTGAAGGGAAAAGTGGGGACGATGACGAGGCACCTTTATCTCTTACGGATATCCTGCCTGATCTTTCGAGCAGTCCCGACGTGCAGTATCTACGTGCGCAGATTTTGGATGAGTTAGAAGAGGCATTAGAAGAATTACCAGAAGAGCAAAGAGAGGTATTTGTCCTGCACGAATTTGAAAATAAAAGCTTTAAAGATATCTCTCAAATGACAGGAGTAGGTGTAAACACACTACTTTCCCGTAAGCGGTACGCAATCTTGAGCTTGCGCAAACGCTTGGAAAATTTGTATGAGGAACTTTAATGAAGAGCTTGAGATGAGACACGGAAAAAAACAAAGAAATATACAGTATAGCTGCCGACGACAGAAGAAAAAGAGCTTCATTGGCCTGTTTTTTAATGCGCTAATTTTGATGTGGCTGTGGAACTGGTTGGTTCCTGACCTTTTCAACGGTCCCGCTATTGGCTACTTGCAGGCATTGGTGATGATGGTGATTGCGCGCCTGATCTCGGGTCGTCCGCGTGCTGAGCGGAAGATGCGCAAAGAGATGAAGTGTAAAGGGAAATGGAGAGGACACTTTGAAGCGAAGATGAAGGAAAGAGAGACCCAAGAAGAAGCGCATGAGGAAACAGCTGGCGATACAGGCAAGTCGGATGAAGAGTATAAGGAAGGTTTTACTACAGGAAAATGGGAAGTAAACATTGTGGATGTGTCTAACCAATCAGAGGAGGAGGAATCCAACGAAGATGAGCCTGAGGAACCGCAGGAGGATACAGGTGAAAAAGGAGATACTCCCTCTTAAGTTTCTCTTTCAATACATATATAGCCATGAGCCCCTTAGACTCCGTGTCTGAGGGGCTTATACTTTTTATCTCTTTTCGCTAGCATAGACAGTAGTGATGATCACGAATGAATTTCAATAGGATTGATTTTCTATATCGAGACGCAATAAATCGATATCTCTGCAAAGAACATACGGTACCCACTCATTCGTGATAATCATTAGTGTACAAAATGTATATCATATCTATTTCATATATAAATAAATAGTTTTTATGGCTATTACTTGAATGATATATTAAGGATATGAAAGTAAAATTGGTAAGTCATTTATGATCAGTTTCTTAAGGTAGTAGATGAAAATGGTTAGTAAAATACGGGTAGAATACCCTATCACAAATGGGGATTTTTGAATTTTTTTTCAATAAAATGATCTCCTCTGTTTAATCTCCGTTGAATAAGTGATTGAGTAAATAAGCTTCTGGTATCAATGGCTTACTTGATTTGCATACAATCCCCTGGATAATCCCTGGCCTTTTTAGGCGAATCTTAATTTGTTTCTATAGTACTAATGCCTAATCAACATGCGAAAAACTTACGTCTATTTATTTTCCTTGTACCTATGCGGTATTTTTAGCTTTCCAGTTACTACACTTGCACAAGAATTTAAAGTAGTCGATTCGAAGCAGACGCTCGAAGTAAACCTGCCTCCGGGGGTACCCTGCCTCAAATGTGATCTTTTGTCCCCCAAGATGGGGCCAAAGATTCAAACTATTTATCAAATGTATACCTATGGAATGGATCGAACCACACGTGATCAGTGGATTCCCAAAGGAATTATGAGAAGAGGAGATGAAATCCGTGTAGAAATAATTACAGTCTCTCCAAATTCGCCTATCACAGGTGCTTTGAAACGACTGGGTATGACTAGAATGGGCCAATTTCAACGGATCATAAACGGTTGGATATTGCCTTCGAGCTTTGTGGCAATCTGTGAAATGGAGGAAGTGTCAGAATTGAGAGTAGTTTATGAACCAATGGTGCATTCAGGTAGTACCACCTCGTTTGGAGATATTGCACAAAGATCTAGTAATGCGCGCGCAGCATTTTCTTTGTCAGGATCAGGAGTAAAGGTTGGTGTACTATCGGATAGCTACAATAATCTGGGAGGAGAAGCTGCAGGGATTGCCACAGGCGATATACCAGGCGTAGGAAATCCAAGCGGATTCACAACTCCTGTAGACGTAGTAGCTGATTTAGCATCTGGTACAGGGTCTGATGAGGGGCGAGCCATGATAGAAATTATCCACGATGTAGCCCCAGGAGCTGAGCTCGCATTTGCTACGGCCTTTGAAGGCATTGCGAGCTTTGCTAACAATATTCAGGCTCTACAAGCTGCAGGCTGTGATGTGATTGTAGATGACGTACTGAGCTTCGCTACCCCTATGTTTCAGGATGGAGTTACAGCCCAGGCTGTCGATGCCGTAACGGCACTTGGCGCTACTTATTTTTCATCTGCGGGCAATCAAGCCCAAGAGTCCTATGAACAAATCAATGCTCCTGTATCAGGCGTTTTAGGTAATTTTACTATTCCGATAGGATCACCTACGGTAAACGTTCCTTACTTTTTGTTAGATTTTGGACCGGTAGGTGGACCTGCCGATTTTTTCTTGGGAGTTAAAATACCTGCTGGAAATACTGCCACTTTTATTTTACAATGGAATGAGTCGTTCAATTCTGTTTCAGGTGTAGGTGCTTCGACAGATCTGGATCTATTTTTGATCAATGCAGCTGGTACTACAATATTAGAGGCCAGTCTATTTAACAATGTGGGAGGAGATGCCTTGGAGGTTGTTCAATTTACAAATCTGACAGCTTCTGACACCTTTTCTCTGGCGATAGGAAGCCCCCAGGCTTCATTTATAGGATTTCCTACCTTGATCAAGACTGTGGCTTTTTTGGCAGAGTTTACAGAGTACCAAACGTTTAGCTCGACATCCTATGGCCAAAATAATGCTTCTTCCACCATTGGCGTTGGCGCCTCCTTTTGGGGACAGACCCCAGCTTTTGGGGTTACGCCACCTGTATTAGAGACATTTTCTTCTAGAGGTGGGACACCCATACTATTTGATATTGCAGGAAATCCTGTGAATATTCAAAGGAACAAACCAGATATTACAGCTCCAGATGGTGGGAATACAACATTTTTTGGGCAACTTATCAATTTTCCGCCTTTTGATACAGATGCATTTCTCAACTTCTTTGGTACTTCTGCTTCTGCACCCCATGCAGCAGGAGTAGCTGCTCTTATGTACGAGGTAGACCCAACGATTACCCCTGCCGCTGTACAAACCTTTATGGAAGGAAATACGATCGATATTGGACCCGCAGGGTATGACTTTGACAGTGGTTTTGGATTGATAGATGCTAATGCGATCATTGTAGATGTCAACGCAAGTCTCCCAGTAGAGCTACTCTCCCTTGAAACAGAAGTTTTGGACAATACCGTCAACGTCACATGGACTGCGAGTGACGAAGTAGCCTTAAGTGGGTATGAAGTGCTCCTAGCTTTAAGTGGAGAGGAAGCAGAGACGGTGGGTTTTGTTCCCGCAAGGAATATCTCGGATCAAGTACAGTCTTATACTTTCGCCCAAAATAACCTTGCTCCTGGTAGATATACAGCTCAGCTACGTTCTATCGACTTGGACGGGACCAGCCAGTTCTCTCCCAAGGTCAATTTTGAGATTGGCGATATAGGCTTGACATTTGACTTTTTCTCAGAGGAGGGAATACTAAATGTACAGCCTGAGTTTGCTGTGGATAGAGAATTTGTTCTTAGCCTTTGGGATATCCAAGGCAGAGAAATATGGCGCACAGACTTCAATGCTCAGCAAGTATTGCGTATCCATGAGACCGAACTAGGATCAAGTCAATTCTTGGTTTATAAAATTCAGGCAAAGAATGGATCATCCAGCCAAAGAGGGAAGATTGCTATTCAATAGATTCATCCTTTTGAGGAATAAAATAAAGCGAGATTTGCAGGAGCAGGTCTCGCTTTTATGTTGATTTTAAAGTATCGTGGTTTTCTGGCGGGATTGATAATAGGAGAAACCAATCATGGACAAACAGATGAAGATCGCAGAAATACATAAGCCATAGATCGACAAGCGATCTGTAGCAGGCTCGATCGCTCCCTGCTTACCCACTAAGACAAAAGGCCCCCAAAAGAAAGGATGGGCAAAAGAGGATTCCCCTACATATGTGATAAAGTCTAATTTGGACTGTTGCAATGCTTTCGCTTTGTTCTGTTCCGCTTGTAATTGCTCAAAAAACGGGTAAAGAATGTCTTTGGCCGATCGATCTTCTACCTCCCAAAGCGTGATCAAAGCACTTTGACTACCTGCATAGAAGAAGGCCCTCGACAAGCTCATGATCCCTTCTCCTTTGGCTAAGGCTCCTTTGCCCGACTCACAGCTACTCAGTACCACCAACTCCGCATCCATCTGCAAATTGTAAACTTCTGCCAAGGTGAGTTCTGATTGTTCTTCTTCAGGTGAAAATATCAGACGAGAGTCCAGCGGATACAGATCCTCTAGGATGGAGTGGCTGGCTATATGGACGATACGTCCCTTCGGCGCTTCTTTGATAAAGTTTTGAACAGTAGCTGAAGGTCCCAAGAAAGTCCTACCATTCATGAGATCAGCTACTTGTCGGATTTCTTCCTGTGCAAAAGGCAAACTCTGTAGAAAGTTGGACCGCAAGGCGAGCAAGGAATCGGGTTCCTGTAGATCTTCGTCAGGAAAGGTAGGCGCAAATCCCACATAATTGTAAAAGGCGTTGGAACCAGGGCTTGCTTGCTGCAAGTTTAGGTGAAGCGCCAAGGAAGGACTGTAACCCACAGCAAAATCCTTGACAAGGTAGGGGATACGGCGATAGTCAGCTTCTTCCCCCTTGATCCAAAACCTTGGAAGCGTTTCAAAAGCTAAGTACCCCAGATAACTATCAGGGATAATGGTGAGGGTTTGACCAAGGGTAAAGTGATCCTCTAGTGGGAGCAGCAGATGTTGATACAAGGCATATCCTTCCTGGACAAAAGAATGAAAAGACTGGTCTTTGACCGCTGGTGTGGCCATAAGCAAAGCTTGCATATGATCAGGCTTAAAATGCTGATTAAAGGTACGAAGGGCCTTTTCTATTTGGTCTGGAGCTTCGAGTTGCTCCATGATGACTTTTTGTGGAGAAATAAACCAGACAAAGGTGCTTGTTTCTCCCACAAAATAGGAGATGATCGCTTCTTGAGATCCTATCTTCTTTTGTATGTCCGCAATCTCCACATCAGGTATCTGGTACCTCAGGGTGTAGTAGTCAGGATACTGATCGTGAATCAATTCTACCAACGAATCATAGGCTACATATAAGTCAAATAAACTGCGTTGAATCTTTTCAATTTGCCTAACCTCTGCATCTTTCCTGTTGCTCAGTCCTTGATACAATCGCTGTTGATGACTGATTTTCATACGCATACTTTCTTCCTCAAGCCGGATCGCCTCAGGAATACCTGAGAAAGCATGTCCTTCGCCTTTATTGAGGTGTTCTTGAAGGGTGAGTACCTTATTTTTCTCACTGTAAGCCAAGGCATCATTGAGGTAGGTGAGGTCCTCTGTCAACTGGTAAAAGGTATAGTTTATCTGTATCCCTAACTCGTATAGGCGTAGGGTTTGTGAGGAGAGACTTTTGCGGTCTATTTCGGAGAATTCCAGGCGGATTTGGTCTGTGAACATGTCCGCCAATTGGAGGTGCTTCCGTGCGCGTTTGAGATTTTTGAGTTGTTTGTCTTGCTGATACTGTTGAAAGTCTACCTTGGCTTGGGCCAGAATGAGCAAGAATAGATAGTCTCTACTGAATGAGTGTACCCAACTTTGGAGATTCGCCTCATGGAAAACAGGTTCTATATTCAGGCTCTGAAACCCCAAAGCGATTTGTTTCTTTGCTAGATCAAATTGGCCATCTTTTTCGAGGCTTTGCGCTTTGTGATAATGGATCTGCGTAGCCATTCGACTATGAGTCAAGTCCATTCTATCAAGCATGTCTAAGGCACGATCCCAGTTTTTTTGTGCGGCATCGAAGTTTCCTTTTTGAGACTCATGCCTCCCTATCCATTCCAAAAGGCTCACATGAGAGGGGTGGAGCGGAGGTAAATACCTTTCTTTTAGTTGCTGTGTACGCTGAAAATATTTCCCTACACTATCCGTATACATGGGATTGTCTAGAGAGTGATAGAAATGAGAGACAGCAATGTTTTGATAGTAAGTGGCAATTAGTGGCCAGTTTGGGGAGGGCTGACGTAATCGTATATCCTTTGCTGCTCTGAAGTGCGCGGTTGCTTTATCGTAATCTTTGAGTTGCAGATGGATAAGCCCTATGTTGTTGATGCAAGAAGCAATCAGAGGATGGTTCTCGCCCAGATTTTGAATCCTTATTTCTTTACTCTTATCGTAGAGTAATAGGGCTTGATGATAGGCTTTTTTTGCGCTGAAACAAGAGGCAAGGGCATTGTAGCTATAGGACAGATAGAAATATTCAGGTCCATAGACTGCCTGCCAGAATTGCTTCCCTTTCTCTAGGTGAGGCACAGCTTCATTAAAATCGCCCCTTGAATGGTAGGTATATCCGAGATTGTGAAAAAATAGGGCGTGATAAAAACTGTCCTTCTTTGTTTGTGGATTAGAAAGATCGATGGCCTTTTGAAGGAGTTCCAACTGTTTGTTGAGGTCCCCTTGTTCACCGTGGGACATCGCCAGATTATTGTACAGTATAGCTGTATGATCGACCTCTCCTTTTTTTTCATCTGGAAGTTGTTGATGTACACCAAGAGCGAGCTCAAAGAATGTATGTTGTTCCTTCAGTTTTCCTTGATTCCCCATACATTCTCCCAGTGAATTATAGCAGGCTCTGAGCGTAGTAGAAGGATCTCCCACCAGGGTTTTGATACTGTCTACCAATCTTTCGAGGAGAAGCTGACTTTCATTCGTTTTGGACAGAGAAGAGAGAATATCGCCTTTTGCTATTTGGGCACGGAAGTACACATCCCACTGTTGATCTTGGTAGCTGGCATATGCAAGGCTGTCACACTTGGCTAATGCTTCCTCATATTGAGACTCGAAAATCAACTCCTCCAAACGATCCAGTGCTTCTTCGTAGGATGGAGTTGCAGTATCTTTTGCTGTGGTATCTGGGGGGAGACCAACTAAGAGAAGCAGGAGGAGAATCAGGAAATGGGGGTAGGGAAGTATTCGCAAGCTGCTATGATTTTAATGAGACAGATTTTTTAGGTTGTACATGAATCCAATAGAGTACATCTTTTCTTCGAGAATTTCTGCCTTTCGCTTCAAATAGGCATCGTCACTCTGCATAAAAGTGGCGAGGCGATATCTCACAGTATCTATTTGATATTCAGAAAGGTATGCTAGTGTCAAATTCCATCTAGCAAAGGAATCACTCGCATCTATTTTTAGTCCGCTATGATAGTATTTCTGCGCGCTGTCTGGCTGTCCTGCTTGGAACCACAAGTCCGCTAGAATAAAGTGCAGCCTTGCTCTATCAGGTTCTGCTTTCAGACGTCCTTGATAGGTGTGAATATTGGCCTGCCGACGAGCTACATCATCACCTGCTCGGGCTTCCCCTCTTACAGTCAATAAATCTACGCGTCTGGTTTCAATAGCTTCATGTGCTACAGAAGGAGCATCTTTTTCATTCAACGTAAAATATAAAACTACGCCTAAAAAGACTAGAAGAGATATAAATAAGGGAAGAATTTTGTGAGGAGCATATGAGGAAGAAAATTGAAGGATTTTATTGCCCCTCAATAGTCCTTCTTTCAGCTTTTGTTCCTGTTTGAAGTATTGAACGAACGCAGGATCTCGGTCGTAGTGATTTCGAAATTCGATCAGTTCTTCCGATGTGATAGAACGATCGAGAAATTTTGCTACCAACTGCTTATCCGACGAGTTGAGACTCATGGACTCTATGATTTAAGTGATGTTCCCCTAATACAGCATGCCAGAGACAGATGCTCTTTTATTATGCACAACTTTCGCACCAGTCTAGCACTTATGTATTTACTTTCAGTAAAATACGGAAATTTGGAGCAGATTGGTGCTACTT
Source organism: Bacteroidota bacterium (assembly GCA_038527485.1). Classification (GTDB taxonomy): domain Bacteria; phylum Bacteroidota; class Bacteroidia; order J057; family J057; genus JALEFZ01. The sequence goes on from JBCBFT010000090.1 coordinate 9,480, forward strand.
TGTAAGAAAATTTTAAAAGTGTGTAATTTATTTGAGGAAAACTTAAATATTGCTTGAGTAGAAGGATAAATGTTGTAATGAGATATGGAAAAGCTTTTTTCGATGAAAGTAAAAGTAAAAAATTGTATGTCAGGTTTTTGAAGCGGTCTAATGAGAGGATACGTCATTCAGATCTTAGGGTAGGGGGACTGTATCTATATGTTGGAAGCAAAAATTTAGCGTGTCCTGGATCATTGTTGGATTTGGAGGGGATGTAATGGAAACAGCATTCGTGTCCACAAATCCCATCAGAAGATAGAAGGCAAGGAAGGATGCCAACAGCGCAATATGTTTTGCATCGAAGGTACGAGTGAAAAGCTTGTGGCAATGTTTGTGGAAGGGACGCATAGCAGCAATGTTAAGAATGAAAGATCGTCTAATTAGAACATAGTGGTTTTTTATAAGACGTCATGACACTACATAAAGGATGGGTGGGAAAGAGAAAAATCACAAAAAATTACAAATTTCATCATAATATGTGAGGCAGACTCCTCTAAATGGAGTAGTGTATTCTATCTTCTTTCCTACGACATTCTAGAATATAGACGATTCAATCCTTCAGAATGCTAGAGTTTTGCGTAAATAATCAGGAAAATGAAAGTAGGAAGAACGAATCGTACACAATGACTAGGACAGATTCTTACATTTTTCCATTTATTTTTGCGAACAAGTATTTGATTCTATCTGTTTACCTCGTATAATTTTGCGGATTGCCCATGCTCATAGAAATTGAGTCTGGGCCTTAACTATTGGATGCCTGTGAAGATTGACGAACTATTACACCTCTATCAGGAAAACGCAGAACTACAAGCCTTTGGTGATTTGCTCAAGCAATCTGAAGGTGGAAAGTTTCAAATGAAAGGAACTGCGGGGAGCCAGATTGCTTTTTTAATTGCAGCCAGCTATCGATTGACCCAGCGCAACATTGTCGTCCTGGTCAACGACAAGGAAGAGGCCCTTTATGTACACAATGACCTCAAAACGCTGATGCCTAAGAAGGAAATTTTCCTTTTTCCTGCTTCCTACAAGCGTCCATATCAAATCGAGGAAGTCGACAATGCCAATGTCCTTCAACGTGCAGAGGTATTAAATGAACTGAACCACACTAAGACAGGGAGGCAAATCATCGTAACGTTTGCGGAGGCACTCAATGAGAAAGTGATCAACAAGCGCTCGCTCGTGAAAAATACACTTGAAATCCAGCAAGGGGCTGACCTAGGGATGGATTTTGTGACAGAGTTACTCGATGAGTTTGGGTTTGAAAGGGAAGATTATGTCTACGAACCCGGACAATATGCGGTTCGTGGAGGAATCTTAGACGTGTTTTCCTTTGCACACGATATGCCTTACCGCATAGAGTTTTTTGGAGATGAGATTGATAGCATACGCCAGTTTGATCCTGTCAGCCAGATTTCTGAAGGGAAGGTGAAGCGCATTTCTTTGATTCCTAATATCCAGAGAAGCCTCCTCAAAGAAGAGAAAGTCTCCTTTTTGGATTACATCTCCCCCAAGACATTGATGTTTGTTCGCAATGTGGAGTTTGTGGAGGCAGACTTAGAGCGGATGTTCAAAAAGGCAGAGGAATACTTCGATAAGCTCATGTCGGATAGTGGAGGAGCGGCTTCAAGTGCCAAGCCAGCGGATTTGTATTTTTCACCCGATGAATTTCGTCGTCAGCTCAAGGCATTTTCTGTCATTGAGACCACCAATAATAATTATTACAAACTTCAAGATTCGGTCTTAGAGTGGAAAGGGAGTGGACAGCCGACTTTTAACAAGAAATTTGAACTCCTAGCAGCACACCTCAAGGATAACGAGGATAGAAAGGTCAAGAATTTCATTACCTCAGATAATGAAAAACAGTTGGTCCGCTTGAAGGAGATTTTCGAAGAAAAAGATCATGAAGTTCATTTTGAGGGACTTTTAGGTGATTTACATGAGGGTTTCCTAGATCAGCAGCTCGGCATCGCTTGTTATACAGACCATCAGGTATTTGAAAGATACCACCGCTATAAATCTGCCGACAAAACGAAGCGTTCACAGGCCCTGACTCTGAAAGAGTTAAAAGAATTGAAGCCTGGGGATTTTGTCGTACATATTTCCCACGGTGTGGGCAAGTTTGCGGGTTTACATATGCTGAGAGTAGGGGAGCACACCCAGGAGGCTGCCAAGATCATGTATAAGAATGGAGATGCTATTTTTGTCAATGTAAATGCACTCCATAAGGTTTCTAAGTATACAGGAAAGGATGGGGCCATACCCAAACTCAATAAATTGGGTTCGCCTAGCTGGGCCAAGACCAAAGCCAAGACAAAGGCACGTGTCAAAGCGGCGGCGTTCAACTTGGTGTCCTTATATGCCAAGCGAAAGGCCATGAAAGGACATCCTTTTTCTGAGGATACCTATCTGCATCGAGAGCTAGAGGCCAACTTCATGTATGAGGATACGCCAGATCAGGCCAAGACCACCGATGAGGTCAAGAAGGACATGGAACAGCCCCATCCGATGGACCGTCTCGTTTGTGGAGATGTCGGATTTGGTAAAACCGAGATCGCCATCCGTGCGGCATTCAAAGCGGCTTATGATGGCAAGCAAACCGCCGTTTTGGTTCCTACGACCATTCTGGCCATTCAGCACTATAAGACCTTTAAAAAGCGACTAGGAGATCTATCTGTCAAGGTAGATTTTGTCAATAGATTCAAATCGACAGCTGAGATCAAGGAGACGCTGAAGAAAGTAGCTTCAGGAGAGGTTGATATTTTGATCGGGACCCACAGATTGGTCTCAAAAGATGTGAAGTTCAAGAACTTGGGATTGCTGATCATAGATGAAGAGCAGCGATTTGGGGTAAATGTGAAGGATAAGCTCAAGCTGATGAAAACCAATGTCGATACCTTGACATTGACGGCAACGCCCATCCCACGTACCCTCCAATTTTCACTTGCGGGTATCCGCGACCTGTCCGTGATCACCACACCCCCACCTAATCGTCAGCCCATCGAAACAGTGGTGAATACGTTTTCTCCGACGATTATCCGAGATGCTATTACTTATGAGTTGAAACGTGGTGGGCAAGTATTTTTCATTCATCCAAGGGTAAAAGACATAGAAGAAGTAGCCTCAGGAATCAAGAAGTTGGTTCCAGATGCGCGGATAAAGATAGCCCATGGGCAGATGAAAGGAGATGAATTGGAGAAGGTGATGGTAGCCTTCATCGAAGGAGCCTATGATATTTTGATTGCTACGACCATCATCGAGTCGGGACTAGATATACCTAATGCCAATACCATCATCATCAATGAGGCCAATAAATACGGATTGTCCGAGTTGCACCAGATGAGAGGGAGGGTAGGACGCTCGAATCGTAAGGCGTTTTGCTATCTGATTGCCCCACCAGAGATCTCACTTACGCAGGATGCTCGAAAGCGTCTCAAAGCCATGGAAGAGTTCTCAGACTTGGGAAGTGGGTTTCACATCGCCCTGCGTGACCTGGACATCCGAGGAGCCGGTGATCTGCTGGGAGCTGATCAGAGTGGCTTTGTGGCGGAGATAGGGTATGACATGTACCATAAGATCTTGGATGAAGCTGTCAAGGAATTGAAAGAGGAGCATTTTTCAGATCTGTTTGCCGACGAGATTGCCGAGCGCAAGAAAATCATCGTGGATGACGTCAAAATTGATTTGGATCTGGAGTTGCGCCTCCCTGAGATCTACGTACCGAGCATTCCTGAGCGTTTGAAATTCTACAGAAGAATCGCAGGAGCAGAAACGGAGGAGGAATTACGCGAGATCCAAAGGGAGATGATCGATCGATTTGGGCCGATGCCCAGTACTGTATTGGGGCTTTTTGACGCGACACGTGTACGCGAAGCCGCCAAGCGCATCGGGGTCGAACGCGTGGTATTGAAGGGAAGTATCTTGCGATTGTACTTCGTCGCCAACAAAGAATCCCCATTCTTCCAGTCTGAGACCTTCATGCGGATTATTCAGTATGTACAGACTTTCTCTGCCCGCGTACGGATGAAGGAGTCGGAGAAGTATTTGTCTTTGATCTATGAAGATGTCAAAACGATGAAGCGTGTGTTGACATTATTGAAAGAGGTCAAACGATTTGTATTGCAGGAAGAGGCGGAAGAGATTTCTGTTTCCTAACCTGATGTGGACTTGCAGCTTCATGCCCAAAATTGATCCTTCAAATAAAAACCCTCACCATGTGGCGAGGGTTTTGCTTTTTCGTTTGTGTGGAAATTAAGCGCGACCGTAGCGCTCTTTTTCTAGATCTTTGGCGCTAGGGAAAGCATAAAGTCCGATCCCCAATAGACCTGTCAAAGATCCTAGGAAGACGCGCCAATTAAAGTGTTGGGTCTCACTGTTCTTGACCACAATCTCTTTTCCTTCGATCTCCTGTGTCATCGTGTCTTCAGACGTGAGGGAGAACCCCGTCAAGCTGATGGCTAACCCGAACAACAGTAAACCGGTTGCTATGGCATTTTTGACATTCATGAACGTGTCGTTTTATCTAATTTTTACAATGTGTGCTCAAATTCGCTGCCAAAATACAGGTTAAATTCGAATTTTCATATGGAATATTTCGAATAACTTAAACAAGTACCACAATTACACCTTGTTTCTGTCTAATCCTTGACGAACAAAGATTTATTCCTTATTTCGATTCGTGTAAATACAGAAATTTTATGGCTTCTTGGGATGAATGTAAAGTGGGAATTGCGCTGAGTGGGGGAGGGGCAAGAGGGATTGCCCATATGGGAGTACTGCAAGCCTTGGAAGATCTCGGCATCCAGATTAGTCATGTCTCTGGCACGAGTATGGGAGCAATCATAGGGGCAATGTATGCCGCAGGTATCCCGCCTTTAGGCATGAAAGAAGTGCTGAAGCATGATCGATTTTTAACAGAGATGTCGATGTTGAAGTTGGGGAGTAAGGGCCTGCTCAAGATGGATCTGCTTTATCAAAAACTGGATAAATATATTGGGAGAGACGAGATATCGGGGACGCGCAGGAAGCTATTTATTGGTGCGACGAACCTTCATACGGGGGAATATACCATTTTTGAGGAGGGACCTCTCTACAAAGTAGTTGCTGCTTCAGCTGCATTGCCCATCATATTTGAACCACAAGAAATTCAGGGAGAGCTATATCTCGATGGAGGATTAACCAACAATCTGCCTGTCGACCCTCTTGAGGAAGTATGTGATTTTATCATAGGTGTACACGTCAACTTTCAGAAGGAATGGGAGCGTATTGACAAAATGCAGGATATTCTTTCCCGCGTCTTCAGCATCACCATCAAGCAAAATGTGGAGGCAAGGCTCAATCGTTGTGATCTACAAATAGAGCCGCCAGACTTGCACGATTGTGGGATCTTTGATTTTGACAAAGTTGACATTTTATGGGAGGCAGGATACGAACGTACGATGGCTATCTTTCAAGGAAGAGAGACGCCCCTTACAGCAGAATCCTTGATGGCATTTGCCCAAAATCGAAAACACTTAGGTGGAATTGACCATTAAGCAAGGAAAAATTCCCGACGGTACAGAAAGTATCTTTTTTTCTCTAAACTTGCTTAAATTGATTCGTTGTACAGCATGTAATACTTTTGACTCTTGGGTAAGAATCAGTCCCTTACATCGTCATTCTCCTCTGTTCTTTTGCAAATCTAAATAGACCGAAACACCGAATTAATATATGAGCATTCCGTCTCAAAGCTCTGCATTGGAGTTTGCCTTGCAGGAAAAAATGGAAAAAGTAGAGATCCTTTTCAATGAGTTGAAAAAGGTCATCGTAGGGCAGGAAAAGATGGTCCATAGACTCCTGATTGGCCTATTCACCAATGGCCACGTTTTATTAGAAGGGGTGCCAGGATTGGCGAAGACCCTGACAATCAAAACCCTCTCTCAAGCACTGGACCTGAGTTATCAGCGGATCCAGTTTACCCCTGATCTTCTTCCTGCGGATATTGTAGGGACCATGATCTATAACCAAGGATCGGGACAGTTTGAGGTCAAGCAGGGCCCTGTTTTTTCTAGCATCATCTTGGCAGATGAGATCAACCGTTCGCCTGCCAAGGTACAGTCTGCCCTTTTGGAGGCGATGCAGGAGGGACAAGTAAGTATTGGAAATCATACTTTTGAGTTGCCCAATCCCTTTCTCGTATTGGCTACCCAAAACCCTATAGATCAGGAAGGAACCTATCCCTTGCCAGAAGCGCAGGTGGATCGCTTCATGTTGAAGGTATTTGTAGACTATCCCGACAAATATGAGGAGAAAGAGATCATGCGGAGAATGGCCAAGACTGCTCCCGCACATCAGGTTCAATCTGTGTTTTCTCTGAAAGATATATTAGAGGTTCGTACCTTGATTGATCAAATTCAGCTTTCGGAGAAGCTGGAGGATTACATTGTCGATATCATCATGGCGACACGTCAGCCTAAGACCTATGGCTTGGAGCAGTTGGAGGAGTATATTGACTTTGGTGCTTCGCCGCGTGCCAGTTTGGCGCTGAATCTAGGTGCTAGAGCACATGCCTTTTTGTCTGGGCGAGGCTATGTCCTACCTGAAGATATCAAGGCGATCACGCCAGATGTGCTGAATCACCGGATCATCTTGAATTACGAAGCAGAGGCAGAAGACATCAACACAATGAACTGTATAGATTTGATCCTTAGGACGATTGAGATATAAGTCAGGGCTATGAAGGCCTGAGTGAAAATAAAAAACGTCATTTCCTGAAGATTTATCTGCATAAATCTTCAGGAAAATTTGTATATATACAGAAGGTATTTATATTTGCATCCCAATCAAAAAACACGCACTCGTAGCTCAACTGGATAGAGCATCTGACTACGGATCAGAAGGTTGAGGGTTCGAATCCTTCCGAGTGTACCACCTATCTCTCGTATATTTATGCGGGAGATTTTTTTTGAACCTCATCCACTTTCTTTGGGTAAGATGAGTAGATATATCCTCGGCAGTGTGTAGACAAGTTTTTGCCTGAAGATAGACACCTAAAAAGATAAAAATTTGTCTGTACTCCTTGGCAACTATCAAGTTACTCTTTATATTTGCATCCGCATCTAAAATATGCACTTGTAGCTCAACTGGATAGAGCATCTGACTACGGATCAGAAGGTTGAGGGTTCGAATCCTTCCGAGTGTACCATACAGAAGAAATCTCCTGCTAATTGTAGGAGATTTTTGCTTTCTGATCCTAACGGAAAGCTTTGATCGAGGAGTAACCCATCCATTTAGATTCTCCCCTACATCATCTCTTCTTCCTTGCCCATTCGTTGGGCAGGTTCAGTTTCAAATTTCCCCTGGACCATGTCTTCCTCTTCCGTTCCCATCATCTGAACGGTAGACTTGGATTTGAGTTGGGTTGTGGGCTTTACCTGATTGGCAACCGCTCGGCTGCCAGAGGACGGTGATTTAGAGGCAAAAGTTTGCATAAGGATAAAATATAATTGATCGTAATATGAAAATAGAAATGTTCTTATATATCCCCTTTAATTTCGGAATAATACGGGTCGCAGCAAAGTTTAGGTCGGGAAAGGTTCATCCACTTTTGAAGGGATATAGGGAGTCGTTCTAAGTTTAGAAAAACGACTTTCCCATCTTGTGTAGTTCCTTCCGAATACCTGCATAAATGTCTGCTAAGTGGAGTGTTTTTCGTTCATCCTGTTTGGCTCGTATACACGTGTAGCGCAAGACGTTGATTAAGCTGCCCCCAGTGAGTTCGTATTTATGGGCAAGTGCTTTTAGGTCAATCTCTTCCTCTAAATCAAACGCTTTGTCCACTCCTTCGAAGTATTTTTTCCATAGCTTCAGGCGCTGCGCTGGATTGGGTATATTGAAATACATCATAGAATCAAACCGTCGGGTAAATGCTTCATCCATATTGTCCTTGAGGTTGGTGGCTAGGATGGCGACGCCTCTATAGTCTTCGATTCTCTGAAGCAAATAAGCTACCTGCTGGTTGGCAGAGCGGTCATTGGAGTTTTGTGTCTCCGTTCGCTTGCTAAATAAGGCATCCGCTTCATCAAAAAAGAGTATCCAATTCTTATTTTCGGCTGTATCAAATACTCTGGCTAGATTTTTTTCCGTCTCCCCTATATATTTAGAAATCACCTTTGCTAGATCGATTCGGTAGACCTCTTTTCCTACTGTTTGCCCTAAAAGTGTCGCTGTAAGTGTTTTTCCTGTCCCTGGTGGCCCATAAAATAAGCATCTGTATCCAGGTCTGACCAGTCGCTCGAGCTGCCAGTCTTTCAAGAGTGTCTCGCCATGTTGCATCCATCCGATGACTTCGTCTAATTGAACTTGGAGATCCCCTCGAATGACAAGATCATCCCATGTCAGCAAGGTTCTTATAGGTTTGGCAGGGAAGCGTGCGCTGAAAGGAGGTGTATAACTCTGAGCGCGGGTAAACCATTCGATATATTCTGGATTCATCACCAACTTTCCGCTGAGCAGAGGCTCATCCTCTGCACTGGATTCCACCCATAGGATTTGTTTCCGAGCGAACATATGCTCCTTACTCATGATTTCCAAGGCGCGCATCCGAAGACTCAAGTGAGCGCCTCCTACAAGGAAGGCCGCTGTCTCTCCTGTGGGTAAAAAGCCTCCATGGTTTTGTCCCAATACCCCACCATACTCTGTGAACCCTCTACCCGAGACAGGATTACTGATGAAGAAAGGATCTAAAAGTTCAGGTCGGACGTGTGGAGCCAATGCCAGCATCAAGATAAGGCGTTCGGCAGCATCTAGATGATGTGTATATACGAATTCTGCATAAGCTGTTGGCGTATGATCTAGCGAAGGGGGGGGCAGCGTTGATACTTCTGTATCAGGTGGATTGCCTAGATGCTGTTGAATTCGATAATGTAAAAACTGTTGAAACCAAGCAAATTCCTGCTCAATACTCTGGATATGATCAGATGAGGTCACAGGGGTATAAGAAGTTTTCAATGTCATAACTATAGGTCTTACCATTCTACATAAAGGATTTCTTCTCTCCAGGGCAAATTGATCATAGAAATACCCCAAGGGAGGCTTTCTAGTAAGATATCAAGTGCTCCTTTTCGCTGTACTTTAAGAATTGTCTTTTGCTCTTCGAAGATGATCAGCCCTTCCCGCTGAAGAAATGTCTCTCTCAATGCATCTATAGAGGAATTTTGGAGAGGGGTCCATGATTGAGTAATGGAGGCCAGGAGTCCTTGGATCAATGTTTCCTCCTCTGGTTTGATCTCCACTCCATCAGGAAGGGGAGTAGAGAAGGGTAGATTACAGAGCAGTTTATTCAGAGCTAGTTGATATTCGGCCCCGCTCGCTTCTCCTGTAACAGCAAATTGCAGCATGAAGACTCCCCGAATAGCGGCCTCTGTATGGATGAAGCGCCCGTCTTTGACAAGGCCTAATCTTTCCATTAGTAGCTTGATATAGGGCGATAGGAGGACCAATCCTGCATTTTCTATCAGTAGACTCTCTTTTTCTTTTGCTTCCATCATCTCTTCAGATAGGATCGTTTTTTTAGGAAAAAGGGGAGCTATTTCCTCTTGGGATAGGATCTTTTCTTCCTGAGGTCGCGTCTTCGCTTGCGATTGATACAATTCATTGATCAGGGCTTGTAAAGGTTGCGGGGGCATGTGCTGACTGACTTCGTACAAATTCTTCCAAAGTTTCTCGATAGGGATTCCAAATCTTTGCCCCCACCTCGACAGATACTCCACCATAAATTGCCTCATGCTGAAAGCAGTACTTCGTCTAGCCAATGCGAAGAAGAACGCATCTTCTTTGATTACCTGAATGAAATAGCTGCGCTGAGAAGGAGGGAGTAGTGCCAGCATTTGGTCTCCCTGCACCAGCGTCAAAAATCGTGTCACTGCTCCCCCTTGTTGGTGGGTAAAGGGATGAAGGAAAGCTTTCTGAAGGGAGGATGGGAGATGAGAAGCCAATAAATAAACCCAATAAGGGGAGACATTACGGGATCGCAACAGTTTGCTTAAAGCTTCTGCATCTTTTTCCAGGACAAGCTGGAGTTTTTCAATCAATTCTTGGATCTGTGATGAGGAAGGCGCGAAGGTATGAGGCAGTCCGTTTAAAGCTTGAATGAAGTCTTGAAGCGCGAGAGACATAGCTGCTTCTTCAAGGCTGTTAGGTGTTGGATGGTTTCGTGCCTGTATGAATGATTGAATGTCAGAAGAAAGATTTTGATGGGTGCGTGCGAAGGCCATGTCAGCTCGCTCAGTGGAAACGCCCGCACATGCGCCAAGATGGGCCAACATAGCTTTTAAGAACAATGGAGTATTCGTTCCAGTGTGCCATTCTTTCCAATGGAGAAGTAGTACTTCACAGAGATGATACTCAAATTGGGATTCAGGCAAGTTAAGCCAAGGCGTTTGGGCATATTGCTTACGAAGCAGGTGGAAAAGTGCGATCACTTCATGTAGATTATGTGGAGAAATCTTTTGTAGAAGCTCAAGCCCAATCTGTATACCCAAAGTTTGAATGAAGTGCTTCCTTGCGCTTTTTTGCTGGAAATATTCTTCAAATACCCTGTGAGTGCTGGGTATATCAGATCCATTTATTTGTGAGATGATGTTCTCTACTGAAACATGGTGAAAAGCGCGCGCATAGGCGCCATGCCTCATAATATCTCGGATCACCTCAGCGGCAGAAGGAGAGGGGAGGGGAATCTGAACTTCCTGGATGATTTCCTCTAAAACCTCCATCCATATCCGTGATGGAGCGTGGGTAGAAGAAAGTTGTTCGGTCAGCTTTTGGAGATACAAGACAAAGGCATTGTAATCCAAACGGCCTGCATTTACCAATTGCTGAATAAAGTGATTCAAAAAGCTTTTTTGATTGAAACGGCTTCCACGATTATCTATGAGGTGCTGAAGGATGATTTCCCACTTTGCCCCGAAAAATGCAGAACTGCTCATAGGGAGTAGGCGGCATGTGTCGTGGATGGATTGGAGTCCTGCCGATACAGATTCAATGAAGGGAGCCTCTTTAGGTTGGAGTAAACGCACGATCCAACCGAGCGCGGTTTCATCAAGTTCTTCAATGAGGAAGCCCCTACTCCGCAGATTGACTGCCTCTTCGTACAGGACCTTACGCGTCTTCTTTTTGACTCGTCGATACAGGCGTTTGATCAGAGGAAATAATGGAAAGCGATACATGCGCAGGGCTACAGGACCCAAGACAAGGAACTGGCGAAATCTGACCAAGTCATGTGCTAGATTTCTCTTCGCAGGCAATCCAAACTGTACCTCTTGCTCCTTTAGAAGATATTTTCCTTGTTTTTGATTGCCTCGATTTTCTACAAACATCCTCTGAACTTCAGAAAGGGGAAGTCCATGTGTTTCTGTCAGCCCCAACAGAAGATTCGCAGTGAATCGCTGTGTTTGTAGGGGGGGGATAGACTGATGCCACATTACTTGTAGGTATGTTTCTTTGAGAGAGGGAAGCTTTTGGGGAAGCTTGAGTTGGTGTAATTGCTCCCATATACGTTCCATGGATTGAAAATGTAGAGATCCTGGCCCATATCCCCAATGGGCGATTCGATCAAGAAATTGTGTCCATTGTGAAGAGGATAGTTGTTCACTGAGAGATTGGATCAGCAGATGTGGAGGAATATCTAGGGTGAATTTTTCGAATGTTTGTCGACTCTGGATGAGCCGTGTAAACTCTGAATGGGAGAGTGGAGCCGCATAGCTGCTGAGCTTAGCCCGTAGTTGATGGACTTCCTGTAGATTTTGGTCTTTATGGATAAAAAACTCCGCCTGGGCCTCGGTGAGTCCCCACACATCTTCCCCTAGTTGTAAAAGTATATTAGGAAAGTTGCTTCTAAATTTATGCGTAGGCTTCTGGATATTTAGTTTTTGGAGTAAAAAGCTGAGCAGAGAAGTGTAGGCTGTATTGTATCTAGCGGCGAGTTGGAGCAAGGTACTTTTGACAAAACTGATATCGTTAAAGACACTTCCTCGTTCCAGAAATAAATAGGAAAGAACCAACTCCCAGCGTAGTTTTTTGAATACTGAAAACGTGACAGGGACAATCTGTGATTCTAGTTGGAAGGTCAGTAAGTCCTTGGCATATTGCTCGATGAAGGGGGCATGTGCAGGTTCTACCTTGCGTATAGTTAAGAGGGTCGCGCGCTCTTCAAACTGATGGACCAAGCGTTTTCGAGCGGAGGCGGATTGTCGGAGTTGATGTATGATTTCGTGACTAGCGTCATTCGAGCTGCTTAAAATAGCGTAGAAATGTTGGTTCCTTTGATGTTTGAATTGATCGTCGATCCACCAGGGAAACAATCCCCTCTGGAGGAATATGGCGAGTGCTTTGGCTTTTTGTAGCCCTTCATTTACTGTTTGGCCTTGATGATCAGTGGTTTGCGAACTTAAGTAAGGGAGAAGGGCCTCCGTGAGTTCAGCTTTTAGTCTTTTGGGTAGTTCGTGCTCAAAATTGTCGTAAGAAAGGAAGCCTAGGTCTAGCTCCAACTTGTCGATCTGAACCCTATAATCGGCTGGAAAATGTGTATCTAACACTTGCCTTAACATTCGCTGGATGTCTATTTCAATCAGCTGCTTGAGTTTTCGATAATGTGCATGATGGTCTAGCCCTTCATCGAGGAGGGTGTCAAACGTTTGTCTTTGGATGAGATGATGGGGCATCTAGTTAGGAATGAGTGAGTGGAGTTTTGGCATACTGCTCACGGACTTTTTCGTTTAAAAATGTTTTGAGCTCTTGCGAAGCGAGGAAGTAATCATGGGTATGTGTCTCTTTTTGTGTAGAACCTGATGGGTGCTTATAGAGAAACAATTGGCTCATCCAATTTTCGTAGAGATCTTCAAATCGGAACATGGGATCAGGATCTAGGAAAAGGATATAAGGCCTCAGATGTGCGGGAAGTTCTCTATGAATCGTAACTGATAGTACCTCCTTGAAGCCTTCAGATTGGAAGCGAGAAGGCCAAGAGGGAAAAATATAATAGATGGCAAAAGCCGTAGGAACTGCTTCTTTTGTTGGAAGGCAATCTATGAAGTCCTCGTCAGAGGTGCTCTCTTGGGATTCTGACGCCAGCAAGACCGCTTCCACTTCATAGAAGCCTTCAGAATTGATGCGGTGAAGCTTGAGCATGTGGGCGAAGGCATCTCTGATTTCCAGCGCCTCATGATAGTGCGTGAAGTTCGCAACGTCCTCGTGAAAAGAGGCTACAGCAGCCACTTCTGTATATTCGTTTAGCTTTCCTGCTTCTCTAATCGCTTTTGCGTTGGAATTATCTGAGAATAAATTTTGACTGTGAAGCCTGATCTGAAAGCCCTCTGTTCCTGCTGCCTGATGAATTTGGTACTTCTTTTTTTCGATCCCGTACAGCAAAATTCTTTTCAGGGCTTCCCATCTTTCTTCCTCTTCTCCTACAAAAGAAAATCCATAACCTTCAGGTACCTCTCCTTCATTTTCCCAATGGACAAGCGACTCATCCAGAAAACTTGTTAAGCGCCAATTTTGCCAATAGTTGATGCCAAGTAGGTGCGCAAGACGGAGCTTGAAGCCAGAGACATTCTCAGGAGAGATTTTCTCTGGTCCCCATATGTCCGTATCTGTTGACTGCCCAGTAGATGGAGAAGAAGGTTGGGTAAGTTTTGTATACAAGTCCTGGAAATCGATGAGCTTCAACTTCCAGCACGAAGCCTCATTGTCGTCCGTCAGTGAATCTGAATCATAGGAAGGTGGATGTAGCACAATATTTTGATAATCGAATCCACTCGCTCTTGCCGCACTGATCTGCGGATAGTTGAGGAGGATTCTGCGCTTGTGAAAGTTGGTACGTGTGTAGAGCTCACCTTGATTGTACAAGGAAAAAATGCGATAAGACTCCATATCAAATGTAAACCCAACCGTAGCTAGGAAGTGATCCATGATAAACGAAAGCCTTTTGTCGCGCTGCTGTGTTGTTTCTAGTTTTTGTTGGACGAAATGATGGTAGGAGTCCTCTGCCTCCTCGATTTGCTTTTTCATCATTTCCCAGCTCATATTTTCTCTGCTTTTCGCCTGCGTGAGCGGGGGATGATGAATCAGCTTTTCTAGTTCAGGGATACTTTGGGGAACGAGTTTGAGATCGAGATGCGTGGGAGCCGAAAACGTCCTTACCGTTGCGTCCCAGTTGTGGAAAAAGGGAATGCCATAGGGGAGTTCTTTGTCTTTAAATATGGCAGGGCGGAATTTTTCGTCAGATTCTACAGAGAAGAAATATTTGATAGAGTTGAGTAGATGGAGCTTATTGACAATAAACTGCTCCATGAACAGAAGGAAAGCCCTGAGTTGGAGAATGTGATGGCGTCCTTTGGAGCTAAGATGAATATCCTGCGGGATGGGCGCGAGTTGGTAGGTCTGGGGGAAGTGATGCTGGATAGAATGATAATGATAGAGTTTACGGCTTTTGCCTACAGGGGGTGAAAAATCGAGGTAATTTCCCTTCAATTCTGTCTCCATTTTGATGAAGGCACTTTTATCCCGTTTATTTTGGTAGAGCTTTTTTTCGAGTGAAGCACCCACAGTTGCTTCCTTGACTACGGCGAGCTTTTGCTTATCCAACAGTCGGATGTTTTGTAAGTGACGGGTAAAAGATTGGACTTTTCCCTCGCGCTTTGGGAAAAAAGTTTGGGCACTTGTGGGTTTGAGCCAAAGATTGAAGTTGAAGAAATAAAGTCTTTGTGGATCTTCAGATCTGAATGATTGGTTTAAGTCTTCAATAGACAATTTTCTGATCCATTTTATTTCTGATAGTCGCTGGATGCGTTCTTGAAGCAAGTGAGGACTGGGTAGGGGTAAGTGGGAGCTTTCCTTCTGAGCGTCATGTGATGGGAACTGAAAGGTAAAGGGCATGTGCATTTCTAAGTCGGCATTGGCCAAATACCCATATTTCAGTTTGGGACCCTCAAAGATATCCTCTACTCGATGCCCTTCCTTCATCAAACTACGTAAAGACCGAAACCGAAATTCAGGATTGAAAAACATGGTCAATTCGTAGAGTATATTTGTCATGGCCTCGTTTGGGTCCACATTTTCCTCTAGCGAAATTTCAGCAGATACCTGAATATCATATGGATAGACGCGTTGGATAGACTCGAAATCATCTCCTATATTTCTATATTTGCTGAGGCGTTTCTGGATCTTTGCTTCCACATCCTTCGCGTTATACCCTTCTTCGGTAATGAAATAGGTACGGTAGGTCTCTCGCTGTCCATTTCTTTCGAGCCAAGCATTTCGTACGCCTTCTATGTCCAGGAGGGTGGCTCTGTAGTCAGACAAAGTGAAAGGATAAGTTGTCAGCATCTCTCTCCCCTTGAAAAATCGTGCTTGATCTGTATGGGGATCTAGCTCGGGATCGGGTGCGAGGATATCCTGATAGGGAGCGTGAAGGCGATAGCCGACATCGGTCAAGGCATAGGCCAAGAGTTCTAGAATGGTCACTCCTGGATCATGTGCATTGTAATCGGTCCATGAATCACCCGCATACTTTTGCGCAAACTCAATGGCACGTTCCTTCAGCCATGCAAAATCCATGCTGGGAGGCAGCGCATCAAATCTTGATATTTCTTTAGACTTTTTCAATAGATTGTATTCAGATTATTCGCACGTTCTGCTAGCTTGTGAGTCTGGGCACAGTAGTGACTCTATCGTCCCATAGGGATTCCACTTTGTACACAAGACGTAGTCCTTTGAGTTCCTGATTACTTTTGAATAGGAGGTATAAGTCGTCCTCTTTTTCTTCCCATTTGATGCGTATAAAGTCCCTTCTGGAGAAAATGCCGTTTTTCTGCCCCGATTGTACGACCTCTATTCCGTTGTTGCGTTCATCTACCCCTAGAAAGGTGACAATCGCATGAAAGATGACATGATTGACTAGAGTAGAGGGATTAAAAATCTTGCCAGTAATCCGGTATATGAAAGGGGCATGAGCTGCGTCCAATTTCATCAGTGTTTCCCAGATTTTATCTCCCGTAAATTCAAGGGAAATGAGTTCATCTTCAAGTATATTTTCTTCCTCTTTTTCCTCTTCTGCTTCCTTAACTTTGACCTTGTTCCCTTCGACGACAAGACTGACGAATCTTGGGCCCTCCTGACCAGATGGGTTTGTGACTTTAAGTGAGAGTTCTTCTACCTGAAGCTTGGGAATGAGGACTTTATCCTTCTCTTCTTCGATATTGAAGATCAGGTGGTCAATGAGGTTAGCAAAATCTCCCTCTTGTGGGATTTTACCCTGCCGAAATTTATTCTTGAGTGCTTTTTTTCTCTGTTCTATTTTTCTCCTGTTTTCCATTGCTATAACTTCCATTATTTGAAGAAAATTAACCTCCTTTTAGCCTCCTCTGTAGGAGTTGACATTCCCTTGGCTTTTACCTTTTTATCAGATATTTGGTCTCTTGGATCTACGAAGAGGGATTCCCCTACCTCCATATGGCCGATGCCGAAAAAATGATACATGCTGGATGGTGTGCCTTCTTCGCCGCCCATGGACGTAGGTTCCTTGTCATTTGAGCCAGGGAGCGATTCGTCGATATACTGTGTCGTGATCATATGCGAATGAGAAGAAATGAGGACGGAGGCAGAGTGGCTAGGTTTGACCATCGTAACCGTATCCTCAAGATGAGGGGATTCGTCGATGACTTCCCATACTTTTTTCTCACCTGCCTCTTCATAAAAATGTAGCACGACGATCTCTCGGATTTCCTCTACCAGATGCTGATCTTGGATGAAGCCGATGATGGCGTTGAGGGGAATATCGGTTAAAAATGCGGTGCTCTTAGCGTCGTAGGGCCAGGGTGAGAGAAACTCTTGTAAAGCCTTGTCTAGCTTTTGAGAGATCATGGAACCATTGGACCCAGGCGGAATCCCCAAGCCTAATATGACTTTCACCTCCTCATACCGAGGGTTGATGACCTCGATTTCGGCCATAGGGCTAGCGTACTTTTGGAGATATTTCTGTATCTCTAATAGCTCGAAACTGCTCAGTCTGGGCTTCCGAGTATATTTTTCTGACGGTTTGGGCACGACTACGACTTGTACAGCACCTCCTTGACCCCATTGGTAAGGATGGTTGATGGATTGATGGAGGGAAGGAGTATGTGGGTTACGGATACATTTGGCTTCCTGGATATAGGGAAACGCTTCCAGCACCATTCTTTCGATGTCCCAGGGACTGATGGCTCGGTTTTTATGTCTTAACCGCTCAGCCACACGAATCATGTAGTGTTCCTCCTCTTCGGATACTTTTCCACCAAATGTAGGAGCAGGTTGTAGGATTTTGAGAATACTCGGAAAATTCCCTGTTATTTTTTGAATGCTCAATGGAGGAAGCGGCTCCATTGCACCATGGGATTGGGGGGTCCTCGTTACGCGAGTTCCATTTGGGTAGATCCCTTTGAGCTTAGAAAATGCCGCGATGCTCGTGTCCTCCTTTTCTGTCGCACCTCCTAGTGGAAATGTAGAAGCTTTGATCCAAAGGAAGCCCGTGGGCATGATGTGATGGTCTAGGGACATGTCCGAGGGTAGATCAAAGCCAATAACCGAGTCGACAATGAAGGCAACTTCTCGATCCATAGTGACGCTGTTGGGGTGGAAATCGACCCACTCATCGTCTACTAGGTACTGCCATTCGATGGGGGGTACATGGCCATCTGCTTCGAAACTGTCAGGTTCTACCTGAATCAAAAGGTCCACATGGGCTGGAGGTTGGATATCTTGAAGGCCTATAAATAGATTGCCTTTATGGGTAAAATGTGGAAAGAGGAATAACTGAGTAGGGTATATATCGGAATTGACGGCCGTTTGATAACCGAAGGGTGACAGATGGAAAAACTCTACATCTGAATGCTGTCCCCTCTTCCCAAAATCGTAATGAAGGGTTGATTTATAGGATAGGTGAAGGGATTTAATGGTAGGCGTATAAGGTTCCAAAGGGAGCGGAGCCGGATGGTTCTCATTACTTTTAATGGCATTAAATCTGATGGCCTCTGCCAGTGCGAGCGGATAGACTTTATGCCCAAAGGCCTCAGGAGGCGTGACCAATTGGAGGCGGATAAAACCTCCTGCTGGGTTCTCTTCCAATCTCAAGGGTTCCGTTCCTTGTGACTTCCCATGTCGCGTATCAAATTGTAGCGGCAGATCATAGAAAGACAGTACCCTTTGGGTATGAATCTTCTGGGAAATGGGAGTATGTTCAAATAGAGGATGGGAGCTACTCGTATCTTTCCAGCCATATTCGCTCAAATAAGCCATCTCCAATTGATAGGTTTCATCTCTGTACTTACCTGTGGAGGGAAGGTCTGGTTGTGTACCTCCGATTTCAGGAGAGATACCTGCTCGATGCTGCTTTTTGTAAGCTTCAAAATCAACATTATACGAACGGTAATATCCTTCTAGCCCCTCGGGATTTTGTGGAGGGTCCATCCACTCGATATGGAGATCAAGCGAATCCAATGGCTTGCTAAATGCCTCAGCATTGCCAATGTAGAAGTTGGCTCCCTGGCTGGGAATCACCCCAAAGGGTTGGAAGGGTTGCGTCGCATCCAAAGGTCCATAATCATTGTAAAGCGAGGAAAGCTGTAGATGAGAAACCTCCATTTCTACTTCGATGCGTCGAATGGTAGACTTTCGAAGCATCAGGTATTGAAAGGAGGGTGTCACTTCGACTTTGAGAAGCGGAAATTCACTGGAAATACCTTCTGAACTCAGGTTTGCTGGCATATGAACGACAGGAGGTAAGCTCCTAGAGATAGGTATCTCCATCACCAGAATCCTGTCTGTATCTGAGGGAAAATGCTTGATTTCACAAGGACTGTCTATCAATTGAATTTTTTTATCCCCTATTTCTAACCAGCCTTCTGCTGTACTCAAATAGACCCTCAGCATGTCAGAAGAAAGGGGCTCTTGAAGGCCTTGGAATCGAATATTGACATCTTCGGTATCTTGTAAATAAAAGTTAA
>JBCBFT010000091.1:0-28443 GCA_038527485.1 Bacteroidota bacterium
CCTCTTGGAGCTGAAGCTTATTGAGCAAGCGCCGGAGGCTGTCTTGCTCCTGCTCAAGGGTGGCGTTCATACGAGCATTCTCCAAGTCGATGATCTGCCGACTTAATTCTTGGTAGACTTCGCTATTGGCACTACGCTGGATGGCACGGGCACGACGGTTTTCCTCCTCCATGACCAGGGCCTTATTTCGTTCGAGATATTGAAAAGCTTTGTTGAGATAATAGGCCCGCTGCTGAGGCAGTACCTCTGATAGTGTGGACACTAGTCTTAGCAGGTTTCCTGTTCTTGCATGACGCTCCGCCTGAAGTTGGAGCTTGGGACCTTCATAGGCAAAACGACCACGCAGGAGATCCTCTACCCGCATGACTTTCTCGCGCGCTTCCAGCGCTTGGAGCAGGTAGCTTGTCTGAGAGGTTTCTACATATTCTTGTTCGAATATCTCCGCCATTCCCAATAGGGATTCATAAATCAGATTTTCCTCATACAGTAGAGAGTCAGGAGGAAGTGCCATCAGGTCTTGGGGCGCAAATTGGGGGACGACTGTCTGGATGGCTTGCTGAAAGAGTTCGAGCGCTCGATCTCCATTTTGCTGGTCGGCTTCAAAGTCTGCAAAAGCTGCCAATATCTTTCCTCTCTGTCTGCCTTTGAAATTTCCTTCATTCCCTTGCTCTAAGTTAAGAGCATCCAAATAATGCCTACGTGCTTCGGAGATCTTTCCTTGGGCAGCTGTATAGCCCCCCAATGCGAGGTGGGCAATTGCCATGTCCTGCAGACTAGAATCCCTTATGTAGATTTTCAAGGCACTTGTTGCCATCGCTTCAGATTTCGCAGGTGCTCCTGATATTTGGGCAACTTTAGCTAAGTTGAGGTAGACATCTCCCTCCACAGGATGTCCCAGTCGCTGGGCGAGATGAAGCGTCTGATTCAAGGTTTCCTTTGCTTCTTTGACTTGGTTTATTTCGATGAAAGCAATGCCCCTATCTGAAAGTAGCTTGGCATAAAGTATGCCTCCTGATTCGTTTTGCAACAAATCCAGTGCATGATTCAAATACAATAAAGCTCGTTCATAATCTCCTAGCCGAGTATAGATATTAGCTAATTCTTTGTATACATAGCGCGAACGACTCTCTGGATTAAAATGAGCTTCTTCAAGCCAATATCCTGCTTTTTCATAAGCTGAAACCGCTTCTAAAAAGCGTTGTCCTTTGTAGTAAATCAAGCCCAATTTCACATTCAACCATCCCATAAATTTCATCTCATTCTGAGTCATGGGTATTCTCCATCTACTGGCTTGAGAAATGGATTGGACAATTACATGTTCTTCTTTCTTGAACTCACTGTTACGACGATATATACTTGCCAAACGACTGGCCACCCTCAATAGGGTTTCCATATCTTCTTCCCTTTGAGCTAAGGCATAAGATTCTTCCAAAAGTATTTTTTCTTCTGGCTTTCCTTTGATCTGTTTGGACTGCTTAAATACTTCCTCTGCACACTCTTGTGCCCATATCACATGTCCAAACGCCCCAGAGATGAAGCAAAAAAAGAAAAAAATCCTACCCATGTTTGAATATAGGTAGGATTATGATATTCCAACAAATAAGTGATTTCCTTTTACCTACTCTTGTTGGGATTGTCTCGGATCAAGCTAAGACCCAAAACCGTCAAAATCGCCATTGCGACACCAGCGAGTGTGGATGTAGGCATCTTATTGTTAGAATTAGGATTCAAATTCAAGTTAGGGCTATCCCCTCTTCCTACCCCACAAGGCGTCACACGGTGATTACAGCTGACGTCCCCACAAAGCGGATAATATTGGTTCATCTGCATGGCATCGGTAGCCATGAAATTTCCATAATATTCATAATCCCCTGCTCGAAGATCTATCGTAGATTCTTCGGTCTGAATAATAGGCAACTGCCCCAAGTCGTCGTAAAAAATAATATCTGCTTGTGCGACAGTAGAAGAAGTTTCAAACAAGCTAGAATTTTGGGATATAGGAAGGGTCTTAATCTTATACTTCACCCAACCAGTTGTGGGCCTACGAGGATCTGCTCCCTGGTCTTTGGTTCCTTCAATACGAACATTGTGAAAGGAAAAATGAAGCTTTCCAGGATCGTTGCAGTCAACTTCATAGTATAAAAATGGCTCTTCATCTGCGCAATTGAGATCCTGCGTCCGAAGGGGTACTTTGGGTGACCAATCCAATAGCTGAAATGACCCTGATTGCAACTTATTGTCTATGGGAATATCAATGTCTACTCTGGTTGCAGGAGCTGTTCCTATATTTTGGAAATGTGCCTTGTAGGTGAGATCGACACAATTGGGATAAATATTTTGGCTTGGCAATACACCATGGATAAAGAAACTCCGATCTACTACGATATAATTGGGATCATGTGCACGAGCGACAGGTTGAGGTGCTACGATGACCTCCAAGGGAATTTTCCGAGCTGGCACGCCCTTCTTTACTTCTTGTAAATAATAGGGAACGGCAGCAACCAACGCGCTTTGGCCTTCTTCTCCTAAATCGACTTCAGAGTTCAAGGTCACAAATACAGTATGCTCTCCTCCTAGATATCCGACTTGTGTCAAAGAATTTTTGAGGCCTGTAAACTCTACCGCTTCTCCATAGCCTCTCACTTCCTGGGGGACACCCACCAATCCATAGTCTTCCAAAGTCGGCGGATAAAGTGGTGTCACACCTAAAGGTCGTAAGACACTCGACTCTCCTCTGTAAGCGTCTGCGCAACGAAACTCGAAGGTAGGTCCTTCCTCCATGCTGTGGTTGTACAAAAAGAAAAAACCATCGGGCTTGATTCCGTTAAACTCCTGAAAAGAAAGGGCAAATGTTATACTGTTTGTAGGTACAACCGATCGGTTGGGATCAATGTACATGTAGCTATCTGTAAAACGATCATTGGGGGCGAGATTTCCCATGCCTGTATTGGCTGACCGCTCAGGATCATCAGGAATAGAATCAGGTGTAGAATACTTTCCTGTTACGTGAATCCTTCTTTGCTGGTAGGAACTTCCAAATGGGATCGTTTGTAGGTGAGTGCGTAAATAATGCCCATCTTCGAAGTCATAAAGATACTCCAAAAAGGCTCGGTTATCACCTGCAGCTGTCTCCACATCAGACTGAGAGGGAACCCCCGTCAGTTGTGAACCACCTGGAATGACATTCAAATTCAAACTCCTTAGATAGACAATCTCCTGGCCATTGGCGTTAAAGTGAATGTTGGCAGGTTGACAGTCAAGTGATAATGGCTCAGTCCAAGCAATCGAAGCTGAAGAAATGTTCAGTTCGACATGCCCCACCTGGCAAAATGATACGCTCTGGACACCCAAAATCACATAAATGATTATGATCACACTTTTTCTCATGGTAATTATGATGGATTGATGTTTTACTCAGAGCTTTAGTCGGTACCTAGATCATTTCCTTAACAAACCTTCCTTTCTTTTTATAAATTTTTACTTAGATACTTTTGTCATTGTTATTTCCATCTTAAAGTCTTTCCCTTCTCCTGCGTCTGTTAAGGCCTAATCCGATCACCAATAAGGGTACACTCACAAAGCCTATGACCTTCAAACTAGAGAGACAGTGTCCCACCACTTGCCATCCCTTACATGGACAGGGCGTTACCTCAAACTCACAGGGACTATTTCCACAATTAGGATAATACTGATTCATCGTCACACTTTGGTTAGCAGGGAAGGCACCATAGATCTCAAATTCCCTAGATTCCAATTTGATTTTAGAGACATTGGTCTGAATTGAAGGTAAGATCCCTCGTGCATCAAAAAATGTAATATCTGCTTGTGCTTCTGTCGTCGAACCAAACATAGCTGTATGCTGGGAGATGGGCAGCGTTTTCATCTTATATTTTACCCATCCTGTACTCGGGAGACGAGGATCCGCTTTTTGATCCTTCGTTCCTTGGATGGCGACATGATGAAAGGAAAAGTATAGACTCCCAAGCTTTTGGCAGTCCACTTCGTAATAGAGGTAAGGGTCTGTACTGCTCGCACAAGCTGTATCCTGATCCGTCAACATGACCTTGGGAGACCAGTCTACAATTTCAAAAGTGCCTGTTTGCAGCTTAGTATCTACTGGGATCGCCAAATCTACACGAGTGGCAGGTGCTTCCCCAATATTCTGGAAATGGGCCAGATACGTGACCTCTACACATCCTGGATAAACTGGATCTCCCCCTGGACCGATCCCTCGTATGTAGGAATTTCGATCTGCTATGATGAAGTTCGGATCATGGGCACGCGCGATCGGTTGAGGTGCTACTACAAATTCGAGCGGTATCTTCCGCTTTGCCCCTTCCAAGCTTTTCTCTGTGTAGGGTAAAATCGCAAAGCGTGCAGATTGTCCCTCCTCTAAACCTGCAAGCGATATTTCTGAGTTCAACGTCACAAAAACGGTATGTTCCTTCTCAGGTGAACCTACCTGATCCAAAGAGGGTTCGATATTGGTAAACTCCACCGCACTCCTATATCCATTGGCCCCTTGAGGAACATTCACTATCCCTTGATCAGCCAGTGTATTTTGGAGATTGAATTGAAGACTTGTCGCTGCTTCCCCACGATAGGTATCCACACACTTGAGGCTAGTTGTAGACCTTACACCATGGTTGTATAAAAAGAAGAAACCATCAGGTTTTACTTTGTCGTATGCTTGATAAGAAATGGCGAAGGTCATAGATTGATTGGGAACAATAGATCTGTTGGCTTCTACAAATACATAGCCATCTGTAAATCGATCATTGGGTGCAGGATTGCCTGTGCCCATACCTGCCGAACGCTCAGGGTCATCGGGAATAGAATCAGGAGTAGAATATTTCCCCGTTACATACACCCTACGCCGCTCACTCCCTCCATTGAAAGGCATACTCCCATAAGGGATTTTGTTCAAATGTGTCATGAGATAGTGCCCGTCCTCGAAGTCGTATAGGTAATCTAGGAAAGCGTCGGGATTGCCTGCAACCGTCTGCACACGTGGGGGCGAAGGGACACCTAGTAGTTCTGTATGACCCGAACTAGGGTGTATATTCACACTTACATTTTCAAGATATTTCAGTTTTTGATTAAAATGGTTATAATGGATCTCGCCAGTAGGACACACAGGAGATACATTTCCCGCTTGCCCCCATGCTAGACTACAAGAGCAAAAGATCAAATAAATGGCTGTAAATACATTTTTTTTCATGAGAATGAATATGGATTATAGTTTCATTTGTAGCTTTAGACGCAAAACGAAACTGCACCTTAACAAAATCTCATTTTTTATGCCATAATTATACTGATCCAAAATTTCCTAAAAGAAAGACTATCTTTATTTTCCAATAATCCTCACACACAATAGGTCCATGTTTAAGCCTTTTTCCAATAAGAAAAAAATTAATGAATCTGCTATTATCTCAGACATTCAGGCTGGGGGATTTCCTGCACGGAGAGCAATGAATACCCTGTTTGAGACCTTTGCTTACATGGTGAAACAAGGAGAAAAGAAGTATAGTCTCTCAGAGGACGATGCCTTGGCCGCTTACAATCAGTCTATCCTCGCTGTCTACCATGCGATCAAAGGAGGAACATTTCGCGGAGAAAGTGCCATCAAGACTTATCTGTACCGCATCTTCTTCAACCAGTGTGTGAATATGGTACGTAAGGAAGCCAGTCAGCCCGACAATGTGTCGATTGATGCCTTTGCCTACCTTCCTGACAAAGCTCGCGACATCGCACAGCAGCTGATTGCCAAGGACCAGATCCAGCAACTGCAAAACTGCCTCTCTCAACTCAGCGAAAAGTGCCAACAGATCTTGAAAATGACCTTCGAAGGCTTTAGCTCTGCTGAGATCGCCCAATCTGTCAACCTCAAAAATGCAGATACCGTCAATGTACAACGCAACCGTTGTCGCAAACATTTATTTCAAATCGTACAAGAAGTCGGCTTTTTATAAGAAATGGGAAAACGATTCTCCTTTTTTTGTCTGATGAATATGTGTCATGGAAGAATTAGATAGACGTATCGCGCAATATTTGGCGCAAGAATTGCCTCCAGAAGAAGTAAAGCAATTCGAGCAGGAGCTGGAAGCCAATCCTGAGATGGGCCGAGCCTTAGAGGCAGCGGTACGCGCAGAGGTCGCCATCCAGCAACAATTAGCACAGGACTACATGACGACATTCACAGCAAAATATCAGACACTCAAAAAAGAAGGAAATCTCACAGATCCAGGACAGATACGTGCGTTTTGGACCACAGGGCTCGTAGCCGTCGTAGCAGCTGCGTTGGCTCTCCTCTTCTTATGGAGAGGCAGCTTGACAGAGACAGAAACCTATGACATGTCCACGCTATACGCGCAGTATTACGAAGCACCCGAATACATGGAGACGAAGTCTGCGCAGGCAACAGATTCCTTATGGCAAATCACCCTTATCCAACTCAAATCTGGACAGCAAGAAACCGCCATCCCCAACCTCCAACTCCTGATTGCAGATCCTTCATTCGAGTTCAAATCAGAAGCACTACTCTATCTAGGACATGCCTACATGGAGCAAAAGCAATTTGAAAAAGCCATCGAAGCCTATCAGCAAGTGACACACGATTTACAAACTGCTGACTGGTATATGGCCCTTGCCTACATCGGCCAAGAAAGGAGTCGCGCCGCACTCCGTCAACTCCAAAAGGTCCAGAAATACCCTTACTATACAGAAAAGGCACAAGAATTGATACAAATGTTGGAGAGGCTGAATCAGGCTTCTTGATTTATTTGACCACTGAGGATAAAAATTCATCCATTGGTCAATAAAATCGGGCGCACTTTGCACCTTTGATCAAAATTCGGCAAAGAATATGTGTTAATTCCTTAGTATTTGCGCAAATACTGGATATTTTCATTAAAGGTTTTATATTTTTCATTATCATAATAATCCAAACACTAATTCACCTTTCCCTGAATTTACATAACATCCGATTATGAAGATAATCGTTTACACTACACTATTTTCGCTCTTTTTCTCTTGTATTCTATCCTCCCTCTCTGCCCAATGTGTCAAGGGCAATTGTAACAATGGCACAGGAACTTTTATCTTTCAAAATGGCGACCGCTACGAAGGTGAGTGGAAGCAAAGATCTCGCCATGGGCAAGGTGTCTACACACTCGCCAATGGAGATGTCTACCAAGGTATGTGGAAAAAAACCCACAAAGAAGGCTGGGGAACCTATCTGTTCAGGAATGGTGACCGATACGATGGCGACTGGAAAAATGATCGGATGGAAGGAATCGGAATGTTTATCTACACCAATGGCGATCGCTACGAGGGAGAATTCATCAATGGACACTACCAAGGGGAAGGTACCTACTACTATGCCGATGGGACAACCTACATGGGTAACTGGAAGGAGAGCAGTCCATCTGGCAGGGGCGTGATGTACTACACCGATGGATCGAAGCTCATGGGCAACTGGAAAGGTACTTCCTTTGAAGGTAGCGCAAAGAAATACTACGCGAATGGCGAGGTGTATCTCGGTGCCTATAAAGACAACTACCGCCACGGATTTGGCAAATGCATCAACAAAAGAGGGGACATTTATGAAGGCCAGTGGGTCAAAGGACAACAACAAGGCGAAGGGAAGATGGTATCGGTGCAAGGATTGATTTATGAAGGCAACTGGGAGAAGGGAAAAATATCAGGAAAAGGGAAAATGATCTCTGCCAAGGGAAGTGTCTACACAGGAGATTTCAAAGAAGGACGCTACCACGGAACAGGAATTTTGAAGATGAACAATGGAGAGCAGTATAGAGGCGAATGGCGATACGGGCAGAAGCATGGAAAAGGCATATACTTTTATGCTGACAGAAGCAAGTACGAAGGAAACTGGAAAAACGATCTTCCACATGGATGGGGTACGATGACGTATGAGGATGACAAGGTCTACACAGGCAACTGGTCCTATGGCAAAAGACATGGCCAAGGGACCCTCACGAAAGAGGATGGCAGTACACTGGAAGGCGAGTTTGTACAAGGACGATTTGGGGGGATGGCCATACAGAAGTAGGCCACTAGAGATGGCCGTTGGTCCACTTGCAGAAAGCTCGAATTTCTCGCCCGAATCGACGTCCATTTCTATGTTAGAATAGAAAGAAAAATGTCATATTCACAAAGGAAGATATTTTATTGGGATCAGCTCCTTTATGTTTCAGATTATTTTTCCACAAAAAAATACAGTTATTCTTTACATTTTTCTCTCATCAACTTCATAAGATGCGGAAAAAGACATATATTTCACCAATTAGCTTATAATCAAATGAATAGCTGAAGATTTTATCTTATTTTTCGAAACTTTGCGCAAAAACTCAAAAGATTTTTTGACAAAAAAAGAGATTTCCTACGTTTATCTACCTATTAGGAAACCTTTTCTTTGTTGAAAATTTGTGCAAAAAGCTAATTTTTTTATCCTAAATTAAGATTGTTCCCACTAAATCTCTGAAATAGGGAAGCATTATGTCAAAAGCCATTCTTTTTACCCTACTCATCTGTCTCAGTCTTGGACTTTCAGCACAGGATCTCTTGTATACCATCAACGAAAAAGTGTACGAAGTCAGGATCATCGAGGTAAACCCTCCGAGCAACCGTGTGTCATTTCTCTCATGGGATGATCAGAAGGGCGCCATGATGAGTCTCAAAGCCAATCAAGTGCATAAAATCAAGTATGCCTACGGAGTAGAGCAGGTCCTCACACCTATAGATCAGCTCAACAGAGATGGAGGAGATGAGATCAGTGATCTGAATAATCGTGTCAAAGCCAAAGTCCCAGCAGTAGCCTCCCCTACGCTGGTATTCATAGATGAATCGGACATGCAGCTCCGCCATTTTGTGTGGACCAAAGAAGGCATCGAATTTCATGGGATGACAGGCAATCAAGAGCTGCTCACGGTAGACTTGGAAAATGTCAAAACATTGGTACTCCCCTCCGAACGCCAACTCATGCAAGGCGGCTCTCTCAATAGAGGCGCAGGGCAACCCTCTGCCAACCAATTTGGCTCTGTGCGATTGCGGACAGGCCTTCATTATGCCGCCGAGAAAATCATCATCAGCGATCGCTACGTTCAATTCAATGAGTTCTACACCAAGCAACCCTTCAGATGGGAAGTAGATGATATAGACCGCGTGTACTGGGGTGCGGGCAAAGGAAGTGTGGACTTTGTAGACAACGAAAAACTAAACGAACTCGCGATTTCAGATACAGAGGATTTGCTCCGCAGCCAAGATCAAACAGGTACAACGGATATCTCCGATTTGTTTGATCCTACGGCACGTCAAACTTCAGGTCGTCAAACCGCCGCCAAAAAAGAAATTTCAGGCAGCCCCTCAGAGCTTCCCACACCTGTTTGGCCACCTGTAGAACCTACTTCTTATGCAGATTACGAGGTACTTCCTGGGTTCAACCCTTTCAAAAAAGGGGGATGGTCCCTGTTTCCCGACCGTAAGATGCGCTACACGCTTGGCAGCGCACAGAAGAAGTTGAGCCTTGCATTGATTGACAAAGGATACAATGATCTACTCTATTTTCCGCTAGAGGATGGATTCATGGTCATGACAGCCATGGAGCAATTCAATGCGGATGGGAGTCCAGCTACTTGGGCTACGAGACGACAAACACAAGCGAGTGTGAATCCAGACTTGAGCTTTGGGGAGACACTGGACGAAATCACCTTCAAGCGCCAAGGACAATACAGATTCTTTGCGATCATGGTCACCCAAGAAGAGCTCAGCTATCCCAACAATCTAGATGGGGAAGCATTGATTGCTACTCAGCAGCTAAGTCCTGCCCTCAGTCAGCAAGAACTCACCAATGATCATAAGATGTACTTCATGGTCTACGAGTGGAGCCAGCGTCGTCAAGGACAGGCTGCAGAGTTTCAGGCGCGGGGAGCATCGGATCTTTCTGCTAGCCTTTACTTTGACCAGGGATTGAAAGCGTCGTTGAACCAGTAGATAAGATGGATTATCACCCCTATTTGTGATATTTCTTATCAAAAAATATATATCTCACGCTGTCAAGTGTCATCCACTTGGCAGCGTTTTCTTTTCTCCCTAAAATCTCCTTTCCCTTTCGGATCAGAACATGTACCTTTGGCCTCATGGCAAAATCTGAACAAAAAGTCAGTGGCAAAGTACTGGATTGGACACTCGCACAACGCCTATTCCAGTATGTCAGGCCCTACCGATCGGTCTTTCTATTTGCCCTTTTTCTCACGATCATGCTGGCTGTACTCGGCCCCTTACGCCCTGTACTTGTTCAGGTGACCCTCGACAATTACATCATCGAAGGAGATCTTTCGGGTCTTCAAATGATGATCATGATCATCGTGGGAGCGATTGTGTTGGAGACCATCATCATGTATGGCAATACCTATCTCACCAACTGGTTGGGGCAAAGCATCATCAAAGATATTCGTAAGCAGGTGTTCAAACATGTCCTGAGGCTGGAGCTTCGATTCTTCGACAAGACACCCATCGGTACACTTCAGACACGCGTCATCAATGATGTGGAGACGCTCAACGATGTCTTCACATCAGGACTGGTCCGAATCATTGGCCAACTTCTTCAACTTTTTGCCATCATCGGCTACATGTTTTATGTCAGCTGGGATCTCTCGCTTGCTGTGCTCACGACGCTTCCGCTGCTGATCGGCGCGACCATTGTTTTCAAAAATAAAGTCAAAGCGGCCTTCCAACAGGTCCGAAAATCGGTGAGTGAAATGAATGCCTTCCTACAAGAGCATATCAGTGGCATGAACATCATTCACCTATTCAATAGAGAGGAAGTCGAGATGGAGCGTTTTGGCGAAATCAATCAAAGACTCCGAAAATCCAATATCAACTCTGTCCTTTACTACTCTGTATATTTTCCTGTCATTGAAATCATTACGGCAGCCAGTGTGGCCATTCTCGTATGGTATGGAGCAGGCAGGGTCATGGACTTTCAATTGCGATTTGGGGAGTTGGTCGCCTTCATCATGTTTGTCCAGATGTTTTTTCGTCCGCTTCGTATGCTCGCCGACCAATTCAATGTGCTACAATTGGGCATGGTCAGTGCCGAACGTATTTTCAAGATTTTGGATACCCAGACAGTGATTGAGGATGAAGGGAAGCAGGTAGCAGCCAAAGAAAAGACGAAGGGTGTGGGTATTCAATTTGATCATGTCACCTTTGCGTACAAAGAACCCGAGTGGGTACTACAAGACATCTCTTTTGATGTGAAACCTGGCCATAAGTTGGCATTGGTCGGATCGACAGGATCAGGAAAGACCACGATCATCAATTTGCTCAGCCGCTTTTACGAGATCCAAAAAGGAGACATTCTTGTCAATGGCGTCAATATCAAAGCCTACAAACTGGATGAGTTGCGGGCATTGATCGGGGTAGTCCTACAAGATGTCTTCCTGTTTTCAGGTTCTGTCTACGACAACATTACCCTCAACAATCCTGATATCCCCATGGAGGTGGTAGAGACCTCTGCCCGTCGCGTGGGTGCCCACGACTTCATCTCCAAGCTTCCTGGAGGCTACAACTATAATGTACAAGAAAGAGGGGCTTCGCTTTCACTTGGGCAGCGGCAGCTCATTGCCTTTGCACGAGTGATGACCTACGATCCACAGATTTTGGTTTTGGATGAGGCTACGGCCAATATTGACACCGAATCCGAAGAGATCATCCAACAGGCCATTGAAACGGTGATGGCTGGAAGGACCTCTGTGATCATTGCGCATAGACTCTCCACAATCCAGCAAGCGGATCAGATCCTTGTATTGGACAAAGGCAAAATGGTCGAAAAAGGAAGCCATGAGGAATTGCTAAAGCAAGAAGGAGCATACTACCAACTTCACCAAAAGCAATTTATTGCCCCTGTCTCTTGAAGAAATATCTATACCCTGAATGAAGAATGGATTCTAACTGACCGTCACTTAACGACTCAGGACGATCAATAGAAAAGGGAGGCCAAAAAATACAAGCACTACATAAAAAACGCCGTATATCCGATTGAGGCGGGACCATTTTCCTAGTTGGGCGGCTATCCTAATGGGAATCTCTCTCAAGGATCGGAAGGGTAAGAAGATCAAAACGCCCGTCAGATTGAACAAAACATGTACACAAGCTACGCCGATAGCTGCTTGGGCTGAGACTGCTGGGCTGAGCAGGGCTGCAATCAAGGCCGTAGACGTAGTACCTAGATTGGCTCCCATGATGAAGGGAAATAGCTGACTGAGTCTCACTTTTCCTGAAGCAGCCAGCGGCACGATCAGTGAGGTCATCACAGAGCTAGATTGGATGACGAAGGTCGTCCCCGTACCTGCAAGGAAACTATTGAGTGGTCGATCGAAAATGTACTTATTCAAGTTGCGCTCTAGTCTAGACGAAATGCCTGTCTTGAGCAACCAAGTCATCCCTCGTAGAGAAGCAAAAAGCAGGCATAAACCCAAGAGTAAAGAAAGCCAGGAATTGTCTCCAAAAAGTTGAACGGCTTGTTGAGCGGCTCGGGAAATGGCATAATTGGACTGCTCAAGCGAAGTATCTATACGTGGGAGTAAGCTAGCGATCTTCCACGCAAAATCAGAAAGTGCCCGTGTGCTTACCTCGACAATAAAGAGGATCAGAGTAGTGAAAATATTGAATAAATCATGTAGGGATGCACTAGCTACCGCTTGTTCAAATTCTTCTTTGTCCCCGATGTACCCTAACGCCACCAGCGTACTCGTGACGGCCGTTCCGATATTGGCTCCCAAGATCAGCGGGATCGCCTCCGATGGACTGAGCGTGCTTACAGCGACCAGCGAAACGATCAAGGTAGTAGTGGTAGAAGAACTTTGGATCAGAGCTGTGGCCAAGATCCCAATAAAGAGAGAGATAAAGGGATTGGCTGTAATATGTACCAACTGATCAGCGAGTGCGGTACCGAGTGAGCGAGAACCTTCCGTAACGATAAAGATAGAGAGAATAAATATTCCCATAAAAGCCAACAACCCCCCAATCTGTACCGGCCTGAATGACTGCGCCATCTTCTCTTCTCCTAGACTCGTACCTTCGGAGGCACCTGTCGTAAAAGAAGGCATCGATTCCTTTGCAATATGTCTGTCATTCTCCTTCATCAATGGTTTTTACTCCCCCATTTGTTACTCCTCAAAGATTTATTTTCTCCTCATTTTTTTGATAGACTGCGAATGTATATAAATTTTATGTATCTCTTTAAAAAAAACCTGCTTCCTAAGCAAAACATACTCAGATACTTCCAGCTGTAAAAGGCAGCCCCAGCTGAATAAAAACTCAAACGCATCGTGAATAACGGCTTTTGGATGGCCTACGGAAATGAAAATAGGAAGGAAGAAGGAAAAATAGGGGCCATAAAAGGGCTTAAGCTTACCCAAACAACTGGAGAATATTATCTGCTGTTTGAGGGCGCATAATGACTGTCAAGACGATACCAGCCAAAGCACCCCACAAGTGCGCATCATGCCCGATGCGCCCTCTCCCCAGTTGCCGACTCGCAATAGAAAGCACAAAGGATGCAAGAATATAAATGACCCCAAAGGTCAGCCCTTTCAATCCAAAAATTAAGGTGATGTTGGGTACGAACATGATAAGGCTGAGGACAACAGCACTCAGCGCACCTGATGCACCAAGAGAAGAATAGAATTCATCATCCTTGCTGATGATCAGACGGGGAAGGTGGGCAATCGCCATCCCTGCCATATACATTCCAAAAAAGCCTAAACTGCCCAGGAAGTGTGTTTCAAGAGGAAAG
Organism: Bacteroidota bacterium; assembly: GCA_038527485.1. Lineage (GTDB taxonomy): Bacteria > Bacteroidota > Bacteroidia > J057 > J057 > JALEFZ01. The sequence goes on from JBCBFT010000091.1 coordinate 13,820, forward strand.
GCAAAATAATAGAACGTAATCATGTTGAAAATCAAGTGTATCCAACCGCCATGGATGAAACCACTTGAAAAAATACGAATCCATTCATTGTGATGAACTACTAGATACGGACGAAAGACTAGACGCTCTTTAAGTGCGGGATCTCGCTCGGCTCTGACGCTGAGTAAGATGGTAAAAACCATCACTGCACCAGATACGGGTGCATCTAGAAGCATCTGAACAAACGGAGAAGCCAGGAGGATGGGTGGATTCATGCTACACATTATTCTTGTCTCCTCTTTATTACGATACTTCCATCCAAACGGATATATAAAAAGTACTCAGGAGACACCTTTGCCTAGAGCTAAGATAAATATTTTTTTGGACCTATCTCACTTGTTTCCCTTTCCACTCTCCAACTGATAGGCCATAATTGCCGCCATCGTCTGGGCATTTTGCTGATGGTAGGCAAGGGTAAAGGCTCCTGGTCGAATCCAGACTGATTCCTCGGCATATTTGGAAGTCGTCCACAAATCCATAATGGGGATGTTCTGACTATTGGCGAGTTCAAAGATGACGGCTGTATATCGATAGAGATCTTCCCCTTCAGGCGTATCCTTCCATTCATCTGGTACAGGAGGTGTAAGAAGTACCATCCGTCTTCCCTTTTTCATCGCCAAATTCAGTTTTTCTGTTAGTTCTTCTCCTGCGGCAAATGGGTCCATCTTGTGCTTGACCATGTCTAGATGAGAGGTTCCCAAAATGACAAAATCTACTACATTTTCCACACTTAGCGGTTGTGCAGGAAAGGTCCCGTCACTTGCAGGCGCAATCTGTGTCAGTTGGGAATTGTACCCCTGCACTCGCATCGCGCGATCCATATCTGTCAAAAACGAAAAGGCAGAATCCCCCTGAGTATTCGCAAAGGTCGGCCCCCAAAATACATACTGAATGACAGCAGAAGGAAGGCTTGACTCCGTCTGATTTTCTGCCTTCCCCTGAACGGTAGCCGTAGTGCTTTGCTTAGATGTTGCCTCACAGCCTCCAAGCACAAAAGTAATACAGATAACAAACGAGAGAATTTGATCTCTAAGCATGTGTCCAAATTTTAATGATGGGAGCTATTTCCCGCAGAATTCACGAAGGGATCACGAATTCCACAGGAAAGTTAATAAGTACATACTCAAATAAAAATGAGGCTCATGTTCTCCCTTTACACGGATCACTCCCTTCCATCAATTAGTTAGACTTGAGGCATGATGTCACGAAAATAGGCACTGGGTTTCTTTCCAAATCTCGCTTCATATAGCTTAGAAAAACGACTGACGTTGCTCATGCCTACTGAATAAGCTATAGCGGTCACATTGCCATAGACTCTTTTCTCCAATAACGCTCGCCCTTGCTGCAACGCAATCTCCTGTTGGTATTTCTTGGGAGATAGTCCTGTACAGGCTTTGATTCGGCGCTGAAACTGTCGCTCGCTCAGATGAAAACTACTTGCCAATTCAGCAAGACGAAAGTCTGGGTTCTCCAATTCCCTTTTGATAATAGCTTCTACTTGCTTAAGCCATTCGTTTTGAACAGGCTGGCTTTTTAGCTCACATTCCACGATCTCTTCTTCGATGACTCCCAGCTTCCCTTGCAACTTCTCGTTCAAAATTTCTTGCCACATCTCACGCCTTGCTTCATAGCGATGAATCAGATTATCCACCCTTGCCATGATCTCTTGAGGGGAAAAGGGTTTGGTGAGGTAGTCATCTACTCCTACGGTAAGGGCACGTAACCTGCAATCTTCGCTATCTAGCGCCGTCAGCATCACGACAGGTATATATTGGAAGACTTCGTCTTGCTTCATCCGTTCCAACAAGGTATAGCCATCCATCTCAGGCATCATGACATCGGATACCACCAGATCTACTGTTTCACTCCGTAGAATCTCTAGTGCCTGTTTGCCATTGGAAGCCATCAGGGTTTGGTACTTTTCTGCTAGAAGTGATTCGATAAATCTTTGCATGTCAGGATGATCCTCTACGACTAGTACTCGATGCTTCTTGCATGCATGGACTTCATGGTTTTCTTTCTGAAAGAAGTGGACAGGATCGTTGCCCAGCCATTTTTCATCTACTCCTAGCTCATGCCCCCGCATGCAAGTTGGTCGAAAAGGAAGCAGGAGGGTAAATGTACTTCCTCGGCCATATTCACTGTCAATTATGAGTTTCCCTTGCATGATATCTGTTAGCTCTTTTACCAGTGCCAATCCAATGCCCGTTCCTCCTTGTAACGTGTCATGTTCCTGCTTGCTTTGATAGTAGCGATCAAATATGTGAGGCAAGTCTTCTGGCTTGATTCCCGTTCCTGTATCTTTCACAGTGATGGCCAATTGCGCCCCTCTCATCTGCGCACAGATGCTCACGGTTTGTTGGGAGGGGGTATGTTTGATGGCGTTGGACAATAAATTATTCACGATCTTTTCGACTTTGGGGGCATCCATCATCATGGCCATCTTACAGGGAATGTCCAACTCTATACGATATTGAATGTCGAGATGATGGGCTAGGGATTCGAAGTTAGAAGCTGCACGATTGAGGAAGCTTTTGATCAGGATAGGCTTCTCTTGGAGCTTCGCTTTGTTGGACTCTAGCTTGGCCAAATCCATGATGTCGTTAACTAGTCCTTTGAGCTGGCGCGTATTGCGGAGCATGAGTTGGAGGGGCTCCGAAATCTTGAGGGGTAAGTTTTGCTCTGTATGGAGAATATGCTGGATCGGACTGCTAATCAGCGTAAGGGGTGTCCGTAGTTCGTGAGAAATATTGGTAAAGAAGCGTGATTTCATGTGGTCAAGCGCTTCCAGTTTTTCTTTCTGAAGGGAAATCTGTTCGTTTTGCTCTTTCAGCAGCTCGTTTGCACGATACTTATTCCGATAGTTTTGGTAAGCAATGAGGGCGATGCTCAAGAGAGCCAAGCAAGCGCCTATAATTGTATAGATGATCCATTGTTGGCGCTCAAACCTGCGTTGCTGATTCAACTCCTGTTCTTGCTGCTCCTGCTCAAAGGCAAATTGCATTTCCCTTTCCACCAACTTTCGGGTATTGGCTTCATTAAAAAGTGCGTCTTTATTGGCGTAGTAAATCTGAAGGGTTTGATAAGCTTCTTCCAATTCTCCTCTTGCAAGATATAAGGGATGCAGATGCGCTGCGGCTTCCTTAATGGCGGGCCTGTTTTGTGACTTCTCGGCAAAAGTGAGTGCTTGCCTAAATGCATGAAAACTTAATCGATTTCGGTGTAATGCTTGATACAATTTTCCCAAAGCCAATGAATTAAGCGCTAGGATTTTATCTTGCTTACAACGCGTACATTGCTTTTGACCTAAAACTAGATATTGCAAAGCCAAATCATGATTCTGTACAGCATGATACGCACTCCCTATGGTCAAAAAACAATCACTGAAACTGCAGCTGTCTTTGAGGGCTTGAAAGCGTTGGAGGGCAAGAAATGCGTATTTCATTGCGACTTCATACTCCTTATTTTGATTGTAAATCGCCGCCATCGCACTGTAAGCGTGCGCGATTCCAGACTTATGGTTGGTATTTTGATATCCTTCCAGTGCCTTTTCCTGATAGAGCAGAGATTTATCAAACTGCTCCTGCATGTAGAATACTTTGGATATATGGCTGTTCACTTCCGCAAGCCCTACCGTATCTCTGGCTTCCTGTGTGACTTGAAGAGCTTGATCATAATATGAAAGTGCATGATTCAGTTGGCCCCTAGAGGTGTACCATTCTCCTAGCTCGATAAACTGATCTTTCAACATCACGTAGTAGCCCATCTTCTTGCAGAGGGCAATAGATGCTTGAGAATAAGCAGAAGCAGAATCCAATTGCTGATTCAACAGAAAGGCGCGGCCCTGGTTAGATAGGAGACGCGCAATTTCCTTTTGATGGTTGAGTTGCTGGGCTAAACGATAGCATTTCTTATAATATTGGAGGGCAAGGGGATAACTTCCTTGCTTCAAATGAAGATGGCCTATTTGATTAATATTGTAGCTGATCCCCATTTTGAATCCAATCTCCTCGCATATTTTCAGACTTTCTTCGTACCGTAAAAGTGCCTCAGTGTCATTGCCTTGATTCTTGTGAACCTCCGCGATGTCGTGTAGACACTCAGCTAAGCCCGCTTTATCTCCAAACTCCTTTCGTATATCCAAACTCTGCTCATAGTAAGAAAGTGCTTCCTCATAGTTGCCAAGCTTCGCATATACATTTCCTATTTTTACATAATTGTCCCCTACTCCTTCTCTCAGTTTCATCTCCTGGCATAAGCTCAAACTTTGGTCATAGTGCGCAAGGGCTTCTTCGTACTTCCCTTGGTAGAGAAGTGTATTTCCCAAGTTGAATAGTATGCTGATAATTAGATTTTTATACCCTAATTTCTCTCCCAACGCTAGGGCTTCTTCGTAATAGGAAAGTGCTTTATCGTAATTGCCCTGATTGGCAAAGACATTGCCTAGTTCATGCAAGCCATATGCTTCCTGCTCTTGCAGTCCCGCATTTGTAGAAAGTACCAATCCTTCTTCATAGTTGCGGATAGCCGATGGATAATCTCCCAGATTGAGGTAAATGTTGCCTATATCATATAGAACAAAGGCTATTTGTTTCTTTTCACCCAGCTCAGTAGCAAGCTGTTGCGCCTTTTGATAATAGTCAAGTGCTTTTGTATAGTTGCCTTGGGCTAGATGAATATTCCCAATATTCTTGAGCGATCTAAATACGATGCTTCCTTCTCCAGTCCGCTCCCCCTTTGCCAAGCTTTCTTTATACAGCTCCAAGGCTTTTGTTATCTCTCCTTTGGCATGATGAGAACCCCCCATATTCAATAAGCATTTGCCCATGCCTACATGATCTCCCACTTTTTGATAGAATGTGTAGCTGTGCTGGAAGGAAAAAAGTGCTTCTTCATGTAGCTTCTGTGATAGATCGGCATGTCCCAAGAAAAAATAAGCTTCCGCTTGAATCTCTGGTAATTGATATGCTTCAGCATCTTTTCCTACCTCTTTCAGTAGGGCAATCGCAGGTAGGTATGCCTTCTGTTTCAAGTGTATCCGTGCTTTCTGAACTTGGAGCTTGAGCCGATAATCGTGTTGGGCTGATTGAGTGGCGAGCTTCAGCCCTTGTTTGATGATGGACATTGCTTGAGCTGGGTCCACCGCGTGTAATTCTTGAACCAGTTGTAGGCAGGCATCGAGCCTACGTTCATGATGGACATCTTTTGTATAGATAACTCTCAGACTGTCCAAGTCCTTTTGCGCATGTAGGTGAGTGAGGAGGAAAAAGCAAGCGAGTACGAGCAGATAGGGGTTTTTCATTTTAGGGTTAGGCATTAGTTAGGATAAGATAACAGACCAAGGGACGCGATCTCCATAGGGGATTTTGGAAGATTGATACGAAAAATCTCAAGTGATGATAGTTAGTATGTTTTCGATTCATCATATCCGCTCTCTTTGGTCCAACTTTTTTTGGCTTTAATATCGACACAATATTATATGAATATATATTCAACTTTCTATATGAAAGTAAGAAAAAAATCTTCGGCTCAAAATTTTCTGCGAAAAAAAACATTCGTGCTGTCGCTTTTTGTCTAGTGATGTCGGGTTTGGTAAGGCCATGTCGGATACGGTAAGTGGGTGTCTGATTCTGGCTATGTGAACATGGAAATCACAATAGATATTGGGTCATGTTCAACTATTAAAAACTTTTTTATTATGAAAAGGAACCACTTTTGGAGTACGAGTTATGTACTCTGTATTTGCACCGCAATCTCCCTCTTTATGTTCAGTTGTGAACAGTTGCAGGAGGAAGAAATCATTCCATTGGAAGATGCGCAGGTATCTTCAGACATTTCCAATTACCACCTCCACAACGTTGTACTGGGAGATGATGGAAACATCATAGGCTATCTAGACATCGACTACAATTTGGTGGATAAGGAAGGGAATTTGCTCAAGAAATCTTCTAGGGACAATTTCAACTACAACCCTAAGGCTTCGCTCTATCAGCACTCTAAGTTTAAGGGGTCATGGGTGACGTTCTTCAACAACACGAGCTCGAGTACGGTCAATATTACGTATCAAAACCTATTGGACGTAAACATGAACGACAAGATCAGCTCTGTGATTGTCCCTCCTTACTGTAATGTCCGACTGTATGAGCACCCCAACAATGGTGGAAACTCTGCCTACTTTGGTGTAGGAGGATACGCTTACGAAGCTTCTTACCGATCTTATATTGGCAATTCTCTCAATGACAAGACAAGCTCTATCCGTGTTCAGTGTAGCTCTAGTGGACGATACAAGAACTGGTGCGGACAGGCCTACGAGCATAGCAATTATGGAGGTGATGCTTTGGCATTGTACTATGACACACCGATCTCATACCAGCAGTTGAAAGACTGGGGATGGAATGACAGAATCTCATCTATTGGAAGGAACTCCTATGGACGATGCAGCAGTGTCACGATGACAGAGCACCAACACGACAGACAGAAGATTGAAAACCCTGGTAGGATCTTCACAGCTACAGGTGATTGGACGAGTCTTCCCAACTTCAACGACAAGGCTTCTTCTATCATTCCCGATGGACGATACAGGTTACGATCCAGACACTTAGGGATGAGTGGAAGCACAGGAGATGCCGTTGCCCAAAGCTACTATGATGAGTACAATAGCTCAACCAGCTTCATTGCAAATGAAGATGAGAAAAATAAACTTTGGTGTGAAAATCTTGAAGATCAGTGTAACCTGGGAATCGATGCTGCAGCGGATATCTATGACTTTGGAGCAGCCCTTGCATGCCCAGGTGTAGAAGTAGTCACGAAGTCTATCGAAGTAGCACAGGATATTTCGGAGCACAACTGGATCAACCTTGCGGCTGATGTAATCGAAGATGCTGTAGCTGCTGCTGCCACGATCGTCGAAGCACCTGCATGGATCGCTGCTCCTGAGGTAAAAGCAGCTGCCTGCTATGTAGCCGTAGGGTCACTTGCCGCACACACCTACAGTGCCGCACAGTGCCAAACAGGCGTGTACAATCCCTGTATGATTCAACACGGCTTGACCCCCTAATCTCTTCGATGTACCCCTCTTCAGAGGGTAAAAGGAACACCACATAAGTAGATAGATGAAGAGGGACCCATATCAGACTTTCACACACGGGTCATGTATGTAAGTTCCTCTTCTATTACACACATTTAGCCAAGCAAGTCTTCGGACTTGTTTGGTTCCCATCTCAACCAACTAAAAAATAATCAACATGAATAAGTCCATTCTTACAGGAATCATCGCCCTCCAAATTATTGCACTTCTAGGAATCGCAGGTACCGCTTACTTTACCCATATGAACAAAGCCAGAATCCAGGCTACCCAACGGGTCATGGTAGATACTCAAATGCGTCTCGCTTCGACTTTTGCCTTTATGGATGATGTACAGGCCAAGAAGTTTGAAAGAGAGGAAGCGCGAAAGCCTTTGGCAGTAGGTACAGTGGCCCCTGACTTTTCGCTGACAGATGAAAATAATGAAGAAGTAAATCTCGACGATTTCAGAGGCAGCAAAACCCTCTTGGTTTTCTCCAAAGAAGGTTGTCCTTATTGCCAAGACTACTACCCTGTACTCAACGAATTCCAATCCCAAAAATCTGACGTCAACATCGTCGTCATGCAGCTAGGATCTCAACCTGACCAAAATAAGCAGTTCAAAAAGCAACAAGGAATTGAGGTACCCTTACTAGCAGCATCTGTAGAGCAACTCAAAGCCTACAAGGTGCGCGGAACCCCCACTTCTATTCTGCTAGATGAAGAAGGAAAAATCCTTGGGTCTAAAGTAGTCTCTAAGCTGGACGAACTCGTAGAATTTGTAGAAGAATCTTGCACCAACTGCACGGTAGACTCCTGATGCAGCTCGTCCTCAAGCTTCCTACTTCCACTCCTAGCATAAACAAAACCCATAAGAATTCGAGGAAAACCTCGGTTGATGTGTATAACTCAAGCGTTTGGGCTTCCGCCCTGCGCTTGTTTTTGTATACACTCCTGGGCATTCTCTCAAACGAAAGAATCAATGAAAGCATTCGCCCTCATCCTATCCCTATATTTCATATGTAGTGGCTTATCTGCACAAGATCGCTGTCATTACCATGCAGCCAATGGCTTCGATACACAGATAGGTCAGGCTTTCCTTCGTCACTTCGAGGAAAAACTAGATCGCTTCCTCATTCAAGCCTCTACCCTACGCACGCAATACCCTACCTACCAGATTCCTGTTGTGGTTCACGTCATCCACAATGGAGAGGCTATAGGAGAAGGCGCGAATATTACCCGAGAGCAGATCGAAGCACAAATCGCCGTGCTTAATGAAGATTTTGGGCAGGGAACCTCTTCTCAAGCTCCTATCAGAGACGATTTCTTGCCCTTGGCAGCATCTGCTCATATTCAATTTGTCTTGGCACCTACCGATCCACAGGGTATCCCATTGGAAGAGGCAGGCGTCCATCGCTATGATGGCAGACAAGCTACCTGGACTAGGGCCGAAATCAATGAGATCCTTAAACCCGCCACGATCTTCGATCCCTATCGCTACCTCAACATTTGGACTGTCGCTTTTGACAATCCCAATTATATAGGCGAAGCCCAATGGCCCCAAATAGGATTGATCGGACTCTCGGACGAAAGACCTGATCAAACAGATGGTATCATGATCGGCTACCAGTACTTTGGTTCTAGAGACAAATATCCCGAAGGCAACTATGCAGATTCCAGCTTTGACCTAGGCAGATCGGCCACACATGAGGTCGGACACTGGTTGGGGCTTCGTCATACATTTGAAAACTGCGATCGGGGAGATTATGTAGCCGATACACCTCCTCAAAGAGGTGCCTCTCGTGGCTGTCCCGACCATCAAAAACATAGCTGCGGCACGCTAGATATGTGGGAAAACTTTATGGACTACACAGACGATGCCTGTATGCGATGGTTTACCCACGGTCAAGTAGCACGCATGCGGGCGGTGTTGGAGATGGATTCTATGCGTAATAGTGTCATACGCAAGGGAGATATTACGCTATCTAGCCCTGAGAATTTAATTAACCTCTATCCCAATCCCACAGATGGGATTTTGTATCTGGATCTGACATTGACACCTGAGCCCGAATACGTCCATCTCACCCTCTTTGCCCCCACAGGCCAAAAAATATGGCGCGCGAGACCCGACAGAGATGGAGTTACAGCAATCGATTTCACTTCCTATGAAAAGGGGATCTATCTTTTGCGGTACCAAAGAGACAGCGATGGATTTACATTTTGCAAGAAGATTATAGTAAGGGAATAGCAGTAAGTATGAGACCAGATACTGAGCAAAGGGATAAAATACCTAGATATAAGAAATCAGGTGATAGAAAATGATCTTGTCGTCTAGGGTTGAAACCACTAGCCTAGATTGCACTACCCTTTCAGGGTTTAGAACGAACTCATTATCCTGACGGGACAATATCATATAGCATGTGGAGTTTAGTCCCATTCCCAAAGTTTTAAGTTCGGGAAAAAATCAAAAACGCAGGAGTTTCATGCGCAGATAGGTATGCGGAATCTGAGTAGGCAGCAGTTCTTTGGGATCGGCTACTTTCACCCAAATACCGATGGGCAGCGTATTTTCTGTTTTGAGTTCTAGTCGACAGAGATAGGCGTGACCAGCGGGATTGTCACGGGCATATCCCGGCATGATGGGATAGGACTGACGCCATTGGTCCAGTTCCCAGTGGTCTATCGTTTGTGATGGCTGAATGTGGCCCAAGGTATCCAGAGCAATCGTAGTCTGTAGCTGATTTTCTACTTGCTGGGGAAACAATTGAAGCGCAAGCGGCGCGGATTGTGCCCATGTCCACAAAGGAGCCCATATCAAAAGGAAAAATCCAACGTATTTCATATGCAACGATAAAAAAAGGTACAAAGGAAAGCTCCTCTGTACCTCATACTATATTTTGAACCCTAAGGTTTGGAATTATCCTTCTAATTCAGCCATGAGATCCTCATTGATCTTCACGTAGTCAGGATTGGGCGCCTTCTCAGCTAATTCCTTTGCTTTCTTAGAAGTTGCCATAGCAGCTTTCTTATCACCTTTTTTAGCTTGGATGCGCGCCATCCATGTCATGACCCAGTATTTGTCAGGGTTCATTTCATTTGCTTTGGTGATGAACTCCATGGCTTTGTCCACGTCCTTGTCTGCTTCATAGAAATACACCGCAGAGCGATAATAATCTAGGTACGCGGGTCCAGCCAATGTACGGTCGATGCTTGCCATAACCGCTTTGTCAGTATTAACATCTAGCTTCATGCTAATCTGCGTCTTGGCCCAAGCCAAGTAAATATGCGCGCCGTCATTGCGGAGGTGGTCAATGAACATGGTCATAGACTCTACTTCGCGATCCAATGCCTCAGGCTTCACCGTAAAGCGCGTCAGCTCTTGTGCTTCGTCGTATTTAGATACATTGCCTCCGATAGACAGGTCTTTGTAGATCATCACTGTCCACTCAGACTTTCCAGGCATAGAGTAGATCGCATAGGTTCCAGCAGGAACTTCTTTTCCTTCTAGTGTTACATCATCAGAAAAGGTGATCTTAGTGGCCTGATTAGCACCTGTACGCCAGATCTTACCAAAGGGTACGAGGTCACCGAAGATCGCACGTCCTTTGACACCAGGACGAGAGTACTCCAGAGAAACAGTGGTCAAACCTACCATTTGCTCAACTTTGGCCAACGGGCTAGGAGCAGGAGTTTGTACCTGTGCGAATGTAGCGAAGCTCATCGCCACAAGCGCGAGGAGCATAAGAAATGTCTTCTTCATGAATCCTTTCCGTTTAAAATTTGGATGACTTTGCCGCGAACATAGGCAATCAGAGGTTAAACAACAAATGAATCATTTATCATTTTCTTTACAAAATCTTACTTTCTTTCGAGACTATTTGGGATATGTGAACGTCTCAACTAAAAAATATGCACACCCATGGGTTGAAGTTGACTTTCGCTCCATTGATGTTGGATTTTTGCGCAAATAGTCAGCTTTTTCTCATGACATGGCGCGGTTTTGGTTACATTTGAAATAGGCATCATATTTAGGATAATACCAATCGTACCTTTTATTATTGGTTTCTTTCTTTTTATAAAGATGTGCTATTAAGAGATGTTTTCTATGAATTCAGCTTTCATTTCATAGGTGTGCATTCATAGTCAGTATATTATAAGTTTTTCTCTACATATAAATTTCTCATTCGTTTTAAGCTCATGTATTCCCCTTTTTACCAACATTAACCCTTTATGTTCTCTTATTTTTCTACGGGTAAAAAGGACAGCACAACACACCAGACAGGTCAATCGCCGATCACCATGAAAGGAATCTCCAAAAAGCTTCACATATATTTCCCACTGATCCTGCTCCAGGGTATCATCCTACTATGCGGTATGCATCCTGTAGCAGGAATGGATATCGATAGCCTGCGACAGTCCATAGGAGAGCATCGTGCCAATGAAAATAAACGCGCGCTGATTGTAGCCTATAAAGCATTGGGGGAACACTATCAATCTCAATTTGATAATAAATTAGCTGTCGAACAGTTTGAGTTAGCACTTTCTTTGGCAAAAGATTTAGAGAACGACCCTGAGGTTTTTCACCTAAACAATGAAATTGGTCATACTTACTTTTGGCTAGATAACTATAGAGCGGCCCTGGATTATTTGATCGAGGCAAATAAAGTCAGCAAGACAGCCGTAGCTGAGAGTGACCAGTCGACCAATCTCTCCTACATCGCAGAGGTCTACATGAGCCTAGGCAACTACAGACAGGCACTCTTTTATCAATTGGAAGCCTTAGACCTTAGCAAAGGAATCGCTGATACGCTGGGTATTGCGACCGCTTATCACCAGATTGGCAACATTTATTGGTACCAAAAACAGTACGATCGTTCGCTAGAAAACTATTTCAAAGCGCTGGGCTATTTTCGCAGTATCGACAGCCCGATCAGGATCTGGACATTGCAAGCCGCGATCTCTACCACATACACCCAGCAGGGGCAGCAAGAAGAGGCTTTATCTGCAGCCAAGAAGTCTCACAGGATGGCCCTGGATATTGGGTATCCCTATGGAATTGCCTTTTCGACGGGTATGATGGGATCAGTCAACCTACTAATGGGCAACTATGAGGAAGCGGAAAATCAGATCCTACAAGCCATTCGTGGATTCAAGGAATTAAATGTTACAGCCGAACAAGCAGCTTTTCTGGATGAGCTGGCCAAGATCAATCAAGCGCGGGGCGAATATGACCTTGCGATCGACAAACTGCAAGAATCGCTCAGGCTCTACACACAAATAGACAAGCGTACAGACAAGGTAGAGATTTTGAAGTCGCTGTCTGAGAACTATGAACTCAAAGGCGATATTGAGACCTCGCATACCTATCTCAAGCAATACCAGGAAGAGAGAGATGTACTCCTCGCTCAGTCAAGCGATGAGCAGATGAAAAATCTCGAAACCCTTATCGAAGCACAGCGCAAGCAACAACAGCTAGACAAATTGCAAGAGCAGAGCCGTCTGGCTCGCACACGTTTTTATGGCTACAGCCTCCTTTTTGGTCTCTTGGTATTGATCCTGATTTCATGGCTACTGTATGCGCGATACCGGACGCAAGCAAGAGCCAATCAGATGTTGACCGAGAAAAATGCAAAGATAGAAGAGCAAAACGCCAAGTTGCTAGACGCTAATGCAGAACTCGGACAGTTTGCAGAGATTGCAGCAAAAGATCTCACTGCTCCTTTGGGTCAACTCAAAGAGTGGGTAGCCAATAGCCAGGCAGATCCTAAGCTGACTTCTACGACAGCACAACTAGAAGATCTTGTCACAGGACTCTCGCTGTACGCGGTGCTCAGTGAACCCCCAGAGGCCCAACTCGTCAATATGAGTGAGATCGTGAGTGAAGCTATTGCCACACTCCCAGCCAACATCTCGCATAAGAATATCAAGATCCGTATGCAGGAGTTGCCCACACTTATGGTCAATCGCCGTCAGATGGTTCAACTTTTTCAGCATTTGATGAGCTACACCATTCGTTTCAAAGGACAGCAAGATCCTGAGATCTCTATCCATTGGGAGGCTGAAACGCAGCATTACCAGTTCTCCTTCCAGGACAATAGCCAATCGCTCAGCACAAAGGCGCAGAATATATTTGCTTTAGGAAAACATTTGGTCACCCCCAAGGATGTAGAAACTGTAGGTGTGGGATTGGCGATCAGCAAAAAAATTATCGAACAACACGGGGGGAACATATGGCTGAGCCCTACCACCGAAGGCGGAAATACCTTTGTATTTACCCTTCCAAGATAAGAATACGACGATTTGAAACGATAAATTATAGTCAGTTTCCAGAAAATTAGTACATTGATGGTGTATTCTATGATGGTATATTTGGGGTATGATTCAATCTGTAATTAAAGGCCTTCTCTTGGGAATTATGTTGAGTTTCTCAACAATTTATGCCCTTAACGTAGACAGTTTAAAACGAGAGATCGCCATACAGGTAGAGGAAGGAAGGCCGCTTGCCCTCATCAAATCTTATGAAGTCCTCGGCCGCCACTACTATGCCGAGAGTATGTATGAGGATGCCCTCATCTGCTACCACAAAGGCCTAGAACTCGCCAACAGTCTGGAGGACAATAAAAAGGCATTCTTTTTCATGCACTACCTTGGGGCAATGTACTACTATCCCAAGGACGACTATCAAAAATCTCTCGACTATCTTCTAAGAGCAGAAAGCCTAGCCGAACGCTCAGGCATCCCATCCGAAGATGTCACCCAAAATTTTGTCAAGCTCGCAGAAGTATACAACACCAAAGGCGACTTTGAAGACGCTGTAAGATACCAGTTGGAAGCGCTCAGGCTGGCAGAGCAAAATAAAGATACCATGAACCTTGCACTAGGTGCGCGTATCCTTGGGGTGATCTATTGGAGCCAAAAACAATACAAACAAGCGCTTCATAACTTTCAAATTTCTGAAAATCTTCACAAATATCTGCTCAATAGATTACCTGCGGATGATCCTAGAGCTAGAGAAAATGCCACCAATTACTACACGACACTTGCTTCCATGAGCGTGTCTTACCTGTCTTTGGACTCCCTCGACGATGCACGTCCCTATATTCAGCGTTCTAAAGATCTAGCCGATTCCCTCAACCATAAGTATGGGGCAGCCTACTCTGAAGCACTTACAGGCAATCTTTTCGAAAAACTCAAGCGATATGATGAGGCACTGGTTCATCTAACCAAGGCCAATAAGATGTTTGAAGAACTTCACCTACGTAGAGAGCGGGCACTTTTCTCTATTAAGGTTGCAGAGATCCAGAAGAACCGCAAAGAGATGGATATTGCCCATGCTACCTTGGACGAAGCAGAAGCCATCGCCAAAGAATTAGAATCCCATATTTTGATTCGGGACATCTATAAGGTGCGATCTGAAATTTATGACGAGCAGCAAGCCATCGGTGTTGCTTATCACTACTTTAAGAGTTACATACAGATCCGTGATTCCCTTCTAAATGAAGAACGTCTTATTACATTGGCC
>JBCBFT010000092.1:0-28196 GCA_038527485.1 Bacteroidota bacterium
AAGAGTCAGGCTTATTCACTTATGCTTGGATCCATTTTTTCGTAGATTTTTTCATTCGTTCTGGTGAAGCTTCATGCCGCTTGTTGTCTAAGGCATCACCCCCCATGATTGTCTAAAGAGATCCAAAGTGTGCAAGAATACGTCAATTCTTTATCCCATCTATCTCCGCATCAGCCTTTTGGCTTGTTTATGTTCCTCCTCATTCGAGCCAATCTTCCAGTAGGAGCTCATGTACATATGGGCGTCCTTGAAAGGTTCTGCTTCTGTAAGATATTGCCTGATCCCTCTGATGGTCCCCAATTCGCCAGCCATGATGACAGTAGGTGTACCTTCTAATAGTGTAAGAGATTGGATGGCCTGGAGCTGTCTAGGACTTCGTTCTTTGGGATTGGGGTGAATGAACCACTCTATCTCAATATCTGCTTGAATCTTAACTTCTTACTTGTCTTGGGCGTCCATGACTTCAAAAAAAGCATAGCCTTTGGCATGAGCAGGCAGAGATTCCATGATAGAGATTATCGCAGGTAATGCGGACATATCTGCGGCGAAGAGATACCAATCTCCTTGAGTAGGATCTATTCTGAGATGCCCTGGTCCTTTGATTTCTATTTCATCACCGATTTGCGCATCTAGGGCCCATCTCGTAGCAGGACCTGCTGGATGATGAATGGCAAACTCAATATCTATGGACTGTCTTTGGGGATCAAAGCTGCGGGCAGTGTAGGTGCGCATTCTCTTCTTCTCTCCATCTGGAATCATAAGTTTTACGTAACATCCTGGTTTCCAGACGGCATCTTCTAGCTGTTTCCCTTGTAGGGTAAGGCACAGCATATTGACAGAAGTAAATTTTTTTTCTATTACGCTCAGCATGTGGAGTTTGTGTTGGTATAAGACTAGGTAATCGTGGATGTTGTTACTTGTGTGCGCAATGATAGATCGTGACCATGTCATATATCTTATCTACGCAATCATACTGTATCATAGCTGATTTTGTTGGGGAAATGGTGTATTTCTTAATGGGTACAATCTCATTTAGTATAGATATTTTATCATAGACTGTAAGGATTTACTTAGATCACGCTGCTAGCGTATATTATTTTACAAACTAAAGAAGGCAAATACCTAGAATTTCTTCTACCATCATCAAGGTCTCCGAGGTGCGCTCACTTGTGTTGTTCGCTCTTTCATAAAGCAGATTCTGTTGCACCAACGGGAGGTTCGCGCTGGCAAGGGGGCACCAATGGGATGATAGTGCTAGCATGGAAAACTGGAAAAAATAGGCCATAACTTGTAACACCTATCCAAAGTCTGTATCAAAGAGGAAAAATTGGACGAACATGCAGATGCCACTCAGCAAAACATATACAGATGACGAGCAAGTTCGACTGGTGAAGCAGGCCATCGGAGGGGATCGCGAAGCCTTGAACGCCATCATCAGCTACCACCAGCCTTTTATCTATAATGTGGCTTGGAAGATGTGCCACGATCCAGTGGATGCACAGGATTTGACACAGGAGGTATTGATCAAAGTGATCACCAAACTCGCGCAGTTTCATTTTAAGAGCAGTTTTCGCACATGGCTCTACCGCATCGTGGTCAATGAGTTTCTTCAAAGCAAGAGAAGAAAAGGAGAGCAGCAATTTGTGGATTTCGAAGACCACGGGAAACGACTCGATCAAGTACCCAATCCTGATCTGACCATTGAAGAAGAGTTTGAGTTGAAAGAACTATCCACCGAGATGCAGATCCGATGTATGAGCGGCATGATCATGTGCCTCAATCGCGAGCAACGATTGATCTTTATTTTAGGCGCGAGCTTTGGGATTGACCATAATCTGGGAGGAGAAATCTTTAACATCAGCCCGCAAAATTTCAGGGTGAAGCTACACCGTGCGCGCAAAGAACTGTTCAACTACATGAACAACAAGTGCGGCTTGGTGAATAAGGAAAATCCTTGCCGATGCCCCAAGAAAGCCAAAGCGTTGAAACAGATGGGGGTCTTGGATGAGGAAAAACGGGTGTTCAATATCCAGACGAAGGTAAAGGTGAAGCATTTTGTGGAGGAGCACCATACGGCTGCGCTAGATGATTTTACGGAGACCTATACCAGACTTTTTCAGGAGCATCCTGTCAAGGACGATTTCAGCAAGGATACCCTAGTGAAGGAACTCATCAACAATGACAACTTGATGGGCTACTTTGATTGGCAGTAGGGGAAGGCCATGAAGTATATGTAATGAGACTTGACGTATATAAGGCATGGTGTGGATGGTTAGACTTGGAAGCTCGACTCAGGATAGGTGGCTAGAAACTCAATTCAGCCGCATCCACTATGCTTTATTTTGATTGTAGTGTAGGAAATTCAACATAACTGAATCCGATTCATAAGATCGAATATGGAATGATCTTGCAGGTTGTTAACTAAAAGGTAATCAGGGGATTAAGTCTTTTTGGTGAAAAAAAGTCCACTTCTACTTTGATCCAAAGATTTTTTTAAAAAATCAGTTTCCTTTTGTAACACCTGCGCTTTTGATGTCTCTAAGATCCAGAACATAAACAATCAAACTTTTTTAGAAATGACAACAGAACAAATCGCAGCACGTCTGCACGAACTCGTATTGCAAGGTGATGCAGAGACTGCTTACCAGGAGCTATTTTCAGAGAATGCCGTCGCCATTGAACCCAAGTTTGCAGGTTTTGAACGAGTAGAGGGACTCGATGGTATCCGAAAGAAAGGCCAGGCTTTACTCGCAGGCGTCGCTTCTATCAACTCCCGCGAGGTATCGCCCGCCAAAGTCGTCGGAGACCAACATATCGCCCTAGGTATCAGTCTGGACGCCCATCTCAAGAATGGCGATCGCATGGCCTTCTCCGAAATTGCTCTGTACGAAGTGCAGGACGGAAAAATCATCTCAGAACAATTCTTTTACTAATCGCTAATATTTAAAAACATGAAAAAGCTATTAATCCTATTTGCCTTTGTACTAGGTACAATCGGTGTGGTGAGTGCCCAGACGCCTTTCGTAAAAGAGGTCGACAGATCCGCAGATAAGGTCTGGGAAGAAATCCGAAAGATGGATAACATTGATGTGCTTTCTTCCTTCGTATCCCATGTAAAATGGACAGGTCCCAAAGGTGTAGGAGGGGAAAGAGTGTGCACCTCTACTGATGGACAAGGGTACTTCCGCGAGCGTGTGACAGGTTTTGACGATAAGACTAGGACCTACACCTATCAGGTGGTCGAAGGCGTACCTGCGAAAAACATGAACAACATGATCAAGGTGGTAGACCTTGGCTACAACAAATCCATGATTGTCTGGACCTCAGCCTATGAGTTTATCCAGAATCCCAACATGACGCAGGCGCAGTTTGAAAATTTCTTGACGACTGCTAGAGTGGAAATGGTTGACAACATCATCAAAATGGCCAAGTAGTCATGCATGGCATCTGAGACGGATGTCAACGGGTTACCTTCTGTCGAAACTTCCCCATACTAGGAGTGTCTAGTGTGGGGAAGTATTTGATGGGCTTGGAAGTGAGTCATCAATCACAGATCAGCCTGTAATAAAAAAATAGCCAGGCCCCATCGCCTAGCTATTTTTGTCCATCTACTATTCCTATAAATCCTTCCAGAACTTGCCCAGAAACTCTCGCTCACCTATGGTGATGCGATAGCCATACCATCCACTAAATAATCTTGCAATGTCCACAGGCTGCTCAAAAGTGCCTGTTTGCTCTACATACATAGTATGAACTTTTTGGCCCATCATGTTGAAGATCTCTAGCGTAGCGGGTGCATCTAGTGCTTCAAACGCCAAGTAGAGATCGCCCTGCACAGGGTTGGGATAGAGTCGGACAGGAAGCAGCTCAGGATAGCTGACGGCCACCTGCGGAGAGTAATCAGGCACGCGGTTGGCGTCGGTGACGCGGATGCGGTAAAAGGCCTTTCCATCGATGGGATCATTGTCGGTGAAGGTGTATACAGGCCCCTGCTCCCAGGAGTTGACCTGCCCTAGGGTCTCGTAGCGGACCTCGTCGATGGTTCGCTGCACTTCAAAGATCGCCTGATCTGGTATGTCTGTTGCCGACCACTCGATGGTGACATCGCGCTGGCTGGCCATACCCGCGACCGTGTCCCACCTGATGATATCCGCTCCGCAATAAGGATAAATGCTCGCCTCACGTGTCGTCTCCAATCCCGTGGGATCGATAGCCGTGACACGGACACGGTAGTAGTAGGTCTCGTCGAGACAGCCTAGCGGCGAAATGAGTGTAGCCGAGCTCAACGAAGAGTCGATGGGCTCATCGTGGAAGTGCGTATTGTGGTGGAGGTAGGCCTGCCAAGCCACTTTGAGGGACTCCTTGGGGTGCTCCGCATCCTGAATGTCTGCCTCCAGCGGGAGCCAAGTATTTCCCTTGAGGGGATAGAAGTCTCCATCTTGGAAGCTGGTAATCTCGACCTGCGGAGGTGTATTGTTGACGCCGATGATCTTGTCGATGCTTTGCGTCTGATTTTGACTTGTCGTGACAGACAATCTCACCGTGTATCCTCTGGGATTGTTGTCCGAAGGCATGAAAGTATGGATGGGCTTCTCCTCCGTGCTCTGCGTCCCGTCACCAAAGTCCCATAAGTAGCTCAAGCCATCGCCCTCAGGGTCCACCGACTCCGAGCCATCGAACTGAACGGTCAGAGGTCCAGCCCCAAACTCTTTATCCGTCACAATCACTGGCTCAGGGAAAGCATCCAAGCCATAACAGATCTTGTAGAGGTTTTTGTTGTTATTCAAGACGTAGTAAACACAGCCATCTATCGGGCTGACGGCCATGTCAATGATCTGTCCCACATATCCCATGAAGGGCTTTACCTCTTGCAACTGCTGATTGTTATCGAAGATGAATTGCTTCCACCAACCCTTAAAATCCGCTCCTATGTACGTATTCTTATATTCTTCGGGGAAGTTGTCGCCCTCATAAAAGAATCCTCCGATCCCACATACGCCGTTGAAGTTTTCCGAAACGACCGTAGACTCGGCATCATCGATCTGTACGGAGACTGCCACCCCTTCACTGTCGAAGACACCTACAAATGTACGTGCGGGAGGATTCCACTCCGCATGGCTCCATGAGAGGGCAGGACGCTTATGGACGAAGGTCATCTCTGTTGGAATCTGCTTATTTTGGTTGCAGGGATTCAAAAATACAGGTTCGCCTGAAGCGATGGGTTCCTTGATCAGTTCTTTAAATTCGAAGTATTTTTTGTCGCAGACACCCGCCTCGTACAAGGGATTGGGTGCAGAAGGATTGAAGCGTTCCTCCATTGGCCAGAACTCCCAGCGCCACTCATACCCTTCAAAGAAGGGCCAGCCCATATTTTGTCCAGGGCCGTCGATCACATCTAGCTCTTCCCAGCGTCCCCAGCCCACATCGGCTAGCAGGATGACTCCCGGATCACCGTCTTCCATGAAATGGCTCCCCGTCCCAGGTCTGATGCTCATCCGCCAGGGATTGCGCAGTCCCAAGGTCCACACACGCGAGCGGGCAGAGGAGGGAGACGCAGCCTCGAAGAAGGGATTGGAAGGAAGCCCTTCACCTGTCTCAGGGTCGAGACGCAGGATCTTTCCATTGTGGGAGTCCAGCATCTGTGCACGAAAGGAGCCGACATTCTCGGCGGGGTCCATGATGCCATCGGCAATGGCCTGACCAGCATAGGTACCGCCCCCATCGCCGCCGCCTCCATAGGCTTTGGAACCTGTAGAACCATCGCCTGTAGAGACGAGCAAAGATCCATCGGTCCCGAAGATGATGCCTGCTGCTCCATGTGATTCATGCAGCAAGAGGATGCCATCGTTGAGGTTTTCTCCAAGTAGGATCTTGCGGGTATTGGGTAGAGGCTCGAGATTGCCGTTGATGTCTAAGGTAAACCGCTCCACGCGGGCGATAGAGGCTTCATAGCTACTTTCGATCGCAGGATCGTATTGAGGGGTCCCAAAGTTCAGGAGGTAATGCCGATTCACCGCGTAGAAGAGGAAGACCTGGCCATTGTTGACAAAGTTGGGGTGGAGGGCGACGTCCATCAAGCCGTGGTCGCGCCAGTTGGCACACTCCTGTGTGATGTCGAAGAGGAGGCGCAGCTGGCCCTGCTCGACGAAGTAGAATTTCCCTTCTTTTTCCCATACAAACAACCTACCTGTCTCATCGAAGGTCAGGCCTGTAGGATTATTGACCCCACTGAGTACAGGCAGATTGACAAACTGATCTGTATTCTGTGCGTGGAGGTGTAGAGAGAATGAAAATAGAAGTGTGACTGTTAGTAAGGTAAACGTACGCATCATGTGATGGAAATTTGCTCAAAAATACACATTTCATTCGCTTCCCAAAGGGGGAAAATGAGTAGTAGCAAAGGAATTTTGTTATCGCTTAACAAGCCAAGGGATATAAACTAGGGCAATCCTGTTTTGCGGAATTGCTTCGTGGTTTTGAATCTCGAACTTAAAGATTGGGATCATTTAAAATCTCTCGTTTTTCTCTGTACATCTACTTATTTCGACGAAAAAAAGAGCTTGGAGCTACTATTCTGCACTTTTTTTCGATTAAGGAGTAAAGCATCTGTTTTTGTTAGGCTAAAAGGGACAAATTATGTGAATATTTAATCCTCAATTTCGATTTGCATGAAACACGTGTTATTATTCCTCTGTCTTATAGGCTCTGTTCAGCTTAGTTTTAGCCAGAACCAGCGCGCCAGGTATCGGCTTTTTTATGAATGGGATTCAGACAACTTTGAATGGAGACTGTCACAAAACCAGTACATTCAAACCAACACCAAGGCCCGAACCATCGATTACTTTGGGCAAACCTTTGATGAAACTTCCCCTATTCCTGGTACGCGATTCGTATTGAGGAGTACTTATTATGAGCCAGACTCTACGCAACTCCAATCGCAAGAGGTGGAGTCTTCCTATGAGGTAAATGGTGTATCGGTTTATCTTCGTAGCCTCAGAGAGTTTGATCAAGAAGGGCAGCTGATTCGCCAGTGTAACTGGCAAGAAATCTTGGATCCCGCGTTCAGCGATGAGCCAGACCTGTACTTCGCTTGTCAAAGTTATGCCTACAATGATCAAGGAGATCTCCTACAGACGGCAGATACGGTGAAAGATCCCCTTTCAGGAGATGTAATTAATATCAATACGACAGACTACGACAACGTCTATGACGACAATGGTTGTAAAATCGCCGAGAAGAATTTTTCTAGTAACTCCTTTAACACGCGCAAGGAATTTACTGTAACTGAGGATTGCACGGTTCTCCAGGAGATTACCCAACGCTTTGATCCCGCTCAACAAAAATTTGTGAATCAGACCCTCAAGGTGAATGCGCAAGTGGGAGATACACTTTTTGCTTACTACAGCAATTGGAATGAAGCGGAGCAACGCTGGGATTCTGTCACTCGCGAAGAAGGAATCGTGGAAATCTCGGGGATTCCCTATCTGGTCTATATAAGAGACAAGACTTCCGCTTCAGGTTTTGATACGCGTTTTTACTATCGCTACAGCCTATCGGGAACTTATCTTGGATTTACGGAGGAAAGAAAGTCGCCCGATACAGGAGAGTGGTACGTACAAAACCGCTTGGATGAGGTCTACATATTTGGACGTCTCACAAGGACAGAATCCTATCAGAATTATACCCTAGAGTGGGAAAAGTTTAACTCGATTGACACCGTCTTTTATACCTATGATGCGCAAAATCGACTGATTAGAAAGGAAACAAAAAGTTATATACTAGATTTTGGTACGGGAGAATATTTTGAAAGCTTCCTGCTGCCCGAGATTTATGAGTATGAAAACTACTGCTTGAACATTCTAAAAAGTGTCACGACCTATGAGGGAGATCGCTTGAAGTCTCGGGAAATCTATTTCTATGATCAAAATTACATCGCTGTTTGCGAGCAAGCGGATCAGCCCGTGGTGCAGGCAGAGGTATTCCCCAATCCCGTCAGAGATCGGCTGCACATCCGTACAGAGGTCTGGAACTTGGAAGAGGTCCAATTGGAGGTTTTTGACTATATGGGAAAACGAGTTAAATACGAGATCCTAGAAAGAGGTCCCTACTTCTTGGATCTTTATATCGGGAATTTGAAGGAAGGGCATTACCTTTTGCGATTCTCCTTTGGAGATGATGTGATGACCCAGAAGATCAGGGTAGTGAAGGAGTAGATAAAATTACGAACAGACGAGCTAGAAAGATACAGGCTGTTTCCATCAGGGGAGCAGCCTGTATCTTTCTATATTTTGAGGAGTGATATATGTTGCCAAACATATGTTAGACTTGTCATGGATGAATAAGCAGAATAAACCGAGTATTCGAGATGAATATTTATCCTTTTTTGATAGGTTCATTTGGGTAAAAAATGAAGTTTTGATTTCTATATTTTAAGGAGGGATATATGTTGCCAAACATATGTTAAATATATCATAGGTAGATAGGTAGAATAAACCGAGTATTCGACATGCATATTTACCCTTTTCTGATAAGTACGTTTGGGTAAGAAATGAAGCTAGTTTTATTGCACAATGGGATTGTCTTAGCCCTTAGAAATGCACAATCGTAATATGTAAAGCCTCTTGTCTTGAGCGCATTGAAGCCCCTTTCGGGATCATTTCCCCACATCTGACCTCACATTTAAAATATTTACAAAAAAATGAAGCCTCTACTTTAGATTTTTCAAATGAAGCCGACTACCTAAATAAGCAAATGAGAAGAATCTGTGAAAATAGTGGATGTGGGGACATCCAAGCAGAGATCTTTTCTCATTTTCCCCGATCAAACACTTTTCTAAAGCTTACACGACACTGCTTGTTCCTTACAGGGATAAGAATGGAGAATCCTATGTGTAATCTTTCACAACATCAATTGGAATGCGAAGAAAATGGGTACCCACTTTTTACGCTTTCCTTCAAACTAAACTTTAAATTTTTTTTAAAATGAAGACACTTTTGAATCAGGTGGCAATATTCCTGTTAGTGGGAATATGGGCTTCTTCTTGCACCTTGACAGAAAAGCTAGAAGACAAAAATTTTACAGGAGGTGGATGGAATGCAGTAAAGCTGAATGAAGCATTTGGCTTTTTGCAGATCGAAAGTGCGTCAGCCTTTCAGGAGGTGTATCTCATCCTTTCAGAGTCTCATGAGGAAGTCTCGTTTTATAATGGAGATTTAGAAGGATTTACTTCCCAGATGACCGCTTATACCTCCATTGACACAGATGAAGAGTACCTGCAGGTAGCCAACGATCTGAATGGACATCCCTATCTCAATTTCTTGTACGTGGACATCGACCAGACGACACGAGAGATGAGTGCGGAGCGCGTCGTGCCTTCTCCTACTTTTGCAAGGCTGGTGAATAAGGATGGCTTACTACAGATCGAGCATGTCTTGTATAAATATACACAGCATCAGATCATCAAAGTAGAGAATCCTTCTTCGGAGCAAATCAAAGAACTGATCGACTGGCACGGTGGAGCCCTTCCATCCTACGCTGTGTTGCATCAGGAACTAGATTCGAGGGATCATGCGCAGTCACTTTCTCGTGCTGTGAATGATGTGTGTACCAATCAATACCGAATTGGAGGGAGCAATCCTTGGTACCGAATCAGAGGGCAGCTAGAGAAGTTTCAGTCTACCAATAGAGGTTTTTACTTTGAGGATTGGTATGTGACGACTACTCACCAGAGAAGACGTTTTCAGATATGGTTTGGAAATAATGATGCAGACTTAGAAGCCTCCTATTTCAACACTTTCACCATCGGCAATACAGGAGGTACGCCACAGACTGTAAATGTCTCTAAGGTTCAACCGAGTGCAGAGTACTGCTTTGAGAAGATCATCGGATGTAGTGCGGAGGAAGGCACAGGATCTCCCTGTGAGACAGATGGCTTTGTGTGGCTAGGCCAAACATTCAACACAGGTGGAACCCATAAGGCGACGCAAGGCTCTACGACGAAGATTTGTGAAACAGATCCCAACTAGTATTTCAAAAGAGTTTGACGGAAGTACGACTTCCTATTATTCAGCATTAACCCAATAAAATTATGAAAAATAGTATTCGAGTATGGGCGTTTCTTAGTCTCATCGCGTCAATCGTTTTGTCCGCTTGTTCTTTGCAAGAAGAGCGTGTGTGGAAAGATAAAGACTTGGAAGAAGGTACAGCCCTGCGCCTTCAAGAGAAGTATAAATTCTTGGAGTTTGCGAGTCAAGAAATACTGGATGCCACGTACCAAGATATGTTTTTGACCCAGGGAAAATCGATTTTTCTCGCTCCACAGCCTACGGGTTTTGTATCCCAAAAGCGTGCGTTTGATCAGATTGATTCAGATGAAGCGTATCAAGAAATCGCTAATAACCTTTGGGATCACCCTTACAGAAATTTCTTGTATGTCGAGATAGACCCTGCGAGCCGTGAGATGGAAGCCCAGAGAGTCGTCGCCTCTCCTTTGATGGCTCACCTTGTCAGTCAGGATGGCTTGTTGAAGGTAGGTACTTCCCTACGCAAGTATACGCCTAAGAAGCTACTCATCGTGGAAAATCCTACCGATGCGATGATCGATCGCATGATCGAATGGGATGGTACATCCGAACTCGATTTTGGTGTAGTGACCGATATCATCACAGAGGGAGTGGGCAAGAATGCCAATACGAGAGGACTGGAAGGCGAATGCATCAACCAATACACGAAAAATGGAAGAAACTTTCGTGTCATAGGAAGACAGAGAAGTACGTTGTCAGCCCCTGGAAACGATGTAGAACGTGAGTGGTTTGCCGAGACCAAACATCAGAGAAGACGTTTTCAGATATGGTTTGGAAATGATGATGCGGTACTAGATTTGACCTTCAATGGGACATATCAGTTGGGAGCCTCAGGAATTTTTACGAATGCTTTCCAGCAGTCATTGAATGTGACAGGTGAGAGTAGCGTCGAACTGCTGATCGCTTCTTGTAGAGCGCCACAATTTACAGGGACAGGTGATGTCTCACCTTGCGAAAGTGGGTTTGATTGGGGGGTTGGAACCTCCTCTATCCATGGGGCAGAGCAAGGAAATAAAGGAGACGAATGTACAGTTTCTGTTAACTAGTCCTAGACATGCGTAAGTATTTAGCCACTGCTTCATAAGAGGCAGTGGCTAAATGTATATTTGAGGGATCGAATAGTAATGATGATGAATCAATATAGATAGAATTCAATTTCTAGGTACAGACGTCGATTGATTGCATCAAAATGTAATGCGATCTCATTCGTGATCATGATTAAGAACCTCTTTGATTTTTTTATTCTGGAAACCCTATCTTTTTTAGGAAAATTCCATATATAGCATATAATTGAATTTACATTCAAAGATAAAGCATTACACCATGAAAAGAATTTTACCCTTAATTTGTTCGCTCTTCCTTATACATCCCTCCTTGAACGCTCAAGATACGTTCAATAAAAATTTCACTGAGGAGATATGGAATACCTTCGACCAGAGATGGATTCCTTATCTGCGTAATCAGGCAGCTCATGATGCGTCTGGGAGATACATTGGAGCCTATCAGGAGATATTGTACAATTTCAAGCTTGAGTTTCTTTGGGTACTCAACTACCAGAGCACCTATACCTATCATGGCACCTCTGATCAGATTGCTACCCAGGAAATATATAGCTACGAGCCTTACATAGGTATTTCTTTTACTAATTGGCGAAATGATCATTACACAGAAGAGGGGTTGCCATTATTCTCTGATGTAAAAATAAGGAAAGCATTAGAAGATCAGACGAGTGTTCCTATTGACTCTACTTATACGCGTACTACTTGGTCCTATAATTCAGACGGGAAACCCTTAGCGATAGAGACTTACAATGAGCCTTGGCTCAATGGAGTTGGGGAAAAAAGCGTACTCCTTACAGAATTTTACTATGATGGGGCAGGCTGTGAGACAGAGCGTGTACTTAAGAGAGGAGATCCAGAAGATCCCAAGCCATTTTCCAGAGCTCGATTCATTCGCAATGAAAAATGCCAGCTCCAGGAAGAAATTATTGATTATTGGACTCTGCAAGATACTTGGATACCTGGGTCTCGTATCGTTTACACTTATGAAGCAGATCGCCTATCTGAGTCTCTTTCTTTCGAGAGGAATTACGTATCCAATGAGTGGGAGGCCAGGTCCAAAGAGACACATGAGTACATAGGAGATACGACGCGTATCTCTAACTATAATTGGGATAAGTCAACTGATGATTGGAGGACAGAACCACAAAGAGTCTCCTCGGAAGTAAAGATAAATGGTGTACTGCGTTGGGCGGAGGAGCGACTCAGTGAGTCACGAAATATTCGGATATATGATGCTAATGGACGAGAGTTATCAGAAGTGTCACAACTCAAAGATCAGAATGGGAAGTGGGTAGACTCCTATGTAGCCAACAAAGAATTTGATACTGAGGGGCGTTTGACAAAACAAATACGCTTGTCAGAGTACGACGACGAATTGAAGCTATTTCAGAAGAAGTTACTCGTAGAAAATATATATGTAGAAGATCAGGTACTACTCGAGGTCAACACAACGACTGTGCGGAAGGACTGGATTTCATCTAGTGAAAGCTACGATTCTACGACGATGACTTCCTCTGTTACATACGACTACTATTGCGATGAGCATCTACGTAGCGAGACGACAGTACGTGATGGCGCCAGTGATATACGACGTCGATTCCAGGTGGCTCAATCGACACTTGCTGCATGTGGAATAGGTCCAGACAATGGATTGATAGCCTATCCCAATCCTGCCCAAGATTACCTCACGTTAAAACTGGATGATACTTCACGTCAGCCGATGGAAATCGAGATTTTGGATTTGCAGGGACGTAGCATCCAAACTGTAAGCATAGAGGTCGGCAGACTTCTTACCAGAATAGATATTTCGGATCTGAGCCCAGGTATCTATATCATTCGAACACAAAAAGGAGGCGAATTTCAAGAATTTAAGTTTGTGAAGGTTGACGGATAAAGGGGAGCACGATAAGCACTTTACAAGATGACGTAGGGAATGAAACGAATTCGCTGAGCGCATGACTAAGTATATCTGTCGTCTTACTCAGAAATACCATTTTTCGAAAATATTCCATATATAGCATATGCTTTGCTTTTGTACATGACTCCTAACGCTTTAACTATGAAGAGAACGCTACAATTTACTTCTCTGATCTTTCTTTTGCTTCCATCGCTCGTTGCCCAAGAGACATTTAATCAAAACTCTATCGAAGAGCAGTGGGATACAGAGACCCGTACATGGGTTCCTGAAAGGCGCAATCAGGCTGCCTATGACGAGGCGGGGAGATACATAGGTGCTTATTCGGAAACCTTGAAAGAGGGAGAATGGATTCAGACGTATTACAGTGAGTTTTCCTATCATGGCACCTCAGATCAGATAGACCGTAGAGAGACCTTCTCTTATGAGCCGCAGTTTGACCGGACACTCTCCCTATGGAGGAATTTCGAATATACTGAGGAGGGTTGGCCTTTACTTACAGAAACAAAGACGATCAGAACGGATTTAGAAGGCATTCCTTATGATTCTTCATACTCCCTTAGGACTTGGTCTTATGGGACAAACGGGGAAGTACTGACCGAGGAGAGGCTGTGGGATACTTCTTTACAAACTACAGAATATACCTACGATGCTTCAGGTTGTGAAACTCGCCGTTTAGTTAGCCGATGGAGTAATCGTACGCCTTACAGACAGGTCCGAACGATCCGCAACACCAACTGTGATATTCTTGAAGAGATAGAAGAGGTATGGGCAAACCCTGGAGCTTTTTGGGAGTTTGAAGGACGCACCGTCTACACCTATACTTCAGGGAGCTTATCTGAAGTTATCCGCTATGAGCGTGACCTAACACTTGATCTGTGGGAAGCGCAAGAGCGAAGGGTATACAGTCAGCGGGGAGATACGCTACAGGTTTTGACCTATGCTTGGGATGAAATGACCAATGATTGGGAAACAGAAGCCCATGCGTATTCATTGACGGTAACTGTAGAAGATGTCATCCGATTGGAGGAAAAGAAATCTTCTTCGCTTTGGACTGTTCGGACCTTCAATCAGCTGGGACGTGAGATCTCCAATACCCACAAAGTGAAGGATGAGGAAGAATGGGTGGATTTATATGCGGATACTCATACATATGATGAGAAGGATCGTCTGATTGAAGAAACGCGTTCTTGGGACTATGACAAGGACTTGGCGCTGTATAAAAGGAGTTTTATCCTAGAAAAAGACTACATAGAAAGCCAGGTCTTGCTTCAGGTCAATACGATCGTTTCTCAGAGAAGTTGGATCGATTCAGAAAGGCGCTATGAGTTTGCTAACTCTACATCCTCTCTGACTTACGACTACTACTGCAATGATTTGTTGCGTACGAGAACTGTTACACGTAATGGCGTCAACCAAAGTCGGCGTCGCATCCAGGTCGATCAATCCCTTAAATCCGCTTGTGGAGACGGACCTGATAATCCCCTGACGGTTTATCCTAACCCTGCGCAGGATCGTGTGACAGTAAAAATTGACGGAGTCTCTCGGAAGCCTTCGAGTGTGGAGATCATGGATTTACAGGGGAGAGTGGCGAAGGTGAGGAATTTTGAGAAGGGGTTATTTTTGGTGGAAATAGACATCACAGATCTCGTTCCGGGTACCTACATCGCAAGGGTGCAAAAGGAAGGCGTGTACAACTACTTTAAGTTTATCAAAACGGCTGATTAGCGGTTGGGGGAAATGATTCTCTCGTACCCATTTTCTTCTTCGGGTAGGATCAGATGCATATGTTGGGCTTCCATCCTATACAAAAGAACCTAACCAGATGCGCTACTTGGTCGAATGACTGTGTAGCGCATCTTGGCTTATTCTCTTTTTCATTAGCGTTTGTCCTCTCGCGTTACGCATCTGACTGAGAGAGGAAGGCATTCGGGGTTAGTACCAGTTCGCCTTGGTTGAGAGAGTCGATGGGGACTGTACGGGCTACAGGGGGGGAGGAGTCTACAGGGAGGCCATTAGGTGGAATCAGACTAAACGTAAGCTCAATAGATGTTTGTGCTCCATTACTTTGGATAAAAGGAATCCAAAAAAGACAATTTACCTCTAACTCCTGAGTACTTTTCGTAGTCTTATGGTTGGGATACAAAATGACTGTATAGGTAAAATCTGCATAGGAGAATGAAAATTCCACTTTTGTATCTTGGGGAAGTTTTGTCATGGGGATACAGAGATCCGTCGAAAATGTCATGCCCAGCTCATGGAACCAAAAATCATGGCAACTAGCTAAATCGTTATATATACGAACAGTATTTTGCGTCCTGATAGGGCCACCATCAGAATAGAATGAAATTTGATTGGCGATTTTGATGTTCTCTCCTATGGGCGCTTCCAAAAATTCAGGTGCCCACAATTCAGTCTCGTCACTCCCTATGAACTTAACTTTCAGGTATAGAGACAGAGGCTGACCATCCTGATAGGCAGGATCAATAAATGGAACTAGAAATATGAAGTCTTGATCGAAATTGAAGGTACCTGTATTACATGTAATGGTGTAGCTAGACTTAAAGACTTCTTGTTTTTCTTGAATTTCTAAGTTACTTCTCAGCCTGATTTCCACCTCCATATGTTCGATTTGATTGATGGGAATGGGTAAGATAGGACCTTCTTCCTCAGTCCAGAGAATGCTGAGAGCCAGACAAATGCCTGGATCTGAGACAATCTGCTTCTTAGCTGTGATCCTTCTTCTCGTAGGTTTTGACTTGGGAGGATCTTTCCTCGTCAGTGGAGAGGACATAGAAATGTCGACATTAGTTTTCTCGATTGTAGACATGATTTGGGTATTTGTGTCTGATAAGATGATCAATATATGGCAACAAGGTTAGGGTATTTGCTTCAGTGAAATTAGGATATAGGCAACATATTTTGGGGTATTTTGAACATAGAATGTGGAGGATTACCTAAGATTTTGCATCTCTTGATTCGTTGGGTATAAACATATGGGACGTGAGAGAATCATAAATCTCCCATTATGGGTACATTCAGTCTGTCTATCGACCTCATATGCCCCATTTTTTTAGCTATTTAAGCATCAGGATTATGTACTTCTCTTGCTACTATTTGATATGAACAGGCTGATTTATAACATACTATTCATGATCATCTTTGGGCTTGTCATGACTACCCTTACCCAAGGGCAGGCTTACATAGGAAATGAATCATCCCAACAAGCGCAAATACTCCGTGCTTCTCAACTTAACCAGCAAGCTTATCAGACGTATCGGAAGGATGTGAAAAAGGCGAAACAGTATGCAGAGGAAGCCCTAAGCATAAGTCAACATTTGCAAATAGATAGTTTAGAAGTCTCCAGTTACCTCAACTTGGGAAGATGTTTTCGCCTCTTAAGAAAAATTGATTCTGCTTTTTGGGCACTAGATACAGCCTTGCAATTGGCGCAGTCCGCTGGATACCTCTCAGGATTGGTTGCCATTCATAACAATTTAGGTATTCTGTATATACATGAAGAAGCCTATGACAAAGCTGAATCTTCTCTCTTAGAGAGCCTGAAAGATGCCCAAACAGTGGGCGATCTCAAAGGAGAGGCGCATGCTTCTCTCAACTTGGCCATCATTGCTGAGCAGGAGGTGGATTATTATACCGCATTTACCTATCAATCTCGTGCAGAAGCACTTTTTCGGACACTGAAGGACAGTATAGGCATCAGTCGTAGCCTTAGCAATCAGGCCTATATTTATGAACTTACTCAATTGGCAGACAGTGCCATCAAACGTTATTATGAAGCACTGAGTATTCAAGATGCCTTGGATATGCCTTACGAACAGGGGGCAACCTTGACACAACTGGCCCTGATGTTTGATAAGGTAGGACTCGTGGAGAAAGCATTAGAAACCCATCTTCAAAGCTTGACTTTACGTGAAGCCATTCCTGATATGGAAGGAGTGACAGAAGTCTGTCTAAATATAGGGAATCTCTTAGCGATTGAGAACCGTCCAGAAGAAGCCATGTTTTATTTACATCGTGGACTTCATTTGGCTTCAGAATCGAATGATCTATACATGGTCTCGAAGTTTCAGCTGGCATTGGCTGATTTTCATATCTATCATTCTCATACCTATGATAGTGCAAGGTTTTATCTGGCAGCTGCGGAGGATTTGCTGAACGAATGGAATCCCTGGGACCTAACCCATCTTTTTCATCAGAAAGGAGATCTCGCACGTAAGCAAGGAAAACTGAATCAGGCAATCCCTTTTTTTCAGCAAGAACTAGATACAGCCGTCGTCTTCGGAGATCTTCAAGGACAACAATTTGCTTTGGGTATCCTGTCAGAGCTCGCACGCGAACAAAATGATCCCGCACAAGCGCTAGTATATCTAGATGCATACCAGCAAGTTCAGGACAGTATAGATAAGCAAGCGACAGCGCGCGCGCTCCAAGGGTACGAAATTGTCTACCAAAGCGAGAAGAAAGCGAAAGAAAACGCTCTTTTACAATTTACAATCCAAGCCCAGAGGTCCTTGTATACCCAGCTTTTGGTGGGAGGCATACTCTTACTCATAGTAGGTGTAGGGGTTTTCATTGCCTATCGGGCAAGGCAGCGACTGATCCTGCGTGAGCGTAATTTTGAACTTGAACAAGCCCAGGTTCGGCAAGCACAAAGGAAGAAAGAAGTCGAAAAGCTGCAGGAGATAGATGCCATGAAATCTCGTTTCTTCACTAACATATCCCATGAGTTTCGCACGCCGTTGAGCCTCATTCTGGGCCAAAATGAGCGACTTCAACAAATCCTTACGCGTGCAGAGCAGAAAGAAAGCTTTCAGATGGTCGATCGCAATGTCCAGCGCTTGCTCGATCTCATCAATCAGGTCATGGATCTGGCAAAACTCGAAGCAGGTGGAATGAAGCTGGAACGCATGCGGCTGGATGTGATTCCCTTTTGTAAGCAGACTTTCTATGCCTTCGAGAGTGAAGCCTTGGAGCTCGGCATCTCCTTACATTTTGAGAGCTTGGAGCAGGAATACTTTACCGCCTTTGATGTGCCCAAAGTCGAACGAATCCTGTTCAATCTTTTATCTAATGCTATCAAGTTTACACGAGAAGGAGGCAGGGTGAGCCTGAAAGTCCAAAAAGAACAGCAAGATCTGGTCTTCAGAGTAGAAGATACGGGTAAAGGCATAGGAGTAGATGAACTTCCCTATATCTTTGATCAATTCTACCAAGCAAAAAGCAGTGAAAACCAAGCCCAACCTGGAACGGGCATTGGTTTGGCTTTAGTGAAGGAATTGGTAGAACTACATCAAGGAGAGATAAGTGTTCAAAGTCAGCTGGATGAAGGGACAACTTTTGAAGTTCGACTTCCCATTCCAGATCATATCGAGGAATTTCCACAAGCGATTTTTGGCCAGGAGTTGATGACAACGGCCCTACCTAACGCTCAAAATAGAGAAATAGCCCCTACATCTGCTCCCTTTCACCCAGATCCAACCCGCATCCTTGTGGTCGAAGACAATCCCGACGTGCGAGAATTGATTACAGCCCAACTTGTATGGAAGGGTTATCAAGTCATGGAAGCGGTGGATGGACGAGGAGGACTTAGGTTGGCAAAAGAACATCTGCCCGATCTGGTATTAGCTGACATTATGATGCCTAAAATGGACGGCTATGAACTGGTACAACGCCTGCGTCAACACGTCCATACCAGCCATATCCCCATCATTCTCATCACTTCTAAAGCCTCTGAAGAGAGTAAACAAAAAGGGTATGTTGTGGGAGCAGATGATTATCTCCTGAAGCCCTTCAAAATCGAGACGATGTACATACGCATCGCCAATCTTATCGAGCAGCGGCAGCGTCTCCGTCAGCGTTTCAGTGAAGCTTTGGTCATCAAGCCCGAAGAAGTCAGTGTCACTCCTGTGGATCAGGCATTCCTCCAAAAAGTCTTTGAGATCATTCGTACACACCTTTCTGATGAGCAGTTTGGAGCAGCGATGCTCAGCGAGGAACTGGCCATGAGTCCCACCCACCTCAACCGTAAGCTCAGAAGCCTCATCGATCAGACCGCAGGTAAACTCATCCGATCTATGCGTCTCCAACATGCAGCAGAATTCCTCAAGCAGCAAGGAGGGAGCATTGCGGAGATTGCCTATCAAGTAGGCTTTGCAGACCCAGCCCATTTTTCCCGTGCCTTTAAGCAACAGTTTGGTCAGACACCGAGGGCCTATATGACAGAATGAGTCAGATGAGGTCGGCAATCGATGAGGTATGTACGGTCTGTTCTACTCATCAAATTAAGTAAGAAGTCAGATGTTGAGACGAAAGACAAGAGACTGAAAGTGTTAGTATGAATAAATTTCATGTTATGAGCTGGGGGATCCCCAACTCAAAATCTGGATCGGGCGAACCATCATTTAAAATTCCTCGTTTTTCTCTGTCCACATATTTCATTCAGTTATGTACTTGATCACGCACGAGACAAGCCGCTTATAAGACTGACCCTTATTTCTACATGATTTTCTTGAATTTTCTCCTTTCAAAGGTAAGAAAAGGTATTTCGATAGTCCTAAAGGTGTTGTATGTTCGAAATTGACGATAAAATGTACGTTTTATCCAATTAAACTTCTCTCATTTCCTGCTACTTGTGGTCATGTTGAAATAAACGAAAAAGCAACGATAATGTGCCAAATAGCTAAATGCTTGGTCATGTCCTGCTTGAGTAGGAATACGGATACACACCCATTTCGTGAATTGGATCTTAACAGGCACACAGTCTAGCTATACATATATGATGCTAGGCTTAATTCGACAAAATATTGAGACAATAAGACTTTTTTCATGTGTAGAGATCTCTGCACATACTGTCCTACAGACACCATGTGGGCATATTTTTTACAATTTTCTTTAACCCATTCATTTTTAAATCATGAGTATTTTAAATTTAGTACCTAAGGTCGCTTCTATTCTAAATGAGACGACAGCTATTCCTCAACTCTTTAACCTTCAAACGAACGGAAGCGATGTTTCGCTACACGCTTATGTAGCAGGGACACCAGGTTCGGGTGATACTCCGATTAATGGAGCAGTTGTGTTCAATAAGGAAAATCCTGCTACGCTTGCCTACTCAGGATTGATGCCGCGTACAGATGAGACGAGCAAAAATCAAACAATTCTTTTGGGTATTAACAGTGCCAATCGTGCACCTAGCCTTCAGGCGCTTACTTTTAGAAGTAGCGAAAGTTTGGGCCTTTCGGGAAGGCCAGGCCAGCTAGTCTTGCATGTTCATGCACCAAGAGGTGACGATCATGTTTTCGTAGATGGAGACGGGAACTATAGTTTGATTCCACTACTTACTTCTCCAGGAGCCATTTCTTTAGCTCCTGTTTTAGACCAGACTGAAATTGAGCAGACAAGTCTCAAGATTGTGCAAGAAACAGATCAGTCTTTAAGTTTGGGATTCAGCCTTGGTAGTATTGGGAAGGCAATCGTTAAATCCGTACCCGTTATTGCCAGTGCGGGGTATCAGATTTACAAAGAAGTGAGTAGTGATTCTTCAGATGAAAAAGTAGCATCCTTTCTCCCAATCGGTGCTATCGCCAGTGCAGCAGCTAGTGTTGCCATTCCTTTGGCAGGCAGTGTGATCAAGAACCTTCTTTCAGACTAAGAGAGGGGCACACGCGATGAATGTACGTACAGGGCAAGCATCTTGGGTAGCTTGCCCTG
Organism: Bacteroidota bacterium; assembly: GCA_038527485.1. Classification (GTDB taxonomy): domain Bacteria; phylum Bacteroidota; class Bacteroidia; order J057; family J057; genus JALEFZ01. Next base: position 20,790 of record JBCBFT010000092.1, read on the forward strand.
TATATGTTTAGATCTTGTCATTTTATGACCGTTATGCATAGAACGGGCTCCCTTCAGGTTGTAACTGAAGCTATATATATGATATATGGTCCAGACACCATCTGGAGGAGGCGTTGTTTCACTTTTCTCTTTGTGTAGGTACTTAAGTCATCTTCATTATGCAACATTCAATCATCACACAAAATGGTCAGATCCTGACCCAACCCGGGCTAAATCCCGCTACTACCCTCGCTTGCTTGGAAGGCGTCTTGGCAGCCTACGCCCTCTACAACAAAGGGACGTTTCAAGTCCCCACGGGCTATAAGCCTATAGCAAAATTTACAGGCTGGGACCGCTTTTTCTTTTTTTTTGGAGAAGAAGAATCTTTTGGCATCATATTTCAATCTCTTTCAGATCCTCAAACGCTACTTGTTGCGGTTCGAGGGACGCAATCAAAACTCGATATCTATGAGGATCTATGGGCAAATAAAGTCAACTTTCAACCCTTCCATTCCTCACAGAATTTCCCTAAAGACGTAGGAGTGGCCTCTGGCTTCAACAGTATTTATACAGAAACAGGAAACAACATGACGGCATCCATGCAGCAGCAGATCATGGAGAAAATCTCCTCCATGAAAGGGATAAAAAAAGTGATCGTTACCGGGCATAGCCTGGGAGGCGCTTTATGTTCTCTGCTGGCGTTAGATCTGGCGGTATCCTTGCCCACACTAGAGGTTGTAAATTACACCTTTGCCAGTCCGCGTGTCGGAGGATCTGTATGGAAAAGTACCTATGAGACGCAATATAAACTTGAACCGAAGACATACAGAATCGCTAACTACAAGGATTTTGTTCCGAGTCTTCCCCCCAAGATCCTCGGTTATCAGCATGTGGGGATGACTTTTCTTGTGAATTTCTTCGTGAAAAATCATTATATCCCCCATCCCTTTTGTCGTCATTCTCTGAGTAACTATCAAACCGTATTGCAGAAAGCCGTTGATGCAAATCCACAACATTGGTATGGCGAATTTCATGATCGCTCGACGCCTGATTCAACGCTAACTATGATGAGTACGGCCATCCCAAGTGTAGAAGTACCTGAGTGGGCAACAGAACATCGTACATTTGAAGAAAACCTGATGAAGGGGATGAAATAATAGGAATATCGACTCTATCTGAGATGAGGGCGTTTCATAAAGTGCGCTGTATGGGGGAAGTACCATGCAGCGCATGTTGCATTTCTCCCTCTGGTTTTCTGTAAATTCCTACAAAACCTCCCCTCATTTTTCTTCCTTTAAAATCCCTCACCTCTTTGTATCTTGTAAGGCACAGTTTGGGATTACCTCTTGTTGTCTATCTGTGCGTAAAAAATGAAACCTATGCGAAACGGGCTCCTCTGTATCATATTGTTGGCAAGTTGGACTGGGCTTTCTGCTCAGAAGTATTTCAGTATGCATTTTGCCACGGATATCAATTATCTGACGCAGGCCGATGGATTGGCTTTGGCTCCTTCTGCCTTTACGACGGGGAAATTTGGGCTCCATTATGCTAGTTACAAAGAGGCTAGTGGCTTCGAGTTGGGGCTAAATCTTAATTATAAGGATGGGGACGGTCAGGGTTTTCCCAACTTACCTGTCGTCATGCGCGATTGGGGGGACAATCAGAATGTAGGCAATTTTAGTGTCGAAATGGACGTCAAGGTAGGGCCTCGCATTTGGCCTATTTATCCCAAGATCGGGTACATCTTGGGGTATCGATTTACTCAAACAGGTTTTACGACGGATGGTGAAGAGGTCAAACTGAATCCCATCTATTTGAACCTTCCCTTTGGGCTGTCGATGAACTGGCCTACGGGCTATGGACTGGTGGGATTTGGCGCCTTCTACAATGTGGGTGTCCTCAACGTGGTTGGGAATCCCGATCCGAGTACGGGCAGTTTGTATGAAGGAGGGAGGCACAGGAGCATCACAGTAGAGATGACCGTATATTTTGAGACAGGTAATTGAGCCTCACTCGCTTGAGGTATATCTTAAATCACACATCATGAAAAGAACGCTACTCATTTTCCTTTCGGGCTTTGTGCTGGCCTGTACGATCTACAGCCAGAATCTTTATTTCTTTCCCAATTTTGACTATGTCAGGATCGATGAGAATTGGGATGATTCGACATCATCTTGGGTACCTAAGACGAGGATATCCTTTGAGCGCGATGCCTTTGGACGTGAATTGGGACGCGTTACGGAAAGTTTCAGATCAAGAGCATGGCAGAAAACCTGGCGGGTAATCCGAACCTATCATGATTTTACGGAGAATGTAGCTACCTATCGAGATACGACATTTCGGTTCTTCGATTCCACAAGGCGAATAGCGATTCGAGCCAATGCCATTAGGCCAGATGGAAGACCTTTGTCCTTTGATTTATCTAGTTATGAATTGACTGAGGCAGGTTTTCCATTTGACAGTTCGCGCCTTGCAGGAACTTATACATATGATGATCAAGGTCGTCTCATGCAGTATGAGGAACTAAGGGAAGACATCTTTAATCAGCAGGCCATTATTTTTATCGAACGTAGACAGTCCTATGTGGATGATGAAGGATGTCGATACTTGACAGAAATCACAAGGGGGAGTCCTGATAATTTCGATGTAGTCGAACGTACCACATATGAACCCAATGACGATTGTCAACCTATTGAGGAAATCGAAACCGTCATGTTAGTCGCAGATCCCATGCCGTCCACTCGCATCACCTACAGCTATAATAGGAAGGGACAACTGAAAGAACGGGTGAGGTTTGTTTGGGATGAACCGACTGATCGGTGGAAGGAGTTGAAGCGCGAGACGGTCGACTATGCAGGCGATACGGTACATACGAAAGGATATGAATGGAATGAGGATCTGCAAAATTGGGAGACGAACTACAGTACGTTGACTGATACCTTGAACGGGATAGAGATCTTAAGCTTAGATATAAATTGGGAGGTGGGCTTTTTGGAAGGAGTAGCGTTTGACAGTAAGGGAAGACTTGTGCGTCTTTGGCGTCAGGTACGAAATGCTGCTGATGAGTGGGAAGACTTTTATGCGGAAGAGAAAGAATATGATGCGTTGGGGCGCTTGACTCGATCTGATCGATTGGTGCTTTACGAGCCTGATTTAGGGGTTTATCGAGGGCTAAGCCTAATCCAGTACACATATATAGAGGATGAGGTGCTGCGAGAAGTAAAGGTAGAAACGACTTTTCGAACGTGGGTAGATTCTTTGGGAGAATATCAAGATAGAATATTCGCGATCCGTGACACTTACGATTACTATTGTGATGAGGTGTTACAGACGGCCGTAAGGTATGAAAATGGGGTTCAGACCTCTCGGGTACGCATCCTTGTAGATACCACGGACCAAAGTATTTGCAATCCTGAGCTATTTGAAGAATTTCTTGTTTATCCCAATCCTGTGGAGGATTTCATCTTGATCAAGCCAGACCCTCTTTCCCGTGTGCCCATAGAGGTAGAGATTTTTGATCTACAAGGGAGAAGGTTGAAGGACTTTACTACGAGAGACAATGCCATCATTACTCAAGTGGATGTCAGTAACTTCCGTGCAGGAACTTATGTGATACGTCTTCGCATCAATGAGGAGATTCGGGTACAGAAGTTTACCAAAATTAAGGATTAGGCATGTTCACTGTTTACAAGTCATATGTATCCAGGAACATTTTTTATGAAACCTGTGGATCGAAGATCCAGTACCCTTTGAACAATGAACTCTGTATATTTGTGTCATGAATCAATGGGATGATACAATTGTGGCACTGTCTACGCCTGCGGGGGTAGGGGCTTTGGGCGTAGTGAGATTGTCGGGACCAGAGGCGATTGCGATTGCGGGAAAGCTTTTTTCGAAGCCTTTGGGAGAATTACCTGGGCGTAGTTTGGTCTATGGGCATCTGATGAAGGGGGAGCAGATCTTGGATGATGTCTTATTGAGTTTATTTCGCGGACCGAAGTCCTACACCAAGGAAGACACCGTCGAGATCTCTTGTCATGGGTCGAGTTACATCTTACAGGAGGTCATCCAATTATTGCAGCAGGCGGGGGCGCGTTTGGCTTTGCCTGGCGAGTTTACCCAGCGGGCCTACCTCAATGGTTCCATGGACCTGGCGCAAGCGGAGGCCGTCGCAGACTTGATTGCTTCGACTTCGGCGGGGGCGCATCAGTTGGCCATGAATCAGATGCGGGGCGGGGTTTCGGACGAATTGAAAAAACTGCGTACGCAGTTGCTGGACTTCACTTCCCTCATTGAATTGGAATTGGACTTCGGGGAAGAGGATGTCGAGTTTGCGGATCGCACGCAGTTGTCGGCGCTCATCTCCGAGATGCAACAAAAACTCGGCAGTTTGATTGACAGCTTCACCTTGGGCAATGCCATCAAGCGGGGGGTCCCCACCGTCATCTTAGGCAAGCCCAACGCAGGCAAGTCCACCTTACTCAATGCTTTGCTGCGCGACGATCGCGCCATTGTCTCGGACATACCGGGTACCACGCGAGACGTCGTCGAGGACAGAGTCATCATCGAGGGGATCGAGTTCAGGCTACAGGACACGGCGGGCGTGCGCGAGACCGAGGACATCATCGAAAAAGAGGGCGTAAGTCGTTCGCTCAAGCTCGCGCAGAAAGCTGCCTTGGTCATCTACCTCTTCGACCTACAGACGGAGTCTCCTGATCAGGCCCAGCAGTACATCGACTCGCTCGGTTTACCCGAGCAGACGCACATCCTCCTCGTGGGCAACAAAATCGATCTAATTTCTGCTTCGTTTGTACCTCAGAAAGAAAACCTGCTTTTCATTTCTGCCAAGGAGGGGGCTTCTCTCCAGGCCTTGCAGCAGCATATGGTGCAGTCGGTTCGTCGCTTCGCCCACAGCAATGGCAGCCAGGCCATCATCTCTAATGCACGGCATTTGGCAGCCTTGGAGAAAGCCAAGGGAGCCTTGGACGAGGTCGCGCAGGGCATGGACTTTGGGGTGAGTGGGGACTTGTTGGCGATCGATATACGGACGGTGTTGCATCACATTGGGGAGATCACGGGGGAGATTAGTACGGACGAGGTGTTGGGGAATATATTTAGTAAGTTTTGTATTGGTAAATAGATTCTCACCCAATTCCCAGATTTTTCGTATCATTAGCTAAATGAAAAACCAAAATCCCTAAACTCCTCAAATCTCATTTCAAAGAGATCCATGCATTGTGCAGGAAGCACCATGTATCAAAGTTATGGGTATTTGGATCGGTGCTTACGCCTCACTTTAGAAAGGATTCAGACATAGACTTTCTATATGAATGGAAAGAGGAAGCCATCACCGCAGAAAACTTCCTGGATAACCTATGGACCCTTCTTGATAAGTTGGAGGAACTACTAGGGCACTCCGTAGATTGGATATATGCTGGGAGCCTCAAGAATCCCTATTTCATAGAAGAGATAGAAGAAACCAAAGTCTTGCTGTATGTGCAGGAAAGCGAGGTTCCTTTCATAACTTTTAATACTCCTTTAGATCATTTAGTCCTTTGCCAGCACTAGAAATAAATGAGGATTCAATGTTTTCTACAGTCAGAACATTTTCGCGTGTATAATCCTTAAGCGTGCCCGAAAGCTCAAAATATACTTCTTTCAATGTCTTATTCTTATAGGAATATTGATACTTCACCAATTCTCCACCATTTTTTTGATAACCTACAATCTCTCCACGTAGCTTCCCAAAGCTACTTGTCTTTCCAGAATGATCTTTTAAAAGCCTAAGGTCATCTCTAAGAAGAAAATGAAATACATAATCGTCTCCATTCTCCAAAAAGAACTTGATTTTTAATATCTCGTCGACATGTATAATGATTTTATTTTTTAGCCTGTAAAGATTCTCTAATGTCTTTATCCCTCGTTTTAATTCCTTTCGAAAGGAATTTGAATTTGGGTTGTAGTGCGAGTCTTGGTTGAAAAAAGTATCTCGATGTATCTCTAATTCTTTGAAGAGTTCTAATGGGAAGCCAGTATCCGATGCATATTCACAAGATTTCTCGATAAGTTTACCTAAACTTGTGATTTGGTGTCCTCTCGGACTTAATTGGAATCTTTTAGGGAGAAAATTCTGTAAAAACTGTTCCGCAGATTTCCTCAAGTGATTTCCACAGGCCGCATACTCATGATCACTGTAGAATTGTAGAGCCTTTGCAAAAGGCTCCTTTGCCATTTTTACCACAGGCCCGCTATTGTCCGAGATTCTTTCATACATTTCCAGTTGTAGCCATTGCTGCGAAAGATGGTTCATTTGGATATACTTACGAGCAAATTGAAAAAAGCTACGATCGTGGGTCAGGATGAGCAATTGATAATCATCTGAATACTCTCGAAAAATTATATCTAAAACCTCCTCTCTATGCTCCATGTCTAGGCTGACCAATAAGTCATCAAGCGCCAGTATTTGAAATTCAGTATTGGGTTTATCATTCAAAACCGATAATCGAATGGATAATGCAATGGCCGTCAACTTCGCCTCATTTAAAAATGACTGAGGGCGCGGTATCTCCATAAATTCCTTTCCTACCTTTTGTTCAATGACAAGACGGATAAATGGGGGATTTAATACTTTGGCATCTGGATAAATCAACTCTTCCTCAGTCTCAGCTAATTTTCTTGTCAACTTCAAGGGAGCGTAATCCATAGGGGTTACTAGAGACAGCGTAATTTTGATGTTTCCCTCTTGATTGTTAAAGTGCTCATCGTAGTACAGAGTGGCTTTACCGTTTATATCCTGAATTAATCCATCTAATTCTGTATTAAACTCTGCTAATCTATTCTCAAAATCAGATACCTCCTCCTCATAGGTTGGAAGAAGTTGATCAGAAATATCTGACGCTCGGGGATAAGGTTGGTTATTTTCTAAATACTGTGATAAGTCTGCTAAATTAGCACCCGCAGAATCAAAAGTATAGGGCAAAATATCTTTCCGAAATACAGGCCAGAGATCAATCTCCCTTGAATTGCGATAATTATAAAAATTGGATAGTAGACGGTGGGTGATAAAATCACTTGAAAGATTTCCACTAATAAAAGGCTCCTGCCGTGAATCAAGGTCTTTAGAAGATAAACGATAAACCTGTGTAGGATCATCATCCAGGATTAACTCTATATACCCGTCTTCATCAGGAATATAGAGATTTAGTAAACTTTCAGGGTGCTTTCGATTGAAGTACTTGGCTACATCTTTTTCTGTAAGACTACTCTGTAGGAAGGTATACAAGGCCCAAAAGAGAGAAGACTTCCCACTTCCATTTTCACCATAAATAAGCAGGTGCTTACCCCTTATTTCAAAAATCTGTTCCTCCCCAAATACCTTGAAGTTTCGAATACGAATTTCATAAATGCGTGCCATGGATTATGCTTCTT